>NZ_GL636070.1:1134336-1194343 GCF_000186445.1 Streptococcus agalactiae ATCC 13813
ATTTGATGACTTTATTATCGGAGCAATGGATACTAAAGAATTAAAAAATTAAAAGTAAAAAGTTATTTATTAAAACATCCGGAAACTGAGTTGAAAGATATAACATATGAATTGCCGACACAGTCGAAGCTTATTAAAAAATGAGAGATAAATTTAAAATATCTGATATTAAGGAAGCAGATATTACTTTTACAAAAAGTGGAAAAAATAATTTTGACTATACACTAAGGATAAAAACTAAAAACAAGAGATACTATTTGGGTGAGACCTATAGTTTTAGAAAATAAACGGAGAAGTTATGGGAAATGATAATGTAACTATAAAACTAGAACATCGGGTTAAAACATCAGCAGATTTATCACATTATGTATACAAATATGAGAGGGCTTATACAGATGCTTTAAATAATGGTGATGACATAAAAGAAGCAAGTGAAAGTACTAAAAAAGAGTTAAATCAACTAATTGATAGAACTGATTTAACTTATAGTGACGGTATGTATGACAAAGAGACTGGTATTGCAGCTATTGCTGTAAAAGATAAAAATACTGGTGAGACTTATATAGCTTATGCGGGTACTAATAAGGATGCTGATGGGGCAACCGACTTTATTTCAGATGCAAATATCGGTGCTAATAACTCTGCTTATTTAAAACGATTAGGAGACAAAGCTACTAGCTTTTATGATCGTGTTCAAAGTAATGGCGATAATATTACTGTCACAACAGGTCATTCTTATGGTGACTTTCTCGCTTCTAGAGTGGCAATTGAGCTAATTCCATTCTTTATTAACTTTAGAAAAGTTAATGATTCATTTCACTTTTGTTATTAGCTTGTGATCACTTATAAAGTGACAGCTAGTTCATGAAATCTCTTAGGAGTTTTCTGGCATTAAAGGTAACCTATGATTTAAAAAATATCTCATGGAATTCAATGCGGAATCCTCAACAGTCTTTTGTGGACTAACAGAAGTTCAGGATGTCGTTTCGGCAGGCCTTAACTATTCTCAGAAGGTTTTGGAAATTTCAATGGTACATTTGATACCTCAGGTAAGGGATTAGAATGGACAAAAACAATTCAAACAGGTATGAAAAAACGAGAAGAAGATGCTAAACAGTTGAGAAAAAAGCTTTAGAAGATTCAAATAAGCTCAGAAAAATTGCGTCAAAAGGAGTTACTTTGAATAATGCAGCAATAAAATCCCTTAAAAATGAAGTCCTTGAATTAAATCCCCAAAATGCTTTTAAAGGATGGGGAAAATTAGGAAGAATTGCTAAAGCTGGTAAAGTATTAGGTTGGACTGGGAAAATAGTCAATATAGAAACTAATGCCAAAAAAGACTTTTTTGATGATAAGACTTCTACACTAGATCAAAAAATCAAAAACTTTGCTATAGATTCAGGTGTAGATGCATTGTCCGGTGCAGCAATAGGAACTTTGGTAGGAGGACCTGTGGGAACCGTTGTTGGAGCAGTGCAGGGCTGGCATTTGATTTTGCTTTGAATTTTAAAGTTAAGGAGTTGGGTAATGAATCAATTACAGGTTTTGCTAAAAAAGGATTAAAAGATTTATTTGGAGGGTAAAATTTTTGAAACAGAGCAACCATAGATATCATGGACCGTTAATTGAGTTTGAAATAGAATATTCATATATTAAAATTTTTCCATGGATTGGACTATTTATATCTTGCATAGGGTTATATGCAAGTAATTTTGGTGATCCTTTAGGTTTTATAAAATTCATATTTTCTGTATGCATTTTTGTTAATTTGGTCTCAATAATTATTTCGCTTTTTTTTAAAAAAATATCTAATTTTTTAAAAAAAATTTCTTATATTTTATTATCATTAGTATTCCTAACACTTATTATAGGTTTTGATTTTATAGGCTTGGCAATGTTTTTAAATAATAGAAATTTTGGACATGTTCAATCAATTTATTATACTGAGATGGCAAAAATGTATATTATGATAATGTTAATTATTTTTATTGTATTTTCTGGAATATATTATTTCTATTATTTACCAAAAAATCAGGGGAAAAAATGGAAATTTAATCAGTGGAAATTACAAAAAGGAAAAAAGGAACAATTAAAAATTAATTATGGAATTATTTTTGGTTTAGTGATGCTTTCTCCAGTCTTTCTTGTAGGTAGTATTGAAAATATTTTTGGTTTGATTGGAGGTGTATTATTTACGGCAACTTTTCCAGCTCTGATTGTCGATTCCCTTTATGCAGCATATTATATTCATAAGCATCCCGAATATGAGTGATAAATTAATTAATTTAAGGTAGGAGCAATAAATATCTAGAAAAAATGAAGTAGGTAGAATAGTCTCTACGCTTGCTGAGAGTGTTTTTGTAGTAATCATAACAGCTCCAATTTGTACCAGTAGTAGCAGTTGTTATAGGTACTTTGGCCATTGTGGAGTAAAAGCACTCTATGAAAATGTTAAAGATGTAAGAAATTTTGTGGAGCCATTTCATGAGCAAATATTATTGATCAAGATGATATTTTGATTATCTGGCAGGATTTTTTCCAGAGAGCTCAATTTAGAACAAGTATATTATTTCAATGAGGAAGATATTGATGAAGTAATTTTTGGAGGTACCATGACGAAGAGAAAGAAAGAGTAGCTCGTGTCATTGAAAATTGGAAAAATATTTCTAAGGGTAAGACTAGTGTAGAATAGAAATAATACACAAAAAGGGAAATTAAATCTCATGAAATTAAGGGAAATAGTAAAAATATTTTTTGATTTTTTATCGTTATGTTTTATAAATACTCTGGTGATATTGATTTTTTTAACAGATAATAGAATTCATATTCAGTTTCTAATACCAAAACCTATGCCATGCTTCAAGCGCGATGATGCCATTAATTGATGGAATGACCCTCTGTAGGATTTAAAGTACTTTGTTTAACTATTGATACGAAGGAGTGGGAAGAAAGAATCAGTCTAGAAAAAGTAGAAGAAGGTTTTTTTGTGAAATCAAAAATAGCTAATCCTGAATATCATACAAATAATATGAATTTAAAAATCTTGATTCTTACATTGATATGTATACCATAACTATATTGCATTGAGTTGGTTGTTTGCGATAGCAACGTCAAGACAGCAATAAAATTGAAAAAATCAATAAGATAAGAGGAAAAGTGATGTTTAAAGGATTTAAAAAATTGATTATTATTATGGGAGGGATAAGCTTAATGATGATTTTAACAGCATGTGACTTAGTAAAAAAAATCACCAATGGGTTCAAGAACATTGAAAATACTTAGAAGCTGGATCAAAAGTTATCAAAGAAGTCAGCCAAAACATTCAACCAGTTATTTCTGATCTGAATAGCTATCTCAATGGAGCGGCAAGTGCTTTTGAGCAATCGGATTCGAGTGCAGCTACTCATATTAAAAATAACACCATCGCCCAATTTTAAAAAGCAGTACCAAATCGTGTGAGAAATTACCAGGCTAATTGTGAGTGAGAATCTATTGTTCTCACTTTTTTATTATCAAAACGCTTAAATTCTTTACTTAGACCTCACCTACACACTTCAGATAATGGGTGTTACCATATTAATTAATAAATATGTAAAAAATAATATTTGATATGCTATAATAATAATATATTTGATTAATCAAAATTTTTTAGTGAAAGTATCTATCATCCTTAAGTAGTTGTTTTCATAATAGTTGTTGATGGATATCCCCTTAATTGTCTTGAGAATACTTGATAGAGAGACATTTTAAATGAGTAATGAAATGAATCATTTTATACCTATGTTATAACGGACTAATTAATACTTTGGAGAGATTTAATGACACTCTTTTTAATTATGATGGAGCGAGCGGGGTTAATCATATTATTAGCCTATGCCTTTGTGCATATCCCCTTTATAAAACAAACTTTGAAGCAACCCGAATTAAAAAAACACCAGTATATTCTGCTTATCTTATTTAGCTTATTTGCTATTATTTCTAATTTTACAGGGGTAGAAATTCAGTCAGATTTATCTATCATTCCACAAACTCTTAATCATATAGCAGATCAATCATCGGTTGCCAATACACGTGTTTTAACCATTGGTGTATCAGGTCTAATCGGTGGCCCCATAGTCGGTATTATAGTTGGTCTCTTATCTGTATTCGTTAGGTATTTGCAAGGAGGATTAGCCCCTCATATTTATGTCATTTCTTCCTTACTAATTGGTTTATGCTCTGGATTATCAGGCAATTATCTTCGTAAAAATTATAATAAAATTCGTGTTTTAGATGCAATGGTTGTTGGTTTCGGTATGGAAATTCTACAAATGATCTGTATCCTCATTTTTAGTGTTGACTTTAATCAGGCGCTTCGCTTAGTATCTTTTATCAGCATGCCAATGATTTTAAGTAATACTTTAGGTTTAGGTATATTTATATCCATTATTTCATCTACTCAAAAATTAGAAGAATATGCTAAAGCATTTCAAACCCATCAAGTACTTGAATTAGCAAATTTAACCCTTCCTTACCTTAGAAAGGGACTGACAACAGAATCTTGTCAACCAGTAGCTGAAATTATTCATAAACATATGGATGTGAGTGCTGTTAGCCTGACTAGTCAATCAGCCATTTTAGCCTATGTAGGAGATGGAGCTGACCATCATCTTCCTAATACTCAAATATTAACAAAGCTTGCTAAAAGAGCAATAGATACTGGTAAAGTTAGTGTCGCAACTGATAAAAGTGAAATCGAATGCGACCATAACAATTGCCCACTTAGTTCAGCAATTGTTATTCCATTACACATCCACGATGTTATAGTGGGTACTTTGAAATTATATTTTTCAGACGCACAACATATGACTTACGTTGACCGTCAATTAGCTGAAGGATTAGGCAATATCTTTTCCACTCAGTTAGCTTTGGGACAAGCTGAGGAAGCAACAAGGTTACTACAGGATGCGGAAATGAAGTCTCTCCAAGCGCAGGTTAATCCGCATTTTCTTTTTAATGCACTTAATACTATTTATGGTTTAATTCGCATGGATAGCGAAAAAGCAAGAAAGCTCGTCCAAGATTTTAGCAAGGTTATTCGTGCTAATCTTCAACGGGCAAAGCAAAATTTAATTCCTCTTCATGATGAATTGGAACAGGTTAACGCCTATTTAGCCCTTGAAGAAGCAAGATTTCCCAACATGGTGGCCTTTAATTTAGACAACCAAACAAATTCAGATGACAACTTAATGATTCCTCCCTTTACATTGCAGGTCTTGATTGAAAACTCTTATAAACACGCTTTTAAGCATGTTAATAAAAATAACCAGCTAAAGGTTACTATTGCAAGAAATAATGATAGGCTTCATATCATTGTCCAAGACAATGGTATTGGGATTCCAAAAGAAAAATTAATAACGCTTGGAAAAAAAACTCAAATTTCAAAACAAGGTTCTGGTACAGCTATTGAGAATCTCGTTCGTCGCTTGAATATTATTTATGATGGACAAGCAAGTTTAAAATTTGAATCAAATGATTCAGGAACTTGTGCTATTGTTAATATCCCCATTAAAAATTAGAAAGGTATTGTATGAAAGTTTTAGTAGTTGATGATGAACCAGTTGCACGTAACGAATTAATTTACCTTCTTAATAAGTATGATTCTAACCTCGTTATAGCAGAGGCGCATGATATGGCTACTGCATTAGCTATTTTACTTAGAGAAACTTTTGATGTAGCACTGTTAGATATCCATCTCAGAGATGATTCTGGGTTGCAATTAGCAGAGTATATCAATAAAATGCCCAAACCACCATTATTGATATTTGCGACTGCTTATGATCAATACGCTATTCAGGCTTTTGAGCATGATGCGCGTGATTATTTGTTAAAACCCTATGAGTTTGATAGGCTAAAGCAAGCTATGGATAGAGTAAAAGGAGCGCTAAGTACATCTACAATTATAGAGAGCGTAACTTCCGGTCTTCTCTTCAAGCAACAGTATCCATTGACAGTAGAAGATCGAATCTATCTGGTGTCGGCGGATGATATCCTTTTGATTGAAGCTATGCAAGGAAAACTGATTATACAAACACCTGATAAAAATTATGAAATTGATGGCTCTCTACAACAATGGCAAGATAAACTACCATCATCTCAATTTGTACGGGTACATCGCTCTTACATTGTGAACATTAATGCTATTAAAACGATTGAACCTTGGTTTAACCAAACACTTCAGTTACACCTTTGTAATAAAATAACAGTTCCTGTTAGCAGAGCAAATGTAAAACCCCTAAAACAAATGTTAGGCATATCTACCTAACTAGTGAAAAGTTATTCATCATAAAACTTAGACTATTCATTTCTAAAAAACAACCATTCATCTTGAAAATAGGAAATTTC
This sequence comes from Streptococcus agalactiae ATCC 13813, assembly GCF_000186445.1. Taxonomy (GTDB): domain Bacteria; phylum Bacillota; class Bacilli; order Lactobacillales; family Streptococcaceae; genus Streptococcus; species Streptococcus agalactiae. The sequence continues at coordinate 1,140,721 of NZ_GL636070.1, forward strand.
AATTTTTCAATGCTATACTAAAGTCATGAAAACGCTTAATAAAATTAAGCAAAAAATTTTTAGGAGGCAGTGATATGGTAACATTTTTAGGAGGGGTAGCCCTTTTAATTGTTGGTTATTTCACGTACGGTAGATACATTGAAAAGAATTTTCAAATTGATGAAAATCGCCAAACACCTGCAGAAGCATTAAGGGATGGATATGATTTTGTTCCTATGCCAAAATGGAAGAATGGGATGATCGAGTTATTGAACATCGCAGGAACCGGACCTATCTTTGGACCTATTTTAGGAGCACTCTATGGTCCAGTTGCTTATATCTGGATAGTCTTAGGATGTATTTTTGCAGGGGCTGTTCATGATTATATGATTGGAATGATTTCTCTTAGAAATAATGGTGCATATCTTCCTGAATTAGCTAGTCGCTATCTTGGAAAGTCAATGAAGCATGTGATCAACATTTTTTCAATGCTATTACTTATTTTAGTTGCAACCGTATTTGTGGTAACTCCAGCTAATCTTATCCTAAGTATTTTACCAGCTGGGACACTATCTTTACCTTGGATAATCGGTCTTATTTTCGTTTATTACCTTATTTCTACAGTCTTACCTATTGATAAAGCACTTGGTAAAGTTTATCCTGTATTCTGCGTCATCTTAATGGTTAGTACGGCAGCAGTTGGCTTCCGTTTATTAACTGGTGGCTTTGATATGCCAAACTTAACTTTTGAAACCTTTAAAAATATGCATCCAGCTGGGCTTGGGATATTCCCTGCTTTATTCTTTACCATTTCATGTGGAGCCATCTCTGGTTTCCATGCTACCCAAGCACCTATGGTCTCAAGAACAACTGTTAATGAGAGAGAAGGGCGTTTCACTTTCTACGGCATGATGATTGCAGAAGGAGTAATTGCAATGATTTGGGCAGGTGCTTCAATGAGCTTGTTCAAAGGTCAAAATCTCTATGAAATGATTGCTGCTGGGACACCTTCTGCAGTTGTCAATCAAGTAATGTTAATGTTACTCGGTAGTGTAATTGGAACTATCGCTATCATTGGTGTTATTGTTCTCCCTGTTTCATCTGGTTTATCAGCTTTCCGTAGCTTACGTACTATCGTTGCTGATTATATCCATGTCAAACAAGATACTCTTCCAAAAATCTTTGCTGTAACTATCCCATTATATGTTATTTCATTTGTCCTTACACACGTTGATTTTAATCTCCTATGGCGTTACTTTAACTGGGCAAATCAAGTAACTGCTGTTATTGGTTTATTAGTTGCTACAAGATATCTCATCCTAAAAAGACGAAATTATTGGGTAACATTTGTACCAGCTATGTTCATGTTGTATGCAGTAGTTGTTTATATTTTATCTCAACCAATTGGATTTAATATGGGCTTAGGCATCTTAACTTATTCACTTGCTTTAGTGTTAACAGGTATTCTTGTTGGACTTTTCTGGAAATCTGGTCAAAAACAATTAAAAACTGTTCATCCTGAAGCATTCCTGTTTAACGATCATAGACCAATTAATTATTACAGTAGTTTAGATTCTTAATATTATTTTGAAGCCATGTTATTAAGACTTACAGTTATCACAATAACCTCGAATGAAGTATCATTCGAGGTTATTTTTCTACTAAAAATTCCAGTAAATATTTCTGTTTGATTACAAATGTTACAAAAATATTTGACAACCTTCTTTCAGAAACTTATAATAGATTTGTCCATAACAGAGCAAAAGAGAGAGGATAGTACATGAGAAAACGTTTAATTTTGCCAATATTAGCTGTCTTATTTGTTTTCATGAGTATCTTTAGCGTATATTCTATTTTTCGTGGTGATAAAGCCAAAGAAAAAGCAAGTGTCATAAAACAAGCATCTCAAACAAGTCAAACTTCAAAAAAAGAGGTCTTACAAAAGAAGACTTATCCAAATCTAAATAAATATTCAAATCTAGAAATTCATGTTTCATCTACGAGGCAAACAATGACAATAACCTCGAATGACAAGGTCATCTTTAAAACGATTGTTTCAACAGGAGCAAAAGAGAGCCCTACCCCAAAAGGAACTTTTGTCATAGAACCGGAACGAGGAGATTTTTTCTATAACGCCTCATCAAAAGAAGGAGCCTATTATTGGGTCTCCTTTAAAGAACATGGTATTTATCTCTTTCATAGCGTTCCGACTGATCAACAAGGAAATGAGATTCCAGAAGAAGCAAAGCAATTAGGAAAAGCCGCCTCACATGGCTGTGTGCGTATGTCAAGGGCGGATGCAAAATGGTTCTATGAAAATATTCCTCAAGGAACGACTGTTACCATCAAATAGTCTTAATGTGGTAAAAATCATGTTATTAAAAGCTCGGAGTAAACTTCCAGAGCTTTTTCGTATATCCCTTAAACTCAATTAGTAAACGAAACCTATCAGCGGAATAATTGTATAAAGTATTTCGATATCATTAAAAAAATGATAGAATAATAGTGTTAATCGAATATTTTATCGACCTTTATATGCGGTTGAAAAAGAATAAAACTAAAAAATTAGACCTCTAACAAATAGATGTAGACTTTTAAGGTAGTCTATACATAAGGAGAATTTATTTCATGGCTACTATTCAATGGTTCCCAGGACACATGTCCAAAGCTCGCCGTCAAGTTCAAGAAAATATTAAGCATGTTGATTTTGTTACAATTTTAGTGGATGCAAGGTTACCTCTTTCTAGTCAAAATCCAATGCTAACCAAAATCGTCGGAGACAAACCCAAACTAATGATCCTCAATAAAGCTGATCTAGCAGATCCTATTCGAACTAAAGAATGGAGAGATTTTTATGAATCTCAAGGTTTAAAGACATTAGCTATTAATTCTAAAGAACAATCAATAGTTAAAAAAGTAACCGACATCGCTAAAATATTAATGTCCGATAAAATTGCTAAGCTACGGGGACGTGGTATTCAAAAAGAGACACTTCGTACGATGATTATTGGAATTCCGAATGCAGGTAAATCGACTCTAATGAATCGCCTAGCAGGTAAAAAAATTGCAGTGGTTGGTAATAAACCAGGTGTCACAAAAGGTCAGCAATGGCTCAAATCTAATAAGGAACTGGAAATTTTGGACACTCCTGGTATCTTGTGGCCCAAATTTGAAGATGAATTAGTTGGATTAAAGCTAGCATTAACAGGGGCAATCAAAGATCAATTATTGCCTATGGATGAGGTAACAATATTTGGATTGAATTACTTTAAAACCTATTATCCTGATCGTCTCAAAGAGCGTTTTAAAAGCATTAATTTAGAGGATGAAGCTCCTGAAATCATCATGGCCTTAACACAAAAATTAGGTTATCGTGACGATTACGATCGCTTTTATAATTTATTTGTCAAAGAAGTTCGCGATGGTAAATTAGGACGCTATACGTTAGATATCGTCGGAGAACATGATGGCAACAATTAAAGAAATCAAAGCAATTTTAGAGACTATTGTTGATTTAAAAGACAAACGTTGGCAAGAATATCAAACAGATTCACGCGCAGGTGTTCAAAAAGCAATCCTTCAACGAAAAAAAAATATTCAGTCAGATTTAGACGAAGAAGCGCGCTTAGAACAAATGTTGGTCTACGAAAAAAAACTTTACATTGAACATATAAACCTTATTGCAGGAATCGATGAAGTAGGTAGAGGTCCTTTAGCGGGACCAGTAGTAGCTGCTGCTGTTATTCTTCCACCAAACTGTAAAATAAAACATCTCAATGACTCCAAAAAAATTCCAAAGAAAAAGCATCAAGAAATCTATCAAAATATTTTAGATCAAGCGTTAGCAGTTGGTATTGGTATTCAAGACAGCCAATGTATTGATGATATCAACATTTATGAAGCTACAAAACATGCTATGATTGATGCAGTTTCTCATTTATCTGTGGCTCCTGAACATCTTTTAATTGATGCTATGGTTTTAGATCTATCAATTCCACAAACTAAAATTATCAAAGGTGATGCTAATTCACTCTCTATTGCAGCAGCTTCAATCGTAGCTAAAGTGACCAGAGATAAAATAATGTCTGATTATGATAGCACATATCCTGGATATGCATTTTCTAAAAATGCTGGCTATGGTACTAAAGAGCATTTAGAAGGTTTGCAAAAATACGGTATTACTCCGATACATCGTAAAAGTTTTGAACCTATAAAATCAATGTTGTAAATAATACGGAAGAGGAAAAGATGACCGAAAAAGAAAAAATGTTAGCAGGACAATATTATCGTCCATCAGCACCTGGACTACGCAAGGATAGAGAAGTTGCACTAAAAAATATGCAAGCCTTTAACAATGAAGATAATAGTAGCAAACGTAACGTCATTTTACAAAAATGGTTTGGTGCTACTGGGAAGAGTATCCATATGGAACAACGTTTTGTCTGCGATTATGGTTGTAATATTTATGTTGGTGAAAACTTCTACGCCAATTTTAACCAAACTTTCTTAGATGTTTGTGAAATTCGTATTGGCGATAACTGTATGTTTGGCCCAAACTGTCAACTCCTCACCCCACTCCATCCTCTAGATCCAATAGAAAGAAATTCAGGATTAGAATACGGTGCCCCAATCCAAATCGGGAATAATGTCTGGCTAGGTGGAGGAGTGACTATTTTACCAGGTGTTGTATTAGGAGATAATGTCGTCGTTGGCGCTGGAAGTGTCGTTACGAAATCATTTGAAAATAACGTTGTTATAGCAGGAAACCCTGCTAAGATAATCAAAAAATTAGCTTAAAATTAGAAAAAACCTTTAATTATAACGAAGATTTTTTCTAATTTCAAAAATAGGTAAAGTAAATATTCTGCTAATTTAATCTATCTTATTTATAATGATTTTAAATAGAAAAACCTTGATATAATAATGTTTTCTTAAGTATAAAATTCTTTAAAAAAGTAGATATTTTTCCAAAAAATTATGTTATTATAGATTTGTGCTCATTTTTGAACACTTTATCTTTCATTTTAAGGAGTTTTATGAAAAAGCTATTAACCACTCCTGTAATGGGTTGTACTTTGGTTATACTTTCTCTAACGTCCCTATTTGTTGGTGTGAAATCTATCCCACTGGAGCAAATAACACACCTTGATCAATCACAGGTAGATATTTTTTTAACGAGTCGCTTACCAAGAACCATTAGTATCCTAATATCTGGTGCAAGTTTGTCAGTCTGTGGCCTGCTGATGCAACAACTCACCCAAAACAAGTTCGTTTCACCGACAACTTCAGGGACTATGGATTGGGCGAAATTAGGAGTAGTTGTTACGCTGATTTTCTTTAAAAATACCTCTATTTTTATTCAACTATGTATAGCTTCAGGTTTTGCCATTTTAGGATCGCTTCTTTTTGTAACCATTTTAAAAATGATTACTTTTAAGGATAATATTTTTATACCTCTTATCGGACTGATGCTTGGACAAATTGTAGCAGCAGCAACAGTATTTTTAGGAACACATTTTCAAGTACTACAATCTGTCAACAGTTGGCTTCAAGGTAATTTTTCCATCATGACTAGCCATCGCTACGAAATTCTTTACTTAGCATTACCATGTTTGTTTTTAGTATATTTTTTTGCTCATCAGTTTACCATTGTTGGGCTTGGAGAAAGCTTCGCTAAGAATTTAGGGGTTGCTTATGAAAAGATGATTTACTTTGGTTTAGTTTTGGTTTCAATTATGACATCCCTAGTCATTATTATCGTAGGAGCTTTACCTTTCTTAGGTTTAATCGTACCTAATCTAATTAGCATAACTAAAGGAGATCATATGTCCTCAACTATCTTAGAGACATCGCTTTTAGGGGCTTGTATCGTCATGATATGTGATTTTTTTGGTCGCTTAGTTATTTTTCCTTATGAAGTCTCAATAGGAGTTACGCTAGGAGTATTGGGTAGTGCCTTTTTCCTGATTTCAATTATAAGAAATGAGGGAAAATCATGATTAAGGATTTAGAGATACCAAAATTACTTATTTTACTGATACTACTAATTGCTGCTATTATTTTGTTTTTAATTTATGGTATTCCAACTGACGCAAATGAATTTTTGATTATCTATATCCTAAAAACACGTTATCAAAAACTGATTGCATTAATTTTGGTTGGTATCTGCATTGGTAGTTCTAGTCTTATTTTTCAAACTCTAACCAATAACCGACTTTTAACTCCGTCCATTATTGGTTTAGATAGCTTATATATCCTTATCCAAACAGGATTAATGTATTTAATCGGAGCTCAGCGTGTCATAAAATTTTCATCTTTTAGTAGCTTCCTCCTTTCATTATTATTAATGGTTGGATTTGCTTACTTATTATTTACGATACTTTTTCGAAATAAAAAACAGTCTTTGTATTTTGTTCTATTAGCTGGACTCATATTTAATACATTATTTTCTTCTATCTCATCCTTTATTCAAGTCATTATGGACCCCAACGATTTTATGATTTTACAAAATCAGCTCTCTGCTAGTTTCAATGCTATTAACACCAAGATCCTTTGGATTTCTTTCATTATCATTGTCGTTAGCTTTGTCATTAATTGGCCTTTTATAAAGGAATTGGATGTCTTACTATTGGGTAAAGAAAATGCGATATCACTCGGCATCTCATATCAAAAGCTTACTACTAGATTTTTTTATGGTTAGCATTGATGGTAGCTATAGCAACAGCATTAGTTGGGCCGATTACTTTTTTAGGCTTACTTGTAGCACATATTACCTATCACAGTTTTCATACCTTTAGACATCAAATATTAGTTCCTATAGCCATTGTTATCTGTATCTTTACACTTGTCTTAGGGCAGCATCTCGTTCAAAATCTATTACACCTCACTGTTCAACTAAGTGTTCTCCTCAACCTTATCGGGGGAAGTTATTTTATATTCACCTTAATCAAAGGAAGGAAAAACTTATGATTCAAATAAACAATTTACATAAGTTCTATGGCCAAAAGGAAATATTAAAAGACATTAATATTTCGATTCCTAAAGGAAAAGTAACAGCTATTTTAGGTCCAAATGGATCTGGAAAGAGTACATTGCTGAGTTGTATCAGTCGACTTGAACCTTATGATAATGGTGAAATTTTCCTTGATAAGGTACCATTAGCCCACTACAGTTCAAATGACTTAGCCAAAACATTAGCCATATTAAGACAATCCAATCACTTAACACTCAAGATAAAGGTGAGAGATTTGATAGGATTCGGTAGATTTCCTTATAGTAAAGGACGGTTAAGTCAAAAAGATAAAGCTGTCATAGAATCAGTCATATCTTATATGGATTTAAACGATATAGCTGACGAGTTCATTAATAACCTCAGCGGAGGTCAAATTCAAAGAGCTTTTATCGCAATGACAATGGCACAAGATACTCAATATATTTGCTTAGATGAGCCACTCAACAATTTAGATATGAAATATGCTGTTCAAATGATGGAACTTATCAAACGATATGCGTATGAGTTTAATAAAACTATAGTGATTATTATTCACGACATCAATTTTGCAACCCACTACGCTGACAATGTTGTCGCTTTAAAAGAAGGACAAGTAGTGTCTTGTGGAACTGTCGAAGATGTTATGCAAGAAAAAATCCTTTCTCATTTATTTGATATGCCTATCCGTATCGAAACTGTTGATGGTAAACCAATTATCCTTTTTTGTACAACGTAATAAAGAGATTTATGTAGGATAACATTTTTAGTTTTTATCTATTTTAGGAGATTTTATTTAATGACAAAAAAACTTATTATTGCTATATTAGCACTATGCACTATCTTAACCACTTCTCAAGCTGTTTTAGCTAAAGAAAAATCACAAACTGTTACCATAAAAAACAACTATTCGGTCTATATTAAAAAAGAAAAAAGAGACAAGCCGGATAATAAAAAGCAAATCAGCGAGACACTTAAAGTTCCTTTAAAACCCAAAAAAGTAGTTGTTTTTGATATGGGAGCTTTGGATACTATCACAGCTTTAGGAGCTGAAAAATCTGTTATTGGTATCCCGAAGGCTAAAAATGCTCTAAGTTTATTGCCTAATAACGTCAAATCTGTTTATAAAGCTAAGAGATACCAAGACGTAGGAAGTCTCTTCGAACCAAACTTTGAAGCTATTGCTCGTATGCAACCTGATGTGGTTTTCCTAGGAGCACGTATGGCTTCTATTGATAATATTGAAAAATTAAAGGAGGCTGCACCTAAAGCAGCATTAGTATATGCTGGAGTCGACTCAAAAAAAGTATTTGACAAAGGAGTTGCTGAGCGTGTCACAATGTTAGGGAAAATCTTCGACCAAAATAAAAAGGCAAAAACCTTTAATAAAGATATCGCACAAGCTGTTCTTAAATTGCAGAAAACTATTGAGAAAAAAGGTAAACCTACAGCTCTATTTGTAATGGCAAACAGCGGTGAACTTTTAACTCAATCACCTTCTGGTCGTTTTGGTTGGATTTTCTCTGTAGGTGGATTTAAAGCAGTCAATGAAAATGAAAAACTAAGTTCACATGGTACTCCCGTATCTTATGAATACATCGCTGAAAAAAATCCTAACTATCTCTTTGTTTTAGATCGTGGAGCGACTATTGGACAAGGAGCTTCATCAAAAGAACTTTTTAATAACGATGTTATTAAAGCAACTGATGCTGTCAAAAACAAACGTGTTCATGAGGTAGATGGAAAAGATTGGTATATCAATTCAGGCGGGAGCCGAGTAACACTCCGTATGATTAAAGATGTACAGAACTTTGTTGATAATCGTTAATTTTTTGTCAAAGGCTAGGAAAAATCCTAGTCTTATTTTTTGAAAAAATAGCTATTATCAATGCTTCAGAGTATAGATTGATTTTATCACTTTATTTTGTCTATTATTTTCGAATATAGTCAATGGAGGTAACCTTATGAATCATTTTGAACTATTTAAGCTAAAAAAAGCTGGACTAACAAATCTTAATATCAACAATATTATCAACTATCTCAAAAAGAATAGTTTAACTTCTCTATCTGTTCGCAATATGGCCGTAGTGTCAAAATGTAAAAATCCTACTTTCTTTATAGAAAATTATAAACAGCTAGACCTTAAAAAACTTCGACAAGAATTCAAAAAATTTCCAGTTCTATCGATTTTGGATTCTAACTATCCTTTAGAGTTAAAAGAAATATATAATCCACCAGTTCTACTTTTTTATCAGGGTAATATTGAACTTCTATCTAAACCTAAATTAGCTGTAGTGGGAGCAAGACAGGCATCTCAGATAGGTTGTCAGTCTGTTAAAAAGATTATCAAGGAGACTAACAATCAATTTGTTATCGTAAGTGGTTTAGCGCGTGGCATTGATACAGCAGCACATGTTAGTGCTTTAAAAAACGGCGGCAGTAGTATAGCTGTTATCGGGAGTGGTTTAGATGTTTATTATCCAACGGAGAATAAGAAACTTCAAGAATATATGTCATATAATCATCTCGTATTATCAGAATATTTCGCCGGAGAACAACCCTTGAAATTTCATTTCCCCGAACGTAACCGTATTATTGCAGGGCTGTGCCAAGGTATTGTGGTTGCCGAAGCTAAGATGAGATCTGGAAGTTTAATTACCTGTGAAAGAGCATTAGAAGAGGGACGAGAAGTTTTTGCCATTCCCGGAAATATTATCGATGGCAAATCAGATGGATGCCACCATCTTATCCAAGAAGGAGCTAAATGCATTATTTCAGGAAAAGATATCCTTTCTGAATATCAGTAGTGTTTTGCTTTCTACTATAGGAGAAGTTTTCTATTGACAGTTTAAGAAAAGTGAGTTATTATGCTATAAGTTTACGATATAGAAAGTGATACCTATGGCAACTACGACAAAAACGTCGACCAAAAAAACAAGTAAAAAAAAATCAGCTACTGCTAAAAAAAATCTAGTTATTGTGGAGTCTCCTGCAAAAGCAAAGACTATCGAAAAATACTTAGGACGTAACTATAAAGTTGTAGCCTCAGTAGGTCATATCCGTGATTTAAAAAAGTCAAGTATGTCCATTGATTTTGAGAATAATTACGAACCACAATATATTAATATTCGTGGTAAAGGACCTCTCATTAATGATTTAAAAAAAGAAGCTAAAAAGGCTAAAAAAGTTTACCTCGCGAGTGACCCGGACCGTGAAGGAGAAGCTATTTCCTGGCATTTAGCGCATATTTTAGATTTAGACAAAGAAGACAGAAACCGTGTTGTTTTCAATGAAATCACAAAAGATGCTGTTAAAAATGCTTTTGTGGAACCTCGTCAGATTAACATGGATCTCGTTGATGCTCAGCAAGCACGACGTGTTTTAGATCGCATTGTTGGTTATTCTATCTCACCTATTTTATGGAAAAAAGTAAAAAAAGGGCTATCAGCTGGACGTGTACAATCAGTTGCTCTTAAACTAATCATTGATCGTGAAAATGAGATTAAGGCTTTCCAACCGGAGGAGTATTGGACTATTGACGGTTCCTTTAAAAAAGGAACACGTAAATTCAATGCCACTTTCTACGGTTTAGACGGAAAGAAATTCAAATTATCGAATAATGAAGACGTCAAAACAGTTCTAAAACGTATTAAAACTGATGAATTCTTAGTTGAAAAAGTTGAAAAAAAAGAGCGTCGTCGTAATGCACCATTACCGTATACAACTTCTTCATTGCAACAGGATGCAGCTAACAAAATCAATTTTCGAACTCGTAAAACCATGATGATTGCGCAACAGCTGTACGAAGGACTTAGCTTAGGCACAGCAGGTCATCAAGGTCTGATTACCTATATGCGTACTGATTCTACACGTATTAGTCCGTTAGCACAAAATGAAGCAGCAGAATTTATTACTAACCGTTTTGGTGCAAATTATTCTAAACATGGGAATAAAGTTAAAAATGCTTCTGGAGCACAAGATGCTCACGAAGCTATTCGTCCGTCTAGTGTTAATCATACACCCGAAAGTATTGCTAAGTTTTTAGACAAAGATCAACTAAAACTTTATACTCTTATCTGGAACCGTTTTATTGCAAGCCAAATGACAGCAGCAGTCTTTGACACAATGAAAGTTAATTTAACGCAAAATGGTGTTACTTTTATTGCTAATGGTAGCCAAGTCAAGTTTGATGGTTACATGGCTGTTTATAACGATACTGACAAAAATAAAATGTTACCAGATATGGAGGAAGGAGAAAGTGTTAAAAAGGTTAATACGAATCCTGAACAACACTTCACTCAACCTCCTGCAAGGTTTTCAGAAGCAAGTCTCATTAAAACACTTGAAGAAAACGGTGTAGGTCGTCCTTCAACTTATGCCCCAACGCTTGAGACTATTCAAAAACGTTATTATGTTAAGCTTGCAGCTAAACGCTTCGAACCAACTGAACTTGGTGAAATTGTTAATAGCCTTATTGTAGAATTTTTCCCAGATATTGTTGATGTTACCTTCACTGCCGAAATGGAAGGGAAACTAGACGAAGTTGAGATTGGCAAAGAGCAGTGGCAAAAGATTATCGATGAATTTTATAAACCATTTGAAAAAGAACTTGCAAAAGCAGAAACTGAAATGGAGAAAATTCAAATAAAGGATGAACCTGCTGGATTTGATTGCGAGCTATGTGGATCACCAATGGTAATAAAACTAGGACGTTATGGAAAGTTTTATGCGTGTAGCAATTTCCCTGAATGTCATAACACAAAAGCTATCACTAAGGAAATAGGTGTTATTTGTCCTATCTGTCAAAAAGGACAAGTTATTGAGCGAAAAACAAAACGCAATCGTATCTTTTATGGCTGTGACCGCTACCCAGAATGTGAGTTTACATCTTGGGACAAACCTATTGGACGAACTTGCCCCAAATCAAATGATTTCTTAGTGGAGAAAAAAGTACGCGGTGGTGGTAAACAAGTTGTTTGCTCAAATGAAAAATGCGACTACCAAGAAGAGAAAATTAAATAAAGTGGAATCTGAGTGTTTAGCTCAGATTTTAAAAAAAATTATTATTTTACATAACTTAATTTATGTATTTTATTTTATGGGAGAATTAATAAAAAAGTGCTATAATATAGGTGTATTCATAGTGTGAGGTGCCGTTATGTCCTATATTGAAATGAAGCATTCCTATAAGCGTTATCAAACAGGTGAAACCGAAATTATTGCTAACAATGATATTAGTTTCAGTATTGAGAGAGGTGAGTTGGTGGTTATTCTTGGTGCATCCGGCGCTGGCAAATCTACTGTTCTCAATATACTAGGAGGGATGGATAGTAATAGTGAAGGTGAAGTTTTAATTGATGGTAAGAATATTGCTAATTATACCATCAGGGAATTGACTCGTTACCGTAGATATGATGTCGGGTTTGTTTTTCAATTCTATAACTTAGTCCCTAATCTAACAGCACTAGAGAATGTAGAATTTGCTTCAGAAATTGTTCCAAAGGCATTAGATGCCCAAAAGGCATTAGAAAACGTAGGTTTGGGACACCGTATCAATCATTTTCCAGCACAGCTTTCCGGTGGCGAACAGCAACGCGTTGCAATAGCACGAGCTATTGCCAAAAAACCTAAACTGTTACTTTGTGATGAACCTACTGGTGCTTTAGATTACCAAACCGGAAAACAAGTACTAGCTATCCTGCAAAAGATGGCGCAATCAAAAGAAACAACTGTGATCATTGTTACTCATAATACTGCCTTAGCGCCAATTGCAAATCGCGTGATCCATATGCATGATTCAAAAATCAGTGATATTGTAATAAACGAGAATCCAAGTGATATTCAGAACATAGAATATTAGAGGTTATACAAATGGGAAAGACATTTTGGAAAGATATCTATCGATCAATTACGACTTCAAAAGGTAGATTTTCATCAATCCTCTTACTTATGATGTTAGGCTCATTTGCTTTTATAGGACTGAAGGTCGCATCACCTAATATGCAAAGAACAGCACAAAATTACCTTGCTCATCATCATGTTATGGATATTACCGTTTTCAATTCTTGGGGACTTGACAAACATGATCAAACTGTTTTAGAAAGCTTAAAAGGATCACAAGTTGAGTTTTCTTACTTTATAGATACAACTCCTCAACAGAATAGTAAATCTTATCGATTGTATTCCAATACCAAAACAATATCAACCTTTGATCTTGTTAAGGGACGTCTCCCTTTAAATAAATCAGAAATTGCTCTCTCATTTCAGGAACGAAAAAAATATGCAATAGGTGATAAAATTAATTTTAAACAAGATAAAAACAAACTGTTTTCAAATACAGGTCCTCTAACTATTGTAGGTTTTGTTAATTCTACTGAGGTTTGGTCTAAGACAAATCTTGGTAGTTCTCAAACAGGGGACGGCGACTTAGATAGTTATGGCGTATTAGATAAGACAGCATTTCACTCTCCAGTATATACAATGGCAAGGGTAACTTTTAAAGATCTTAGGTTGATTAACCCTTTCTCAATAAGTTACAAAGAAAAAGTAGCGAAATACCAAGAAAAGGTATCGCGAAAGTTAAATATTCACAATAAAATAAGATATACCAAAACAAAAAAAGAGAGTCTACGTAAAATCGATGAGGAGGAAAAAAGCCTACTAAAAGCTCAAAAACAAATCAATCGGTTAGATAATGATAGCCTAGCGATGCCACTATCTCAAAGACAAGCTATTCAAATGAAAATTAAACAAGACCGACTATCTCTTTTGAAACGAACAAAAGAGCTTTTAAAATTGAGACATAACACCCAAATAATGGAATCGCCTCAAATTATTGTCTACAACCGTGCTACCTTTCCTGGAGGACAAGGATATAACACTTTTGACTCCAGTACAAATAGTACTTCTAAAATCAGTAATCTTTTTCCCATTATTTTATATTTAGTCGCAGCATTAGTAACCTTAACAACAATGACTAGGTTCGTCGAGGAAGAAAGAACCAACGCAGGCATATTAAAAGCACTAGGCTATAGTGACCGCCAAGTTATCTTTAAATTTATTATTTATGGTTTTATAGCAGGAACATTAGGGACTACTTTAGGTATCATTGGAGGGCATTATCTTTTACCTCGTATTATTTCTGATATCATTTCCAAAGACCTGACTATTCCAAACACACAGTATCATCTTTTCTTAAATTACAGTTTACTAGCCTTTGTTTTTTCATTATTAAGCATTGTTCTTCCAGTTTTTGTTATCACTCGACGTGAGTTGAAAGAAAAAGCAGCATTTTTATTATTACCAAAACCACCAGCTAAAGGATCTAAAATAGCTTTAGAGTATATCAATTGGATTTGGAAAAAACTGTCCTTCACACAAAAAGTAACTGCTAGAAATATTTTTCGTTACAAACAAAGGATGATTATGACCATATTTGGAGTTGCTGGATCAGTAGCGCTCTTATTTTCAGGTCTAGGAATACAATCCTCCTTAAAGCAAACCGTCAATGAACATTTCGGTCGTATTATGCCCTATGATATATTGCTAACATATAACACAAATGCTTCTCCCCAAAAAATACTTAAACTACTTTCAAAAGATTCAAAAACAGACAAATACCAACCAATACACCTTGAAAATCTTGACGAATCCATTCCTGGACAAATTAATAAACAGTCAATTTCTCTATTCATAACAGACAAAAAACAATTACTACCTTTTATTTATTTACAAGAAGCAACAACTAGCAAGTCATTGCACTTGAATAATAAAGGGATTATTATTTCTAAAAAATTAGCTCAATTTTATCATGTTAATACTGGTGATTTTATCCATTTATCTCATTCACAAACACTTCCTTCTAGAAAATTAAAAATAGCAGGAGTTGTCAATGCGAATGTTGGTCACTATATTTTTATGACAAAACAGTACTATCGAACTATTTTTAAGAAAGAAGCTAAAGATAACGCTTTTTTGGTTAAGTTAACCAAACATAAAATCGCAAATAACTTAGCAGAAAAACTTTTAGAAATTAATGGAGTTGAGTCTCTTACGCAAAATGCTCTTCAGATGGCTAGTGTAGAAGCCGTTGTGCGTTCTTTAGATGGCTCTATGACTATTTTAGTTGTCGTATCTTTATTGTTAGCCATTGTAATTCTTTATAATCTCACTAATATCAATTTAGCAGAACGTAAGCGGGAGCTATCAACTATAAAGGTATTAGGTTTTTATAATGAAGAAGTAACTTTATACATTTACCGCGAAACCATTATTTTATCAACCATCGGTGTGATTCTAGGCACCATTAGCGGTACTTATTTACACCGTCAAATGATGTCGCTAATTGGTTCAGATCAAATACTTTTTGGTGAAAAAGTATCACCAACTACATTTATAATACCAATAAGCGTAATAGTCATCATTCTAATAAGTCTAGGTTTTATAGTTAACCATCAATTAAAAAAACTCAATATGTTAGATGCCTTGAAATCAGTAGATTAGTTTATAAAAAAGATTATCTTTTCTAATCTTTTCGATAACGATTGACAGTAAGTGATCTTAATTGTATAATATAACAGTATAATGTTAGATAAAAGTGAGATATTTATGAGAAAGTCTATTTTTGAGGAAACTGCAAAAGGTAAAGTATCAAGGCATATCCTTTTAACTATATTATTGGCTTTGATATTACTATTTACAGCAGATTTCCTTACCTATATTATTATTGAATTGATTATCTCGCTTGATTTTTGGAAACTAGAGTGGGATAGCGATATCGTCCAGTTAATCATTTTACTAGCAACTTCAATTAGTACGGTAATGTTATTTATGTGGGTGAAATTTAAAGAGAAGCGTCCAATTAGTTCTCTAGGGCTATTTAAAGAAGGAGCCCTAACAGAATTATCTAGAGGATGGTTAGTCGGGAGCGTTCTCTTTGGAGCCTGCTTAATATTAACAATAATTTCAGGCTCTGGAGTTATCGAAACTGTTCGTTTTACAGCTGATAAATTGATTTGGTTTCTTATTTTTGCTGTTGGATGGCAGGTACAAGGCGTCTCTGTTGAAATATTGTGTCGTGGATGGTTACTTCCGGTGAGTGCCACAAAGTATAGTAAGATAGTTTCTGTCAGTATCAGTTCGATCTTTTTCGGTCTTCTGCATAGCGCTAATAATCATGTAAGCTTTATCTCGATTTTCAATCTGTGTCTCTTTGGACTATTTCTATCGCTCTATGTTATTTTAAAAGGTAACATCTGGGGGACGTGTGGTATTCATGGCGCTTGGAACTGTGTACAAGGGAGTGTCTTTGGAATCGAAGTTAGTGGAGAGCCAATGTTGTCTAACTCCCTAGTCCATGTTAAAACCTATGGTGCTGACTGGATTAGCGGTGGAAAATTTGGTGTGGAAGGAAGTATGATTACTAGTATTGTTCTTATCGTAGCTTGTTATTGGCTTTATCAAAAATCGAATTTTCCTTACGACTAATAGATTTAATCTAAATAAGCTTCTCTTACTGAAAGCTTATTTTTTATTTTAGTATTAAAAAACTATGTTTTGTGATATAATATTTCAAAGACGAAAGGAGTCTATTGTGCCACAAAATCCAACAAGTAACCCAGAGAAAAAAACTTATTTATTATCTGAATTGGTAGACTGCTTTAAAGGTAAAGCTGTGCCTTCAAAAGCAGAAGCAGGCGATATCCGTATTATTAATTTGAGTGATATGTCTCCTTTAGGAATTGACTACCATAACTTAAAAACATTCCAAGATGAACAACGCTCACTTTTAAAATATCTACTTCAGGAAGGCGATGTTTTAATCGCTTCAAAAGGAACTGTCAAGAAAGTTGCTATTTTTGAAGAGCAAGATTACCCTGTCGTTGCCTCTGCTAATATTACAATACTAAGACCTACACAACACATTAGAGGGTACTACTTAAAGCTTTTTTTTGATTCAGAAGAAGGTCAACAGGCACTTGAGAATGCTAACAAAGGAAAAGCTGTGATGAATATTAGCACAAAGGAACTGTTAAATATTGCAATACCAAGTATCCCGCTTTTTAGACAGGATTATCTTATCCAACGTTATAAACAGGGGCTCAACGATTACGAACGTAAGATAGCACGTGCAGAGCAGGAGTGGGAACGTATCCAAAATGACATCAGACAACAACTTAGCTAGAACCGAATACAAAACATCATAGGAAGAGTTATCATGAACGAAATCAAATGCCCTCATTGTGGAACAGCTTTTGCCATCAACGAGTCTGAATACCATCAATTACTAGAACAAATTCGTGGAGATGCTTTTGACAAAGAAGTAAGTGAACGGTTGGAAAAAGAACGTCTAATATTAGGGGAGCAAGCAAAAAATCAATTACAGGAAGTTGTTGTAGAAAAAGACAAGGAGATAGCTAAACTTCAGTACAAAGTCAAACAATTTCTTATAGAAAAAGACAATCTTCTCAAAGACAATGAGTACCAACTCGCTGAGCAATTAAATCAAAAAGACATGATGCTTCGCGACCTTGAAAACCAAATCGATAGACTACGTTTAGAGCATGAAAATAGCTTGCAAGAGGCGCTAACAAAAGTCGAACGAGAAAGAGATGCAATACAAAATCAGTTGCACATTCAAGAAAAAGAAAAAGATTTAGCTTTAGCTTCAGTAAAAAGTGATTATGAAGTACAACTAAAGGCAGCCAATGAACAAGTAGAATTCTATAAAAACTTCAAAGCTCAACAGTCTACTAAAGCAGTAGGAGAAAGTTTAGAACATTATGCTGAAACAGAATTTAATAAAGTGCGACATTTGGCCTTTCCTAATGCTTATTTTGAGAAGGACAATACATTATCAAGTCGTGGCTCAAAGGGGGACTTTATCTATCGAGAAAAGGATGAAAATGACCTTGAGTTTTTAAGTATCATGTTTGAAATGAAAAATGAGTCTGATGATACTATCAAGAAGCATAAAAATGAAGATTTTTTCAAAGAATTAGATAAAGATCGTCGTGAAAAATCTTGCGAATACGCAGTTTTAGTAACTATGCTTGAAGCAGACAATGACTATTATAATACTGGAATTGTTGATGTTAGTCACAAATACCCTAAAATGTACGTTATACGTCCACAATTTTTTATCCAATTAATTGGTATTCTAAGAAATGCAGCACTCA
This sequence comes from Streptococcus agalactiae ATCC 13813, assembly GCF_000186445.1. GTDB lineage: Bacteria > Bacillota > Bacilli > Lactobacillales > Streptococcaceae > Streptococcus > Streptococcus agalactiae. The sequence continues at coordinate 1,158,865 of NZ_GL636070.1, forward strand.
ATACCTTAAAATATAAACAAGAGCTTGCTTTGATGAAAGAACAAAATATTGACATCACACATTTTGAAGAAGATTTAGATATTTTCAAAAATGCATTTGCTAAAAATTATAATTCTGCAAGCAAAAATTTCCAGAAAGCAATCGATGAAATAGATAAATCTATTAAACGTATGGAAGCTGTTAAGGCTGCTTTAACCACGTCTGAAAATCAACTACGTCTTGCAAATAATAAATTAGACGATGTTTCTGTCAAGAAATTAACGAGAAAAAATCCAACAATGAAAGCAAAATTCGATGCTCTAAAAGACTAAGAGGTTATGATTATGAAGATTAGAACTGCAACACTAGACGATAGTGAAAAATTAGTCCCTTTGTATCAAGAATTAGGATACGCAATATCATTATCAGAGATTCAATCTATTTTAAAGGTTATTCTTACTCATTCAGATTATGGCTTTTTGATAGCTGAGGATAATGGCAAACTACTCGCCTTCGTTGGATATCATAAACTTTACTTTTTTGAAAAAAGTGGGACTTACTATCGGATTTTAGCACTAGTAGTTAATGAAGAACACCGTCGTAAAGGTATCGCTAGCCAACTTATTAATCACGTTAAACAGCTAGCTAAAACAGATGGAAGTGAAGTACTGGCTTTAAATAGCAGTTTAAAAGAATATCGTCAGGAAGCTTATCATTTTTATGAAAACCTAGGGTTCAAGAAGGTTAGTACAGGCTTTTCATACTATTTAGATTAGGTATAAATCCTTATAGCACTATACCAAAAGAGCGTAAGTTTTTACGCTCCTTTCTTTGTGTTACCGTTTATTTACTGATATAATATAAAACATGATTACAGGAATAATTAATTTAAAGAAAGAAGCTGGAATGACATCACACGATGCTGTATTCAAGCTTCGAAAGATACTACATACAAAAAAAATAGGACACGGCGGAACTCTTGATCCAGATGTTGTTGGGGTTTTACCAATTGCGGTTGGAAAAGCCACTCGTGTTATTGAATATATGACAGAAAGTGGCAAAATTTATGAAGGAGAAATCACTTTAGGATATGCCACAAGTACAGAAGATTCTAGTGGAGAGGTCATTTCAAGAACTCCACTAACTCAATCCGATCTTAGCGAGGATGTTGTGGATCATGCGATGAAAAGTTTTATCGGTCCAATTACACAAGTTCCTCCTATGTATTCAGCAGTTAAAGTAAACGGTAAAAAGCTCTATGAATATGCCCGTTCAGGAGAAGAAGTAGAGCGACCTAAACGACAAATAACAATTTCTGAATTTAGACGCACAAGCCCATTGTACTTCGAAAAAGGCATCTGCCGTTTTAGTTTCTATGTCTCATGCAGTAAAGGTACCTATGTTAGGACGTTAGCTGTTGATCTAGGAATAAAACTAGGATATGCTAGCCATATGTCTTTCCTAAAAAGAACCTCATCTGCAGGATTATCCATTACACAATCATTAACGCTTGAAGAAATTAATGAAAAATATAAGCAAGAAGATTTTTCATTTTTACTTCCAATTGAATATGGTGTTTTAGATCTCCCAAAAGTTAACCTAACTGAGGAAGATAAAATTGAAATCTCATACGGACGTCGTATCTTATTAGAAAATGAAGCAGATACCTTAGCAGCTTTTTATGAAAATAGAGTTATCGCTATACTAGAAAAACGTGGCAATGAATTTAAACCACACAAAGTATTGTTATAAAGAAAGTCAATCATGAAAATCCATTACATTAATGATTATAAAGATATTCAAGCTAAAGAAGATTGCGTCTTAGTTTTGGGCTATTTTGATGGCTTACATCTGGGACATAAAGCCCTCTTTGATAAAGCTAAAAAAATCGCGACCGAAAAAAATTTGAAAATTGTCGTCTTAACGTTTAATGAGACACCTCGTCTAACCTTCGCTCGCTTCCAACCTGAATTATTGCTACATCTTACCTCTCCAGAAAAACGTTCTGAAAAATTTCAAGAGTATGGCGTCGATGAGTTATATTTAATGAATTTTACCAGTCATTTTTCAAAAGTATCTTCTGACCTTTTTATTAAGAAATATATTTATGGTCTCAGAGCAAAAGCTGCTGTTGTCGGTTTTGATTATAAGTTCGGTCATAATCGTACCAGTGGTGATTATCTAGCGCGTAATTTCAAGGGACCAGTCTATATCATTGATGAAATTTCTGAAGGTGGTGAAAAAATCTCTTCTACACGTATTCGTCAATTGATTACAGAAGGTAATGTTGAGAAAGCTAACCAACTTTTGGGTTATGAGTTTTCAACCTGTGGCATGGTAGTACATGGCGATGCTAGAGGACGAACTATAGGGTTCCCAACTGCTAATCTAGCTCCCATTAATCGCACTTACTTACCTGCAGACGGTGTTTATATTTCCAATGTTCTGATTAATGGAAAATATTATAGAGCGATGACGAGCATTGGAAAAAATATCACTTTTGGTGGTACAGAACTTCGTTTAGAAGCTAATATCTTTGATTTTGATGGCGACATTTATGGAGAAACTATTGAAATTTTCTGGTTAAAAAGAATCAGAGAAATGGTAAAGTTTAATGGTATTGACGATCTTGTAAAACAACTAAAAAAAGATAAAGAAATTGCTTTAAATTGGAAAAAAGATAGTCAAACTCTTTAATTTTTTGTATAATAGTCTCTAGTAAATACAAGAGGCGGTTATATGATTACCTTATTTTTATCACCCAGCTGTACTAGTTGCCGAAAAGCGCGTGCTTGGCTAAGTAAGCATGAGGTTGCTTTTGAAGAGCATAACATTATTACAAGTCCACTCAATAAAGAAGAACTATTACAAATTCTATCGTTTACAGAAAATGGTACAGAAGACATTATTTCCACACGTTCAAAAGTCTTTCAAAAACTTGCTATTGATGTAGACGAATTATCAACATCTTCATTAATGGAATTAATTTCAGAAAATCCAAGTCTTTTACGACGCCCAATTATTTTAGACAAAAAACGTATGCAGATTGGTTTTAATGAGGATGAAATTCGTGCCTTCTTACCGCGTGACTATCGTAAACAAGAACTGAAACAGGCCACTATTCGTGCTGAAATTGAGGGAAAACATGATTAGTAGTAATTATAGTTATCCTCTTGATCCTTCATGGAATATGGAAGATATTACTAAGGTACTTCGCTTTTTAAATCAAGTTGAACACGCCTATGAAAATAGTGTTAAAGTTGATAATTTGCTAGATAGCTATAAAGAATTTAAAAAAGTTGTTAAATCCAAGGCGCAGGAAAAACAAATTGACCGTGAATTCCAGAGAACTAGCGGTTATTCCACTTATCAAGCTGTTAAAGCAGCACAACAACAAGCGAAAGGATTTATTTCACTTGGACGCTAAATTTGATTTCGCTAAACAATTAGTGTATAAAGCTGGTCAATTCATTAAATCTGAGATGCAAAATACTTTTGATGTTGAGGAAAAGTCTCGATTTGATGATTTAGTGACAAGTCTTGATAAAAAAACACAAAAATTATTAATTCAAGAAATTATTCAACATTACCCAGATGATAATATACTTGCCGAAGAAGATGATGTGCGCTCACCCATTGCTCAAGGTAATGTTTGGGTTTTAGACCCTATTGATGGAACCGTTAATTTTATTGTTCAAAAAGATAACTTTGCTGTTATGTTAGCTTATTACGAAGAAGGCGTTGGACAATTTGGTATCATCTACGACGTTATGGCTGATATTCTTTACAGTGGGGGAGGACATTTTGATGTCTATGCTAACGATAAAAAAATTGTTCCTTTTCAAGAGTGTCCTTTAGAACGTTGCTTACTTGGAGTAAATTCTGCTATGTATGCAGAAAATGATTGCGGTATTGCCCATTTAGCTTCTGAAACTTTAGGTGTTCGTATCTATGGTGGTGCTGGAATTAGCATGGCAAAAGTCATGCAGGGCAAATTATTAGCTTATTTTTCGTATATTCAACCTTGGGATTATGCTGCAGCAAAAATCATGGGGGAGACATTAGGATTTACCTTATTAACGCTTGACGGGGAAGAACCCAACTATTCAACAAGACAAAAAGTAATGTTCCTACCAAAGTCGAAATTAAATCTTATCCAATCCTACCTTACCAAAAAATAAACTTAAAACCTTCTAATTAAATAGAAGGTTTTTTTGCACGACCGTGATTATATAGTATAATAGAAACATGAAATTACCGAATGAATTTATTGAAAAATATCAGACTATACTTAAAGATGAAGCAGAAGCTTTTTTTGACAGTTTTGAACAAAAACCCATATCGGCATATCGCACCAATCCTCTCAAAGAAAAGCAACTTGATTTTCCAAATGCCATCCCAAGTACCCCTTGGGGGCATTATGGGAAAATATCAGGAAAATCAATAGAACACACAACTGGCCTTGTTTATTCTCAAGAACCTGCTGCTCAGATAGTGGCTCAGATTGCTGAACCACAAGAAGGAATGAAAGTGCTAGATTTAGCAGCTGCACCTGGTGGAAAAACAACACACCTTCTATCATATTTAAACAATACTGGTCTATTAGTTAGTAATGAAATTTCAAATAAACGTAGTAAAATTTTAGTCGAAAATGTCGAACGTTTTGGTGCTAGAAATGTTATCGTGACTAATGAAAGCTCCCAACGACTAGCCAAATGTTTTAATTCTTTTTTTGATCTTATTGTTTTTGACGGTCCGTGTTCTGGTGAGGGAATGTTCCGCAAAGACCCTCAAGCAATACAATATTGGCACAAAGATTACCCCACAGAATGTGCACAGTTACAAAGAGATATTTTAAAAGAAGCAATCAAAATGCTAGCTCGTGGTGGTATACTTGTATACTCTACTTGTACATGGTCACCAGAAGAGAACGAAGAAGTGGTTAATTGGCTCCTTCAAGAGTATGATTACTTAGAACTTGTTGATATCCCTAAACTAAATGGGATGGTTGAAGGGATTAATGTACCACAAGTTGCAAGGATGTACCCTCATCATTTTCAAGGTGAAGGACAATTCGTTGCAAAACTGAGAGATACTAGACCTAAGGAAGCACAGAAAATTAAGCCAAAAGCACAGAAAATTAATAAAATGCAGTTACAATTGTGGCAACAATTTGCACAAGACCATTTAAAGATAGACTTGAACGGTGTTTTAGACGTTTTCGGCGACCAACTCTATCTTCTACCTAATGGTTTCCCTGATTTGTCTAAATTAAAAATAGCACGCAATGGTCTCCATCTAGGCACTTTCAAGAAGAATCGTTTTGAGCCATCGTTTGCTTTAGGAATGGCACTTAGCGAACATGACCTAGTACAGTCTATTGAAATTGATATAGAACAGTTTGAGGTGTACGTATCTGGAAATGTAGTCAAACTAGACAAGGCTGTTCCAAATGGTTGGTATCAAATTCTTGTAAAAGGCAATGGATTAGGTTTTGCAAAAGTGACAAATAATACTCTTAAAAATTATTACCCTAAAGGACTACGATTTCAGACATAACTGTTATTGAATACTTTTAATAAAAAAGGAAAAAGAAATACTTTTCAAACCCTAGAAACTTATGGTACTATGGGACAGTGATGTGTGTTTTTACTATTTGTAAATCATTAAACACTCAATGATTTTAGTAATATATATCAACTACTAAATATCAAAATTTATTCAAAAGAATAGGAAAATGAAAATGAAAAAAAACATTTTTTTGTTAACCTTGCTAGCCACCGTCTTATTGACGCTGTCTGGTTGTGCTAGTTGGATTGATAAAGGTCAATCAATCACCAGCGTTGGTTCAACCGCCTTACAGCCACTTGTAGAAGCTGCAGCAGATGAGTTTGGTAAGACAAACCTCGGTAAGACTATCAATGTCCAAGGAGGAGGCTCAGGAACAGGCTTATCACAAGTACAGTCTGGAGCTGTTCAAATTGGTAATAGCGACTTATTTGCAGAAGAAAAAGATGGTATTGATGCTAAGAAATTGAAAGACCATCAAGTAGCAGTAGCTGGATTAGCTGTTATTGTTAATAAAAAAGTTAATGTTAAAAATCTAACCACCCACCAACTTCGTGATATTTTTGCAGGAAAAATCAAGAATTGGAAAGAAGTGGGAGGACAAGATTTAGATATTTCCATCATCAATCGAGCAGCAAGTTCTGGATCCCGTGCAACCTTCGATAATACTATTATGGGAAATGTTGCTCCTATTCAAAGCCAAGAACAAGATTCAAATGGTATGGTGAAATCAATTGTTTCTCAAACACCTGGTGCGATTTCATACCTCGCTTTTGCATACGTTGATAAATCTGTCGAAACATTAAAACTAAATGGTTTTGCGCCAACAGCTAAAAATGTTACTACCGACAACTGGAAACTTTGGTCATATGAACATATGTATACAAAAGGTAATGAAACAGGTCTAACAAAAGAATTCTTAGACTACATGAAAAGTGATAAAGTTCAAAGTAGTATCGTACAACATATGGGATACATCTCTATTAACGACATGAAAGTTGTTAAAGATGCCAAAGGTAAAGTAACCCCAAAATAAAACTTAATCACATCTGGATAAAGCATCTTGATCCTAGGAGGAATTATGAAAAATCAAGAATTAGCTAAAAAATTAACATCTCCTTCAAAAAACTCTCGATTAGAAAAATTTGGTAAAGGAATAACTTTTCTTTCGCTTGCCCTAATCGTCTTCATTGTTGCGATGATTTTGATTTTTGTTGCTCAAAAAGGACTATCTACATTTTTTGTTGATGGCGTTAAATTAACAGACTTCTTATTTAATACAAAATGGGAACCAAGTGCTAAGTCATTTGGTGCTCTTCCAATGATAGCTGGATCATTTATTGTTACTATTCTATCAGCTATCATTGCTACACCATTTGCTATCGGGGCTGCCGTATTTATGACTGAAATCTCACCTAAATATGGTTCTAAAATTTTACAACCTGCAGTTGAATTACTAGTTGGGATTCCTTCTGTTGTTTACGGTTTTATTGGTTTACAGATTATTGTTCCCTTCGTTCGCTCTATTTTTGGGGGAACAGGTTTTGGCATTTTATCTGGGGTCTGTGTCCTCTTCGTCATGATTCTACCAACTGTTACTTTCATGACAGTAGATAGCCTTAGAGCTGTGCCACGTCACTATAAAGAAGCAAGTTTAGCCATGGGGGCAACTCGTTGGCAAACAATTTGGCGTGTTATATTAAACGCTGCACGTCCAGGAATTTTCACTGCAATTGTTTTTGGTATGGCACGTGCATTTGGTGAAGCTCTAGCAATTCAGATGGTTGTCGGAAACTCTGCAATTTTACCAACATCATTGACAACACCAGCAGCAACATTAACGTCTGTTCTAACAATGGGTATTGGTAATACTGTAATGGGAACTGTACAAAACAATGTTCTCTGGTCGCTAGCCTTAGTACTTTTAATTATGAGTTTAGCATTTAATACAGTTATTAAGTTAATTACAAGGGAAGGAAAGAAAAACTATGAACGCTAAAAAGGCTGACAAATTAGCAACTGCAATACTCTATAGTATTGCAGCTATCATCGTTACAATCCTCGCCTCTCTTTTAATTTTTATTCTTGTTCGCGGATTGCCACACGTATCTTGGTCATTTTTAACTGGGAAATCATCATCATATGAAGCTGGAGGCGGTATTGGAATACAATTATACAATTCCTTTTTCCTACTCATTGTTACTCTGATTATTTCTATTCCTCTATCTTTAGGAGCTGGAATATACCTCTCAGAATATGCTAAAAAAGGACGTTTAACAAACTTTGTTAGAACATGTATCGAAATTTTATCATCTCTTCCTTCTGTTGTAGTTGGTCTGTTTGGTTACCTAATCTTCGTTGTTCAATTTCAATATGGCTTCTCAATTATCTCAGGTGCCTTAGCACTTACTGTTTTTAACTTACCCCAAATGACACGTAGTGTTGAAGATAGCCTTCAAAATGTACACCACACACAGCGTGAAGCAGGATTGGCCCTAGGTATTTCTCGTTGGGAAACGGTCATTTACGTCGTTGTCCCTGAAGCTCTGCCAAGTATTGTAACTGGTGTTGTGTTAGCTTCAGGACGTATTTTCGGTGAGGCAGCAGCACTTATTTATACAGCTGGTCAATCTGCTCCAGCACTTGATTGGTCAAATTGGAACGTCCTTAGTGTTACAAGTCCAATCTCAATTTTCCGTCAAGCAGAAACTTTAGCTGTTCATATTTGGAAAGTTAATAGCGAAGGGACAATCCCTGATGCAACACAAGTATCTGCCGGTAGCGCTGCAGTCTTATTGGTTGTTATTCTTATTTTCAACCTTTCAGCTCGCTCGATCGGTAAGAAACTTCATTCGAAATTAACCTCGTCTAATTAAAAGGAGTAGTAATGGCAGAATATAATTGGGACGAACGCCATATCATTACCTTCCCTGAAGAAAATTCAGCTCTCACCACAAAAGATTTACACGTTTACTACGGTGAGAAAGAAGCTATCAAGGGAATTGATATGCAATTTGAAAAAAATAAAATTACAGCCTTAATCGGCCCATCTGGATGTGGAAAATCAACGTATCTTCGTAGCTTAAATCGTATGAACGATACGATTGATATTGCACGCGTGACTGGACAAATCATGTATGAAGGAATTGATGTTAACGCTCAAGATATCAATGTTTACGAGATGCGAAAACATATCGGAATGGTTTTCCAACATCCAAACCCGTTTGCAAAATCAATTTATAAAAACATTACCTTTGCATATGAGCGTGCTGGTGTAAGAGATAAAAAATTCTTAGATGAAGTTGTCGAAACCTCACTAAAACAAGCTGCTCTATGGGATCAAGTAAAAGATGACCTTCATAAATCGGCATTCACTTTATCTGGCGGTCAACAGCAGCGATTATGTATTGCACGTGCTATCGCAGTTAAACCAGAAATTCTCTTAATGGATGAACCTGCTTCAGCACTCGATCCGATTGCAACTATGCAACTAGAAGAGACAATGTTTGAACTCAAGAAAAATTACACTATAATTATCGTAACACATAATATGCAACAAGCAGCACGTGCTAGTGATTATACTGCATTTTTCTATCTTGGAGACTTAATCGAATACGATAAAACGAATAACATTTTCCAAAATGCTAAATGTCAATCTACTAGCGATTATGTTTCTGGTCGATTTGGATAGTGAGGTAAAAGATGACACAACCTATTTTACAAGTCAGTGATTTGTCTGTTTACTATAATAAGAAAAAAGCTTTAAAAGAAGTCTCAATGGACTTCTATCCTAATGAGATTACAGCCTTAATTGGTCCGTCTGGTTCTGGAAAGTCAACACTCTTACGAGCTATTAACCGTATGGGAGACTTAAATCCTGAAGTCACTCTAACAGGAGCAGTGATGTATAACGGACATAATGTTTATAGCCCACGCACTGATACCGTAGAACTTCGTAAAGAAATTGGGATGGTTTTTCAGCAGCCTAATCCATTTCCTATGTCAGTATTTGAAAATGTTGTTTATGGTCTTAGACTCAAAGGAATAAAAGACAAAGCTACGTTAGATGAAGCTGTAGAGACTTCATTGAAGGGCGCGTCTATCTGGGACGAGGTCAAAGATAGATTACACGACTCTGCTCTTGGTTTATCTGGTGGTCAACAACAACGTGTTTGTATTGCCAGAACCCTTGCTACCAAGCCTAAAATTATCCTTCTAGATGAGCCAACCTCTGCACTTGACCCAATTTCTGCTGGTAAAATTGAAGAGACTTTACATGGTCTAAAAGATCAATATACCATGTTACTTGTTACACGTTCTATGCAGCAAGCCTCACGTATTTCTGATCGTACAGGTTTCTTCTTAGACGGTAACTTAATTGAATATGGCAATACAAAAGAAATGTTTATGAATCCTAAACATAAAGAAACTGAAGATTACATTACAGGTAAATTCGGTTAATACCATATAATAAGATCAGAAAGAGAATACAATATGTTAAGATCAAAATTTGATGAAGAATTAGATAAACTGCATAACCAATTCTATGCAATGGGAATTGAAGCTATCGGACAAATCAAAAAAACAGTTCGTGCTTTTGTCAGTCATGATCGAGAGTTAGCTAAAGAAGTGATAGAAGATGATGTAACGCTTAACAACTTTGAAACGAAGTTAGAGAAAAAATCATTGGAAATTATTGCACTCCAGCAGCCTGTATCACAAGACTTACGCACCGTTATTACCGTTTTAAAAGCTACTAGTGATGTTGAGCGTATGGGAGACCATGCAGCAGCAGTTGCAAAAGCAACCATCCGTATGAAGGGCGAGGAAAGAATACCAGCAGTAGAACTAGAAATCAATAATATGGGAAAAGCAGTTAAAAACATGCTTGAAGAAGCCTTAACAGCTTATATCAATGGTGATGATGAAAAAGCTTACGAAGTAGCAGCAATGGATGAAATAGTTGATGATTACTTCCGTGATATCCAAAAAATGGTAGTTGAAACAATTCAAAAGCATCCTGACGTAGCATTTGCCGCCAAAGAATACTTCCAAGTCTTGATGCACTTGGAGCGAATTGGGGATTATGGCAAAAATATCTGTGAATGGATTGTTTATTTAAAAACTGGAAAAATTATCGAGTTATGATATAATTATTGCTTGTAGAGTGGTAATTGTAAGTATAGTTCGTGCGATAGAAAAGCTGTAACTATCTTGTTACAGCTTTTCTATCTTTTCTAGCCCATACAGGACTAGTAATGTTTCAAATGTTTCTGAATTAGTTAGGAGTTATATGAAAACTGTAGAACATTTTGTTACCAAATTTGTCCCTGAAAACTATAACCTTTTCTTGGATATTAATCGTCAAACTAAAACCTTTTCAGGTAACGTTGCTGTGTCTGGCGAAGCCTTAGATAACAATATCTCTTTTCACCAAAAAGGGTTAACCATTAAATCTGTCCTATTAGATAATCAACCATTAGATTTCCAATTAGATGAAGACAATGAAGCTATGCATATTCAATTGCATGAAACTGGTAGCATGGTATTAGTTTTTGAATTCAGCGGTCACATTACCGATAATATGACAGGTATGTATCCATCTTACTATACAGTTAATGGCATCAAAAAAGAGGTTATCTCCACACAATTTGAAAGCCATTTTGCTCGTGAAGTATTCCCAAGTATTGACGAACCAGAAGCAAAAGCAACCTTTGATTTGAGCCTAAAATTCGATCAAAAAGAAGGAGAGATTGCTCTTTCAAATATGCCGGAAATCAATGCTGAACAACGTCAAGAAACAGGTTTATGGACATTTGACACCACACCTAAAATGTCATCATATTTATTAGCTTTTGCCTTAGGGGAATTGCATGGTAAAACAACACATACCAAAAACGGCACTCTTGTTGGCTCATATGCTACAAAAGCCCATCAGTTAAATGAATTAGATTTTTCTTTAGATATCGCTGTGCGTGTTATTGAGTTTTATGAGGACTACTTTGGTGTACGTTATCCTATTCCTCAGTCACTCCATGTTGCTCTACCTGATTTTTCTGCTGGAGCTATGGAAAATTGGGGATTAGTAACATATCGTGAAGTCTATCTTTTAGTAGATGAGAACTCTAGTGTTTCCAGCCGTCAGCAAGTAGCATTAGTTGTAGCACATGAAATAGCTCACCAGTGGTTTGGTAACCTCGTTACTATGAAATGGTGGGATGATTTATGGTTAAATGAATCATTTGCTAATATGATGGAATATGTCTCAATTGATTATATTGAACCAAAACTTAATATATTTGAAGACTTTCAAACAGGTGGTCTACCATTAGCTCTTAAGCGTGATGCCACAGATGGCGTCCAATCTGTTCACGTTGAGGTCAATCATCCTGATGAAATTAACACACTTTTTGATCCAGCTATCGTTTATGCAAAAGGTAGCCGCCTCATGCACATGTTACGTCGCTGGTTAGGCGATACAGATTTTGCCGCAGGACTAAAAATTTATTTTGAAAAACATCAATATCAAAATACTATTGGTCGTGACCTTTGGAATGCACTTTCTCAAACCTCAGGAAAAGATGTTGCAGCTTTCATGGATTCTTGGTTAGAGCAACCAGGATACCCTGTGATGGCAGCCAAAATAGAAGAAGATGACCTCATTTTAACTCAAAAACAATTCTTTATTGGTGAACACGAAGATAAGTCTCGCTTGTGGCAAATTCCTCTTAATAGTAATTGGGAAGGAATCCCAGAGATATTAACCGAGGAAACGGTAGTAATCCCCAATTTTAGTCAGTTAGCTGAAAAGAACAAAGAAAATGGTGCACTGCGTTTCAATACTGAAAATACTGCACATTATATTACTAACTATCAAGGTCAACTCTTAGAGCATATCATTTCTGATCTTCCTCTTATGGATAACATTTCTAAACTACAAATTGTACAAGAACGTCATTTACTTGCTGAAAGTGGTATGATTTCATACAGCAGTTTAATACCTTTAGTATCTCTTTTGAGTCAAGAGACATCATATCTTGTTAACTCTGCTATTAAGAGTGTTATTGATGGTTTATCCTTATTCGTCCAGGAAGATAGCCAAGATGAATTCGACTTTAAAGAATTTGTTAATAAATTATCAGCATTTAATTTTAATAGACTTGGCTTTGAAAAAAGAGAAGGAGAAGGAGATGATAGCGAAATGGTCCGTCATCTATCCCTAAGCCTTGCTCTCTACTCAGATAATGAACATGCTATTGAAGAAGCTCACCATATTTTTAAAGCCCACAAAAATAATATCGCTGCTATACCAGCTGCAATTCGCCTGTTAGTTCTTACCAATGAAATGAAGCATTTCGAATCCAAAGAACTTAGCCACTTGTTATTAGAGACTTATAGTACTACTACCGATGGGAATTTCAAACGACAACTAGCGAGTGCTTTATCTCATACTACAGATAGCAAGACACTCAAGAAATTATTGTCAGATTGGAAAAATAAAGATATTGTGAAACCACAAGACTTAGCTATGAGTTGGTATGCTACTTTCCTTAAAAATTCTTTTACACAAGAAAGTGTCTGGGAGTGGGCCCAAGAAAACTGGGAATGGATCAAAGCAACTCTAGGTGGTGATATGAGTTTTGATAAATTCGTGATTTATCCCTCAAGTAGTTTCAAAACAGAAGAACGCCTTGAACAATATAAAAACTTTTTCGAGCCTCAATTAAGCGATATGGCGATTAGCCGTAATATTTCAATGGGAATTAAAGAAATTTCTGCTCGTGTCCTTTTAATCACGAAGCAAAAAGAAGAAGTTATCAATACTATCAAAAAATATATCTAATAAACTCAAATAGAGATTGATGGATTATTCAATCTCTATTTCTTTGTCTGTGTCATGAAATTAGTTGACATAAAACATACTTTATTTAGGATTTATTAAGCAAAGTTTGGTATTCTAATATTAATAGTTCAGATATAATATGTACATCGAAAGGATATACTATGATAAAAATTTTATTAATTGAAGATGACTTGAGCCTTTCCAATTCCGTTTTTGATTTCCTTGATGACTTTGCCGATGTCATGCAAATTTTTGATGGAGAAGAGGGTCTTTACGAAGCCGAAAGTGGAGTCTATGATCTGATTCTTCTAGATCTCATGTTACCTGAAAAAAACGGCTTCCAAGTGTTGAAAGAGCTACGTGAAAAAGGTATTACAACCCCTGTATTAATAATGACCGCTAAAGAAAGCATTGATGATAAGGGACAAGGTTTCGACTTAGGTGCTGATGATTATCTAACAAAACCTTTTTACCTAGAAGAACTAAAAATGCGAATTCAGGCTCTTTTAAAGCGTTCTGGAAAATTTAATGATAACAGCCTAATTTATGGTGATATTCGCGTAGACATGTCTACTAACTCAACCTTTGTTAATCAAACAGAAGTTGAGCTCTTAGGTAAAGAGTTTGATCTTTTAGTCTATTTCCTTCAAAATCAAAATGTTATCTTACCGAAATCTCAAATCTTTGATCGTATTTGGGGATTTGATAGTGATACAACGATTTCAGTTGTAGAAGTCTATGTCTCTAAGGTTCGGAAAAAATTAAAAGGAACACTTTTTTCAGAAAACCTTCAAACTTTGCGTAGTGTAGGATATATTTTAAAGCATGTCGAAACCGATTAAGATAAGTAAATTCAAAAAAAATGTCTCAGATAGTCATTTTATCCATTTTTTCACAGTTTTTAGTGGTATTTTTCTGGTTATGACTGTTATCATCCTCCAAGTCATGCGCTATGGTGTTTATTCTTCTGTTGATAGTAGTTTAAAGTATATCAGTACCCATCCTAAAAATTACATCAATATGGTTATGTCACGTACTGCTGCCTACCTAGATAACTCCAATATCGCAAGTGTCAAGTTAAAACCCGGCGGTCAGACAGTAGCTAATACTGATATTATTCTTTTTACATCAGAAGAAGAAGTCATTAACTATTTTGACGCATTTTCAAACTATCAGTTTTTAAAACCTAATAAAAAAAATCTAGGTGGCATTAGTGAATTAACTTTAACCAACATTTTTGGTCAAGATGAGACATATCATGCTGTCACCGTAAAAGTTAATAACCCTGCTTATCCTAATGTGACTTACATGACAGCTATTGTTAATATTGATCAATTAGTAAATGCTAAAGAACGCTATGAAAAAATTATTATATTTGTCATGACTACTTTTTGGATTATTTCAATTGGAGCAAGTATCTACTTAGCTAAATGGGCACAAAAACCGATTATAGAAAACTACGAAAGACAGAAGGCTTTTGTCGAAAATGCTAGCCACGAGCTGCGTACTCCCCTAGCTGTCTTACAAAATCGCCTAGAAACGCTATTCAGAAAACCGAATGCCACCATTTTAGAAAATAGTGAAAATATCGCTTCAAGTCTAGATGAAGTACGAAATATGCGTATTTTAACCACTAATCTTTTAAACTTAGCAAGACGTGATGATGGAATCAAACCAGAATTAGCTGTTATTAAGCCTACACTTTTTGATAGTATCTTTGAGAATTATGATCTAATCGCCCAAGAGAATGGTAAAAATTTTACTGGACATAATATGATTCAAGATAGTTTCAAAACAGATAAGACACTGCTAAAACAACTCATGACTATTTTATTTGATAATGCTATAAAATATACTGACAATGATGGTAGCATTGACTTTACCATATCTGAAACTGATAAGTATCTCTTTTTAGAAATCGCTGATAATGGACCAGGAATTTCAGAGGAGGATAAAGTCAGAATTTTTGATCGTTTTTACCGTGTTGACAAAGCAAGAACACGACAACAAGGAGGATTTGGCCTCGGCCTTTCTTTAGCTCAACAAATCGTTAACTCACTGCGAGGTAATATTACAGTAATTGATAATAAACCTAGAGGCAGTATTTTTAAGATAAAACTACCAAAAGTAAAAGGTTAGGACTAAAATGGCCTAACCCTTTTAAATTTTAAAGTGGTCTTGCATACTTGATATAGCAAGCTGATAGGAAATTTGGTATAATAAAAGTTATGGAAATTGAAAAAACAAATCGTATGAATGCCCTTTTTGAGTTTTATGCGGCATTATTAACAGATAAACAAATGAATTATATCGAGTTATACTACGCCGATGACTACAGCCTTGCTGAAATAGCTGAAGAATCCGGTGTTAGCCGACAAGCTGTCTATGATAATATCAAACGAACTGAAAAAATTCTTGAGGCGTACGAAATGAAACTACATATGTATTCAGATTATATTGTCCGTAGTCAGATTTTTGATGACATTCTAGAAAAATATACCGATGATGCCTTTTTACAAGAAAAAATTTCCATTCTAAGTAGCATTGATAATAGAGATTAAATGAGGAGAAATAATTTATGGCTTTCGAAAGTTTAACAGAGCGCCTGCAAGGAGTTTTTAAAAATATTCGTGGTAAGAAAAAGTTATCTGAAAAAGATGTGCAAGAAGTCACCAAAGAGATTCGTCTAGCTCTTTTAGAAGCTGACGTTGCTCTTCCAGTTGTTAAAACCTTTATTAAACATGTTCGTGAACGTGCTGTTGGACATGAAATCATTGATACACTAGATCCTACGCAACAAATTGTTAAGATTGTCAATGAAGAGCTAACAGATTTATTAGGGTCTGAGACCTCTGAAATTGAAAAATCCCCTAAAATTCCAACAATCATTATGATGGTTGGTCTACAAGGTGCTGGTAAAACAACTTTTGCCGGTAAGTTAGCAAACAAACTAATCAAAGAAGACAATGCTCGTCCTATGATGATAGCAGCTGATATTTATCGACCAGCTGCTATTGATCAGTTAAAAACCCTTGGTAGCCAGATTAATGTTCCTGTCTTTGATATGGGAACTAACCATTCAGCAGTTGAGATTGTCACTAAAGGTTTAGAACAGGCTCGTGAAAATCGTAATGACTATGTTCTTATTGATACAGCCGGACGCCTACAAATTGATGCAACTCTTATGCAGGAATTGCATGATGTCAAAGCCATAGCTCAACCTAATGAAATACTCCTTGTCGTTGACAGCATGATTGGACAGGAAGCTGCAAATGTCGCTGAAGAATTTAACCGTCAGCTCAGCATTAGTGGTGTTGTTCTGACAAAGATTGACGGTGATACACGCGGTGGTGCTGCCCTTTCAGTACGCGAAATTACTGGAAAACCAATTAAATTTACAGGGACAGGGGAAAAAATCACTGATATTGAAACTTTCCATCCCGATCGTATGGCAAGCCGTATATTGGGGATGGGAGACCTGCTAACACTTATTGAGCGCGCTAGTCAAGAATACGACGAAAAACGTTCAATGGAATTAGCGGAGAAAATGCGTGAAAACACCTTTGACTTCAACGATTTTATTGATCAATTAGATCAAGTTCAAAATATGGGGCCAATGGAAGATCTCCTTAAAATGCTTCCAGGAATGGCTAACAATCCAGCAATGAAAAACTTCAAAGTGGATGAAAACGAAATTGCTCGCAAAAGAGCCATTGTATCATCAATGACTCCAGAAGAGAGAGAAAATCCAAATCTCCTCAATCCAAGTCGTAGACGTCGTATTGCTGCTGGATCAGGTAATACTTTCGTTGATGTTAATAAATTCATTAAAGATTTTAACCAGGCAAAACAAATGATGCAAGGCGTGATGTCCGGTGATATGAATAAAATGATGAAAAAAATGGGAATTGATCCTAATAACCTCCCTAAAGATATGCCTGGAATGGACGGAATGGATATGTCTAATTTAGAAGGTATGATGGGGCAAAATGGCATGCCTGACTTATCTAGTTTAGGTGGCGATATGGACTTCAGCCAAATGTTTGGTGGTGGCTTAAAAGGAAAAGTAGGAGCCTTTGCAGCTAAACAATCAATGAAACGTATGGCTAATAAAATGAAGAAAGCTAAGAAGAAACGCAAATAAAAATGTCTATTTAAATAGACATTTTTATTTTTGTCTGCTATAATAGACAAAAAGGTGGTGATATTTATGTATTTAGCATTAATCGGTGATATCATTAATTCAAAACAGATACTTGAACGTGAAACTTTCCAACAGTCTTTTCAGCAACTAATGACCGAACTATCTGATGTATATGGTGAAGAGCTGATTTCTCCATTCACTATTACAGCTGGTGATGAATTTCAAGCTTTATTGAAACCATCAAAAAAGGTATTTCAAATTATTGACCATATTCAACTAGCTCTAAAACCTGTTAATGTAAGGTTCGGCCTCGGTACAGGAAACATTATAACATCCATCAATTCAAATGAAAGTATCGGTGCTGATGGTCCTGCCTACTGGCATGCTCGCTCAGCTATTAATCATATACATGATAAAAATGATTATGGAACAGTTCAAGTAGCTATTTGCCTTGATGATGAAGACCAAAACCTTGAATTAACACTAAATAGTCTCATTTCAGCTGGTGATTTTATCAAGTCAAAATGGACTACTAACCATTTTCAAATGCTTGAGCACTTAATACTTCAAGATAATTATCAAGAACAATTTCAACATCAAAAGTTAGCCCAACTGGAAAATATTGAACCTAGTGCGCTGACTAAACGCCTTAAAGCAAGCGGTCTGAAGATTTACTTAAGAACGAGAACACAGGCAGCCGATCTATTAGTTAAAAGTTGCACTCAAACTAAAGGGGGGAGCTATGATTTCTGATTTTTTAAGGGATAATCCAATCCTAACTTTATTATTTTGCGCACATTTTTTAGCTGACTTTCAGTGGCAAAGTCAATCCTTAGCAGATAGTAAATCACATAGTTGGAGGGGACTCTGGAGACATCTCTTGATTGTTTTCCTCCCCCTAGCAGCTTTAATGATATTGATACCAGAAACTACTTTATTAAATTTAAGCATATGGGGAAGCCATATTGTTATTGATAGTATAAAGAAATTGAGTTACCCTTGGGTAGAGGAAGGGCATTTCCAAAAAGCAGCTTTTATTATAGACCAACTAGCCCACTATACTTGCATTATCGTTTTTTACCATGCGCTTCCTACATATTTACCGCCTAATCATTGGCTTTTGCCTATCAAGCACTTTATTGTCATAGCTCTGGTTTTTATCATTATCACCAAACCTATTAATATTGTGTTTAAAATTTTCTTTAATAAATTTCAAGCTAAAGAATTATCATCATTATTAACACAAGAAAAAACAAAAATAATGAAAGAAAAATCTGAAGATCATGAAGAAACAATTGAAGGAGCAGGAGCTATGATTGGTAATTTAGAGCGTCTAATTATGGCTATATTACTAATCTCAGGACAGTATGCTGCTATAGGTCTTGTTTTTACTGCAAAATCCATTGCACGTTACGATAAAATTTCTAAAAGTCAGGTTTTTGCCGAATATTATTTAATTGGATCATTATTCTCAATTATAAGTGTTTTGATAACTCATTGGTTACTTTTGGTATAGAAAAGCGCTAGAAATATCCTAACGCTTTTCTTTTATTCTGTCTTATAAGCATAAGTAAAATCAACATTCAAACCAGTTGAATTTCTTACCAACCCTTTTAATTTAGAATTTTGGAGCCCTTTTTTCCCTAGGTAATAAACTGGGTTATAATATGATTGATCAAATAAAGCTTTTTCAGCAGTTTTGTAATCATTAGCGGCATCTCCTGGTTTCAAGGCGTCAGTAGTAATTGCCTTTTGATAGGCATTGTCATACTCTTTAGAAGAAAATTTACCATAATTATACGCAGAATTAGTCGTGAATAACCCATAGAAAGTTGATCCTTCTGGATAATCTCCTCCCCATGAGAAGAGCACGACATCAAAATTTTCATTTTTTGCATCTTCAAGGCGTTGCTTGAAAGTAACGAATTTTTCTTCAACAGTTAGACCAGGCAAAGCACTCTCCCATGTAGATTTCACATAGTCAACAGCATTTTTAGCTGCTGGAGAGTCCGAATCGGCTGTGATTGTTAACTTGAGAGATGACTGACCAACCTCAGCAAGACCTTCTTTAAAAAGTTTTTGAGCTTTACTTGTATTATACGTATAACCTGGGGCAGTATACTTGGAAAGATCCTCACCATTAGGTAATTTAGCTAATTTTTTAGGGACCAGAGATTCAGCAGGAGTTGAACCTGTATCAACTGCCGCTTTAACAACACCTTTACGATCAGTCGCTAAATTCAAAGCTTGCCTAATTTTCTGATTTGTCAATGCTTTAACCGAACCAGTTTGGTTATAAATAATATATGTAGTACGTGCATCAGACGCATCTACTACATCTTTATTATTTTTATTAGCTTGATAAATAGCAGAAGTTCCTGATATTTCAGCAAAATCAATCTGACCTTGCTTGTACATTTGAACTGCAGTATCTGGTTTTTTGATAGTTTGAACTATGACACTATTTGTTTTAACATGTTTAGAATCCCAATAATATTTATTTTTGACTAATTTAAATTTACCATTTGAACCATTCCAATCCTTAACACGGTAAGGACCTGAGTAAATTTGATTTTTTGATGTTGTACCATAATCTTTACCAACTTTTTCAACATACGATTGTTTTTGAGGCATAAAATTAGAGAAGGCTAAATAATATTTAAATTGAGGGCATGGACTTGTCAATTTAAAGGTCACTTGATTGCCTTTAGCTGTTACACCAAGTTTATTTAAATCTTTAATATCTCCAGAATTAATCTTATCAGCATTTAAAAGGTGCGATTCTGTCGCCAAGTAAGCATATTCAGATGCAGTTTTAGGATCAACTATTCTCCGCCATGTGTAAACAAAATCTTCAGCGCTTAGTTTGCTTCCATCTGACCATTTTAAATTATCACGAAGTGTAGCAGTATAAGTAAGACCATCAGAAGAAACGGATACTTTTTTAGCTAAATCGGGTTTTGGTTTGCCCTCTTTATCAATTCTAAGTAAATTGCTGCCTGAATTACCTATAGCTAAGTTTGAATAAGCATCTGTATTCTTTGAAATGTCCAATGTACTGATTTCAGTAGGAACATACCAATTAATAACTTTATTATCTCCAGAGTTCTTTGACTCATTACCACAGGCAACCAGGGTAACTGTGGTGGCTGTTAGAGTCGCCAAAGATATACCCAAAAACTTAAGTTTTTTTCTATTAAAACTAGACATAATACCAGTCCTCCTAAACCTTCTATAAAGATATAGGACATATTATATCATAAAATTTCAAGAAAGAAAGGAATATTTCAAATTTTCTGATTTTTATAAGGCGTAGTAAATCTAATATTGAGAAAACCAGTATATTTTAAAGTAGAATCTAACTTTGGTTATTAACTTGCAAATATAATTAAATAATTGAGTACCCTTTATTACTTTTTCAGATACCGATAAAATCGATGAAATTATGAATCAGTTTTCTCAAAGCACTCTGTCTTTACTATAACAAACATGTTAAACGATAATAAGTAATTAAGTAATACTGATCATCATAAAGAATGGATATTTGTTGTACTTACCGAATGAATTCCTGTTTTTAACTTTTCAACTTTCCGAAAAACTATAATTTTCTTGAAAGTTATGCTAGGGTATGATATACTTCTATTTATAGATATAATGGAGATTTTATTATGAAACGTGAATTACTACTCGAAAAAATCGATGAACTAAAAGAAATTATGCCTTGGTATGTTCTAGAATATTATCAATCAAAGCTTTCTGTTCCTTATAGTTTCACAACACTCTACGAATATTTAAAAGAATATAGACGTTTTTTTGAATGGTTATTGGATTCTGGTGTTGCTAATTGTCATCATATTGCAGAAATTGAGCTTTCAGTTTTAGAAAACCTTACTAAGAAAGATATGGAAGCTTTTATACTATATTTACGAGAACGCCCTTTATTAAATGCTAACACAAGGCAAAATGGGGTGTCTCAAACCACCATTAACAGAACTCTAGCTGCCTTATCTAGTCTTTTCAAATACCTTACTGAAGAGGTTGAGAATGCTGACGGGGAGCCTTACTTTTATCGCAATGTCATGAAAAAAGTCTCAACCAAAAAGAAAAAGGAAACTTTAGCTTCTCGGGCAGAAAATATTAAACAAAAGTTATTTTTGGGCAATGAAACGATAGAATTCTTAGAGTATATAGATTGTGAATACCAAAACAAACTTTCCAAACGTGCTTTAGCTTTTTTCAACAAAAATAAAGAGAGAGATTTAGCTATTATTGCTTTGCTACTAGCTTCAGGAGTGCGTCTATCTGAGGCAGTAAACTTAGATTTAAAGGATATTAACCTTAATGTAATGGTTATTGATGTCACACGAAAAGGAGGGAAACGGGACTCTGTCAATGTCGCTAGCTTTGCGAAACCCTATCTTGCTAATTATTTAGACATCCGTAAAAATAGATACAAAGCAGAAAATCAGGACATTGCACTATTTTTATCAGAATACCGTGGGGTGCCAAATCGTATTGATGCTTCAAGTGTTGAGAAAATGGTCGCTAAATATTCCCAGGATTTTAAGGTTCGTGTAACACCTCATAAACTAAGGCATACTCTTGCTACTAGGCTATATGATGCTACAAAATCTCAAGTATTAGTTAGCCACCAATTAGGTCATGCTTCCACTCAAGTTACTGACCTATATACCCATATTGTTAACGATGAACAAAAGAACGCTTTAGACAAACTATAGTAACATAAATAAAGTTATGTAAAATAAAACATTTACATAACTTTATTTATGTATAAAAACAGCGGTCCCATAATTAATTTTGCTATCCACCGAAAGGGATATCTTCTTCGAGTATTCCGATACCGTAGTCTTGTATTCTAATACTCTCTTCTCCTATGCTTATTATTATCTTTGACTCAGGATTAGAATATTTTATGGCATTATCTAGCACCTGTGAAAGTGCAAAAGTTAACCACTTTTTGTCTGTTTTCCAGATATTATCGCCTTCAATTATGATAGATAAGCTTTTGGATAGACAAATGACCTTATACGATTTTATAATTTCTACTACTACTTCTCTAAGGCTAACAGCTTCAAAACGAAAATCGTCACGATATTGTCTAAATTTCAAAAATGCTAACAACGTTTCAAGATAATGTTGCAATTTCAATAATTGTTGTTCAACTTCCTTAGGATCGAGATGATTTGTCTGGGCCATTAATGAAATAGCTGCCAATGGAACTTTCATTTGGTGCGACCACATCTTTATCATAAGTGCAACATGATTGGTTTGTTCAATTGTTTCAGAAACTTTTTGCGCTTCTCTAGCTTCTAATTGTGTAATAATATTAAAATAAGCGTAATCACTCGGTTGAAGTTCGAAAGTGGGGTCCTGACTACTATTAAAATATTTGAGATGTAACATTTTTTTCCTGTAACGACTGTATTGCCAAATACTAATTCCTAGTAAAACAATAACATTTAAACCTAAGGAATTAAACAAATAGGGCATTGGTAAATGATATAGATAGAAACTAATAAAAAATAGGACAAACATCATGATATATAAAATATACCAAATCAAGTGTTCTCTTAAAAACTGGCGTATCATTGTAGTAAATACCCAACTCCTCTCACTGTATGAATGTAATCAAAACCTATTGGGACAATTTTTTTACGTAAGCGTGTCATATTAACATTAAGTGTATTTTGATCAATAAAACTATCATTTTCCCAAAGTTTCTCTAATAGAGACTCTTTTGAGACTACTTGTTTAGGATGCATGAGCAAGATAGATAGGATTTTATTTTCTGTTGGCGATAAAATAACCTCCTTATCTTGGCTAGACAATAACCCTTCTCTTGTCAACGTAAATCCTCCAAAAGTTAATTCCTGTTGGATAAATTGTTGACTTCTCCTTAAAATAGCAGTTAGCTTAGCATCTAATACAGCTAGAGAGAATGGTTTTGAAATAAAGTCATCACCCCCCATATTTAATGCCATAACCATATCCATTTCATCATTACTAGATGAAATGAAAATAATAGGAATTGTTAAAAACTTACGCAATTCTGCAGTCCAGTAAAAACCATTAAAATAGGGTAACGTAATATCCATTAGTATCAAATCGGGTTGAAA
Organism: Streptococcus agalactiae ATCC 13813; assembly: GCF_000186445.1. Taxonomy (GTDB): domain Bacteria; phylum Bacillota; class Bacilli; order Lactobacillales; family Streptococcaceae; genus Streptococcus; species Streptococcus agalactiae. The sequence continues at coordinate 1,182,536 of NZ_GL636070.1, forward strand.
TGCGATAATTTCTTGTTTCACATCACGAAAATTGCTGACACTAGAGACATGATAGCTAGCTGATAAATGGCCTTTTAAAAGTGACACAATCGTCATATCATCTTCTACAATATAAATTTTTCCTTGATCTTGTGACATATCCCCTCCTAAAATAGTACGAAATCTCTTTCTTTCATTTAGTATAACAAATTTTTTAGTCTATCGGTTTCTATTAATGCAAAAGGATTGGTAAAATAACCAATCCTTTTTAGCGTTCAATAATATGATAATAAGTTCGACTAGTTATACGGTAAATGATAAAGTAAATTATAGAAATCGCAAGTACTGTCAAACCACTTACTACATATACGATTGTTGAGTTAAGCACCCCAAATACCAAAAGCATCTGTTTTAGCATTGGAATAGCAACTCCAAAGTGAATAACTGCTACCACTAAAGGTTGGAAGAAGAAAATCATAATTTGAGAATTAATAGTCCGTTTAACTAATTTTTTGCTCATACCTACTTCTTGTAAGATACGATAAGATCTCTTATCCTCATGACCTTCTGAGTATTGCTTATAGTAAACAATTAGAGCTATACCTAGCAAAAAGCTTATACCTAATAGAAATCCAGTAAATAATAACCCACCAAACATTTGATAACCTTCTTTTAGAAAACTCTGTTTAGTGCTAATATTTCCAACATACTTACCATCTACCTCTATTATGTCGTTTTTAGAAATTGAATTTATCTCTTGACTATTCAAATCCAAATATGCCTTAAAGGTTTTTGGAAAAGTATTGATGTTCTTAGTATAAGGTAAATATGCTTTTCTAATATTGTCAATTTGTTTGTTGTTTGCAAATATAATTAAACCCGGGTTATAAGTATTTGTAGTCTCTGGGACATAAGCCTCTTTTAAATTTTTTACAACGTCAAATTTATTTCCCAATAGATTTATTTTTTTCAAACGACTATCACCTTTTTGAACAAAGTAAGCCACTTGGTTATCTTTTAATTTTGGTAATCGGTGACCTAAACGACGGAAATCATTCTGAGTAATTAGGTACATAAAACCCGTTTTTGTGATATCAACATGTTTGACGTTTTTAGATGTGATATTAAGTTCACTTGATTGACTAACTGGCATTGAAATCATTGTCTGATTATAAGTGATAGCTTCCTTAGATGACTTACCTAGTTTCTTCAAAATCTTTTCTTCAAATATATTTTTCGCGTCACCTTTTGAATTATCTATTGATAAACTTACTGATTTTGGAAATAGTCCGGTAACAACATTTTGTGTATTTGAATAGAGTGAGACTGTTGTAGCAATAGTAACTAGAGCCATAACAGCTAATAAAGTGATACTTGCTAACCCTACTGCATTTTGCTTCATTCGAAAAATCATTTGCGAAGTTGATACAAAATGCTCAGATTTATAATAATAATGCTTGTTTTGACGCAACCTTTTTAAGTACCATGTCATAAAACTAATATAAAAAAGATAAGTACCAGCAATAACTAAAAGTACTGCAAAGAAGAAACGATAGATAACAGCTAATGCAGGTGCTTTACCTGAAGTAAGAGCCATTGTATAAGCGATGGCGATAGCTACTAACGCTAAAATTGCAAGTATAAGATTACCTTTTGGTTCTTTTTCTCCCTGTTGTTTCTTCCTAAAGAGACTTAATGGGGATGATAAATGAACATGTCGAATAACTGGAACTTCTAAAGTCAGAAAAATGCCTGTAAATATAACAATACAAATAATAAATGGCCATAAACTTAAACTAAGATTTAGTGCATGATAGTTAATAATGTTGACAAAAATTAAATAAATAAATTTAGCAAAAAAAGCACTAAACAGACTTCCTATAGAAATAAGAAATATATAAATAATAAACAGCTCTAGACTAGCTACACGCGCAACTTGACGTTTATTCATCCCCAAAATGTTATACAGTCCAAATTCACTACTACGCTGTTTCATCAAGATATTGTAGCTATAATGTTCCATGACTACCGCAAAGATTGACAAAACAATCACTCCAAGAAAAAGAACCGTTGCCGCTGTCCCCATATCTCTTCCAACAGCACTCATTAAGATTAGTAGCGTAGAACAAGTCAATGAATAAAGTAATAAACTGGCTAAGAGGAATGGTATGTACTGGTCTATAGAATGTTTTAAATTATGCCAGGCTATTTTGAGATAAAACATATTATTCACCCCCTAATATGGCAGACATTGTTAAAGAAATATCTTTATTGAATTCGCTATTATTCTTATTACCACGATAAAGTTGGTGAAAAATACGTCCATCTTTGATAAATAAAACGCGTTTGGCATGACTAGCAGCATTTGCTGAATGGGTTACCATCAAAATAGTTTGTCCATCCAAGTTAATAGTTTCAAATAAATTCAGCAAGTCTTCTGAATTACGGTAATCTAACGCTGCTGTTGGTTCATCTGCTAATAAAATTTGAGGGTTGGTTATCAAACTACGAGCAATCGCTACACGTTGCTTTTGACCACCAGAAAGCTCGAAAGGTCTCTTATCTAATAAGTCATCAATTCTCAGATGAGAAGATAATTCTGACAAACGATGATCCATTTCTTTGTAACGTTTACGATCAAGAACTAAAGGAAGATAGATATTATCTCTTACAGAGAGAGTATCCAAAAGGTTGAAGTCCTGAAAGACGAAACCAAGATTTTTCAAACGAAAACTCGCTAATTTTGCCTCTTTAATTTTCGTAATATCTTCCCCATTTAAAATCACTTGTCCATTTGTCGGTTTTTCTAAAGTAGCTAAAATATTTAGCAGAGTTGTTTTTCCCGAACCAGACTCTCCCATAATAGCAATGAATTCCCCTTGTTCAACTTTAAAATCGACGTCTTGTAGAGCCCTTGTCTCTTCTTTTGAAAAACGTGTACGAAAAACTTTTTCTAAGTGATTGATTTCTAATAACATATAATTCTCCTTTATTTATTATACCCTAATTTTGATTGATTCTACTCTTTAACCAAGACTGTGACTCTTGTAAAGGAAGGCTGGTTACTTGATCTGGTAAAATAGGGGTGTTCTCGTATTTATATCCTTGTCGATCACTAACTATTCCTGTAGTTAAAGCTAATCTAGCACCGTCGTAAAGCATGAAAGTTTCATTAACAGTCGTATATCCTGCTGTGGCTTGACCAAAGCTTTTAACATTAGGTAATCCTTTAAATGATAAAAAAGTCATTTCTGCCGAACTAGCAGTTTTATGATTAGTTATAATAGCGATTGGAACATGCTTAGTATTGATTGTTTTCCTAGATATTTTTAATGCTTCTAGCGGTATATTTTTCATCGTGATTGTTTTCTTATTTCCATACTTATCAGTATAATGAAATAGGGTATCATTTGGTAAAATAGAGGCTACCCCCCCAATCATAGGTATCATATTGCCGCCAGTATTATTCGATAAGTCTAAAATGAGTCCCTTATAACTTTTTTCCATCAATATATTTTGTAATTTACCACTATAACGGCTAATAGATCGTTTATCTAACTTACTTATAGAAGGAATAGTAATTAAGAGAATGTCTTCGTTTAATCTTCGATATTCTGGATATCGACTATCTAGGGTATCTCTTCGTACAGTCTCTTTGGATAATATTTGACTATGTTTACCGCCTCCATACCGTACTGCTTCCTGTACAATGTTGCGACTCTCTTGGTAAGATTTTGACGTTTTCAACTTTTTTTCTGATCGTTGTCTTATAATTTGCCATTGACGACCTTGCGAATACAAACCACGCTGTTCAACACGATCTAAAATAACACGTCCATAACGTTCGCTACTAGGAGGTAATAGATAAATATTTAATGCTGAACCATAATAATGAACTACCACTCCTAAAATTCCTAAAACTATAAGCATTGGAACTACAAAAAGTAAAACTATTTTTCGCCGCATCTCTTGCTCCCCCTTTCTCTTTAAGTCTATTATATGGCAAAATAGATTACTATAACCTTACATCTTAAGACCTATTTCTTACAAATTTGAAAGTTTTAAAAGCTTTATAAACTATAATTTTGATATAATATCTTACATAACAAATGGAAAGTACGGTGAAAATATATGGCCAAGACAAGTAAAAAATTGACAAAATCTTTAGGGCCTATTGGTAAATTAATTTCAATAATCCCTGACACAACTGAACTTATTGGAAAAGCAATTGATAATTCTCGTCCAATTATTGAAAAAGAACTTGATCGTCGTCATGAAAAAAAACAGACATATACTCAGCTTGATAATGTAGTACACCTTGATATCAATGATGCGCAAGTTTACTTAGAGCAACGCCATTTTAATGTATCAAGGATTGTTGCTGAACCAAATTCAAAGTGGGCAACCCTACATCCTAATCAAGTTGTGAATATGTCGCCTAAAGCTGGTAGGGTCAGAATCGGTTCATTAGTGAAGTTGTACTATATTACAGAGGATATCCTTGAAGAAAGTAAGACACTACTTTTATCTAAATCCGAAAAAAGTAAAGCACGACAACAACGGTTAACAGAAGTATTGAGTACCCCTAGTCAATTACTCAAAAAAAATCGAAATAAATAAGCATGATCGAATTGACCATGCTTATTTATTTTTACCAAACAGGTTGATCTAAACCTTGAGATGTTTTTTCGATAACTTTTTTAACTGCATCTGTATGGTAAGCTTTCACAACTTCTTTAATGGCTTTAGCTTTTGATTTGTCTTGCCAACCTTTTTGAGCAACTAAAAGGTTGTACCATTGTTTTGCATTTTTGCTTTTTGGTTCAATAAAAATAGCTGATTTAGGATTTATTCCTGCTTCTGTCACAAAATCATTATTAATAACTGCTGCATCTGTGGAATCCAAAGAACGTGCGGTCTGTGCTGCATCTACTTCTTTTAAATCTAAAGATTTAGGATTGGAAACAACATCTGACATTGTTGCTAATGTATCACCTGATACTTTCAATTTTAGCAAACCTGCTGATTGTAACAAGTAGAGAGAGCGACTTTCGTTAACTGCATCGTTGGGGATAGTAATAGTTGCTTTATTTGGAATTTCAGAAACTGTTTGGTATTTACCTTTACCGTTCTTAGTACCAGAGTATAATCTAAAGGAAGTAAAGTATGTCTCAGCAACGGAAACAAGATTGGTCTTATTTGCTTTATTCCAATTGTTTAAGTAATTATAATGCTGGAAAGCATTAATATCAATCTCATCACTTTCTAAAGCTTTATTAGGTTGTGTATAATCTGTGAATTCTGTAAATTTTAGCTTAACACCTTTTTTCTTAACTAATTCTTCAATTTTATCCCAACGAGCTTTTTCAGTTTTACTCTTTACCATTGTTCCAACTCTAACGACTTTGGCGTCTTCATTTTTAGACTGACCACAGGCTCCTAGAATAAGTGCTGAAATTACTACTGTTGTCGTTAATCCTAATAGCTTTTTGATTTTCATAATTTATTTCTCCTTTGATATGGTTGTATGATTAATCAACTGATACTAGTGTAACAAAAAGCTAATGGATTAAAAAATACTTATTATCAATCAAGAGATATAGCTTTTAACTATATCATTTCTTTTATAATTTTACTTTCGAGGGCTCCGTAAAGCGGTCCAATAATAGGCAACTTCCTCATAACCTTGGTGCTCATACATTTTTCTGTTTTCTTCTTCTGAAATTAAGATAACTTTCTTAAACCCCCTACTTGCATCAAATTGTAGGCGCGTACCAATTCCTTGTCCTCTGTAGGATTCTTGGACATAAAAATCATCTATTTCCACGTATTCACCATAGTCCCAAGCTGTTACATCTCCAATAATTTGATTATCTTTAATAGCTAGGTAAACTTTAGCATTATTATTTAAAAGATTAACACGATTATCATTATACATTTGCTTAGCGTAAGTTTCTCCGTAAACTATACTTTGTTTATATTTGAACTTTAGGTATTTTTCTAGGTAATTTTCATTAAGTTTAGTAAATGTGATGTCATCAAATTCTTTTTCAAAAAGTTTAAGATGATTTAATGAATTTGTAAATATGATATGTTTCTCTGATTCAAAGCCTTGTTGTGATAAAGTTCTCTGTAATTCACTGCTCAATTCAGCATTTTCCTCAAAAAATACAAAAGCAAAATCAGACTGATAATCTTTTTGTTCATCTGCTAAATAGATCATATCCTGTAAAAACTCACTTACTGTAGGCATTATTTTGTAGCTAATATAGTTTGAAAAATAACGCTCTGAAGTGATTATATTCTTAAAATGTTTATACCGATTAGTTTCCAAATAAGCTTTTTCGGATGACTCAAGTAATTCTTTATAGTGCATATTTACTCCATTCATACATTTTTTAAAATCAATATAGAAAATTTGACCTTGCTTGTTAGCAAAGTCAAATGAATATGTTAATAGTTGAGAAATTTTTCTAAATCTTTCAAAGCTCGTGTAGCAATAGCTTCATAACGCTCTTTCTTATCACGAATTCGTGGGCCTTCTAATTCTTTGATGATACCAAAGTTAACATTCATTGGTTGGAAATGTTTGCTGTCTGTATGTGTAATATAATGTGGCAGTGCACCAATAGCAGTAGTTTGTGGGAAAACTACTTCACTCTCCCCATTAAAGCGACGGGCAGCATTGATTCCCGCTACAAGACCACTTGCTGCCGATTCTACATAACCTTCAACACCGGTCATTTGTCCAGCAAAGAAAAGATTTGGGTTCTTACGTGTAGCAAAGGTTTGGTTTAAAAGATTTGGTGAATCCATATAAGAATTGCGATGCATAACACCATACCGGACAAATTCAGCATTTTCAAGACCAGGAATCATTTGAAATACACGTTTTTGTTCTCCCCACTTAAGATGAGTTTGGAAACCAACTATGTTATAAAGAGAGCCTGCAGCATTATCTTGACGTAATTGAACAACAGCATATGGTGTTTTAAATTCACCATCTCGCGGTCCTTTGTAGTCCTCAGGATACTCCAAACCAACTGGTTTCATTGGACCATAAAGCATCGTTTTAATACCACGCTTAGCCATCACTTCGATAGGCATACAACCTTCGAAGTATTTTTCTTTCTCAAAAGAATTTAGTGGTGCTTCCTCAGCTGTAGTTAAAGCTTCGTGAAATGCCATAAATTCTTCTTTGGTCATTGGACAATTTAGATAAGCTGCTTCACCTTTGTCATACCTAGACTTAAGGTAAACTTTATTCATGTCAATCGTATTTTTATCGACAATTGGAGCGGCGGCATCGTAAAAATAAAAACCGTCACCACCATTAAGTTCATGAATTTTAGCTGCCAGACTATCACTTGTTAATGGTCCTGTAGCGATAACTGTAATAGCATCTCCAGGGATATCTGTGATTTCATCACGAATTACTTCGATTAATGGATGTTTATGGATTTCCTCAGTAACAGCTTTAGAATAACCTTCTCTATCAACGGCCATGGCTCCACCTGCTGGAACTCGATGTGCCTCCCCATTTTTCATAATGATAGAATCCAAACGACGCATTTCTTCTTTTAAAAGACCAACTGCATTTGTTAGAGAATCACCGCGGAATGAATTGGAACATACTAATTCTGCAAAATTATCTGTTTTATGTTGAGGGGTTGATTTAACCCCACGCATTTCATAAAGCTTAACTGGTATTCCACGTTTAGCAATTTGATAAGCTGCTTCAGAACCAGCCAAACCAGCGCCGATAACATTAATGTAAGATTGAGACATGAACTAATACCTCTTGAAAGTAGTCAACTACTTCCTCAAATCTTTCTATATAATTTATTTTTCCATTATAACATACATAGCTACTTCTTCAAAAAACGTTATTCATTAAACTACTAGTTATTCTCTAAATAAAACTCAAAACGATCTCCAACATATTGCCCATGAACATATTCAAAAGGCTTACCATCAGTAAAGTATGAAACTTGTGTCAATGCCAAAATAGCATGGCCTGCGTTAACTTCTAAATGCGAAGCAACACGTTCACTAGCATTTCTAGCATATATAGTTTGTTGGCTTTTCCCAATTTCGTAGCCATTCTCTGTTAAGGTTTTAAAGAAATGTTCTGTAACCTCTGATTGTTCAAAGCCTTTAATTAAATTCTCTGGTATAGAGGCTACCTCATAAACCAACGGTACCTTATCAGCATAACGTACCCTTTCCATACGAACCACATAATCTGACTGTGATAAATTTAATTTTTGAATTTCGGTTTCATTTGCTAGTTTTCTTTGAAATGAGATTAGTTTACTGGATGGCTTACGCCCTTGAGAATTGACAATTTCTGTAAAACTAGTTGTTCCCCGCATTTTTTCTTGAACACGATGACTAGCAACATAGGTGCCACTACCAACTCGTCTCTCCAAAATACCTTCTTCAACTAACAATGTAATTGATTGGCGAAGTGTCATACGACTTACACTATAATCATCCGCTAAATCTCTTTCGCTAGGTAACCGCTGCCCAATCTTCCAAGTCCCTTTATCGATTTCCTTTTTAATAGCGTCGTGAATTTTAATATATGCTGGTAACAATATTCTCTCCTCCTAGAATCTACACTTCATTTTACCATACTTCTATATATTTCTAACTCTAAAATCGTGAAATAATTCAGAAAAATCATAAGCAATATTTCTTGATAAGAAAGCGTTTAATCAATTATTTTAATGATGTTAATTTATATAAAATATGCTAAAATGGTATAGGTACAGCTGTTTTTAAAATTAGCTACAAAGAAAGGGAAACAATGACTGATATTTCTATATTGAATGATATCCAAAAAATTATCGTTCTAGATTACGGTAGTCAATATAACCAGCTTATCGCACGTCGTATCCGTGAATTTGGTGTATTTTCTGAGTTAAAATCACATAAAATTACGGCTGATGAAATTCGCGATATTAATCCTATTGGTATCGTACTTTCAGGTGGTCCAAATTCCGTATACGCTGATGGCGCTTTTGGAATCGATGAAGAAATTTTTGAATTAGGAATTCCAATCTTAGGAATTTGTTATGGTATGCAACTGATTACCCATAAACTCGGTGGTAAGGTTCTTCCTGCGGGAGAAGCTGGTCATCGTGAGTATGGTCAATCAGCACTTCGCCTACGCTCAGAATCAGCACTCTTTGCTGGCACTCCTCAAGAACAACTTGTTTTGATGAGTCATGGTGATGCTGTTACTGAAATCCCTGAGGGTTTCCATCTCGTTGGTGACTCTATTGACTGTCCATTTGCTGCAATGGAAAATACTGAAAAACAATTTTATGGTATCCAATTCCACCCCGAAGTTCGTCACTCAGTATATGGTAATGATATCCTTAAAAATTTTGCTGTTAATATCTGTGGTGCACGTGGTGATTGGTCAATGGATAACTTCATTGATATGGAAATTGCAAAAATACGTGAAACTGTAGGCGATCGTAAAGTACTTCTTGGACTATCTGGCGGTGTTGATTCATCTGTTGTCGGAGTACTCCTACAACGTGCTATCGGTGATCAATTAACATGTATTTTTGTAGATCATGGTTTATTACGTAAAAATGAAGGTGACCAAGTTATGGATATGCTTGGTGGTAAATTTGGACTTAATATTATCCGTGTTGATGCTTCAAAACGCTTCCTAGACCTTCTTTCTGGTGTTGAAGATCCCGAGAGAAAACGAAAAATCATCGGAAATGAGTTCGTGTACGTTTTTGATGATGAGGCAAGTAAACTTAAAGGCGTTGATTTCCTTGCCCAAGGTACCCTCTACACAGATATTATTGAATCTGGGACAGAAACAGCCCAAACAATCAAGTCACACCATAATGTTGGTGGATTGCCAGAAGATATGCAATTTGAATTGATTGAGCCACTTAACACATTATTCAAAGATGAGGTTCACGCTCTTGGTACTGCACTTGGAATGCCTGATGAAGTTGTATGGCGTCAACCATTCCCTGGGCCTGGTCTTGCTATTCGCGTTATGGGGGAAATTACCGAAGAAAAACTTGAAACAGTCCGCGAATCAGATGCTATTCTTCGTGAAGAAATCGCTAAAGCTGGTCTAGATCGTGACGTATGGCAGTATTTCACAGTTAATACTGGCGTACGTTCTGTCGGTGTCATGGGAGATGGTCGTACTTATGACTATACAATTGCTATCCGTGCAATTACTTCAATTGATGGCATGACAGCTGATTTTGCGCAACTTCCTTGGGATGTACTTAAGAAAATTTCGACACGTATTGTTAACGAAGTTGATCACGTTAACCGTATTGTTTATGATATCACAAGTAAACCACCTGCAACTGTTGAGTGGGAATAAAAACTTAGCTACTTTAAGTAGCTAAGTTTTTTTACTCTTATTTCTTGAATAAGGGATACTTACACTTAAAATATCATTTTTATATAGTTCGATAGTTACAAGTTCATTATTCTTAAAATGAATATTTTTCAGTATATTTTTCCATTTTCTTGATAATAATATGAAAAAGGCAGAAAAGAAATATTCCTAGATTTTAGGCTTAAAAAATGGTATTCTAAATATTCAGTACAATATGATTGATATCATTTTATTAATATTAGGAGGAAAAAATGCATATTATCATTCAAATTACAATCATTTTGTTGGCAAGCGTTCTTGCAACTCTTATTTCAAAAAGAATTGGAATACCGGCTGTTGTTGGACAACTGCTTGTAGGTATCATCATCGGACCTGCAATGCTAGGACTTGTTCATCAAAATCAGGTATTACACGTCCTGTCAGAAATTGGTGTTATCTTACTCATGTTTTTAGCAGGTCTTGAAGCTAATTTTGATCTTTTAAAGAAGTATCTTAAGCCCAGTCTACTAGTCGCAATTACTGGTGTTATTGTTCCTATGGCTCTCTTCTACTTCTTGACACGCTTGTTTGGGTTCCAAATCAATACTGCTATCTTTTACGGGCTCGTATTTGCTGCAACTAGTATTTCTATCACAGTTGAAGTTTTACAAGAATACAATCGTGTAAAAACAGATACTGGTGCTATTATTTTAGGTGCTGCTGTTGCTGATGATGTCTTAGCTGTTTTGCTTCTAAGTGTCTTTATTGCAACAAATGGAAGCTCTTCTAATATCGGATTACAAATTATCATTCAATTGTTATTCTTTGTTTTCTTATTTATTTGTATGAAATACCTTGTACCTGCTCTTTTCAAATTAATCGAAAAGGTCCATTTCTTTGAGAAATACACTATTCTTGCTATCCTTATCTGTTTTTCTCTATCGATTTTAGCTGATAAAGTTGGAATGAGTTCTATCATTGGTTCGTTTTTTGCAGGATTAGCTATTGGACAAACTTCTTTTGTTGATAAGGTAGAACATAAAATTTCACTTCTTAGTTACATTTTCTTTATCCCAATTTTCTTCGCTTCAATTGCACTACCTCTTAAATTCGATGGAATGATGTCTCACCTTCACACGATATTAATCTTTACTGCTTTGGCTGTTTTATCAAAATTAATTCCAGGGTACTTTGTCGGTCGAGGGTTTAATTTTTCAAAATTAGAATCTTTAACAATTGGTGGTGGAATGGTCAGTCGTGGCGAGATGGCTCTCATTATAGTTCAAGTTGGATTAGCTGCTAAAATTATTTCAAGCACTACTTATTCCGAGCTTGTTATTGTTGTTATACTATCAACTATTATTGCGCCATTTATTCTTAAATATTCATTTAAAGATTAGTTAAAAAAACACAAACATTTATTTAGGGTAAAAAAAGTCTAGCTTATAAGCTAGACT
>NZ_GL636070.1:1195668-1210899 GCF_000186445.1 Streptococcus agalactiae ATCC 13813
GAGTCTAGCTTATAAGCTAGACTTTTTTATTAACTACCAAACTGCTGGAAAAAATTAACAATTTGTTGCCAAATATTAGCTAAAAATCCCTTACCTGATTCAACAGCTTTATTAGCATTAAAATTAACATTGATATTTTTAAATTTAGATCCTGCTTTCGAAACAATGTTGTCTTTCAAATTATTCAAGGTGTTCGTGAAATCACTATTTTTGATGACATTACTTTGTGAAAGATTAACTGCAAAATTAACAATTAAATTTATTTGATTTTCCGTTACAGCGTTATCAAGATGGTAATTTTTCAATGTTTCCTCAACAATTTTTCGAATATCATCTTTTGAAAGATCAGATCCTCCTTTAGCTACGGCTGACTTAATATCCGTTAAAGCTACATTAAGCTTGTCGGCGTCATAACCTTCCTTACCCTTATTCTCAGCATTAATACCAGATAAAGTACTTAACTCTTCTTGTGCTAGTTGTTTATTTTCCGACGATACACTTGCTCCATTTTTCTCTAATGAATAATAGATACCTGCAAGAGCACTCTCTCCAGTTACTTTTATTGGAGCAGCCACTGATATCGTTGCATGCTCAATACCTAATGTAACTGCAGCATTGCGATACATATCTTCTGTAACTTTAGTAATATTCTCAGGTGTAACAATGTTTACTGCTAAGGTATCGTTAGACCCTAATTTTTTTATTTTAACAGATGAATATAATTGGATGCTTGCATCATCAGCTATATTCATTATTTTAGCATATGAGCTAGTATTTAGCGTTTTAACTTTCGTGTCTCTAGATTCATCATAATTCAAAAGTTGTAATGTCTGTGCACGCTGTTCTTGATTTAGCGAATAACCTAAGACATAATCAGGTTGAACATAAGTTTCATCAATAACTTTCTGAACATCTGATGCAGCATATGCTGGACTCGCTAGGGTAAATAAAATAAAAGCAAGGCCTGCAAACAATAGCTTTTTAATACTCATTTTAGTATCCTCATTTCAAAATAATTCCTTTTCAATTCTTTTCATACCTTACATTATACCATGATTAACTTACTTATTTCTTTAAAAAACTTCTTGAATATAAAATTATTCAGTAAATTAAACAAAGTTGCGTATCCACGCAACTTTGTTTACTATTCATGTAATTCTAAAGGTAAACCATCTGGATCAAAGAAAAAGGTCATCTTTTTGTCAGTATAGTCATCGTAACGAATAGGCTCTACAAAAATTCCTAAATTCTCCAGTTCTACCTTGTACGCTTCCACATCTGGGACGTAAAAGGCAAGGTGTCGTAAACCACATGCTTCACGTGGCCAATTCGGCTTACCTATTCTCTGAGGAGGAGTTTCATATTCTGGATCATCAAGACGATTTCCAAATATTTCAAGCTCAATATCACCGCACCGTAAATCTAATTTATAATCATGACGCTCCGGACGATGGTTTTCACGAATAATTTCAAAACCTAGCTTATTAACATAGAAGTCTTTTGACTTTTCATAGTCAGAAACAATTATCGCAATATGATGAACAGCCTTTAATTTCATAATTCTAACTACCTTCTAGAGATTAATTTGATTATATTTTTTCGAAAATGCTTTTAATATCGACTCATCTGCTGTTGAAAATTCACCTGTTTTTTCTAATTCAGCATGCACAATAATACGTTCTGTGGCTTCTGGATCCGTACAGGTCACTAAAGTGAGTTGGCTCTTGCCAGGTGTATCATCAATAACCTCAACATGTTCTGGTGTTACCTTTGAAATTTCAGTAATAGTGTAAGTGTATACTTTGCTTTTATCAGTGAGGTAAACTTTCATACCTTTCTTAGCATGTTCTAAAGGCGAAAAGAGCATCTTAGAAGAACCTGTCAAACCAAAGACATGGTGACTAGCTAAGGCATAGTTATTTTGGCCTCCCATAATCTGGTTTTCCTTCATCGTTCCTGCACCATAACTCAACTCTGTATTGCCTAGTCCTTTGAAAATTGGGAGATTGATTTCGACATCTGGTATAGCAATCCCTCCTATTACAGGCAAATTATGTGATTTCGTTTGAGCAGATAAAATCGATTCTGTACTAATAGATTTGACTGATGAAAAGTCATAACTTGTTTTAGATTTCTTATTTTTTTCAATTGTTTTTTTACTAACTCGTGAAATTTGATAATGATTTGATTGATGAGCTATGAAAGCATTGCGAATTGGTTTATTGAACACCAAAGCCAACCCAACAATAATTAGCAATACAACCAATAACCATCTAACAAAGTTAAAGAAACCATGTGATTTTTTTTTATTACGCATAACTTCCTATTCTTTTGTATCCTCTATATTAGACTTATCTTCAATTTCTTGTTCCACTAGCGCAACAGTAACGATTTTAGCTTCTTGATCAAGTCTCATCACTTTAACACCCATAGTAGAACGACCAGTTTGAGAAATATTAGCAACATTGGTTCGAATAATAACGCCTGTATCTGTAATGACCATGATGTCCTCATTTCCATTAATCGTCACTAAGCGTGCTAATGGCCCATTTTTAGCAGTAATATTAGCGGTTTTTATTCCTTTACCACCACGACCCTTTGTAGGATATTCCGAAGCTTCTGTTCTCTTGCCATAACCTTTTTCAGTGATGATCAGTACTTCTTGTCCATTAACGATACGAGAAGCTCCCACAACTTTATCACCTTCACGAAGATTAACGCCTCGTACCCCAGTCGCTGTGCGTCCCATATTACGTACAGCGTTCACTTTGAAGCGAACAGAGTAGCCTGTACGTGTCCCGATAATAACATCTTCATTTTCGTCAATCAAGAGGACGTTAATCAACTCGTCATTCTCTTTCAAATTAATAGCACGAAGTCCATTTTGACGAATGTTACTAAATTCAGAAACACTTGTACGTTTCACTATACCTTGCTGAGTTGTGAAAAAGAAATATTTATTAGCGACATCTTCTTTTCTAGCATTAATAATTGTTTGAATTGTTTCACCTTCGTCAAGTTTTAAAAGGTTAACGATAGGGAGACCTTTAGCTGTACGTCCATATTCTGGAATTTCATATGCTTTCAAACGATACACACGCCCTAAATTTGTAAAGAAAAGCACAGTATCGTGAGTACTTGTTGAAACCAATTCACGAACAAAATCATCGTTATTAACTCCAGTCCCTTGAATACCGCGTCCTCCACGTTTTTGTGCTCTAAACTCATCTTGAGCGAGACGCTTGATATATCCCTTGTTTGAGAGAGTAATAAGAACATCTTCTTCCTCAATAAGGTCTTCATCTTCAAGTGATAAAACTTCACCAACCATTAATTCTGTACGACGGGCATCAGCATACTTACGCTTAACCTCATCCATCTCTTCTTTTATAATGGTAACAACACGTTCAGGCTTAGCTAAGATATCTGCTAAATCAGCAATTAAAGCTAGTAAGTCATTGTATTCTGATTGGATTTTATCGCGTTCTAATCCAGTTAAACGACGAAGACGCATATCTAAAATAGCTTGACTCTGACGCTCCGATAATTCAAAACGTGACATCAACTCTGCTTGAGCAATGGTGTCTGTCTCACTATTACGAATAATTGTGATAACTTCATCCAAGTGATCAAGCGCCACAAGTAAACCTTCTAAGATATGAGCACGGGCTTCTGCTTTAGCTTTGTCAAACTGAGTACGACGAACAATAACTTCCTTTTGGTGTTCAATATAGTTATCAATGATTTGTCGTAATGACAAAATTTTTGGAACACCTTTTTCAATAGCAAGCATATTGAAGCTAAAATTTGTCTGCAAGCTAGTTAATTTGAAAAGATTATTTAAAATCACATTTGCTGAAGCATCACGACGAACTTCAATAACAAAACGAACGCCTTCACGACTTGATTCATCACGAACAGCAGTAATACCTTCAATACGCTTTTCTTGTGCTAAACGTACAATATGCTCGTGTACTTTTGTTTTATTAACACCATATGGAAACTCTGTGACAACAATACGCTCTTTCCCATTTGAAGTTGTTTCAATTTCAGTCCGTGAACGTAAGACAATTGATCCCTTTCCAGTTTCATAGGCACGGTGAATACCTGAACGTCCCATCACCAAGGCACCAGTAGGAAAATCTGGACCAGGAATAACTTCCATTAACTCCCGTGTAGTAACATCAGGGTTATCCATAACCAACTTGACAGCATCTATAGACTCACCTAGATTATGTGGTGGAATATTTGTTGCCATACCTACAGCAATACCAGTTGCACCATTGACTAATAAATTAGGGAAACGCGCTGGTAAAACAAGAGGTTCACGTTCACTGCCATCATAGTTATCTTGAAAATCAACTGTATTTTTATTGATATCACGAAGCATCTCAAGAGCAATTTTACTCATACGTGCTTCTGTATAACGCTGTGCGGCAGCACCATCCCCATCCATTGAACCAAAGTTTCCATGACCATCAACGAGCATATGACGATATGACCACCATTGTGCCATACGCACCATTGCTTCGTAAATAGATGAATCACCATGTGGATGGTATTTACCCATAACATCACCAGTAATACGTGCTGATTTCTTATGAGGTTTATCAGGTGTCACACCTAGTTCATTCATACCATATAAAATACGACGATGAACAGGTTTTAAACCATCTCTAACATCTGGAAGTGCACGAGCAACAATGACACTCATGGCGTAATCGATAAAACTCGTTTTCATTTCACTAGTTAGATTAACATCTACTAAATTTTTATCTTGCATTAAAAAATGCCCCTTTTCTTCACTGTAAGTCTCTTACATTGTACCATAATTTAGGTAAAATTGCGATGATAAATCGGTATCAAAAATATCAAGACACTCAGCGTTTTCAATAGTTTTCTATGATATTTCAATTTGTTTGCAAATTTTTTCACATTTTATTAGTGACTTCTTTCATTGAAAATGATAGAATATAGGTGTATGGGAAACTTCCCAAAAATATTTAAGGAGATGTTTAGAAATGACTGCAACTAAACAACATAAAAAAGTTATCCTCGTTGGTGATGGTGCCGTAGGTTCTTCTTACGCTTTTGCACTTGTTAACCAAGGTATTGCGCAAGAGTTAGGTATCATTGAAATCCCAGCTTTATTTGATAAAGCTGTTGGTGATGCTGAAGATCTTTCACATGCCCTTGCATTTACATCACCTAAAAAAATCTACGCAGCTACTTATGCAGACTGCGCAGATGCTGACCTTGTTGTCATTACTGCTGGCGCACCTCAAAAACCAGGTGAAACTCGACTTGACCTTGTTGGTAAAAACTTAGCAATTAACAAATCAATCGTAACTCAAGTTGTTGAATCAGGTTTCAACGGTATCTTCTTAGTAGCGGCTAACCCTGTAGATGTACTTACATATTCAACTTGGAAATTCTCAGGTTTCCCTAAGGAACGCGTTATTGGTTCAGGTACTTCACTTGACTCTGCACGTTTCCGTCAAGCTTTAGCAGATAAAATTGGTGTTGATGCTCGTTCAGTTCACGCATACATCATGGGTGAACACGGTGACTCAGAATTTGCCGTTTGGTCACATGCTAACGTTGCTGGTGTCCAACTTGAACAATGGTTACAAGAAAATCGCGATATTGATGAACAAGGACTTGTTGATTTGTTTATTTCAGTTCGTGACGCTGCATACTCAATCATCAACAAAAAAGGTGCTACATATTACGGTATTGCTGTCGCACTTGCTCGTATTACTAAAGCTATCCTTGATGATGAAAATGCAGTTCTTCCATTATCTGTATATCAAGAAGGCCAATACGGTGATGTTAAAGATGTCTTTATCGGTCAGCCTGCAATCGTAGGTGCACATGGTATCGTTCGTCCAGTTAATATCCCATTAAATGATGCTGAACTTCAAAAAATGCAAGCCTCAGCTGAACAATTAAAAGATATTATTGACGAAGCTTGGAAAAACCCAGAATTCCAAGAAGCATCAAAAAACTAGCATAGTTGAAAAAAAGCTAGGATAGGAATATCTTAGCTTTTTCTTTGCCGTTACATTTTTGACCTTGTTAACGGATGAAATAAAAGGCTAAGCATTTCGCTTAACCTTTTTAATTTTAAATTAATCTTTAGCGCCTAATGCAGCCATTGTAATATAGTTATATGGCTTATTAAAATGTGGTAAGAAGAAGATATCGGTCAAAGCAAGCTTTTCAATAGTAACTTTTTCTTGAATAGCAAGTGAGAACATATGAATTCCCATAGATACATCTTCGTGTGAGACCATTTGGCAACCAAGGATAACTCGGCTATCTTTATCATAGACAATCTTAATAGCTACTTCATGATTATTGTGTTTGATAAATTCTGGTTTTTGAAGGTCATTAAAGCCTGTTTCAACTGCATTGTACCCAGCTTGTTTTGCTTTTTCTAAAGTCAAACCAGTTGATACCATGTTAAGGCCATAGATTGAGATACCATTTGACCCTTGGACACCAGCACCTTCAAGCTCTGTACCACATGCATTGTGAGCTGCTACAATACCAGTACGAACGGCGTTTGAAGCAAGAGCAATATAATTGATATCATCACGAGAATTATCCCAAATTGTCGCACAATCACCTATAGCATAAACATCTTTCACGCTTGTTTCTTGCTTCTTATCAACTACCCAAGCGCCATTACGGAATGTATCTAATTTACCTGCACCGAGTTCTGTATTTGGACGGAATCCAACAGCTAAGATCACCATATCAACATCAAATGTTTCTTTATCAGTAACAAGACGTTCTACTTTACCATCACCTTCAACTGCTTGAACAGCTTGTCCGAAAGCAAGACGAATACCATGGTCTTCAAGGTTTTTACTCATCATATCAGTAAAGTCACGATCATAGTAACCACCCATACAAGTATCAGCAACATCAACAAGTGTTACTTCTTTTCCAATACGTTGGAAAGCTTCTGCTAATTCTACACCAATATACCCAGCCCCAACAACAGCAACACGATTGATACCAGGTTTAGCTAACTTTTCAATAACTTCTTCTGAATTTTGATAAAGTTTCACAAATTGAAGGTTTTCAAGAGTAGCTTTAAATTCACGAGATCCTTCTTGAATTTCAACACCTTTAATTGGTGGAATGATAGGTTGTGAACCAGTTGCTAAAATAAGTTTTTCATAACTTTCAACATGTTCTTTTCCATCTACTAAAGCTGTAACTTCTTTTTTATCGTAGTCAATATTAAGTACTGGAGAGTTCATGTAAACCTTAGCTCCCATACTTTCCAACTGCTCTTTATCAGAGTAGAACAATCCTTCTGGACCATCAATCTGTTCACCAATCCAAAGAGCCATACCACATCCTAAGAAAGAGATATTGGAATTTTGATCAAATGTTACAATTTCATTGGCTTCACCATAATTACTAAGCATTGTTTTAATTGCTGCTGTACCAGCGTGGTTTGTCCCTACGACAACGATTTTACTCATATTAAGAGTTCTCCTTTATAAATAATTAATAACAAAACACATTATAACATTATTCACAAACTCTTACTAGAATAATGACTCAATTTTCTATTTTTTTATATTTTATTGTTATTGTATTATAATTTATGTGAAATTTTCACAAAGTATTTTTTTCACAAATTCACAAACAATAAAAAGAAACTAGCTTATACTAGTTTCTTTTTATTTATTTCGTTTTAATATAATTAATACCATCCGCCTTAGGAGCTACTGCTTGTCCAAAGAAAGCTGCCAATACAATGATAGTGAGAACATATGGAGCAATTTGTAGATAAACTGTTGGAATATTGCTCAAAAGTGGTAAATGGCTACCGATAACTGCTAAACTTTGCGATAAACCAAAGAATAGACTAGCAAGCATTGCACCAATTGGATTCCACTTACCAAAAATCATCGCTGCTAAGGAGATAAAGCCCGGTCCTAATATAGTTGTCGCTGCAAAGTTAACAGAAATAGATTGAGCATATACAGCTCCTCCTATTCCACCAAGAAAACCTGAAATCAAGACACCAGAGTAACGCATAAGATAAACATTAATACCTAAGGTGTCTGCTGCTTGAGGATGTTCTCCAACTGAGCGTAATCTTAATCCAAAGCGAGTTTTATATAGAATAAACCAAGCAAGGAATGAGAAAAGAATAGCAATATAACCGACTAAGCTTGTTCCTTTAAAGAAGATATCACCAACAAAAGGAATATCTGATAGTATAGGGAAATTAAATTTTCCAAATGATTCTTGAATATTATCAGTTTGACCTTTATTATAAAGAACCTTAATCAAGAAAACAGCTAATGAAGGTGCCATTAAATTAAGAACGGTTCCGCTGATAATATGATCTGCACGAAAATTAACTGTCGCAACTGCATGGATAACAGAAAAAATTAAACCAACTAAACCACCAACTAGTACAGAAATCCATGGAGTCGCATCACCAAAAACAGAAGCAAACTCTAAATTAAATACAACGCCTGAGAAAGCTCCAATTACCATAATTCCTTCTAAACCAACGTTGACGATACCACCACGTTCAGAGAAGGTTCCCCCAATACTTGTAAAGATAAGAGGTGTTGCGTAAATTAGCATTGATGAAAATAGCAATGCAAAAATCGTTGTTAAACTCAATTTACTTACCACCTTTCATTTGTTTTTTAGGTTTAATAACATACTCAATAATGTAATGGACACCTACGAAGAAGATGATTGAAGCTGTTACAACTTTAATTAACTCAGGTGGAATACCTGCAATGTTCATACCAGGCGCACCAACACTTAGAACACCAAATAGAAATGCTGCAAATAAAATACCTATTGGACTATTCGCTGCGAGTAGACTTACTGCCATACCGTCAAAGCCAATAGCTAACGAGGATGGCTGTACAAATACATTCTCAAATGTACCTAATCCTTCAACAACACCACCAAGTCCTGCAAAAGCTCCAGAAATAATCATTGATAGAATAATTGTACGCTTTGCAGACATACCAGCGTACTCACTAGCATTTGGATTTAAGCCAACTGAACGAATTTCAAATCCAAGCGTTGTTTTATTTAATAGGAACCAAACTAACACAACTGCAATAATAGCAATGAAGATACCAATATTGATACGTGAATTATTCGTTAAACTAGATAACCAATCTGTCTGGTATGATGCATTGGCAGAAACATATACACTCGAGTCACTTGTACGCATAATGCTTTTTGGGAAAACACGTTGTACAATAGCATTTCCTGAATAAAGAACAATATAGTTCATCATAATAGTTACAATAACTTCACTTGTTCCAAGGTATGCTCTGAGAATACCTGGAATAGCTCCAGTGATTCCCCCAGCAACGATACCAATAATAATAGTACAAAGAATCATTGCTGGACGTGGCATATCTGGGTGTGAAAGAGCGAACCAACCTGCGGCAATCCATCCTGATAAGGCTTGCCCTGGAAGTCCAATATTAAAGAAACCTGCACGACTGGCAACTGAGAAACCTAGAGCAATTAAAATTAATGGTCCCATTGCACGGAAAATTTCACCAATATTTTTTATACTACCGAATGCTGTTTGGAACAATCCCTCATAACCCCAAAGTGGATCATAACCAAATATCAGCATAATAATAGCTCCTAGAATGATTCCTAGTACAACTGAAATCAGAGGAACTGCAATTTTTTGCGCCTTCTTAGACATCTCTCTCCTCCTTTTCAATTTTTCCACCAGCCATCAAAATACCCAATTCTTGCTTGTTGGTTTGGTCGGGTTTAACAATTCCTTGAATTTTACCATCATGAATAACTGCAATACGATCTGATAAGTTTAAGATTTCATCTAACTCAAAGCTAACTACTAAGACCGCTTTCCCTTTATCGCGCTCTTCAATCAAACGTTTATGAATATACTCGATAGCACCAACATCTAGACCACGAGTCGGTTGGCTAACAATGAGTAGGTCTGGATCGCGATCCACTTCACGAGCAATAATAGCTTTTTGTTGGTTACCACCAGAAAATCCTCTTGCTAAAACATGTTCACCAGCACCACGCACATCAAATTCTGTCATTAATTGACGAGCATACTCTTTAATTTTAGCAAAATTAAGAATACCTTTATGACTCAATGGCTCTTTATAATAAGTTTGTAAAGCTAAATTTTCTGCCATCGTCATATCTAAAACCAAACCATCTCTATGACGATCTTCTGGGACATGACCTACACTTAATTCTGTAATTTGTCGACTTGAAAATTTTGTGACATCTTTACCTTTAATTACAATTTGACCAGAAGTTACCTTTCTTAAGCCTGTAATAGCTTGAATTAATTCACTTTGTCCATTACCATCAATACCAGCTATACCTACAATTTCACCTGCCCGAACATCTAACGACAGATTTTTAACAGCTAGAACGCCGCCTCTATTTTCTTCTACAACTAAATCCTTTACAGAAAGGATTATGTCAGTCGGATTAGCTTCCTTTTTTTCAGTTCTGAAGGAAACAGATCGTCCAACCATCATTTCCGCCAGTTGTTGAGAACTTGCGCCTGCAACAGGGACTGTTTCAATACTTTTACCACGGCGAATCACAGTAACTTTATCAGCAACTGCCCGAATTTCATCCAATTTATGGGTAATTAGTATAATGGATTTACCTTCTTTAACAAGGCTCTTCATAATTGTCATCAATTCTTTTATTTCTGATGGTGTAAGCACCGCCGTCGGCTCATCAAAAATTAAAATATCTGCACCGCGATAAAGTGTCTTTAAAATTTCAACACGCTGCTGTGCTCCTACAGAAATATCAGATATTTTAGCATTTGGATTTACTGACAAACCATATTTCTCTGATAGTTCCTTTATTTCTTTAGCTGCTGTCTTAATGTCTAAAACACCATTTTGGGTGGTTTCATTTCCTAGAACAATATTTTCAGCTACAGTAAATGCTTCAACAAGCATGAAATGCTGATGTACCATACCAATCCCCAATTGTGACGATTTGGAAGGTGAATCAATAGTTACAGGCTGACCATTAATAAAAATTTGACCGTCTGTTGGTTCTAGTAAACCTGCTAACATGTTCATTAAAGTTGATTTCCCTGCACCGTTTTCGCCAAGCAGAGCATGTATCTCACCTTTTTCAACCGTCAAATTGATATGATCATTTGCCACAAAATCACCGAATTTCTTAGTGATTTCTTTCATTTCAATGACATTCTGTGTCATGTGGTTCTCCCTTTCAGAAAAATTCATTTATAGTTCAGTAAAATCCACCAACCTTTAACGATTGATGGATTTTACTGAGATATAAGTTTATCTCAGCTTCAAAAAAGCGATTTCTAATCGCTTTTTTGAAAGTTCTTAAAGATATTATTTGCTAGGAACTTTGATATCTCCTGAAATAATTTTAGCTTTAGCCTCTTTAATCGCTTTAACGGCGTCATCTGAAAGGTTTGTAGTTGCTATATCAACTCCACCATCCTTCAAACCATAAGTTGTTACATTACCACCTGGGAATTTATCTTTACTTGTTTTAGTAGCAATCAATTCAACTGATTTTCCAACTTCTTTAATTGATGAAGCCAAAACAAAGTTAGAAGCCTTACCATCTTTAGAAGTATACTTACCTTCTGCTGCTTGGTCACGGTCTACACCTAATACCCAAACTTTGTCAGCTTCTTTTAAAGATTCATTGCGTGATTTTGCTTCACTGAATACACCTGCACCAGTTCCACCAGCTACTTGATAAACAATATCTGCGCCAGAAGCATATTGTGCGGCTGCAATTGTCTTACCCTTAGCAGCATCACCGAATGAACCAGCATAGTCAACTTTAATTTTAATTGATTTATCAACTGATTTGACACCTGCTTCAAAACCTTTTTCAAAACGGGTAATAACCTCAGATTCCATACCGCCTACAAAGCCAACTGTTTTTGTTTTGGTAGTTTTAGCGGCTGCAATACCTGCTAAGTAAGCTGGTTCATTATCCGCAAAGACAACACTTGCAACATTATCTTTCCCTTTAATAACATCATCAACGATGACGTAATTAACATCTTTATTATTGTCTGCTGCTTTATCAATAGCATCATGAAGAGAAAGTCCAATACCGAAAATCAATTTATAACCACTAGACACAGCTGTATCTAAGTTAGTTGCATAATCAGATTCACTTGCCGATTGGAAATAGTCAAAACCAGCTCCTTTTTTAAGGCCATTCTTCTTGCCCCAAGCTTGCATACCTTCCCAACCAGATTGGTTAAATGATTTATCATCAACACCACCGGTATCTGTTACCATTGCAACCTTCAAGCTATCTGATTTACCACCAGATTTAGAAGCACCACGATGTCCACATGCAGCTAAACTAAGTACTGCAATCGAAGCCAAGCCGATCCCGGCAATTTTTTTGTTCATGAAATGAACCCTCCTAAAAAACTTAATATTTAAGCTAAATGCTTAAAAGAGCAACTGATTTAAATTATTTTAAATCAACAAACGAGTATGGTAACAACTCACCGACCGTCGTCTCGACCGTCTTACCATTTTTAGCAATCAATGTAACTTTAGCATTCTTATTAAAAAATTCCACCATCACTTGACGGCATGCACCGCAAGGAGAAATTGGTTCTTCAGTATTTCCATAAATAGCAATTTCCGAAAAATCTTTATAACCTTCTGAAACAGCTTTAAAAATTGCAGTACGCTCAGCACAGTTTGCTAATCCATAACTGATATTTTCAACGTTACATCCTGTAAATATTTTTCCTTCTGCTGTACGCAATGCTGCGCCTACTGGAAATTTCGAGTAAGGAACGTATGCATTTTCACTCGCTTTTACAGCCAATTTTTTCAACTCTATATTTTCCATTTTTAGTAGCTGCACCTTTCGCTTCATAATGTTTACTGGCAAAATTTTTAGAACACGTTTATTATCTTCTTATCAAACACAGAAGTATTTATTATTGAGTAACCAAGTCTTGTAGTTTCATTAGTCTTGGTATTTTAGCTGAATCTATTTTACCATTTTTTTTAGATAATGTAAGTAGTTTTTTATAATTTTCAGAATAAAAAGCAGAATTCTTTTTATCTTATACGGAATTTAAAGAAAACATTTTTAGAGAAAACCTTTCCAAAAAATAATACGATAGTTATTATCCGAACTATTTATTATTTTTACGCCTTAGGGATATCATTTAGACTTTTTCACTTCTCAATATATAATATCCCTTATCTTTTTTTAAAATATCGCAATTACCAAAAGTATCTAGCATTTTAGCTTTTGCACTTGGAGCGCCTTGTTTCTTTTGAATGACAATGGTAAGGCTACCTCCTGTATTAAGGTAACAGATACTTTCTTCGATAATAGAATGAACAACTTGCTTTCCAGCACGAATAGGTGGGTTGCTTATAATATAGTCGAAAGTTTTAGAAATATTTTCATAAATGTTTGACTGAAAGACTTCAACTACTACTCCATTGCGTGTTGCATTTTTCTTAGCTAATTCCAATGCTCTCGTATTAATGTCAACCATAGTTGCTTTAACTCCTTGCACTTTGGCTAGAGAAATTCCCAGCGGACCGTATCCACACCCAAGATCTAACAAGGATTTATGTTTTTCAAAATGTAAACTACTTAGAAGGACTTGACTACCATAATCTATCATTCTTTTAGAGAAAACTCCTGCATCAGTTAAAAAACTGAATGATTCTCCTAATAATTTGACATTTAGCTCATGAATATCATGTTCAACATTAGGATTCTCTGTATAATACATATTAGCCATAAATAATTCTAACCCTCCAATTTCGCCATATTATTTTACCATATTTTGAAACGGTTTTCAATCACTCAATAAAATGTTATAATAGCTTTCATATAGGAGTTTGACATGAATAATGAATTTATTAATTTCGACCGTATTTCCAGAGAAAATTGGAAGGACTTACATCAGCAATCCCAAGCTTTACTAACTGAAAAAGAGCTTGAATCTATCAAAAGCTTAAACGATAATATTAATATTCAAGATGTTATTGACATCTACCTTCCTTTAATTAACCTTATTCAAATCTATAAACGTAGTCAAGAAAATTT
This sequence comes from Streptococcus agalactiae ATCC 13813, assembly GCF_000186445.1. Lineage (GTDB taxonomy): Bacteria > Bacillota > Bacilli > Lactobacillales > Streptococcaceae > Streptococcus > Streptococcus agalactiae. The sequence goes on from NZ_GL636070.1 coordinate 1,209,796, forward strand.
ATCTTTTTCTAAAGCAATATTTCTTAAAAAGGAAAATTATCAACGTCCTTTTATTATCGGCATATCAGGGTCAGTTGCTGTTGGAAAATCAACTACCAGTCGCTTACTACAATTACTAATTTCACGAACTTTTAAAGATAGTCACGTCGAATTAGTCACTACTGATGGCTTTTTATATCCTAACGAGAAACTCATACAAAATGGAATTTTAAACCGTAAAGGTTTCCCGGAATCCTATGATATGGAGTCACTTCTAAATTTCTTAGATACTATAAAGAACGGTATAACCGCGAAAATCCCAATTTATTCTCATGAAATCTACGATATCGTTCCAAATCAATTGCAAACTATTGAAACACCAGATTTTTTAATTTTAGAAGGAATAAATGTCTTTCAAAACCAACAAAACCATCGACTTTACATGAATGATTATTTTGATTTTTCAATATACATTGATGCTGAAAATAAACAAATTGAAGAATGGTATTTACAACGATTTAACAGTCTTCTACAATTAGCCGAAGCAGACCCTAGTAATTACTATCATAAATTCACACAAATACCGCCACATAAAGCTATGGAACTAGCTAAAGATATTTGGAAAACTATTAATTTAGTCAACCTTGAAAAATATATAGAACCAACCAGAAATAGGGCTGATTTTATTATTCATAAAGGGAAACATCATAAAATTGATGAAATTTATCTCAAAAAGTGATAAAGGGTTGCCAAAAATCACTTAATTAGATATACTTATATAGTTAGATTAATATGGAGGTGAAAACATTGGCAAATATTAAATCAGCTATCAAACGCGCTGAACTTAACGTTAAACAAAACGAAAAAAACTCAGCACAAAAATCAGCTATGCGTACTGCTATTAAAGCATTTGAAGCTAACCCTTCAGAAGAACTTTACCGCGCTGCTTCTTCAAGCATCGACAAAGCTGCTTCTAAAGGTTTAATTCACACAAACAAAGCAAGCCGCGATAAAGCACGTCTTGCAACTAAACTTGGTTAATTAACCTAGAAAACATCGGATATATCGATGTTTTTTTATTTAATTTTTTCGTAGAATAAAAGACTAGGAGAAATTCCTAGTCTC
>NZ_GL636070.1:1212280-1225649 GCF_000186445.1 Streptococcus agalactiae ATCC 13813
AGTCTAGGAGAAATTCCTAGTCTTTTATTCTTTACTATAAACATCTTCACCAAACCATTTGTAAGAGATTTTTTGAAATTTCCCCTTATTATGAAGCTGTTTGAAAGCTTTGTTAATCTTTTCAATTAGTCTACGATCAACTTTGCGAGCTCCTACTACAAAATTTTCTCCTTGATAAGCAGTTTTAACAAAATAATAAGCTTTTATATTTCCTTCTTGCTTTAAATAATAGTTAGCATAAACTTCATCAATCAAAAGACCATCAATACGGTTATTTTTTAAATCAATCAAAGCCTGAGTGAAAGTATCGTATTGAACTGCTTCTTTTCCTTTTACAAACTTTTTTAAAATATCAGGTTTAGCGTTAAAAGCATCAAAACCAGATGAACCCGACTGGGCTCCTAGTTTTTTCCCCTTCATATCCTTAATACTATTAATATGTGATGAAGTTTTAGTAACAATTACTTGATGATTATTCATATATGGGTTTGTAAAAGCGACTTTTTTAGCACGTTCTGCCGTTTTTGAATAACCATTCCAAATAAGGTCTATATTACCATTATTAAGTTCAGTTTCTTTCATATCCCAGTTAATAGGCTGCCATTTCACTGAAATACCGTATTCTTTAAAAACAGCATTAGCTAAATCAATATCAAAGCCGGTATAGTCACCAGAACGACTTTCAAATCCCATAGGAACAAAAGTATTATCAAATCCAATAGTAATTTTCTTTTCCTTTTGATAATGTTCCCAATTATCAATACCAGCCATTTCCTTATTAGACATACCACATGCTGATAATATAATCATAAATAATCCAAATATAATGGTTAATAATATATTTTTGTGAGTCAACAATCTACCCCCAAGTCTACTTAGGATTAATTTTGAGAATCATATCAGATATACTTTCAGCAAATTGAAGATCATGTGTTACTACAATTTGTGTCATACCTGTTTCTCTATTTTGTAAAATTAGTTTTTCTACTTCTTGACGCAACTCTGGATCAAGAGCGCTAGTTGGCTCATCATAACCAATAATCTGTGGATCAATCATCATCGCACGAGCTAGTGCGACACGTTGCTTTTGCCCCCCAGATAATGAAAATGGATAGACTAAAGCATGGTCTTTAAGCCCCAAGCGTTCAAGTAATACTAAGGCTTTTTCTTTAGCAAGTTCTTTTGATAATCCCATCGTTTTAACAGGAGAGAGGATCAAATTATCTAATACTGTTAAATGTGGGAATAATTGAAAGTCTTGGAAGACGAATCCTAAAAGATTTAGTGTTTCCAAATGATCAACAGATACTTCTTTACCATCGTGAACAATAGTCCCTGAGTCAATCTTTTCCAGTCCAGCTAACATACGTAATAGTGTTGTTTTTCCACCTCCAGAAGGTCCTACTAAAGAGAGAATTTTACCTTCTTCTACAGTCAGATTGAAATCTTTGAAGATTTCTTTTTGCCCATAGCATTTAGAAATATTTTTTAATTCTAACATCGTCCCTCCTTATTTATAGTAGTTAAAACGCTTTTCAACTTGTTTAGATAAAATAGTTAAAAGACCAATTAATAATAGGTAAATACCACCTGCTATAAACATTGGTGCAAGTGTTGCATCCCTATTTGCGGCTGTCTTACTTTCTAGAAGTAAGTCGCCCACACCAAGTATGTAAACCAATGAGGAATCTTTCACTAAAGTAATCGTTTCATTGAAAACACTCGGTAAGACTATTTTGAAGACTTGAGGTAATACTATATACCAAACCGTTTGAAACTTAGAAAACTTTAATACCTTTGCAGCTTCATATTGCCCTTTAGGAATAGACTCAATACCTCCTCGAAAAATCTCTGCAAAATAAGCTGCATAATTCATCGTAAAAGCAATAATCGCAGCTGGCATACGATCAAAAGAAATCCCTACACTTGGTAAAAAGTAATAAAAAAAGATAAGCTGTAATAACAGAGGCGTGCCTCGCATAATCCAAATATAAGTTGTCAGTAGCCATTGAAGCGGCTTAAAATGAACTTTCATTAGGAAGGCTACAACAATACCAAGTGGAATTGATAAACAAATAACAATAAAGAAAACTTGCAATGTTACTTGCGCACCTACTAATAAGCTAGGTAAGATTTCTAAAATATAAGACATGGTCCCCCCTAAATAAAAAATAGATGTTCTCATTATATCAAAATTCAAACCAATGTCATAGAGCTTTTTTAATAAAAATGCATGAAATCAAGTCATATTCAAAAAGCAATTGACTGTTGCCAATTGCCTGAAAGCTATTTTTTTACAAACTCAGATTTTAGTTTCATAGCTCCAAAACCATCAATTTTACAATCGATATTATGATCGCCATCAACTAAACGAATATTTTTAACACGAGTGCCTTGCTTAATATCCTTAGGCGCTCCTTTTACTTTTAAATCCTTAATAACTGTCACAGTAACTCCATCTGATAAGCGAGTTCCATTGCTATCCAATACAATTAAACCTACTTCTTCTTCGACTTCTTCTGGATTCCACTCGTAAGCACATTCTGGACAAACCAGTAAAATACCGTCTTCATAGACATATTCAGAGTTACACTTAGGGCAATTTGGTAATGACATTTTTCTCTCCTTAAATTAATTAATAAAATAGTCAGCAAGTAACATTCTAACTGATTATAGGCTTCTTGACAATAGGAAAAAGCCTATTTTCCTTCAAAAATAGGCTTTTTTACAATTTTTAATATTTTGTAGTTAATATTAGCGTATTTTAGTGTAACGAGTCTATTCAACAGTTACAGCTTTTGCCAAATTACGTGGTTTATCAACATCTAAACCACGTTGTAATGAAGCATAGTAAGCAATTAATTGAGTCGGAATAACCATTGAAATGGCTGATAAGAATGGGTGAACTTTATTAACAATAATATCATCACCTTCACGTTCCAACCCTTCTTCTACAATAATCAAAGCATTTGCTCCGCGAGAAACAACTTCTTGGATATTTCCACGAGTATGCGCTGCAATAGTTGAATCAGCAGATATTAAAGCAATAACAGGAGTATTGTCTTCAATCAACGAAATTGTACCATGTTTTAATTCACCTGCAGCAAAACCTTCTGTCTGAATATAAGAAATCTCTTTTAGCTTCAGTGCAGCCTCCATTGTAACATAATAGTCGTTACCACGACCAATGTAGAAGGCATTACGTGTCGAGATTAACAACTGCCCTACCTTCTCAGAGATAACATCTTTTTCTGATAAGGTCGCTTCAATTGATTGTGCTACAATTGACAATTCATGAACCAAATCAAAATCTTTTGCTTCTGCCTTACCATTTGCTTCTCCTACCGCTTTTGCTAAGAAAGCTAACGTTGCAACTTGAGCAGTATATGCTTTCGTAGAAGCAACAGCGATTTCAGGTCCTGCATGAATGAGCATCGTATAGGTTGCTTCACGAGAAAGTGTTGAGCCAGGCACATTTGTTATAGTTAAACTAGGGATTCCCATTTCGTTTGCTTTAACTAAAACTTGTCTACTATCTGCTGTTTCTCCCGATTGACTAAGTAAAATAAACATTGGCTTCTTACTCAAAAGTGGCATGTTGTAACCCCATTCTGAAGAAACTCCAAGTTCAACAGGTGTGTCAGTTAATTTTTCGATCATGGTCTTAGCAGCAAAACCAGCATGATATGACGTCCCTGCAGCCAATATATAAAGACGATCTGCTTCTTGGACTGATTTTATAATATCAGAATCCACATTCATATCTCCAGACCCGTTCGCATAAGTTGAAATCAACTTACGCATCACAGTTGGTTGCTCATCAATTTCTTTAAGCATGTAGAATGGATAAGTCCCCTTACCAATATCTGATAAGTCAAGCTCTGCTGTGTAGCTACCACGTTCGATGACATTACCATCATAATCTTGAACTTCAACGCTATCTTTTTTAACAATAACGAGTTCTTTATCGTGGATCTCCATATATTCACTTGTCTCACGTATCATAGCCATGGCATCTGAACACACCATATTATAACCATTTCCCAAACCTATTAGAAGAGGTGATTTATTTTTAGCTACGTAAATCGTATCAGCATCTTGAGAATCAATAAGAGCAAATGCGTATGACCCTTCTATAATATGTAAGGCTTTTTTAAAGGCTTCAAGCACTGATAAGTTATCTTCTTCAACAAAGTGTTCAACTAAATGAATAGCTATTTCTGTATCAGTTTCACCCTTGAGGTTATGTTTTGTTAAGTAAATTTCTTTAATTTGAAGGTAATTTTCAATAACACCATTGTGTACCAATACAAAACGACCAGATCCTGAAGTGTGAGGATGTGCATTTCCTTCAGTAGGTTTACCATGGGTTGCCCAACGTGTATGACCGATACCTGTCGTACCACTAACAGAATCTCCTACTTTTGCCTGAAGCTCCGCGATTCGACCGACTGACTTCACAAGTTGACTTTTGTTATCACCTACTACAAAAATACCTGCTGAGTCATATCCTCGGTACTCTAGCTTTTCTAAGCCTTGAATTAAAATATCCGTTGCATTTGTATTTCCAACTACACCTACGATACCACACATATTATTATTACCAATAAGAGCTTTCTCTTATACTTTCTATCTAAACTTTCTTTTTGAATTGGTATATATTAATATATACCGTTAAAAAGTAACAAAAACAGTATATAATTAATGTTTTTGTTTGTCAATAAAAAAATTGGTATAGTCTTTTTGATTTTCTGTGATAACGAGATAGACGCTATCAAAAATTCTATCTATCTTAATCTTAGCCATTTTATTACATAAAAAGAATGGTATCAAATAATACCATTCTTTTACTACTCTGATGCTGTAAAACCAAATTCACTTAGAGGGTATACTTTAAAGGTAATAACACCACGAATATCTTTTTCTTTGATTAATCCAAATTTTCGACTATCATTTTTATTTTGTCGATTATCATTTAACACAAGATAAGAACCCTTAGGAACTCTGCTTTCTTTATTTCGTGTTAATGTTTCAACTGAGAAGTCGGAAGTAAAGGGCATTTGACCGTCTTTCTTTTCAGAATAAGCATTTTTCATTTTTTCAATGTAAGGCTCATCCTTGAAAACATCATTCAAATATAAAATATCATCCATTACTCTCACTTTTTGATTTGGCTCACCAATAACACGACTAATATAGAAAATCTTTCCAACCTTATAGACAATAAAGTCTTTGTACTTAGGCGTCCTATTACGATTAACAACAACAACATCTCCGTTGCTAAAATAAGAATTTGTAGCATCCTTATGTACTTTAAAGGTTGCAAAAACAAAATATCTCAAGAGAATCAAAATCAATACAGCAATCAATGCTAAAATAATATTTCTAATAAAATCGCGTTTAACCATAACTACTCCTAATCTTTTTTCCATTATATCATGTTTTCATAGATAAAAAAAGGAGGGTAATTATTAATATCATATCCTATTCTAGTCACAATAATCGAATAATAAAAAGCAAAACATATAAAAAACCCATTATTTAAGGTATTCTTAAATAATAGGTTTGAATTCAAAAATTATTTAACAGTACGAACACGCATTGTGTTAGTTCCACCTGTACCTACAGGAACACCTGCAACGATAACGATATTATCGCCTGATTCAACAAGTCCTGCTTCAAGTGCTACACGTTCTGCAACCTCAAACATATCATCTGTAGATGCTGGTTTGTCTGCAAGGACAGGGATAACACCCCAGTTAATCATCAATGAACGTTGTACTTTTTCATCAAATGTAACAGCCAAAATGTCTGCATCTGGACGGAATTTAGAAATGGCACGAGCTGTATTACCTGTTTCAGTAATTGTTACAACAAGTTTGATATCCATTGAGTGTGTTGCATCTTTAACCGCAGATGCAATAACATCAGTTTTGTTATTACGTGGGAATGCAGATGAGTCTAAGCGACCATACTCATTGAGTAATGTTTGAGCATTTTTATCAATAGTAGCCATTGTACGAACTGACTCAACTGGGTATTTACCATTAGCTGACTCACCTGAAAGCATTGTAGCATCAGTACCATCAATAACAGCATTGAAGACATCAGATACTTCTGAACGAGTCGCACGTGGTTTATCAGTCATTGTTTCAAGCATATTTGTTGCTGTAATAACTGCTTTACCAGCTGCATTAACTTTAGTAATGATCATTTTTTGGTAAACTGGAACCATTTCAAATGGAACTTCGATACCCATATCACCACGAGCAATCATAATACCATCTGCTGCTTCGATAATCTCATCAATATTATCGATACCTTGTTGATTTTCAATTTTAGCAAACAACTTAACGTGTCCATTGCCAGTTTCTTCACAAATAGCACGAACTTCATTAACATCTTTAGCAGTACGTACAAATGAGATAGCAATAAAGTTAAGTCCTTGCTCAAGTCCAAAACGGATATCAGCATTATCGCGTTCTGCAAGTGCTGGGAAAGGAATTTTAGTATAAGGGATGTTTACACCTTTTTGTTTACCAATAAGGCCATCATTCTCAACAACTACTTCAAATTCACGAGTGTCTTTATCTTTTGCAAACACAGTAAGACCTAGTTTACCATCATCAACAAGGATTTGCTTACCAACTTCAACGTCATCAAAGATGTCAAGTCCACCAGCAACATTCAATGCAATCACTTCTGGAGTTGATTTGATACCTTGCTTAGTAGCAACACGTAATTTTGTACCTGTTGTATATGAATGGAAATCTGCACCATCTTCAAAAAGTTCTGTACGAATTTCAGGTCCTTTAGTATCAAGGAGGAAGCCAACTTTTTGTCCTGCAATCTCTTCTGCTTTACGAACAGTAGCCATACGAGCTCCTTGCTCAGCATGATCTCCATGTGAGAAGTTGAAACGGAAAACGTTAGCACCTTCTTTAATCAATTGAGCAATTTTTTCTGCTGAAGCTTCTACGTCAAGGCTTTCACCCCAGTATCCAGACTCACCAAACTTCTTACCACCACGGAATTCTACCGCAGGACCAAGTGTTGCAACGATTTTTACGCGTTTATTCATAATAATTTATGAGCTCCTTTTTATTTAAAGTGTCAAATTGACAAATTCTTATTTACTACTTTGGTTGGCAAGGTCACGATTAAGTGCTGCCAAGCGAAGGTCCGCTTTATGCGGATTATTAACAACGATTTTTCCTTCATCAGTCAAGCTGAACAAAGCACCTTCTTCTGCTAAACCTAAAATTGGACTTTCAACCATTTCTTCGTTGTGGACACCAACGGCCAAACCGCCACGACCTTCTTTCAACAATTGAACAGCGTACGCTCCCATACGAGATGCTAAGACACGATCACGAGCAGTCGGATTACCACCACGGAGCAGATGTCCTAAATTCGTCACACGAAGATCGCTATCGTCTCCTGCTGCTTTCATTGTTTTTGCAAACTCATCACCACTCATAACACCTTCTGCAAGGACGATGATTTGGTGATGTTTACCAGCTGCATAGCCAGCTCTAACATTTGAGACAACTTCATCAATATTGAACTCTTCTTCAGGAACAATAATTTGATCTGCACCTGCAGCGATACCTGACCAAAGAGCGATATCTCCTGCATTTCTTCCCATAACCTCAACAACAAAAGTACGGTTATGACTTGCTGATGTATCACGAAGACGGTCAAGATTCTCAACTGCTGTCGCAACTGCTGTGTCAAAACCAATAGTATAGTCAGTGCCAACGATATCGTTATCAATTGTACCCGGCAAACCAACAGCTGGGAAACCGTGCTCAGTTAGACGCATAGCACCATGATAAGAACCATCACCACCGATAACTACTACACCTTCAATACCGTGTTTTTTAAGCTGTTCAATCCCTTTAAGCTGACCTTCAAGTTCAGCAAATTCAGGATAACGTGCTGAACGTAAAAACGTTCCTCCACGGTTGATAGTATCCCCAACAGAATTAGCATCCAAAGGGAAAATATCCCCTGTCACCATACCATAGTAACCTTGGTTGATGCCGTAAACTTCCATACCTTCAGAAATTGCTTTACGAACAACTGCACGGATAGCAGCGTTCATACCAGGGGCGTCACCACCACTAGTTAAAACAGCAATACGTTTCATTTAATTGGTACTCCTTTTATTAATTTAACGATTTAATTATAGCATATTAATTTGTAAATTTCTGCACTTTATATGCAATTTTATTGATAAACCGTTTTCACAACAAATTCAGATAAATCAAGGGCTAAGCCACTATCTTTTCTAACCAAATGTACTTTGCTTTGGATAGTTTCTTTAGTTGTTTCATAATGCAAATAGACAGGAATATGCCCTTTATATTTGGACAATATTTCCGATATTTTTTTGTCGTTATCATGATTTTTTAGAAGTATCCAAAAACGTTCCTCCGTTGCTTCTTGAACACCGTTTAAAACCATCTGTAATCGCTCATCTCGCTTCTGAATTTTTCCATGCAAGTAATAATATTTCCCTTCTTGTAAATCATCTCTTACAATATTGAAAGTTTCAGGAAAAACAGTAATATCCATTTTTGAATTAATATCCATAACAGTCAAGAAAGCCATTTGTTGCCCAGAACTTTTTGTCCTAATAACTTTGACCTGCTTTAGCTGAACTAAAATAGTAGCTTCGCTATTTTCTTGAACTTGACTAATTGGTATAAACGGACGGCTAGCTTTTTGTGAAATCCCCACTAAAGGGTGCGGGCTGATTCCTACTCCTAAGATATCTTGTTCCATTTCATATTTCTCAGAATTAGAGAAATCTTCTACTTCTAGCCAATGATATGAGGTATCTGCAAATAAACTACCTAGTTCATTTACAAATGTAAATAAAGAATCAAGATTAGAGGTGATTTTCCGTCTATTGTTATCAAATTCGTCAAATGCTCCAATAGCAATTAGCGGAGAAATAAAACCACTTTTTTGAAACTGCTGTGGCAGCCTCATTAGAAAATCTTCAATACTCTGAAACGGTTGATTTTTAGAAATCCAATAAGCCAAATCGTTAGGAACAGCCTTAATATTTTTTAAACCTAAATAAATTTTCTTTTTATAAATGCGGTCTCTGTATGAAATAGTATTAATTGAAGGTTTTTCAATAACAAAACCAAAATCAATAGCATCGATTAGATAATCACTATTTGAATAATTTATCATGATATCATAAAAGACATCGGAATAATGGGCTTTGAAATAGGCTAATTGAAAAGCTAAAGCCGAATAAGCAAAGGCATGGCTGCGATTAAACCCATAACCTGCAAATTTAGCCATGCGTTCAAATATAAGTCGAGCGTCTTCTTGACGATGTCCCTTAGCTACTGCACCCTCTAAGAAGGATTGCGCCATCTTTTGCATCTCCTTAGAATTTTTCTTAGACATAGCACGTCTGAGCAAATCAGACTTGCCTAGCGTAAAACCTGCGTAGGTCTGGGCAATCTGCATAACCTGTTCTTGATAGAGCATTATGCCATAGGTAGGTTGTAAAATTGGAGCTATGACAGGATCTACTAAATCGATTTTTTCTTTACCAAAACGACGGTTTATAAAATTCTCAGTATAATCACTTGCACCAGGCCTATTCAAGCTGGTGGTAGCTACCACATCTTCAAAACACTCTGGCCTAATACGTCGCAACAAATTAATAGCTCCACTTTGCTCAAATTGAAAAATCCCCTTTGTTTGACCAGCTGCAAATAGTTTTAGAGTCTCTTTATCTTCTAAATCAATAGTTTCTAATTGTATAGAGATACCGTAGTCCTTATCGACTTTCTCCTTCATTTTCTGAACAAATGTCAAATTTCGAAGACCTAGAAAGTCCATTTTTAGAAGACCATTAGCCTCAACAGAACTAGCATCATATTGCGTTATCATCATATCCTCACCGTTTTTTAAAGGAATATGATCTGTTAACAAATCGTCACTCATTACTACCCCAGCGGCATGAATAGAAGTCTGTCTAGGATTTCCTTCAATACGCTTAGCAATATCATAGGCTTTTTGGTATTCAATTTTACTATCTATTATTTGTCTGAAAGCTAAGTTGCGGTTATAAACACTGGTCAAATTATCTCTGAAATGAATTTTTTTAGTTATGTTTGTTAACTCATACTCTGATGCACCAAAGCGTTTAAAAACATCTCGAATAGCCTGTTTCGCACCAAAAGTTGAGAAGGTTACAATCTGTGCAGAATGCATTGAACCATATCGATTACGTACATAGCGCAAGAATTCTCCACGATAAATATCCGGAAGATCAATATCAATATCTGGCATCGAATAACGCTCTTCATTTAAAAAACGTTCAAAAATTAAATTATGTTTGACAGGATCGATACCGGTAATATTTAAAGCATATGAGACTAAACTTCCCGCTGCTGAACCACGTCCCATTCCCATATAGTAGCCCTTACTACGACCAAATCTTAATAAATCCCACACAATAAGAAAATAGTCATCAAAGCCCATTTTGTGAATGATTGTTAATTCTTTTTCGAGACGCTCTTGATAAGCATCGCTCCATAAACCTTTACTTTTTAAGTTATTTTGAGTTAAGGTTCTTAATTCTTCTCCAGCAGGAATTTCTCTATTAAAAATAGGTAACTTAAAGTCAGAATCAAAGTGATAAGTAACATTCTCTACCAAAGATTCTAGGTTAGCTAAAGCTTCAGGAAAACGTTCCTTGAATGCTAGAGTCATTTCTTGACAAGGTTTTAATTCTTGATTTTTGCTCGCATATTGTGCATCTTTTAACAGGACATTATCTCTTATAGCATGAAGCATCTGTAATGTCTCAATATCATTTTTTTGAAAATATCGAACAGTATCTATGGCTATAATAGGTTTGGTATATGGAATCTGCGGAGAGGTCAAATTAACACCAATAACATAATCAAAGGGTAAATTGAGCTGATCAAGAGCATCTTGATAGGGAAGAATCAATTGCACCCCTTCAAGATGTTCTGTCAATAAATTTAGAGACATCTTCTCAGACATTTGAGCCGTTGACAACTTCAAGAGATTCTTATAACCAACTGTATTTATCGCAATACAGTAAATTTCTATTGATCTATTTTCAACCACTATATCAAAGCTAAATCCAACTATTGGTCTTAGGTTTGCCTTTTGCGCCTCTTGAATAAAATGATACGCTGCATAAAGATTACTGTGGTCCAAGATACCAATAGTTTGATATCCTAATGATTTCGATTTAGAGACATATGTCTTTAAATCAACCAAGCTATCCATAAAAGAATAGACGGTTCTTGTATCAAGTTGTGCAAACATAGTAGCCCCTTTTTACGATTTTTTACTATTATACTATGAAACAATAAACGATTAAAGTCTCAATGATAATTCCTTGACATTTCAAATATTTTTTTGTACTATTTTTATAGTACAAAAAGTACAAGATTATGAAAGGAGTTATCTATGGCTTGGGAATTCAATGAAAAATCACCTATTTATTCACAAATTGCTGAACATATAAAGATGCAAATTGTTAGTCAAGAAATAAAAAGTGGTGACCAATTGCCTACCGTGAGAGAGTTAGCTCAAGAAGCTGGTGTTAACCCAAATACCATGCAACGTGCCTTCACTGAATTGGAACGTGAAGGAATGGTATTCTCACAACGTACTTCCGGACGCTTTGTTACAGAAGACAACTTACTAATTGGTAAAATTCGTCAACAAGTTGCAAAAGCAGAGTTAGCAACTTTTGTCAACAACATGAAAAAAATAGGATATAAATTAGATGAAATTACGGTTGCTCTCGATCATTTTATAAAGGAGATTAATTAAATGACACAGTTATTACAACTTCATCATGTTACAAAGAAATATCACAAACATACTGCTGTTAATGATGTGACTGTAAGTATTCCAACAGGAAAGATTATAGGTTTATTAGGTCCAAATGGTAGCGGAAAAACAACAATCATCAAAATGATAAATGGATTACTTCAGCCAGATAAGGGAGATATCGTTATTGATGGTTACAGACCGTCTGTTGAAACCAAAAAAATTATTTCATATCTCCCTGATACTTCATATTTACAAGAAAATATGAAAATCAAAGACGTCGTTACATTATTTGAAGATTTCTATAACGATTTTGATTCAAAGGTAGCTTATCAACTATTTGAGGATCTTAACCTAAATCCTAAGGAATGTCTAAAAAACCTATCAAAAGGGAACAAGGAAAAAGTTCAATTAATACTTGTTATGATTCGTAAAGCTAGGCTCTACATCCTTGATGAACCTATTGGTGGTGTAGACCCTGCAGCGCGTGACTACATTTTAAAAACAATCATTAGCAACTACTCTAATGATGCTTCTGTTTTAATTTCGACTCACTTAATTTCTGACATTGAACCTATCCTTGATGAAGTTATCTTCCTTAAAGAAGGAGAAATTGACCTACAAGGCAATGCTGATGACTTAAGAGAAGAGCACAACTGTTCGATTGATGCTCTCTTTCGTGAAAGATTCAAGAAATAAAGGAGATTGATATGTTTGGAAAATTATTAAAATATGAATTAAAATCAGTTGGTAAGTGGTATCTAACACTCAACGTTGCGGTTTTATTAGTATCTATTATTTTAGGACTGGTATTAAAGGCACTTGGCGGCAATTTTTCTACTGATACTAATAGTACTAGCGCCCAAATATTCACTATAATACTCGTTTTATTGCTAGCGATGGTTATTTCAGGATCTCTGTTATCCACCCTTGCTATTATTATCAAACGTTTTTATAGTAATATCTTCGGCCGTCAAGGATATCTAACCTTAACGCTCCCAGTAACTACGAATCAGATTATTTGTTCAAAGCTACTAGCTTCTCTTCTTTGGAGCATTTTTAATATTTTTATTGTCATTATTGGAATCATATTGGTCATATTACCTTTAGTAGGTATTGGTCGGTTCGTTGTCGCTTTTCCAGAAATCTATAAAATTATTTCATCTTCGAACGCTCCACTTTTTATCGCCTATTTCTTTCTATCGTACGTTGCAGGGACATTACTGATTTATCTCTCTATCGCTGTAGGGCAATTATTTACAAACAAACGTGTATTGATGGGAATTGTTTCTTATTTTGGAATATCACTCTTAATTACTTTCTTAACATTAATAATAGATAGTATTTTTCATATTGATTTATTCAACTCTCATGCAAATGCAACATTCTCTCAACCTGTATTGCTCTACAATATACTTGTTAGCATTGTTGAAATTGCTATATTCTATATGTTGACACACTCTATTATTAAGTACAAACTTAATATACAATAAAAAGATTGGAGATATATCTCCAATCT
>NZ_GL636070.1:1227794-1257171 GCF_000186445.1 Streptococcus agalactiae ATCC 13813
AAACCTTGTTATTACAAGGTTTTTATTTTGTTTCTTTGTTCATACATTGCCCCTATCTTAGGAAAAAAATACTTGGAACAGACTCTAACATTGAATTAGGCCACCTCATTAGCTCACTCTTTGTCAATATCCGAGAATAAGTTCTTTATCATTCTAATTTATAGAATTTATTAAAAAAGGTAAGGTTTTTAGAGGAAAAAATGTTATAATCTATTTAGTCTACGATTGGAGGCTAGTTATGGCTAGTATTTTAAAAAAACATTTAGAGAAACGTTTAGAGCTTAAAAATGATCCTATGAGGACAGATATGAGTACTGATGCCAGTTACCCTAAATATGGATTCTCGGTAGGAAAGTACACATATGGATATCAACAATTCTTTTACGAAGGCGTTAACTTAAAAGAAATTGGAGCATTTTGCTCAATAGCCCAGAACGTCACTATTACTGGTATGAATCATCCAACCGATCACATTACCACTAACCCTTTTATTTACTATAAGTCAAGGGGATTTATAAATGAGGATAGGGCGGACTTAATAGATGAAAAGAAAAATGGAAAAGTTATTATTGGCAACGATGTCTGGATAGGAACTAATGTCACTATACTTCCATCTGTTACAATAGGTAATGGAGCAATTATTGGAGCAGGTTCAGTTATTACCAAAGACATTCCTGACTATGCTGTTGTCGCTGGAACACCTGCTAAAATTATCAAATATCGCTTTTCAGAGGAAGAAATAACATTATTAAATGCATCTCAGTGGTGGAATTGGTCAGATGAAGCTATTAAGGAACATATTAGCGAATTTTCAGATAAGAAGGAATTCTTCAATACTCTAAAAAGTATTTCTGAAAACAAAAATCATAAACTCTAGAATAACTTCATCAAATAGCACACTAAAAATACTACTCAGCATAATATGAGTAGTATTTTAGTATGCTATTTTGCTAGTTTATTTAGCACATGTTTAGACTAATGCAATTCTAGGAAAGCTACTTAGTCTCTCTGCTATTATCATGATAAGCTCCCCAAAATATGGTTACTAATAATTTTAAAGATTTGTTAAATAACCTTTTTTTATCATCATCTAGTTCTCTAAAGCTATGAAAAGCTTTCATCATTTTTGCTCTGGAAGCCAAATTGAAGTCATCCAAACTAGATACGCCACTTGATAGGAAGCTATCAAATAATAAATCAAAAAATAATTTTCTTTCTTGACTTTTTAATTCAGCCATCCACTGTTGAAATGTCTTTTCAAAACAAATACTTTTTAGCGATAGTCCTGTTCCAGTCTTTAAAATAGCTGGTTCTTGAATTTCCCAAGTTGTAACATCGTGTTGCAGAATTCCACGCGCATTGCTACTAATAATTAGCGGCTCTATATCACTATAAAGCATTATACCAACAATAGATTCTTCTGGTAGTAAGCGAATGCACTTTTGTTTAGTAGTTTTATACTCTGTAGTAGGTAACAAAGTTTTTTGTAGTCCTGGGGAGTCAATAAGCCAAATCAAATCAATTTTTGCTTTTAAATCTGGCTTTGCAAACATTGCAGCGTACAAGGCTAAATTACCACCCTTAGAATGACCTGAGAGAACTACTTTATCAAAATAAGGCAATATTGTATTTAAGTATTTAATCGCTGAACGATGAGCCGATATTTCTCTCATATACGTCAATTTAAAATCTTCTTTCCAACCAATAAGGTTGGCATCAGTACCACGAAATACAACCTGATGATAATTAATGTTAGGAATAGTAAAAACCATAGCTGCAAATTGTTTTTCAAATTCTAAACTAATCTCAGCTCGATAATAAGATAAAGTTAAGTTTTTAAAACGTTTCGAGGTCATCATTAACTGACATAAATCATGTCGTTGTGATGTGAACATAAAGCTATATGATTTAGCCACAGTTTGAAGGTACTCATGATATAACTCACAGACTAAAACTGACTTCATTTCTGTAGTGTTTATAAGTTTTTCAAAAGAAATATAGCCAAATTCATTTAAACAAAGAATGTCAACATCGTTTAATGCTAATTCATCAAAAGTTAAGTTTGAATTATTTTTTAAATAAGTTATTATATTTGACATCACCGTTTATTCTTTCTACTGCTGAATAATTTCCAAACTTCATCTAAACCTATCATGATAAACGGGCAGCTTATTAAATAGAGCCAATGTGATAAACCTAGGCTTGCTGTGTTGAATAAGTTATGGAATAGTGGCACGTATACTAAGACTAAAAATGCTAAAATCTCCATTATTATACCAAAATTAATTAATTTATTACCAAAAATAGATAGTGTTTTAATAGATTGATAGCTCGTTCTGCTATTCATAACCATACCTATCTGGCTAAAGATAATAGCTCCAAGTGTCATAGTTGTCGCTTCTCTGTACGGTATGCCGTTTGCGACGAAAAAAGTAAAATTACCATAACGTAAGTAATGAGCCCAGAAAAAACCACCCATAGCTAATACGGATTCAATAGTGCCGTACCAAAGGAAAGATTTTATAAGTAGCCCTTTGTCCAATAAGCGATCTGTTAGCCGTCTTGGAGGACGATTCATAACATCTGTTTCTGGTGGTTCCACGCCTAGACCTAAAGCGGGAAGCATATCGGTTCCCAAATCAACAGCAAGTATTTGCATTACAGTCAATGGTAAAGGAATAAAACCTTTAGAAAAAAGGAAGAATGCCGACGGAACCGCCTCAGGAGTATTACTATTAAAAATATACGTCAAGAATTTCTTAATGTTTTGATAAACAGCCCGCCCTTCTTCCACGGCATGTACAATAGAAGCAAAATGATCATCTGTCAGAATCATATCAGCTGATTCTTTAGCAACATCAGTACCGGTAACACCCATGGCTACACCAATATCGGATTTTTTTAGCGCAGGCGCATCATTGACCCCGTCTCCTGTAACTGCTACTACTTCACCCATCTCCTGTAATATCGTTACTACTCGATATTTTTGTTCTGGTGCTACACGAGCAAAAACGACTTCACCTGACAATTCTTTTTTCAATTGGCTATCCGTCATTTCTGATAACTCTAAACCTGAAATTACTTTAGCATCATCGTTACGAATAATACCAATATTTTTAGCGATACTCAGTGCCGTTAATCCGTAATCTCCAGTCACCATAATAATACGAATGCTTGCTGCATGACATTTATCAATAGCTTCACGAACGCCTTCACGAGGTGGATCACTCATTGCTATCAACCCTATGAACACCATGTGTTGTTCCAAATTTTCTTGCGTCCATTGTTCTTTTGAAAAGCCTTCAATATCGCAGTATGAAACAGCTAAGACGCGAAGTCCATCTTTAGCAAATGTATCGTTAGCCAACTGTATTTTATTACGTTCTTCCTTGTTTAAGGGGACAACTTTGCCATCAGATAAGACATAATCTGATAAATCAAGTATTTCTTTCGGCGCACCTTTTGTAATTGAAATTTTTTTATCCTTTTCATCGCCTCCTAAGCTATGAATAGTTGTCATGCGTTTTCTAACCGAATCAAAAGGTAATTCTTTCAAACGTGGTGCAAACTTACGATTTTCTTGTCTGTTTATCCCTGATTTTTCCAATAAAACATTCAAACAAGCTTCTGTCGGATCTCCAAGTACAGTATAAGTTGAACGATCATCATTTGGTGGTAATACTTGAGCGTTGCTACAGAGATGAGCAAAACGAATAAGTTTTTCTAAGTCTCCTCTATCACTATTACCAAAGCAAATATTGTCACCTTCAAAAAGAATCTGTCCTTCTGGAGCATAACCCAGTCCTGTCACTTGGTAACTCTTTCCATTTTGCCACAAATGATTGACGGTCATTTCATTTTGCGTTAATGTACCAGTCTTATCAGAACAGATAACTGAGGTTGCTCCAAGACTTTCAACTGAAGAAAGTTTTTTGACAAGTGCGTGTTCTTTAGCCATTCTTTGGACTGCCATAGCTAGAGAAAGTGTAACGGTAGGTAGTAAACCTTCTGGGATAAATGCAACGATCATCCCCAAGGCAAAGATAAATGATTTTGACACTGGCTCCTTAACAAAAAAAGTCGCTGCTAAGAAAAAGATAATTCCTACCGTAATTGAAATGATAGAAATCTGTTTGGTCAACCGATCAAGTTCTCTTTGAAGAGGGCTTTTTTCTGATTTCATCCCTTGTGTTAAATCAGCGATTTGACCAAATTGAGTTTGCATTCCAATTGCCGTAACAACCATTGTTGCGCTACCACTGGAGACCGTCGTTCCTGCGAAAACCATATTATCACATTCAATCAATGTTTTAGACTGGTCGTTTTCAACATTGCTATCTTTATAAATAGGATTTGATTCCCCTGTCAAAGCTGATTGGTTTACTTGCAAATCTGTTGTTTTAATCAAGCGACCATCTGCTGAAATACGATCTCCTTCTTCAATAAGAACAATATCGCCTGGGACTAGTTGCTCTGATAATACCTTTTCTTCTGAGCTTTTTCTAAGAACACGTGAATAAGATGGTAACATTTTCTTGAGAGCTTGTGTCGCTTGACTTGCACGGTATTCCTGAATGAAACTAAAAATACCATTAATCACATTAACCATCCAAATGGCAAGACCTAGCTCTAAGCTATTAGAAACAATAGCCACAAATCCTCCAACCCATAATAGTATTGCCATAAGACTAGTAAAATTTTTCAGAAACAATAAAATAATTGATTCTTGCTTTACTTCAGATAACAGGTTTAAACCATATTTTTTCTGACGTACAGCAACCTCTTCATCTGATAAACCACCTTGAGTTGTCCCTAATTCTTCGAAAACCTCTTCTAACTCCTCTTTAGCAAAACGTGTGTTTGTATCTGAAACATTATTTGTAGAAGCCATATTCTAGTCTCCTTCTCTAAAACGTTTTCATTTTTGATACCTATATTATACTCTTTTTTCAGAAAATAAACTGATGAAGAATACACCTGCCACCAATTCTTTTTACCATACATAAAAAACGACTTAAGATATACCCTTAAGTCGTCTCTTATTAATCAAAAAGTGATAGGTAGTCCCCATAGCCTCTCTTTGCCATCTGGTCATAAGGAATAAAATCTAAGGCAGCTGAATTGATACAATAGCGTAAACCACCTGCATCAACCGGTCCATCATTAAATACATGCCCTAAATGAGAGTCAGCTTGACGACTCCTAACCTCAATACGATGCATTCCATGAGAGTGATCTTGATGATTTGTCACCATTCGATTCTCAATTGGTTTTGAAAATGCTGGCCAACCACAACCAGATTGAAATTTATCTAAAGAAGAGAATAAAACCTCTCCACTGACGATATCTACATATATACCCTCTTCAAAAAAATCATCATACTTCCCAGTAAAAGCATGTTCCGTAGCTGAATTTTGGGTTACTTGATAAGCTGTATGTCCAATACGCTGACGTAATTCTTCTTGTGTTTCTTTCATTATAGTATCTCCTCCATTTGAGTTTGTTGAGGTTTAAAACCTAATTTTTCATAAAAAGAGACCGCTCTCTGATTATCATTCCAAACATTTAAAGTTATATTATAACACCCATGTTTCTTAGCATATTGTCTCGCAAAATCCATCAACTTTTGTCCAATTTGCTGACCTCTTACTTCCTCATCAATGCACAAATCATCTATATAGAGAGTTTTAAATGACTTTCGAGGTAAGTCACGTTTTTCTTGTAATTGAAGAAACAAGTGGGCAACAACTTTACCCTCGTCTGATTCATAAACAAAGATAGGCTTTGATTCGTCTATCAGCATTTCTTTCAATTGTTCTTTAGAAAACTTACTTCCTCTTGTATGAAAAATATCTGGGCGAACCCCATGATGTAACACTAAAATTTGTTTCAATAGCTCTGCAATAGCAGGCAAATCTTTTTCTTTCGCTCTACGAATCATATCTACTCCTAACGTTTACCATTCCATTCAGCATAAAATTCGGCTAAATATAGTTCTAAAAAATCATGACGTTTTTGAGCAAGCATTTTCCCTTGTTTTGTATTCATAAGGTCTTTTAACTTTAATAATTTTTCGTAAAAATGCATGATAGCTGTATCCTGACCATTACGATACTCTTCTAAAGTGAGGTTTTCTCGTGGTTTTAAGTTAGGGTCATGAATTAAACGTCCTTTACTCCCTGAATAAGCCATCGTTCTTGCAATACCAATAGCCCCCATAGCATCTAGGCGATCTGCATCTTGAACAATTTGACCTTCCAATGTTTTCATAGTCAATCCAGTTCCTGCTTTGAATGAAATATTTTCAAGAATATCAAGGATATGTTCTACTTCTGCTATGGTAAGGTCTTGACTATATAACCATTGAGTCAATTCATACGACGCTTGCTTACTATCTTGACAGATTTTGTCATCAATAATATCATGCAAAAGTGCAGCCATTTGACAAATAAAGGTATTAGCACCTTCTTTGTGTGCTAATTCTACTGCAAGATTTCTTACTCTAACAATATGAAACCAGTCATGGCCACTTGGATCATTTTTTAATTTATGGTAAACCATATTTTCAGTTGCATTTAAAATCACATCTTCTCTTTTAACCATAGTCATATTATAGCTAATTTTCTAAAAAAATAAATGATTTAGCATATAAATGCAAAATCCTCCAAGAAATTCTTGAAGGATTTTATATATTAGCTCCGTAAAAGATTAATGGTGATGATGACCTACATGTGCATGATCTGTTTCTTCATGGTCATGATGTTCATCATGTGTTTTAGGGTTTTCTTTTTTACTATCAGCATTCGCTTGAGCAGATTTTTCAGTGTTTTTTTGGTGATTAGTATTATCTGAAACTTGTTTGTCCTCTTTAGAAGCCATAGCTGCTTTTTCAGCAAGACTACCATTTCCAACCATTGAACCTTCTACAACTGCTGGAAAATTCTTAGCTACTGCTTCAGGAATATTTTTTTCATTCAATTTCAATTGTGATGTTGGAACATTGTTATGGCTAAAATCAAGATTTGTAACTGTTTTGTTAGGTGTTTTAATATCTAAAGATTCAAGTTTATTTTTAGAAACACTTAAGGTCTCAAGTGAAGTATAATTATTAACACCTTCAAGTGATGTTAACTGATTATTAGTCACATTCAAGAATTTTAACGAACCTTGTTTATTTTTCAATACTAGTGACTTAATTTGGTTCCCTTCAGCTTCTACTTTAACAATTTCATCGCTCTCTTCAATACCATCTAATGATGATAATTTCGCATTATTAATTGTTAAATTAGATACCTTAGGATTTTGCTTTAAGAAACTTAGATTGCTTGTATTCGTCTCATTTAAAAGAAGCGTCTCAAGACTAGTTGTTTTTAGAGTCGATAAGTCTGCGGATTTATTGTTTGATAAATCTAGAACTTTCAAATCTTTTTTACCAGAAAGTGCACTTAAATTCTTCACATTATTATGATCAAGGTGCAATTCTTGGAGTTTTGTCAAGTTTGATAACGGTGTCAAGTCGGAGATATTGTTATGACTCAAAACTAAGAATTGAAGGTTTGGTAATTCGGCCAATGGTTTTAGCGAAGTAATGCCATTATTAGCTGCAGCAATAAGACTTAATTGTTTATATTTTGTAAGGAAAGATAAATCCTTAATACCGTTTTGTGAAATATCCAATCCTTCTAATAGTGGCATCTTATCAAGGAAAGAATAATCTGTAATACCAGTATTTGTCATCCAAAGCTGTTTAAGTTTTTTGAATTGCAAAACTGGCGTCATATCATTAATCGGAGTAAACCCAATTCCTAGAACTTCAATATTAGGCATCAATGATAGACCAAAACGCTGGAATGGATTGGTTCTTTGTCCAATGTTAATCTTAGTAACAGTTGCAAGCCACTGACGCATTTTTTCAGGATTAGTTTCATTGGATGGGAATGGTGTTGGAGCATCTGCATGCAGAATATCCTGAATAATCTCATCATCAAAACCAATTTGTTTTAGAGTTGCCATACCAACTTTATCTTTTGCATGAGAGTGATCGTGGTGTCCATCTGGGATAGGCTTCCCAATTTCGATATCCTTACTTGCTATAGTGTGTGAGTGGTCATCATGTGGATACTTAAAGATGATACTCCCATCCTCTGACGTTAATACTTCAATTTGATTAGGATTTAAACCAAGCTTCTCTGCTAAATAAATTAATTTCTTTTGATCTTCATCAGATAATTTATTTGACTTAGTGTGCTCGTGTTCTTCATGCTTATGGTCGGACTCATCATGGTGATGACCTTTGTGATGATCTTCGTCATCATGATGTGGATTTGGAATTGGCTTACTTAGATCAATATCTTTGGCCATAATAACATGTGTATGATCATCATGTGGGTATTCAAATCCAATTTCACCATTTAGTGTTTTAAGGACTCTGATACGTGAAATATCTAAATGTAATTCACGAGCAAGGTAAGCTAGCTTATCTTTGATGTCCTTAGGTAAAGTATTTTCATTTCTTGGCTTTTTACTTGATGGTGACTGTTTTTTAGAATCAACTTTCTTTTGTGGTTGGTAACGGTCAGCAATTGATCCCCACCCCCCTTTTCTTAAATCAGCAAAACTAATAAAATGCAGATGATTATGATGTTCTACTAAAATACCTGTTGGGGTAGTGCCTTTTATTCCTTGTCCATTGAATAAGAAACCATCACTTGTTGGGTGGTGAAGCCCTGCAATTTTAGAACTATTAACCCTGTAATGGCTATTACTTTGATTTCCTAAACGTGAAACAGCTCTACTTGCTTGTACTTGCTTTTGCTGAGATAAACTTGCTTTTGGAATATAGTGGAAATGATCACCATGTCTGACCACGTAGCCATTAGCATCTTCTGAAACAATATCTGCGGGATTAAAAACATAGCCATCATTTAATGTATTAACAGCTACCGCCCCTGCTTTAAAGTTTCTTACCGCTTGATTTTTATTAGTTTTTGCATTAGCATTAGGGATTAAATAGCTAAATTTTGAACCTTTTAAATCAGAGTAAAAAATAAAATGAGAATGATTTCCATGTGCTACAACGATTCCAGAATCGGTATGAGATAAAATCTTCGAATCTTTAGTCAGTAAAAAGCCATCATCAGTTGGAAAGTCAACCCCTGCAACACCCTTGCGTTTTTTATGACTTTCCTTAACAGAGACTTTCTTTTTATTAGCTTTTTTCTTAGCAACCTGCTTTGTTTTAATCTGATGAGAATTTTTGTGTTCTTGAGTATGACATGCCGTAAGAGCAAAATGGCATGACAGGACAAGACCAGCTAGAGCAATAAATTTTTGACCTTTCATGAGTCCTCCATAAATGTTTTTTTCGTTTTGGTTAACTAGTTAATTATATCAGATGTTTTTCTTTTTGCAATAATATTTGCCATCTTTTTATTATTTAGTTACTAACAAAAACTCATTTATAGCTCATTTATATTTAAACAAATATATTATAAAGCCATATTATTTGATAATTGCAGACAAAGAAAAAGTAACTTAAGCACGAAGCTAAGTTACTTTAAAATAGATAAATGATATCATCTTTCTGAATTATTTTTTGTCATCATCGTCCATTGATAAAACACTTAAGAAAGCTTCCTGAGGAACTTCGACGGAACCAATTGCTTTCATGCGCTTTTTACCAGCTTTTTGTTTTTCAAGCAACTTACGTTTACGTGAAACGTCACCACCATAACATTTTGCTAAGACATTTTTACGTAGTGCTTTTATATCAGAACGGGCCACAATTTTTTGTCCAATAGCTGCTTGGATAGGAACTTCAAACTGCTGACGAGGAATGATTTTTTTCAACTTATCAACGATCAATTTACCACGTTCATAGGCAAATTCTTTGTGAACAATAAAGCTTAAAGCATCCACTTTATCACCATTTAAAAGAATATCCATTTTAACTAATTGTGAGCGACGATATTCGGAAATTTCATAATCAAAACTAGCATAGCCACGTGTTGATGATTTAAGCTTATCAAAGAAGTCAAACACAATTTCAGCTAAAGGAATTTGGTAAATAACATTAACACGATTATCATCAATATAATCCATTGTTACAAAGTCACCACGTTTACGTTGTGCTAACTCCATTACTGCACCGACAAATTCTTGAGGAACCATAATTTGCGCCTTAACATATGGTTCTTCAATGCTGTCAACACGAGTAGGATCAGGAAATTCAGATGGATTCGAAACTTCAAGCATTTCACCGTCAGTTGTATTAACATGATAAACTACTGATGGTGCAGTCATAATAAGGTCAATATTGAACTCTCGTTCCAAGCGCTCTTGGATAACGTCCATATGTAAAAGCCCTAAGAAACCACAACGGAAACCAAACCCTAATGCTTGTGATGTTTCCGGTTCAAACTGTAGGCTAGCATCATTTAATTGTAATTTTTCAAGGGCTTCACGCAGATCGTTATACTTATTTGATTCAATTGGATAAAGACCGGCAAAAACCATTGGGTTCATTTGCTTATAGCCATGCAAGGGTTCTATAGCTGGGTTATTAGCAAGGGTAATGGTATCACCAACACGTGTATCAGCAACCGTTTTAATTGAGGCAGCAATATACCCTACATCTCCAGTTGCTAAAAAATCACGTCCAACTGCTTTGGGAGTGAAAATACCAACCTCAGTAACGTCGAAGGTTTTACCATTAGACATCATTTGAATCTTATCTCCTGGCTTAACCATACCATTTACAATCCTTACTTGAAGAATTACTCCACGATAAGCATCGTAAACAGAATCAAAAATTAAAGCTTGAAGAGGAGCATCTACTTCCCCAGTCGGTGCAGGAACTTTTTCAACGATCTGCTCTAAAATTTCTTCAATACCAATCCCTGCCTTAGCTGAGGCAAGCACAGCTTCTGAAGCATCTAGACCAATAACATCCTCTACTTCTGCACGTACACGTTCTGGATCTGCTGCTGGTAAATCAATTTTATTAATAACTGGTAGTATCTCTAAATCATTGTCTAGAGCCAAATAAACATTTGCCAGAGTTTGAGCTTCAATTCCTTGGGCTGCATCAACAACCAGTATAGCACCCTCACAAGCTGCCAATGAACGTGATACTTCATATGTGAAGTCAACATGCCCTGGCGTGTCAATCAAGTGAAAAATGTAAGTTTCACCATCTTTAGCAGTATAATTAAGCTCAATAGCATTTAACTTTATAGTAATCCCACGCTCACGTTCTAGATCCATAGAGTCCAACAGTTGCGCCTGCATTTCACGACTAGAAACCGTTTCTGTTTTCTCTAAAATACGGTCTGCTAAGGTTGATTTTCCATGGTCAATATGAGCGATAATCGAAAAGTTTCTAATCTTTTCTTGACGTTTCTTCAAATCTTCAATATTCATTCTATTTCCTATACAATTTGATATGTTTAACTTCTAAAATATTAAAACAGTCCTATAGACTCTAGAATATTATATCAAAAAGAAGACCGATGTAAAAGAGAATTAACACTTGAACATCAATCTTCATTAAGTCTATTAGTTATTGAACCAAATGGCTATCTCGCGAGCTGCAGATTCAGGTGAGTCTGACCCATGAACAATATTACATGTCGCTTGGTTTGGAGAGGGAGCTTGTGCAAAATCTCCTCGAATAGTTCCTGGAAGGGCATCTTTGGGGTTAGTACTCCCCATCATGGTGCGCCAAGTTGAAATGACCTCTTCTCCCGAAATAACTCCAATGATTACTGGACCACTAGTCATATAATCTACTAATGTTGGAAAGAATGGTCTATCCGTCAGTTCTGCATAATGTCTTTTCAAAATATCTGCATCTGCATGTCTAACCTCTAAGCGATCAATAGAGAAGCCTCGACGCTCAATACGACTAATAACTTCTCCAATAAAGCCACGTTTTACACCATCAGGTTTTATCATAAAAAAGGTTTGTTCCATAATATTAGCACCTCATTTCTTTCTCCACTATTATAACATAAAAATATGTTTTCTGTAACTTCCAACTATATTTCAAAAAAGGAGTATTGGACACTCCTTAACTATATTAATAGGTGAGATTCATCATAGCTGTTAGTTGATTATGGATAGGTTCTCCACTACTTTCCTTGTAAGCTTGCAACCAGCAATCACTAAAAGAACCAACGCTGTCAAACTAATAATTAAGTAAAGCGTAGAACAACTTAGCCCTTTAACCATAAGGTTGGAATTATAGTCTTTCGTATCTCTTCTATCGACACATTCTCTTTGAATCCGAAAAATAATTCGAATTTTCTACTAATAGACACACCTCTAAATGACGTCCATATTTTTTAGTCGCCAATATATAAGTTTCCCAATCAAACTGATAAACTGGGGTGATTTCGTTAGCTTGGCCAACTAAGTTCTAAATTACGTCTTGAATTAATCTAATTACCGCCTTCCCCCACATTCTCTGAAAATTTATTTCAGTATAACAAAAAACTAGAACACCACAATGGTGCCCTAGCATAATAACAGCACAGCTCTAAAACTTTGTGATAGCATGAAAATTAGTTAACTCTGTTTTGGAACCATTCGAAACAGCACAGCTCTAAAACAAAACAGACATATCAAGATCTAAAATGTCAGTTTTGGAACCATTCGAAACAGCACAGCTCTAAAACAAGCGATTAAAAACAAAATGAATCCACACAGTTTTGGAACCATTCGAAACAGCACAGCTCTAAAACCAATGACACCATTAATAGCACCTTTCATGAGTTTTGGAACCATTCGAAACAGCACAGCTCTAAAACAGTTTTTTGTCATGCGACAGGACATAATAAGTTTTGGAACCATTCGAAACAGCACAGCTCTAAAACGTCCAATCATTGTTAATAAACAGCTCTGCGGTTTTGGAACCATTCGAAACAGCACAGCTCTAAAACTTTACTACTTTGATACAAACTGGGTTACTTGTTTTGGAACCATTCGAAACAGCACAGCTCTAAAACTAATTTCATTCTTTCGTCTTCCATTCCTTCGTTTTGGAACCATTCGAAACAGCACAGCTCTAAAACAAAACAGACATATCAAGATCTAAAATGTCAGTTTTGGAACCATTCGAAACAGCACAGCTCTAAAACCTCGTAGAAAATTTTCTTTTGAGCTTTAGTAATCGCGCCATTCGTCTCAGCAGGACTTCAGTTTCGATGATTCCTTGTTATTACTGTGCTTTTACTAATATTATACCATATTTTCGCCTATCAAGAAATAATCCTTATCAATAACATATTGCGGTAAATCATAGAGTCTTCTAGGTTCTAGAAAGAGTACTGACTTTTGCATTAAATTGATGTATTCACATAATTTTATAACTTCATCTTTGGTAAGATAAGCTCCGCTATTAACAAAAACCAAGAGATTCTTTTTCGTTAAATAATTGTAAACTTGTATAATTTCAAAACATTTTTCAAAGATAGTGTCGCTCTGTGTCTCAATTTTGACTCCTAGTACCTTAATGAGTTCTAAAATCGTGATTTCATCGTATTCTAAATCAAGCTCATTCTCTAGACACTCAAATGCGATAAGTTCTGTAATAGTAGCTGCTAATTTTTCTACCATTGATTTCACTTCTGGCTTTTCGTTGAATTGATTTTCTAAGTCACCATGTATCAACTTTAGAATAGGTGCTGAGTTGACATCGTATCCTAAGATATCTGTAACCAGCATTAACTCTGTTGCCTTCAGACTTTTCTGCTTATCATCAAATAATTTCAAATGTTCATCTACGTCATATTGATAAAAATGTTTCACCAATGAAGAATAAACTGAAACATCTTCTATCGTTAAAATCGTAGCATTACTTAACACTAATGGTTCATCTAAAATTGGAAAATTAATCTTGATCATAAGAATCTCCTAGGAAAACCAAGCGACTATCAGAGTTGGCAACACTTGTGTTGCGTTCTCCATGGAGGTAAACCATTCTCGCAAATTGTTTTTCCGTAACTGTTAAGAGTGTGATATTACCCTTCTTAGGATTATTCACTTTAAGCCGACCTATCATAGCATTATTAGCTGTATTATTGAGTAATAATTTACTATAAACAGAAAACTGATGCATGATAAAGCCTTCGCTCAAGAGAAACTTTCTAAACTTACGATACGCCTTCCGTTCTTCTGCTGTTTCAGTAGGCATATCAAACATTAAAATCATTCGCATATACCGATAACTCATATCCTAAACTCCGGAATTCCATTCCCATCACTATTTAGCGACTTAATAACTTTTTTGGTATAGTCGCTGACAATATTTGAAAGATACATTTCTTTACCATTGTAGTTGTATGTCCCCGAAAACATAGAAAAGAGTTCTCTTTTCATTTTGACAAAATCGCTCTGCCTATTTTCATAAATAATCCTATCAACGATTGGGCGAAATGGTTCCATAATATCGCTTGCTAGGTTGAACTGATTAAATTGATTAGCATGCTTTAACCCAAATTGTGTCATGCAACCACACTTAACGACTTCACGCGCAAACATACTCAAAATCAATGAATATCCGTAGTCTAAACCAGCATTTATTGGATTATCATGTTCTCTTGAAAAATCATTTCCAAAAAGTGTATTAAAGTAAATCCTAGCAGCATGCCCCTCACGATTAGAAGGATCAAAAGGTTCTAAGTCATGGTAGAGATTCATAATAGACTGTGATTTTTCAAAGAAAGAGCACTCACCGAGATAAAAAGACTGATTCAAAATTTTTTGTGCAATAATTGATGTCCAAACATCTGCTTTGACATCTTCAATCCATGACATCTGCCTAGATAATTGTAAACTCGAATCATGTCTGGCATAGTACGGCATTAACATAGCTGTTGGCAAGCGTTTGTCATCACAAAATATGACTAAAATATTTTCATCAACCAAACGTTTAATCAGCATAGTCGACAAAACAATATCTGTCGTTTCCATGATTAGAATATCAATCTCTGAAAGATGAATCATTTCCGTCTGATAAGAATCTTTAAAAATCAGATGATTATTTTTATAAGAGAGCTTAGAATGTGTATTTACAACAACAGTTCGCCAACCTGCCATATCAACCTTCTCCTAATTTACCCAAATCAATACGTGTTTCATAAAGTCCAGTAATAGATTGATGGATTAGAGTAGAATTAAGTACTTCTTTAGTTGATGTATAGCGTTTTCTATCAACTATTTTATCAAAAAATTTAAAAGCTGCTGGAGCTCCTAGACTGGTAAAAGTAAATAGATTGATAATATTATTAGCAAGTTCATCTACTGGTATATTTTCCTTATTATCCTGGTAAAGCTTATTGATTTTCTCTAAATTAGCATCTGCTAGAATAACTCGATTTGAAAAATCATTAATTAATTGAAGAATGTCATCAAAATAAGAGACATGTTGATTTACAAATTCTTGTTTCTTCTCAATCTCCTCTGGTTTACCTTTTGACTCATTATAACGACTTGCAAGGTATAAGAACTTCATAAATTGTGTTGGTAAGGCTAGCTCGTTACCTTTTTGTAATTCACCAGCACTAGCAAGTAATCGACGACGCCCATTTTCTAATTCGAACAGACTATACTTGGGTAAAATCATTAATTTATCGTCCCTAATATTTAAATAACCTTTTGATTCAAGGAAAGCTGATGTATTTTTCTCAAATCTGGACCTCTCCATGATGGTAATTCCTAAAAGTTCCGTAACTGTTTTTAGTTTTTGTGCTTTACCCTTTTTGATATCAGCTACAACTAAAACAGAGTAAGCTACTATCGGACTATCAAAACCTCCATATTTCTTAGGATCTAAATAAATATCCTTCGTTTTTCTTGGAATCAACTTATCTGAGTTACCATGCGCCAAAATTGATTCCTTAGAAAAGCCTCCCGTCTGAATCTCTGTCTTCTTCACGATATTGTTCTGAGGGTATGACAAGACTTTTCTAACTGTCGCAAAGTGTTTCTTTTTATCCCATGCAGTTTTTCCCATATATCTACCAGTTTCTATTACTGGTCTTACAACAATAGAACCATCTGCTAACCTCACAACTCTTTTGAACATATTCATCAAGTTGGAGTAGAAAAACATTTTCCTGGTTGCTTCACTATATTTTTCTTCCTTATCCTCACGAACGATTTTCGATAGTTTTTTCCGTCTATACAGACCGTAGACAAATTCTGGCTCTAACTGAGGATATTTGGTTAGAATAGCTTTAGCAACTACTGCATTAAGATAGGCATCATGTGCATGGTGGTAATTGTTAACTTCACGAATTTTATAGAATCCAAATTCTTTTCGGAAATTTGAAACCAAATTTGACTTCAAGGTTACAATTTTAACTTTGCGGATCCTTCTACCTTTACTATCAAGCTCATTATTAAAGCGTTCATCCAAGATACGGGCAACATGCTTGGTAATTTGTCGTGTCTCAACCAACTGACGTTGGATAAATCTTGCCTTATCATCGGAAGTTAGGCCTCCGCGCTCTGCCTTAGTCAAATTATCATACTTACGCTGACTCATTAACTTAGCATCCAGTAAATTTTTCCAGAACATTTTGCGAGCTTTTACAATTTCAATGCTAGGAACATCATCTGATTTTCCACGATTTTTAGCAGATGATACCAAAACACGATTATCAATAGAATCATCTTTTATGAAAGCTTGAGGAATAATGTGGTCAATATCATATTGACTTAAATTATCAATATCAAGCTCATCATCAGTATACATATCCTTACCATTTTGAAGGTAATATAGGAAAAGACGGTCATCAGACAAATGATGATTTTCGACTTGATCTTTTACATACTTAGGCTTTTTCTCTTCCAAAATATTACTCTTCAAATTACCAAGAGATTCTCTTAAGGTTGTCAAGCGTTGTCGTGAACGACTCAATCCTTTTGCTGTCGTTTGGTTCTCACGTGCCATTTCAACCACGATTTGTTCAGGTTCATAGCCCATGACTTTAACCAGCTCATCAACTATTTTCAAACTTTGTAGAATCCCTTTTTTAATAGCAGGGCTACCAGCAAGTTCTCCTACAACTTCTTTCAGATTATCCGAATGACTACCAGTTCGTGCCTTGTCAATAATTGGTTTAAATGATAGACCAGCATCTTTTATCAACTGCATGAAGTTTCGGTTTGCACTTCCATCATCAATAAGATAGTCCAAGATTGTTTTTTGATTCTCTTTATTTCGGATGCCATTTATTAGCTTAGCAGACAATCGTCCCCAGCCAGTATAGTGACGGCGATAGAGCTTTTTAAGCTGTGACTCTGTAAAAAAATCTTTATAGATGTCAAGACGCTTCTTAATCATTTCTCTAT
The DNA here is from genome assembly GCF_000186445.1 of Streptococcus agalactiae ATCC 13813. Lineage (GTDB taxonomy): Bacteria > Bacillota > Bacilli > Lactobacillales > Streptococcaceae > Streptococcus > Streptococcus agalactiae. Next base: position 1,245,153 of record NZ_GL636070.1, read on the forward strand.
CTTCAAATAAGGTTAGAGTTTGGATGATATCTTCCAAAATAAGCTCGTTATCTGTATTATCAAGGAAATCCTTGCCAAGTATTTTTTTAAGATCATGATAGGTTGAAAGGCTAGCGTTAAACTGTTTCTCAATTCCTTTGATTGCAATTCCTTCGTATCCATCAACTTTATTCAAAAAACTAATAATATCCTTTTCAGTTACTTTACGTTTTTCCTTAAACAAGCTGTTAAAGATAGTTTCTTTTTGCTTCCTATTTAAAAATTGAAAATCTTTAAAGCCTTCTGCCAAAAATCTAACCTTCGTTAATTCATTGTAAACAGTAAATTTTTCATAAATAAGACTATGCTTTGGTAAAACTTTTTCTTCTGGAAGATAGAGGTCATTGTTGGTCATACGATGGATAAAAGCTTCCGCAGATTTTTCTTTATCAACCAAATCTTCAAAATTCCAAGGTCGAATACTGTCATCTGTTTTGCGAGTCATCCATGCAAAATCACTCTTCTCACGTGCTAGTGGTCCGACATAATAAGGAATTCTAAAGGTAAGGATTTTTTCAATCCTATCTAGATTCTCTTTCAAGAATGGATAGTATTCTGATTGACGTCGAATAATAGCCCTCAATTCTGTCAAATGGACTTGATGCGGGATTGAGCCATTATCAAAGGTTCTCTGTTTTCTCAAAAAATCTTCATTCTTAATTTTCTCAAGCAAATACTCGCTACCTTCTTGTTTGGTCAACAATTTTAACAGATATTTATAAAAAGCTTCTTGACTGGTTTTACCTTCAATATAACCAGCATAGCCATCTTTTGATGAATCAGCAAATACTTCCCGATAATTTTCAGGTAATGAAGCTTTTACGAATTGTTTTAGATGCTTTAAGTCCTCATGATGTTCATCATAACGCTGAATCATAGAAGCTGAAAGTGGCGCCTTGGTACTGAGGTCGATTACTGTAAGAATGCCAGACAAAAGGACACTATCATATAACTTTTTCGCTGCTGAGAATAAGTCTGCAAATTCATCACCAATCTGTCCAAGAAGATTTTCTAAATCTTCATCGTAGCTATCCTTAGCGAATTGAAGCGGTGTTTTATCCTCCAAATTGAAATGTTTCTTGAAGTCAGCTTGATTTCCGACAATCAATTTCAAAAATTCTGCAAAAATACCAGTAGATTTTTGGTTAGGATACCGCGCTAAGATGCGATCCTTCTTCGCAGACTTGCTAATCTTATCTGTTAGAATTGCCTCTACATCTACATTTTGAGATAACAAATCATTATTTTCAAAAGTTGTATCAAAGATTTCTAAAAAAGCTTGATATTGTTTTTGAATATCAGTATTCCTCACATCAAATCTATCATCCTCAATTAGGAAATGCCCTCTGAATTTAATGATATGAGCTAGGGCAAGATAAATAAGACGAAGGTCTGCTTTTTCTTTCTTGTCAGCTAATTCTTTTCTCAAGTGATAAATCGTTGGGAACTTTTCATGATAATATTTCTCCTCCTGCATTGTTGCAAAGATAGGATACTTACTCCCTCTCTTATCTTCCTCAACTAGAAAAGAATCTTCTAATCGATGAAAGAAACTATCATCAACTTTACTCATTTCCTCTGCAAAAATTTCTTGTAAATATAGAATACGATTTCTACGACGTGTATAACGACGACGAGCAGTTCGCTTCAAGCGTCTATCTGCAGCAGTATTCCCGCCATCAAAAAGCAGAGCACCTATGAGATTCTTCTTAATATATTCTTTATCAGTGTTCCCTAAAACTCTCATCTTCTTAGCAGGTACTTTATAATCATCTGTAATAATGCTCCACCCGACGGAATTAGTACCGATGTCAAGTCCTATTGAATATGGCTTATTCATAACTTTTCTCCTTTTATTTAAAACACCATTCTAAAAAAACAATACCTTTAAAACATACTTTAATTATATATTATTCTTTTGAGTTTTAAAAGCATTATCTTTATCTTTCATCTGTTATTTGTTAAAATATCCTAAAGTATGTTTTAAGTTTTAAAGCTTTGCTGATTTTTATTTTTTACTTGATTATTACATTAAAATAACATATAATAATTTTGTTGGAATTATTCGAAACAGCACAGCGCGTTAAAATAAGGCTAGTCCGTATTCAGCTTGAAAAAGTGAGCACCGATTCGGTGCTTTTTTATGTCATTGTTATAATTCCGATATTTCTCATATTTGTATTATAAAAAATCGCAAACAAAATGCAAGCACTATTATAAGGCTTGCATTTTATTTTTATATTTTCTTAATTTTAAATGTTTTCTACCTATTATCAAAAGAATTATAGTTATTGTTTCATAGATTAACAAAAAAATGATGAAACAATGGAGGAAAAAAGTTTCAGGAAGTATCCAAATTACTGGATCCGTTAGAGGATTAAATTGCCAAGTAGAATCTCCTGGAAAAAGCACCTCATGAAATAGAGTGAAAAACTGGTCAAAACCCAACAGAAAGGCACATACTACAATAAAAATAGGCAACATAATAGCTATCTTGAAAAAGCCTTCATATAGAAAGATACTTTTTTGCTTCCATCCATGTCTTAAAAAATAAATAACTGGAAAAGTTAGTATAACAAAAAGCCCATGCGCTAGAGTAAAAAGATATTTTACATCCGCAAAATGCTTTAAACCATCCTCTGAAGAAGGAAAGCTAGGCATATTTAAATCAGAGATAAAAGGATGAGTCAGATATATCATCAACTTATTAAAATTATAATAAATTGTTTCAGCCTTTAAATACACAACCTTTTCTAATTTTAAAAACTGAATTTCTATAGGATAGATCAACCAAGCAATATAAATTGTAGCTAGAGTTGCTAACGATATAATCCAAATCCAAGTTAAAACTACTAATAACTTATCCTTCATTAAATGTCCATTCATCTAAACTTGCTAAAACATAACTTGGTTGAATTGGTAAATCTGGTACTTCTTCAACTGTTGTAAAACCCGTTGTTACTAACAAAGTATCAATATCATTATTAATACCAGCCATGATATCTGTCAAATAATTATCACCGACCATGACTGCTTGATTTCTAGGAATATTTAAAATTTCAAGTGCCTTATTCATAATGATGGCATTTGGCTTTCCAATAAAGACTGGTTTTATACGCGTTGCGGCTTCTAATAAAGCATTTAAGGAGCCAGCACCGGGTAATAAACCACGTTCAGTAGGAATATTCAGATCTGGATTGGTTCCAATAAATAAAGCACCATTTTGAATTGCTAACGTAGCAGTTGCCAATTTATCATAAGTAACATTCCAATCTAAACCAACAACCACATAGGCTGGATTTTTTGTATCCTCCACATAACCTGCATCTGCAATAGCTTTTTTAAGCCCTTCTTCACCAATAACGTAAGCTGTTTTCCCACGGTTCATATCATTCATATAGTCAACCGTAGCCATAGTTGCGGTATAGATTGTTTCAAGTGGTGTTTCAACATTGAAACCTCGAAGCATTTCCTGAACGCTTTCTGGTGTACGAGTCGTATTATTAGTTACTAACATATAAGGAATGCCTTTTTCTTGCAAGCGTTCGATAAAACGCTCTCCTGCTGGGATACGACTTTTCCCTTTGTAAATAGTACCATCTAAATCAATAAGATATCCTTTATAAGCCATTTAATCCTCCTTTTTTTCCTGCCATTCAATCCTAGCTTGAGCATGAATAGCATCGCCACCAATAATATCATGACGTGTCACAAGACCATCTTGATACCAATGAGACTTAATATCCGTACCATATTGAATTTCCTTAATATATTTTAAATCAATTTTTTTAGGAATGTGGCTACTTAGAAAATCTAAGTCCAACACATCATACATCCATTCTAGATACTTACTATTATTAACATGTCCATTCATATCTAAATCAAAATAACGAACATGGTATTGTTTAACTTTACTATCTCCAATGGGATGATATTTCGGCCCTCGAATAACTTTTTTGATTCTTTGGGATTGGTAAATTGAAGTAATATCATCAAGAACAGGATGAATCTTCCGTGTTTTAAAATCCATTAAGACAAAAGCAGATGAAATCGTTATTATTTTTTGCCCGTCTTCACCATAAATATAAAAATAGCGGTAACACAATAATTTATTATGAGCTTTGGCTTCAGTCTCAATGACTATCTTTTCAGCATGCTTGGGTAAACGCTCAATATCAATAATATAATCTGTAACGACCCAAACCAATCCGTATCTTTTAAAAACGATGTCATCGCCTATTCCTAATTTTAAAGATTGTTTGGCTGAAATTTGTAACGCTAAAGCCAACAACTGCGGTAATTTCATATAATGATTAGTGTCTGATTCATAAAAAGGCACTTCGTAAGTTTCTCGATATAATAAACCCATTTTTTACTCCACAATAAATTTCTCGGCAACCGTATCTCCTAAGAAGAGACCTTTTTTAGTCATCTGGATAAAACCATTATTTTCTTTCAAAAGCCCATCACTTTGGAGTTCTTGAACAATTTGACCGTAACGTTTCTCAAAGGACGTTCCAAATTTTTGTTCAAATTTTCCGATGGAAACACCCTCTTTTTTACGAAGACCGAGGAAAAGCTCCTCTTCCATCATTTCATTTTTTGATAATACTTCTTCAGATAACCTTGCATTACCTTCTGAAACACCCTTTAGATAATGTTGTATTGGCCCTCTATTACGATAACGAATACCATCAAGATAACCAGAAGCACCTGCACCAACACCATAATATTCTACATTCTCCCAGTACATCAAATTATGACGACTTTCAAAACCCGGCTTTGTAAAATTAGAAATTTCATAATGCTCAAAACCATTTCTTTCCATTTCAGAAATGATATATTCAAACATCTCGGCTTCTAAATCTTCTGTTGGCAAATGTAATTTCCCACGACGCATTTTATTCATAAATACAGTATGGTGTTCTAAAATTAAACTATATAAACTCAAATGAGGAATATTTAGAGAGAGAGCTTTGGCTACATTACTTCTAACATCATCCATCGTTTGTCCAGGTAAGGCATAAATTAGGTCAATAGAGATATTTTGAAAACCAGCTGTTTTAAGAGCATCAATTGTAGAATAAATTTGTGCCTCATTGTGACTGCGTCCAATACGCTTTAAATGTTTATCATTAAAGGTCTGAACTCCTAGAGAAACTCTATTGACAGCTGACTTTTGAAGCACCTCTATTTTATCAACGGTTAAATCTCCTGGATTAGCTTCGATAGTGAACTCCTCTAAAGTATTTAGGTTTAAATCTCTAATTAACTCCGTCAATAAATAGTCCAGTTGCACAGCGCTTATAGATGTAGGTGTCCCTCCTCCAATATATAAGGTGCGCAATTCTGTAATATCATAAGACCGAAATTCACGGATAAGAGCCTGAAGATAAGCGTCTACAGGCTGATTTTTAATAAAAACTTTTGAAAAATCACAATAATAACATATTTGGGTACAAAATGGAATGTGTACATATGCTGAGGTTGGTTTCTTTAACATGTTTCTATTTTACCACTTTGCCCTTAAAAAAACACTCCTCTAAACCTTGATAATATAGCTTTTTATTCCAAAATAAAAATAGAGATAAATCTCTATTTTATCTTATTTATAGGAAGGTCAATTCCTTTTGCTTTTAAATTCCATAGACATTCTTGTAGATAGTCTTGATTGTGCTCAGGATAGATAGGTGTCTCCAAGTCAACAGGATTAAGTGTATCATATCTTGGGCACTTCATTCCCCTATATTCTGCAATTAGCCATTCTTTAGATACACGATACCCACGCTCCATCATTTCTTCCATAACTAATTGATGATATGCAAATAACCTATAAGGTGAATATCGAAAAACATAATCAACAGTCTCATGTTTTCTCCCCCACCCATTCCCTCTCAATGCACAACACTCTCTATGCTGTCCTAAAAGTTGCTGCCTAGGCAATAACTCAATAATATCTTGATGCCATAATCTCATTTATATACCTCAACTATCAATCTTTTACTCTTCTTCGAAAATAGAAGAGTTTTGTAAATAAGAATTTGGGTATTTAGCTAATAGCTGTTTTAGAAAAGCTAACAGTTTTCTTCGTTGATAACCTGTTTTCCTGTATTTTTCCAGCAAGGTTAAAAATTCTTCTTTTTCTTGACGCTCTGCCTTATTTTTAAAATAGCCCCATATATGCATATAAGCATTAGTCACTTGTGATGGTGATTCTTCTAAAAGCACTGCTTGGTCAATGAGTGACTGAACGTCTAAAACGGTACAATTTGGTGATTTCAAAGTTTGTCTAATATCCAAATAAATTTTCTGAGATTTACTTAAGACTAAATACTTGTGTTTAGCCCATAATAATTCTGCTTCTTTAGTCATTTTCTCTAAACTCCCTTCTCAAATCAAAAAGAGAGAGAAAGGCGTATGCTTGATGCTCCACTCCAATTCCCTCTCTTTATTATTTTATAACATTGACGACTTTATAGCAGAATAACGCCGTTTTAATCTAAACCAATTTCTGTACGAACGACATCTGCGATAGTATCAACATAATAATCAACCGCTTCATTTGTTGGCGCTTCTGCCATAACTCTAAGAAGAGGCTCAGTACCACTAGGACGTACTAGAATACGACCATTGCCATCCATCTCTTCTTCCATTTTAGCAATAATTTCCGCAATTGCAGGAACTTCCATCGCTTTATCTTTCATGTTATTTTCAACACGAATATTTACTAATTTTTGAGGATAAATCGTCACTTCACTAGCTAACTCTGATAATTTCTTACCAGTTTCTTTCATGACCTTAGTCAATTGGATGGCTGTTAATTGTCCATCCCCTGTAGTATTGTAATCCATGATAATAACGTGGCCTGATTGCTCTCCGCCAAGATTATATCCTGATTTACGCATTTCTTCAACCACGTAGCGGTCTCCTACAGCGGTAATCGCTTTATGAATACCTTCACGGTCGAGCGCTTTATGAAAGCCGAGATTTGACATAACCGTTGTTACGATTGTATTCTGAGCAAGCTGCCCTTTATCAGAGAGATATTTCCCAATGATAAACATAATTTTATCACCATCTACAATCTCTCCATTTTCATCAACAGCGATCAAACGATCACTATCACCATCAAAAGCTAGACCGATGTCGGAACCATTTTCTCTAACTAAACTTTGTAATTGCTCAGGATGTGTCGAACCAACACCATCATTGATATTCAAACCATCTGGTTGATCACCAATAACACTTATATCAGCATTCAAGTCTAAAAAGATATTCCGAGCTGAGGCTGTTGCTGCACCATTTGCTGTATCCAACGCAACCTTCATACCTTCTAAATCAATACCAGTTGATTCCATAAACTTCTCATATTTCCGAAGTCCTTCAGGATAATCTACTAAAGTACCTAAACCTTGTGCTGATGGACGTGGTAAAGTGTCTTCCTTCGCATCAAGTAAAGCTTCAATTTCTAATTCACGATCATCATCAAGTTTAAAACCATCACTACCAAAGAACTTAATACCATTATCAAGTGCTGGATTGTGGCTTGCTGAAATCATAACCCCTGCACTAGCTTTTTCTGTACGGACAAGGTAAGACACTCCAGGAGTGGCTAAAACACCAAGTTTATAAACCTCAATACCTACTGAAAGTAGACCAGCAATCAAAGCAGATTCCAGCATTTCACCAGAAATACGAGTATCACGAGCTACAAAAACTCTCGGACGATCAGTTTCGTGTTGACTTAGAACATATCCTCCAAAACGTCCTAATTTAAAAGCCAATTCTGGCGTCAGTTCAACATTAGCTTCACCGCGAACACCATCTGTACCAAAATATTTTCCCATAATTTTTTTCTAGCGAAAAACGCTACCTCCATTTTTTTCGTTTTTATTATCTATTATTTTTTAGTAGTTGTCAATTGAACTGTTACTTGAGCAGGATCAACTGAAACATTGTTTGCAGAAAGATTAATTTTCTTTTCTGTATTTTTAGTTACGTCTGAAATATCTACCTCAGCATTAATAACAGAAATAGCTTCTAAAGCCTCTTTTGTTCCTGAAATTACTGCTTTTTCTTGACTCAACTTGTAGTTAATTTTTGAAATACTATCGCTGAATTGTCCTACTGGTATCAAATTAATCGGTACTGTCTTGGTCAATTTTTTTACTTTGACAGATAAAGTTGCTTTAGAAGGGTGAATAATACTTGCTAATACTGTACCATCTGCTGTTACAGCTTGTAAAGTAACTGTCTTGTTAAAATCATCATCAAGAACTTTATCATCAGGGATATTGGCAGCGACATGGTCAATACGATCTATAATAGATTCATCACTAGTAACTTTAACTTTTGACACATCAACTGACATCTTATCGACTGCATAACCAGCTTTAATTTGCTTATCATTAACATGTCCATAAACCGGAAACTCTTTTGTTTTCTTTTTACCCATAGTTACTGTAATTGTTGTTGGAGAAACCGTAGCATTTACACCAGATGGCAAATTTACTACCTTTAGTGGGACTTTGTGAGTCCCTGGTTTCATATTTGTCAAATCAGCGACTACTTTAAATTTTCGTGTATCCTCATTTATTTCAGAATCTAACTTAACACGATTAACCGATGACATATAGACATCTGCCCCATAAGAATAGCCACTAATAAAGTAATCATCACTATCGTATTTGATGTCTATTGGCACATCTGTTAGGGTATGTGTATATGTCTCAGACGCTCCTGCAATCTTACTATTGTCTTGATGGTTCATACTTGTTGCAGTTGCCGTTAAAAATAATAAAATAGCCAGAAAGAGTGAGACAACGCCTAACCAAAATTTATTTGTAAAAAATTTTTTCATGTCTACTTCCTCCTCAATAGTTGATTATACCAAGCTAATTTTGAGTTTTCCTCTTGATTTTGAATCAACTGAGTTCTCAGAATTGCTTCAAAGCTATCTTTAGAAAGATCATGTAAAAATTCACCTTTCAAAGCGACAGAAATACCACCAGTCTCTTCAGAAACAATAACTGTTAGTGCATCTGAATTCTCTGATAGACCAATCGCTGCTCTGTGGCGTGTTCCAAATTCTTTTGAAATCGAAGATGATTCTGATAGAGGTAAGTACGAACATGCTGTAGCAATTTTTTTATCTTTTACAATAACAGCACCATCATGCAGTGGTGTATTAGGAATGAAAATATTAATTAACAATTCACTGGAAATATCTGCATCTAATGGGATACCTGTAGCTATATACTCTTGCAAAGTTTGGGTACGTTCAATTGAAATCAAGGCTCCTATTTTACGCGGACTCATATAAGCAACTGCCTTAACAAGGGCATCTACTAGCTTTTCATCACTGCTTAATTGAGAACGTTGCGTAAATAGTTGTGGTGTTCGCCCAAATTTTTCGAGGCCTGTTCTAATCTCTGGAGCAAAGATGACAACACCTGCAATTACACCATAAGTAACAATCTGATTCATCAAAAATGTAATCGTTGTTAGCCCTATCCATTCTGACACAAATCTAATGATGATAAACAAAATAACGCCCTGAATTAAGGACATAATTTTTGTGCCTGCTAGCGCTTTGATAAATTTATAAATCAGAACAGCTACTATGATAATATCCATGAGATGAATAAGGATCATCCATGGATTTTCCATAATGCTCGCCCAAAACTTTGAATCAATAGCTGAAAAAATATCCATATCTTCCTCTCTACTGGTAGCCTGTCGAAGAGTTGCTTGCTTAACTCCTTGATTTCTTATTTTCCATCGTCTACATTATACCATGTTTTCATAATATTTTCTTTAGCAAGAAAGCATCTTTTTATGATAAAATATCTTTATGAAAATAAATACAGCACTAGGAGTGGCTGCCGGTAAGTCTGCTCATTACCTTTTAAGTAAAATGGGACGTGGCTCTACTTATCCGGGTAGTTTAGCACTCAAATTCGATAAAGATATACTAGATACAATTGCCAAAGATTATGAAATTGTAGTTGTGACTGGTACTAACGGTAAAACCTTAACAACAGCTTTAACAGTTGGTATTTTAAAGGAAGCCTTCGGTCAGGTGGTAACCAACCCAAGTGGAGCAAATATGATTACAGGTATTGTTTCAACCTTCCTAACAGCTAAGAAAAGTAAATCTGGTAAAAAAATAGCTGTCCTTGAAATAGACGAAGCGAGTTTACCCCGTATTACACAGTATATAAAGCCTAGTTTGTTCGTCTTTACCAATATTTTCCGTGATCAAATGGACCGTTATGGCGAAATCTACACAACTTATCAAATGATTTTAGATGGAGCTGCTAACGCTCCGCAAGCTACTATCTTAGCTAACGGTGACAGTCCACTTTTTAATTCTAAAAGCGTGACTAACCCTGTGCAATTCTATGGATTTGATACCGACAAACATGAGCCACGATTAGCACACTATAATACTGAGGGGATTCTCTGTCCAAAGTGTCAAGCAATTTTAACTTATCGATTGAACACATATGCCAACCTTGGTGACTACACTTGTCCTAATTGTGATTTTGAACGTCCAAACCTTGATTATGCCTTAACAAGGCTAACACATCTGACAAATACTTCATCAGGTTTCGTTATTGATGGCCAACAATATAATATCAACGTGGGTGGCCTTTATAATATTTACAATGCTTTGGCGGCAGTATCTGTTGCTGAATATTTTGGTGTAGAACCAAGTCAAATTAAGGATGGATTTGATAAAAGCCGTGCCGTTTTTGGTCGTCAAGAAACCTTTACAATTGGAAATAAAAAATGTACTTTAGTTCTGATTAAAAATCCGGTAGGAGCTAGTCAAGCTCTTGATATGATTAAACTTGCTCCATACCCGTTCTCTCTCTCAGTACTACTGAATGCCAATTATGCTGACGGTATTGATACTTCTTGGATTTGGGACGCTAATTTTGAAACTATTCTCACGATGAATATCCCAGAAATATTTGCTGGTGGTGTTCGCCACTCTGAAATTGCTCGTCGCTTACGTGTAACTGGTTATGATGAGAAACGCATAAAACAAGCTGATAAACTGCAAGATATTATGGCAATGATTGAGCAGCAAGAGACTGAGCATGCTTATATTTTAGCAACATATACAGCTATGCTGGAGTTTCGTGAAATTCTTGCTAACCACAACGCTATCAGAAAGGAGATGAATTAATGACTTATACCTCACTAAAATCTCCTACTACCAAAGATTATAAATACACTCTTAATGTAGCTCATCTTTATGGTAACCTATTAAATACTTATGGCGATAATGGGAATATCTTAATGATGAAATATGTGGGAGAAAAACTAGGATGTCAAATGACATTTGATATCGTTTCATTAGAAGATAGATTTGATCCCAACTATTATCAGATGGCATTTTTTGGTGGTGGACAAGACTACGAACAAGCCATTGTTGCACGCGATCTTCCCAGTAAGAAAGAAGACATTAACAAATTCATTCAAAATAATGGTGTAGTACTTGCTATTTGTGGAGGTTTCCAACTTTTAGGACAATACTATATTCAAGCTAATGGAGAACGAATAGAGGGCATTGGCGTTATGGAACACTATACGCTAAACCAAAATAATAATCGCTATATTGGTGATATCAAGATTCATAACGATGAATTCAATGAAACATATTATGGCTTTGAGAATCACCAAGGACGTACCTTTTTATCAGAAGACGAAAAACCTTTAGGAACTGTCATTTATGGAAATGGGAATAACAAAGAAGATGGTACTGAAGGGGTTCATTATAAGAATGTTTTTGGGTCATACTTTCACGGTCCAATCCTTTCTCGTAATGCTAATCTAGCTTACCGTCTTGTGGCAACTGCCCTCCGTAACAAATACGGTAAGGAGATTGTCCTCCCTAGTTATGAAGAAATTTTATCTTTAGAGATTCCTGAGGAATACGGAGACGTTAAATCAAAAGCAGATTTTGAAT
>NZ_GL636070.1:1258892-1269048 GCF_000186445.1 Streptococcus agalactiae ATCC 13813
CCAGCGTTATCAATAACGTTGGTTTTTTACTACTATAAGGCCACTTAACCATACAAAAAACCTAGCCAAAGGCAAAGACTTTGACTAGGTTTTTTGATTTTAGTCTACAATAGCTTTTGTAATCTCTTCGGGTGTCATACGTGAGAAGTATTGACTTGTATCAACTGTTTTAAGCGCTGCTAAAACATCTTTGTAATCATAGCGGACACCCTCCAACATTTTTTCAATATCATCTACAGGTTTCACTCCAAAGAAGTCACCAAAGATTTTGACAGATTTTATCGTTGAATTTTCAACATTAGCATAAGTCGTAATTTTTCCAGCTGGATAGCGGACACCACGTTCAATGGTGTATTCAGGTGCTTTACCATACGTCCAATCCCATGTAGCAAATTGATTATCGCGCATAGCTTGGATTTCTGATAACTCGGCATCACTCAAAACATATTCATCCATCTCTGGATATTCTTCCTTCATTTGAGCTAAAATGGCATCGCTAAATTCTTGTACTGTAATTTTATCTGAAAGATGGTCAACAATATTTGTAACACGTGCGCGTACAGATTTTATCCCTTTAGATTCAATTTTGTCTTTAGATACTTTGAGTGCTTGCCCTAAGACTGACATATCAACATCAAATAAAAGACAACCATGATGCATCATACGACCTTTGTAGTAAGCTTGAGCATTTCCTGCAAATTTTTGTCCATTGATTTCTAAATCATTACGACCAGTAAATTCTGCTTTAACACCTAATTTAGCAAGAGTATCAATAACTGGTTTTGAAAAAGTTTGGAAATCAAAAGCACCTTCTTGTGTATTATTAGAAATAATAGTGTAGTTTAAATTATTCAAGTCATGATAAACTGCCCCGCCTCCTGACAAACGACGGACAACATGAATGCCATTTTTATCAATGAACTCTTTGTTAATTTCTTGAATTGTATTTTGATGGCGTCCAATAATGATAGCCGGTTCATTAATCCAAAGAATAAAGATTTCATCGATATCTGTCAACTTTTGAAAGGCGTAAGCTTCTAAAGCAACATTGTAAGCCGGATCATTAGACGTGTTAACGATATATTTCATTTTAAATTCCTAACTAATATTTTATAATATTCAGATAATATATACGTGAAAAGAGATTGAAGCTATAAAAGCTCAATCTCAAATATATTAAACAAAATTATTTGCGTTTTGGAGGGTTGTGAATAGCTTCACCGAGAACATCTAAGAAAGCTTCGTACATAACTTCAGAGAATGTTGGGTGACCATGGATAGATTGTGCTACATCATAGACAGTCAACTCATTTTCCATAATCGTAGAAGCTTCATTAATCAATTCCGCTGCAGCTGGACCAATAATGTGAACACCAAGAATCTCTTTATACTTAGGTTCAGCAATTACTTTTACAAAACCATGTGCTTCGTTTGAAGCGATAGCACGACCATTGCCTGTAAAGCTATTTTTACCAACTAATATGTCACCATATTGTTCACGTGCTTGCTCTTCTGTCATCCCCACCATTGCTACTTCAGGATGAGTATAAACAGCTGCTGGAGTGAAATCTAGATGTGCTTTACGCTTATTACCGCCGAGTGCATTTTCAGCAGCTACTTCACCCATACGGTATGCAGCATGAGCTAACATACGAGTTCCGTTAACATCACCTGGTGCATAGATACCTGGAATTGAAGTTTCTTGATAAGCATTAACTTTAATACGTCCACGTTCCATCTCAAGTTCAGACTCAAGATTTTCAAGACCATTCATTTGTGGAACACGTCCAATTGAAAGAAGAGCTTTATCGGCAACAACTTCTTCACCGTTGTTTAATTTAAGCGTTAATTGATTATTGGCTTCAACAATTTCAGAAACACCAACTGATGTTTTAATCTTCATTCCCTTCTTAGCAAGGATTTTTTGAAGTTCTAGCGATACTTCTTTATCCATTGCTGGAATGATGCGATCAGCCATTTCAATAACAGTTACGTCAACACCATATGAAGCCCATACAAGACCAAGCTCAATACCTACGACACCACCACCCATAACAGCAAGTGACTTAGGAATTTCACGTAAATCAAGAATATCATCTGATGTTAATACTAATGGTGATTCAATACCTGGAATATTAATACGAGATACCTTAGAACCAGTCGCAAGGACGACGTTACGACCTTTGATAACTTTATCGCCAATAACAACAGACTTATCAGGGTTTACTTGTCCAAGTCCATTGAAAATTTCAACTTTGTTCGCTTTCAAGAGACCACGTACACCACCAGTCAGTGTCTTAACTACAGAATTTTTAAAGGCAACAGTCTTATCCATATCAATTGCATAGTTAGTTGAAGCAAGGTTGATACCACGTCCAGCTGCTACTTTCAAACCATCTAAGATTTCAGCATTTTTAAGATATGTTTTTGTAGGGATACAACCAACATTCAAACACGTACCGCCAAATTCAGTTTTCTCAACAATGGCAATTTTTCCTCCAAGTTGAGCACCGCGGATTGCTGCGTAATAACCTGCAGGCCCACCACCTACGACTACGATATCGTACTCATCAGCTGCAAGTTCTTCTTTAGGAGTTGCTGCTGCGACTGTCTCTTGTGAAGGAGCAGCAGGTCCAGAAACTGATTGACCATCTTCAGCTGTGATAGTTGCATCAGCTGAAGGTGATGACGTACCTACTTCTTCACCTTCTTCTCCGATATAGGCAATCACTTCAGTGACGGGAACAACATCTCCTGCCTGATGTACAATTTTTAAAAGTACACCAGTGTCTTCTGCTTCGATTTCCATATTGGTTTTATCAGACATGATTTCAAGAAGGACATCACCTTCATTAACGGTGTCACCTTCATTTTTTTTCCACTCAAGGATTTCGCCTTCTTGCATGTCAACCCCAAGTTTTGGCATAATTACATCAAAAGCCATTTTTTATTTCCTCTTTCGTTTTTCGAATAACTTATTATATCAAATTAAGACCTACGGAATCAAATAAGTAAACCAAATGGGTTTTCCATTAAGTTCTTAAGATCAACCATAAACTTAGCACCATTCATTCCATCAACAATACGGTGGTCAATTGTTAAACACATTGCCATAATTGGTCGAGCTACAATTTCACCATCAACCACTGTTGGAGTCGGAATAGTAGCTCCTACTCCAAGGATTGCTGAGTTCGGTTGATTGATAATTGGGTTAAACGTCTTAGTACCAAACATACCTAAGTTAGTAATTGAGAATGTTGAACCTGACATTTCAGCTGATTTTAATTTACCTTCTTGAGTTTTCTTAATAACATCTTTAGATGCTATAACAAAGTCAGAAAGTGACATTTGATCAGCATTGTGAACAACAGGAACAATCAAACCATCATCAAGACCAACTGCGATTCCAATATTAACAAAATTATGAAGCTCAATTTCTTGTGCATCGTTAATTAATGAAGCATTTAGGTATCGATGCTCTGGTTTCATCAATGTCTTAACAACGGCCATTCCAATCAAATCAGTAAAGCTGACTTTCAAGCCTGTTTTAGCCATGATTGGATCAATTAATTTCTTGCGAAGAGCCATCATTTCAGTCATATCAATGTCATAGTTAAGTGTAAAGCTTGGAGCAGTGAGGTAAGAGTTAGTCATACCTTTAGAAATAGCCTTACGCATTGCAGACATCTTAATGACTTCAACACCTTCTGGTAATTGTTTTTCTTCTGTTGTTGGTGTAGCTTTAGTTTCTACAGGAGCCTCTGCTGCTTGCGGTGACATAGCAGCCAAAACATCATTTTTAACAATTTTACCACGAATACCACTGCCAGTGATTTCTGCTATATCAACTCCTTGATCTTCAGCAATTCGACGTGCCAATGGTGTAATACGTGGTTGAGCACCCTTGAAGCTTTCAACATCTTCTCTGTGAACGCGACCATTTGCCCCTGTTCCAGATACTAGTGCAAGGTCAATAGACATCTCTCTTGCTAATTTACGAGCTGCAGGAGTGGCACGTACTTTTTCACCACTTGTAGCTGCTGGCACACTTGGTTCTGATGTTTCTTCAACTTTTTCTGGTTCTGAAGTTACTTGTGTCGCGTTTTCTTCAACTGATGTATTTTCAGAAGAAGATACTTCTGTTACTTCTTCACCTTCAGCACCGATATAGCCAATTGTCTCAGTTACAGGAACAACATCTCCATTCCCATGTGTGATTTTTAGTAAAACACCTGAGTCTTCTGCTTCAATCTCCATATTTGTTTTATCTGACATAATTTCAAGTAGGACGTCACCTTCATTAACAACATCACCTACCTGTTTTTTCCACTCAAGGATTTCGCCTTCTTGCATGTCAACCCCGAGTTTAGGCATAATAATTTCGACAGCCATAGTTTTCCTTTCACACTAAACTATATCGTCAAATATATGTTTCATCTAACGATATAAATTAAAACCTATAAACAAGGAAAGAGGCTAAGTTTTCACTCATTCCTCAGTCCCTCTTTGTTTTATGAATTATTTACCTTTGTTAACTACTTTGTAGATAGCATCTTTAATTTTTGCTACATCAGGTAAGATTCCTTGTTCAAGTACACGTGAATACGGTACTGGAACATCTTCACTTGCAAGACGCACGATAGGATGATCAAGGTAATCAAATGCTTCACTTTCAGCAACCATAGTTGCAATTTCACCAGTGAAACCACCAGTTTTATAAGCATCGTTAACCAAGATCAATTTACCAGTTTTCTTAACAGAATCGATAATTAATTCTTTATCAAGCGGAATAAGTGTACGTGGATCAACAACCTCAACGTTAATACCTTCCTCAGCAACTTCTTCAGCAGCTTGCATAACACGCTCAAGCATACGGCCATAAGAAACAATTGTTAAGTCAGTACCCTCACGCTTAATATCCCCTTTACCAAGTGGAATATAGAAATCAGGATCCATATTAACTTCTTCTTTCTTACCATAGAGAGCTTTTGGCTCTAAGAAGATAACTGGGTTATTGTCAAGAATAGAAGATTTCAAAAGTGCTTTTGACTCATTAACAGTACCAGGTGCAACAACTTTTAGACCTGGAATGTGTGTTAACCAAGCTTCTAATGATTGTGAGTGTTGTGCAGCCGAACCAATACCTGACCCTGATGCCACACGGAAAGTAACTGGAGTTGATAGACCTCCACCAAACATATAATTCGTTTTAGCACCTTGGTTAACGATAGCATCCATTGCGATTGTTACGAAATCCATGAATGTCAAATCAACGATAGGACGCAAACCTGTTTGTGCAGCACCGATAGCTGAACCTGCAATCGCAGCCTCTGAGATTGGTGTGTCGCGAACGCGCTTAGCACCAAACTCTTCTAACATACCAACAGATGTACCGAAGTCTCCTCCATATACACCTACATCTTCTCCCATTAAAAATACTTTTTCATCTTTGCGCATTTCTTCGCTCATAGCGACATTAATCGCTTCGCGCAAAGCCATAACTTTAGTTTCGCTCATTATTTCCTCCGAATATCCGTTTTTTAATCAATTGAATAATAGAACGAGATAAATCTCATCTACTTTAGGTTATTTTAGTCCACAAAAACGTCTTCAAATGCAACAGACATATCAGGGAATGGACTTTCTTCAGCGAATTTAACCCCTTCTTCAACTTCTTTAATCACTTGTGATTCAATAGCTGCAAGCTCTTCTTCAGTAGCGATTTCATTTTCAATTAAGTATGCACGGTAGCGTTTTACTGGATCTTTAGCTTTCCATGAATCAACTTCTTCTTTAGTACGGTATACCCCAGCATCAGCAGTCGAATGACCAAACCAACGGTATGATTCAACCTCTACAATAGCTGGTCCATTTCCTGAACGCACGTAATTGATGACTTCATGCATTTTCTCGTAAACAGCCATAAGGTCATTACCATCTTCAACATAATGCCCTGGAATACCGTACGCATCAGCACGCATGTAAAGGTGAGGAATTTTAGTTGAGTATGTGATGTCTGTTGAGATACCATAGCGGTTGTTGATGATAAAGAAGATAACTGGTAAGTTCCAAACAGCAGCTAAGTTAACTGACTCATGGAATGAGCCCTCGTTAGTCGCTGAGTCACCCGAAAAGGCGATAACAATGTTATCAGTTCCTTCATATTGCTGTGTAAGGGCAGCACCTACTGCAAGCGCATATCCTCCACCGACGATACCGTTTGTTCCATAGTTACCTTTTTCAAGGTTTGCTAAGTGCATTGAGCCTCCACGACCTTTTGATGTTCCTGTTGCTTTACCAGCAAGTTCAGCAAACATTCCACCAATATCAATACCTTTTGCAATAGTTTGTCCGTGTCCACGGTGGTTTGAGAAAATGATATCTGAATCTGTTAAATCTTGGATAGCACCTACTGAAGCAGCTTCTTCACCAACAGAGAAGTGAGTCATCCCTTGGACGAAACCACGACGAACCAATTTGTTAAATTTCATATCAACATCACGAATACGTTGCATTTTTAGAAACATATCCAAGTGTTGTTCTTTAGATAGAGTTACCATTCTAACCTCCAAAAAATCTTTATTACTTAATTATTGTATAAGTTTTTTTCACAAGATGCAAGAATTTGAACCGCTTTCTTTGTTTTCGTAAAAGGCATCTCAATTTCAAATGTACTTTTTTTCACAAACTATTGTTTTTGAAATTTTCTCACAAATCTAGTCTCATATTTAGATTTTCCCACTCTTCCATTAATAGCAATTGTTCTTCTTGAATTGATTCCAGCTCTTTTTGCAAATCAGAGAGTTTTCCGATGTCATTGGTTTCTAACATTAAACCATTGATATTGTTTTCATCATTTTCAAGAACTTCCAAACGCGCCTCAATTTCTGCAACGCGACGGGTAATTTTCCTAAATTCCTTTTGATTTGCTTTTTGTGTCTCATAATCTGATGTAACGTCGATTTCTGTTTTTGAAACACTCACTTCTTCTTCATTTAAACGTGCTAATTCCTCTAGTTCGGCTTTCTTAGTGAGGTAATAATCATAATCTCCTAGATAGAGAGTACTTCCCTTATCAGAAATTTCGAGAACCTTAGTTGCCACACGATTAATAAAATAGCGATCATGACTAACAAAAAGTAATGTGCCATCAAATTCGATGAGTGCATTTTCTAAGACTTCTTTACTATCAATATCCAAGTGGTTTGTTGGCTCATCTAATATGAGAAAATTATTATTTTCCATAGATAATTTTGCCAATAGCAAACGCGCTCGTTCACCACCGGATAACATTGAAACTGATTTTTTAACATCATCACCTGAAAAAAGAAAAGCTCCTAAACGGTTTCTAATTTCAACTTCTGGCGTTGTTGAAAAAGCATTCCATAACTCATCTAAAACAGTATTCGTTTTTGTTAAATTACTTTGACTTTGATCGTAATACCCAGTTTCGATATTTGCTCCTAATTTTGCTTCTCCTTTGATAAAAGGAATTTGTCCAACAAGCGATTTGATTAAAGTTGATTTCCCGATACCATTTGGACCTACAATTGCAATAGCATCAAATTTCTTCACGTCCAAATCGATTGGCTCCGATAAAGAAACACCTTCATAACCAATAGCTGCATTCTCAAGTGTTAAAACAACATTCCCTGAGATTTTCCCAGCATGAAAAGTCATATTAGCTGATTTTTGCTCTACATTCGGCTTGTCGAGTCGTTCCATCTTTTCTAATTGTTTACGACGAGCTTGTGCTCGTTTAGTGGTTGAAGTCCTAACAATGTTACGTTGTACAAAATCTTCTAACTTAGCAATTTCTTTTTGTTGCTTTTCAAAATTCTTTTCTTCAGTCGCTATTTTCTCTGCCTTAAGATCCATAAATTTCGAATAATTGCCTACATAGCGGTCTAGAGAATGTGTCGTTAAATCATAAGTTACTGTAGCTACCTTGTCTAAAAAATAGCGGTCATGGCTGACAATAATAAGGGCTCCTTGATAATTTACAAGATAATTTTCTAACCAAGCAATCGTATCAATGTCTAAATGGTTCGTTGGTTCATCTAAAACAAGTAATTCTGGCTTTTCAAGTAGCATTTTTGCAAGCGCTAATCGTGTATTTTGCCCGCCAGACAATTCACTAATAGGCATTTCCCACATATCACTGTTAAACTTAAAGCCATTTAAAATAGCCTTTATATCTGATTCATAGGTAAAGCCACCTTTTTCACGAAACTCTTCTGACAAAATATCGTATGTTTTCATCAATTGTTCCAGGTCACTTCCTGAAACTTGCCCCATTTGTAATTCCAATTCACGTAAGCGCTTCTCTACTTCTCTTAATGAGTCAAAAACTTGTAACATTTCTTGGAAAATTGTATTTTCAGATTGAAAACGACTATCTTGTGCCAAGTAGGACAAACTCAAATCACGCTTTTTATTTATTTCTCCTTTTGTCGGAGCCTCTTCACCAACTAAAATTTTAAGAAGCGTTGATTTGCCAGCACCATTACGTCCAACAAGAGCAATATGATCACGTTGATCAACTTGAATATTAATATTATCAAAAAGCACATCACCTGAAAATGAGCGCTCAATTTTGTTTCCTTGTAGTATAATCATAGTTTTATTATAGCATACCTTCAAATAAAACCATTATGGAAATCTTCTCTTTTAATCAAATGATTGCACCTTTTAGGGCTTTAGGTTACAATGAATGTTAGTAATTTCCAAGAAAGAGAGAGACTTTATGTCTATTACAAAAGAATTTGATACCATCGCAGCTATTTCAACTCCTCTCGGTGAGGGAGCTATTGGTATTGTCCGTATATCTGGTACAGATGCCTTAAAGATAGCATCAAAAATTTATCGTGGAAAAGATCTATCCGCTATCCAATCCCATACCTTAAACTATGGTCATATTGTGGACCCAGATAAAAATGAAATCTTGGATGAAGTTATGTTAGGCGTTATGCTTGCTCCAAAAACATTCACAAGAGAAGATGTTATTGAAATTAATACGCATGGAGGAATTGCAGTTACTAACGAAATTCTTCAGTTAATTTTACGACATGGAGCACGAATGGCTGAACCAGGAGAATTTACTAAACGTGCTTTTTTAAATGGTCGAGTTGACTTGACTCAGGCTGAAGCTGTTATGGATCTTATTAGAGCTAAAACAGATAAAGCAATGGATATTGCCGTTAAGCAATTAGATGGTTCTTTAAAGACACTAATCAATAACACTCGACAAGAAATTCTAAATACTCTAGCCCAAGTTGAAGTTAATATCGATTACCCTGAATATGATGACGTTGAAGAGATGACTACAACACTGATGCGTGAAAAAACACAAGAGTTTCAAGCACTTATGGAAAATTTACTTCGAACTGCCCGACGTGGAAAAATTCTTCGAGAAGGACTTTCAACAGCAATTATTGGTCGTCCAAATGTTGGTAAATCCAGCTTACTAAATAACCTCTTACGTGAAGAAAAGGCGATTGTGACAGATATTGAAGGAACAACTCGTGATGTTATTGAAGAATACGTCAATATTAAAGGAGTTCCTTTAAAACTAGTTGACACTGCTGGTATCCGTGATACAGATGATATCGTTGAAAAAATTGGTGTTGAACGTTCAAAGAAGGCTTTAGAAGAAGCCGACCTTGTGTTGTTGGTTCTCAATAGTTCCGAACCACTAACATTACAAGACCGCTCCCTTCTAGAACTAAGTAAAGAAAGTAATCGTATCGTATTACTCAATAAAACGGATCTTCCTCAAAAAATAGAAGTTAACGAATTACCTGAAAATGTTATTCCAATTTCGGTTTTAGAAAATGAAAACATCGATAAAATCGAAGAACGTATTAACGATATTTTCTTTGACAATGCTGGTATGGTAGAACATGACGCTACTTATCTATCGAATGCTCGCCATATCTCACTAATTGAAAAAGCCGTTGATAGTTTAAAAGCTGTCAATGAGGGCTTGGAATTAGGAATGCCTGTTGATCTCTTACAAGTCGATATGACTAGAACTTGGGAAATACTTGGAGAAATCACTGGAGATGCAGCTCCAGATGAACTAATAACTCAGCTCTTCAGCCAATTCTGCTTAGGTAAATAAAAAAATATTCGGTGCTTACGCACCGAATATTTC
>NZ_GL636070.1:1270373-1279300 GCF_000186445.1 Streptococcus agalactiae ATCC 13813
AAATATTCGGTGCTTACGCACCGAATATTTTTATTTTCTTAAGTTAAAAACTCGTTTTAAAATTTGAGCAATAATAACCCAAAGTAAGACCGAAGTAGCAATAACAATTAACCATGAACTCCGTGATTCTGTAAGAGGTAATGGAATATTCATCCCAAAAAATCCAGTAATTGCTGCAATAATCGCTAAATTAATCGAAATGATATTCAAACCTGTTAAGTTTTCGTTCAAGTTATTATTTAAGACATTGTTAAAAGTAGATGATAATTGTGAAAGTACCTGACTGTTTAAGTGTGTCATACTGACTAACTGATGCGCTTCAATGAGAGCATCTGATAACTGTTCTTTTTCCACTTCAGAATTAAATCGCTGACTAGGATGAACATCTAATTGCTCTAATACCAATGCATTTTGATTGGCAGCTGTCAAAAGATAAACGGATCCTGTCTCTAGGTCACTCATGGCTAATAAGCGCTTATTGGTTGTTTGTTCTCTCAATTGACGGTTGAGAATATCCTTTTCTCTATCAATTTTCGATACAACATTAAAATATTGTTTTGTAATCAAAGTTAAAGCTGCAAATAAAAATTTTTTAGGAGAGACATCTGGATTACGGTCTAGATATTTTTGCAATAGTTCTAGCATATAACTATTTCGAGACCGTGTCACCGTTATCAAACGGTCGTGTGATAAGCAAAAGGTCATCGGAACGGTCTCATAATAACTTTCTTTCTGCTTTAGATCAATAGTATTAAAAATAATCGTCAAGACTTCTTTTCCTTTAATATGAGAACATTCCATAAAGGCTCGTTCATAATCATCCAGAGCATATGTAATAATCTCACTATCCAAATATTTTGCTTGAATTTCAGATGTTTCTGTTCGCAATTGCTCTGCTTCAATGTTAATCCAAGTAAAACCATTTCCAAATTTTTGTTCGACTATCATTTTTTCCTTTCTTTAATCCATTTTTACCACTTCTAGCTGTTTACCACCTAAAAGAATTAAGTATTTGTCTATCTTTTCTATCTCGTAAGATTTTTTTAAAGCTTCTGCATATAAAGCCATTTGTCCCTGATAGCGTTCTTTTAATTCCAGAGGATTGACAAATTTATCAGTCTTATAATCAAATAGAATTATCCGATTTTCTAATAGTAGATACCCATCAATAATACCACGTACAACGAATTTCTCACCACTCTCCGGATCTTCTTTTAACATGGCAAAAGGTGCCTCTCGATGCAGATGTTCTACTTCTTCTTGTATATACTTACCGAGTGAGGTTTCTTGGAAAAAATAGTTGATTTTTTCAATCTGAATAGCCGCTTTGACACTTGTTTCAGCATTCACTTCTGTCAAGGCTTTTTGAATATCTTCCATTTTGACATGAGATGACATCTCTATGCGTTGCATTAATTCATGTACAGCAGATCCTAAAGCTGCTGGGTCTTTCTTTTTACTTGTAGAAAAATCAGGTAACTTAAAATCTACTGATGTTTTAGTAATAGTTTCCATCACATCAACGCCTTCTATATCTAGAATAGGCTCATAGAATTTTTTGACTTGACTTGGTGTTCTTACTGTCGGTAACTCAATAGCCGCTTTATAAGTTTGATTAATCTGTTCAACAGATTCTAACACGCTAATCGCGCGCACGATATCTTCAGACTGACGATTCTCTGCCTTATTATCGGGATTGAAAGGTAGACTAGGATTAACCATCCCTATGTGGTGATCTGTTAATTCCTCTAATGATACGAAGTTGATGTCATAAAACAACTCTTGTTTCTTATAGGTTTCATGAACAGCCAGTAACCAATCTTGAAAGGTCACAAAAGTCTCACGACTAGCTAATGGGAGATGATTATTTTCAGATACTAAGTCATAATGATCAGCCCATTTGGTTTGACTAGCCTTACCAACCAGATATAATTTTTTCTCTGCGCGTGTCATAGCTACGTAAAGTAAACGCATCTGCTCTGATAAAGTAGCTAAGCGTAACTCTCTTTTATTAAGTTGGTAAGGAAGTGTTTCCATGCTAACCTTTACTGCAGGCAGTATCTCTTCTTCGAGTTCATGTCGCATATCAGCAACATATTTAATACCAATTCCTTGATTTCGGCTTAAAATAAGAGGGGAAGTTATGTCTACCATTGAAAATTTCTTATCAATATTTAAAATAAATACATACTTAAACTCAAGCCCCTTTGATTTGTGTATAGTCATTAGGTTAACAGCATTTTGCGGTAATGCCACCTCAACATCTGCCAAATCATTTTCATTTTCTAAAACTTTATCAATCATTCGAATAAAGCGTGATAAACCCTTGAAACCTGTTTTTTCAAACTGATTTGCTCGAAGTGCCAAGGCATATAGATTGGCTTGACGTTGCTCAGCTTTAGGCAGAGCTCCTACATAATCATAATAAAAACGGTCATTATATATTTTCCATATTAAATCATAAAGCGAATGCCATTTAGCAAAATCACGCCAAGTCTGGAATATTTTCATAAAGTGATCTATTTTAGAAGATAATTCTGGAGTAATTAAATCACTATGATGACCTTCTTTATGATAAGACAATTTCACTTTATGATAAAAAGCCATTTTGACATCCTGAATAGCAATTCTTGTTAAATCATCTTCATTAAATCCAAACATGGGAGATCTCAAAAGAGCAACTAGAGCATAATCATTTAAGGGATTATCAATTGACCGCAAAGTATCAAGCATTACCATCACTTCAACTGATTTTAAGTAATTTTGCTCCCCACCGTCAGTTACCAAAGGAATACCATAACGGTCAAAAGTTTGTAAGATACCATCATTCCTTGTCCTTGAAGAAACTAAGAGGGTGATATCTTGAAAGGGAACATTCTCTTCTTTATGCAATCGAATAATTTCTTTTGCGACTAACTTTGCTTCAGCTGGGCTAATATCATATTGTTGACTATCACTGTCATCTATATCATCTTCATCAGTATCTAATAGTAAAACTTGTGTTTTATTATTCGGATGTCTTTCTTGCTGTCTTGGACTACCAGCTTTTAATTGGTGACTTTCATCATAAAGAATGTCTCCTACTTCTTCATCCATAAGATGTGTAAACACACTATTTGTACTGTCTAAAACCTCTGATTGACTCCGAAAATTCTCTTTCAGAATAATTAATTTCCCTTGACTTGGATTGTCTTGGTAAGCTTTGTATTTATCATTAAAAATTTGTGGATCAGCCTGACGAAAACGGTAAATTGATTGTTTTATGTCTCCAACCATGAAACGATTATGTCCATTAGACAATAATTCTAACATTCTCTCTTGGGTGTGGTTATTGTCCTGATACTCATCAACCATTACTTCATGATACTTATCTTGATAAAGTTGCCTAATATCATGATTTTCTTCCAATATTTGAATTGCAAAATGGGCAATATCAGAAAATTCAAAAGCATTTTCTTGAATCTTCTCCTGTAAATATTGTTCTGAGAAATCTAAAACAAAGGATTGCAATAATTCTAACAAGAAAAGAGATTCTCCTTGATACTTAAAAATAACTTCTAAGTGCTTAAGTCCAACGATACGATTATGCAATTGTTTAAAGATAGGATATTTAATGCCAGCAACTGTAACATCATTGCCTGAAGGAATTACATTAGTGATATCACGTGCCAAATTAGCCAATCCTTTTTTTCCATACAGCAGATTAAAGTCTTGAGACCAATGGACTAAATTTTCAATTATTTTAAGGTGTTTTTTGTAATTTGCTGTCGGAACCCCTTTAGCAGTTAATTGCTTATAATCTTCTTGCTCCGTTAAATCACGTAATTGATTAGCAGTTGTTTGCATTACATTTAAAAGGCTTGAAACTTCTTGATCTGGAATAGCATCAAAATCAGTGTAAGTTTGTGCACCTTTTAGAAAAACTGTTTGCATCCAGCGCTTGGGGTTATCGGTGGACTGGCTAAAAGCATAAACTTTATAAACCATTTCTCGAAAAGCTTTGCTATCTTTACGGTTACCTGAGAAATTTTTGACTAATTTTATGAATGAAGCTGCATTCTTTCCAGTCATGTAGTCAGAAAATAAATCAGCATAGACCTCATTCTTTATGACGTCTTGCTCATTTTTATCTTGTAAAATCCTAAATATAGGTGATATGCCCAAAGTATAACCATATTGGTTAACTATTTTTTGCGTAAAAGCATCCATAGTAGCAATATCAGCTGTTTGAATGCCTACAAGTTGCTGGGTGAGAAACTGTTTTAAATCATCTGATTCTGCGGATTTCAAAGACTCGTTTATTTTCTTTTCTAAACGTTCTTTGAGCTCACCTGCCGCTTTTACTGTAAATGTTGAGATAAACAAAGACTCAATCGGAACCCCTCTTAAAAGTTTATCTAAAATCCGCTCAACCATTACAAAAGTCTTTCCAGAACCAGCCGAAGCTGATACCAGGACATTGTTACCAAAAGTATAAATGGCTTCAATTTGTTCAGGCGTTCGCTTTTGTTTTTTATCAGAATTTTTTTCTTCTGTCTGAATAACAGCAATATCTTCTTGATTTAAGAAAGGCTTAAAGGTCATCATTTTCCTCCTCTTGCTGCATTAATGTTAAGAAACCTTGACGTTTTTCCTTAGCAGGTAATTTATAAAGCGCTCTGGCACGTGCCATATGCCTATCCGCCTCGAACCCCGTAATACTCTTAAACTGATCACCGTCAACTGTTTTAGCATCTTCTGTATATGGATTGATCAAAAACTTACCTGACTTAATAGTCTCAGATGCTTTTTTGTAAAGCGATTGGTTATGTGCTTGTAAAATAGCGATTTCAGCCTCTGAATAAAGGGAATCTTTGAGATGGTATTTCCCATTTGCTAAGAATTCTTTTTCGGCTTCTGAAAATAATCCTTTATAAGTTAAAGCTTGATGATTTTTTGTTACTAAATCATCTAAATTTTTAATTTTAGACAAGTCTTGTCTAGGTTCTTGCATATGTAAGTACATAGCTCCAAAAATCGGTGGTTTTTGTTCAATTTCCTTGTCACGACTGATAGCATCAATGTAGGTGACTAATTGTGGACTTAGACCGTTATAAAATTTTTGGATATCGAATTTTTGAGCGCTTGATTTATAGTCCACGACACCCAAAGAACCATCAGATAAACGATCGATACGGTCAATAATACCGTTAATTTTTATAGTATTATCAATCATTAGTTCAAATCGTTCTTCTTCACTTTCAACAGTCATCTGACTATCTTGTCGTAATATGGTTGCAGTTGCACGCGCGATATCTTCTAAAATTTCTAAAGAATAACGACTTTCTGCATCTTCTGAATACAAGGATTTGAAAACATCTTCTTGATTGGTTTTATTAATTGCAGAGTTGAGTTTCTCTTCAAAAGATTCTATCCCTTGGTTTTTCATCAGAATTTCAAAAACACGATGAAGGTACGTTCCATGGTGCCGCATATCTGGATGAATTGAGTCTTGTTCTTCCAAACCTAATACATATTGTAAAAAATACTTATATTGATTATTATAAAAAGTTGTCAAAGCAGATGAGGATAATTTAAGTGGGTGATCTTCTGGGAAGCGTCTGGTCATCACATCTGATGAAACTGTCACAGTATCAAGGCTATCTGTAATTATTGGTATCTCGATTCCTTTAGAAGTTAATTGACGACGCAAATAACGAACAGCAACTGACCAAAAAGTTTGTTCTTCTTTAGTCATCTCTTTGTCAATAGCAGAGCGATACAAGTCAACAACACGCGATAATAAAGCTTTGTAATTCCCAATATTATCAGCTTCTTCTTTTAACGATTGGCGTCCTTTATGATTAAAAGGAACACCTATATTTCTTAGTTCGACAAGATATGGTGACATCTGATCTTCAGACTCATTCAATAATTGTGGTATAGTCAACACTAATTCTTGTTTAGCAGCATTAAAAAGAGAGAGGGCAGCAAAATGGTTTTTCTTCAAATTTTCTTGCGTCATAATGTCAAAATGACCATCAGTGTCATTGGCATCATTAATAAGCTGACGTTCAATATCAGATATTAAAGATTTGTTTTGAGCAATCTTTGGAAAATGTGATTGTGTCATGCCTAGGGCATAGACAAATTGATTACTATGTGGTTCTACCAAATCGTAAGACTTAACAGTAACCACATCAACAGTAGCAGGGACCATACGATACTCGGCTTGCATCATACCTGAATTTAATAACGATAAAAATTCGTCTAAATTTAATTTTTCTTGACCAAATATTGTTTGAAACTGCTCTAAAATATCTGTAAATGTTTTCCAAACTTCTTGATGTTTTTCTTGTTCATTTTCAGACATTTGACCAACTAATCGCGATAAATTGTCACTCAAACCTACCTGAGTAAGGAAAAACATGAATTGGTTGAGTGTTTTTATACCGTCTTGTTTTTTCGTTTTCACAAAACTTTCCAGTGGAGTAAGGAGGGACTGACGAATAGTGTTAAGACGCCCTAAATCAAATTTTTTAGCCCCCACAACAAAATCTGTAAAGAACTTCTTAGGACCTTTAATGTCTGCATATGAGATATAAGCCTCAAAATAATCTAAATCATCTTGGCTAATCTCTCCATAAATACCTGTCTTAAAAAGATTTAAAACATCTTCAGCTCTAAATCGATAACGTTTTATTCGAGACAAGGAATCCATAAAATGAACTAAAGGGTGCGCAGCCATTGTTTCAGCTTTACCGAAATAATAAGGAATATCATACTGCTCAAAAATCTTACTTAATTGTAGTTTATAACTATCTACATCTCCTAGTAAAACTAAAATATCTTTGTAGCGATATCCTTGATAAAGTTTCTGACGTATAGCTCTAGCCACATGTTCCACTTCATCTTTTTGATTAATGCACTCCCAAATTGTTATACAATCTTTAGCAGTGTCGTCTAAAATGTGACTACTATTTGTAAAATCATGTTTACCTTCGATATTTTTCGAAATCATTTCAAAACCAGACTTACTTTCCCACTTGGACAAGATAAATTCTGGTTTTGTTTGAAATGTCGTTGCTAGATATCTTAAAAAATCAACCCCTGCAGAATAAATATTTCCATTAGTAAAGTTAGCCTTATACGCTTTTTGGCTAGCATAAGCTCCGATGATAATCTCTTGACAACGTGAACTCAGACTTTTAATTAAAGCTTCTTCTTCAGCTGAGAAACGGGTAAAACCATCGACTATAAGGATAGTGTTCTTTAAATCCACATCTAGCTGGCCTGACCTTACTTGTTCTGTAAAAAAGGCAATTTTAGATTGATTGTCGTATTCTCCTTCTCTTAAAAGATCTGAAACCACTAGAAAAATAGCTAATAGATCTTCAAATTTTTCAGGAGAATGTAAATATTTTAAATCTAAAATACTCAGATTTGCTGTCTGCAATTCTTTGTATAGGTCTACCAATTGACTGATAAAGGAAGCATCTTGCTTCAATCGTCCAAAAGCTTTTAATTGTCCATCTTCAAAACTTGCTAAAGCACGATAAAAGATCATTGCTAATCCAATATCGTTTAAACTTTCTTTTTGATTAGGCTGGTTTAAAGTAAAATAACGTGCCAATTGAGCAAAGCGAGTAATTGTAATAGCAAAAGAGGCTTCTTGAGGAAGGATCTCTAATACTGCACGCTCCTTTTCAAAAGATAAAGAGTTTGGAGCAATATAAAAAATACGCCATCCAGCTTCAGCAGCATGCGCGGCCTGATTGACTAAGATTTCTGTCATATCATGATTAATATCAGTATAAAGTAATTTCATGAATCTCCTATCTTATAAGTCAACTGAGAAGTAAACCTTCTTCAACTTATTCTTTACAGTTTATTAATATTATACCAAAAATAGCTTCAAATCTAGGGGAAGATATTTAGTTAAAAATTCAAGCATTTCTTATTAAAATAGTTTATAATGAGCCTATAAAACACTTTGGAGATACTTATGAAAATAGATGACCTAAGAAAAAGCGACAATGTTGAAGATCGTCGCTCCAGTAGCGGAGGTTCATTCTCTAGCGGAGGAAGTGGATTACCGATTCTTCAACTTTTATTGATGCGAGGGAGTTGGAAAACCAAGCTTGTGGTTTTAATCATCTTACTGCTACTTGGCGGAGGGGGACTAACCAGCATTTTTAATGACTCATCCTCACCTTCTAGTTACCAATCTCAGAATGTCTCACGTTCTGTTGATAATAGCGCAACGAGAGAACAAATCGATTTCGTTAATAAAGTCCTTGGCTCAACTGAGGATTTCTGGTCACAAGAATTCCAAACCCAAGGTTTTGGAAATTATAAGGAACCAAAACTTGTTCTTTACACCAATTCGATTCAAACAGGTTGTGGTATAGGTGAATCTGCTTCAGGACCATTTTATTGTTCAGCAGATAAAAAAATCTATCTTGATATTTCTTTTTACAATGAATTATCACATAAATATGGTGCTACTGGTGATTTTGCTATGGCCTACGTCATCGCCCATGAAGTTGGTCACCACATTCAAACAGAGTTAGGCATTATGGATAAGTATAATAGAATGCGACACGGACTTACTAAGAAAGAAGCAAATGCTTTAAATGTTCGGCTAGAACTTCAAGCAGATTATTATGCAGGGGTATGGGCTCACTACATCAAGGGAAAAAATCTCTTAGAACAAGGAGACTTTGAAGAGGCCATGAATGCTGCCCACGCCGTCGGAGACGATACCCTTCAGAAAGAAACCTACGGAAAATTAGTGCCTGATAGCTTTACCCATGGAACAGCTGAACAACGCCAACGCTGGTTTAACAAAGGCTTTCAATATGGTGACATCCAACACGGTGATACTTTCTCCGCAGAACATCTATAAATTTTAAATAAAAAAACAGCATCTTAATTGATGCTGTTTC
>NZ_GL636070.1:1280459-1314895 GCF_000186445.1 Streptococcus agalactiae ATCC 13813
CCTTTATTATAACTCTAGACAAACAGAAAAGTCCTTAGAAAAGTGAATGTCTAAGGACTTTGTCTTCAATCTGAAACAGCATCTTAATTGATGCTGTTTTTTATTTATTTTTCAACGTAAGATATAAATTATCTTATTTCTGCATTAACTTTCTCAACGAGTGATTTAGTGATTTTTTCCATATATTTAGCCACTTCTTCGTCCGTTAGATTGTCATTAGGGTTTTGGAAAGTTAAGCTATAAGCCATTGATTTATACCCTTCTGAAATATTATTTCCAGCGTAGACATCAAACAGTTTAATCGCTGTTAGACGTTTTACCCCTGATGACTCAATTGCTGACACAATATCATGATGACTAACAGATTCTGCAAGTAATAATGCAATATCGCGAGATACAGACGGATACTTCGTAATATCTTCAAAAATCAACGCTTGGTTCATTTGACTTTCAATAGTTGATAGATTGATTTCAGCAACATAAGTTTCAGGAGTATCATATTGTTTTGCAGTTTGTGGGTGTACTTGACCAACAAAACCAATCTCTTTCCCATCTAATAAGATAGTTGCTGTACGACCTGGGTGCATACTTGCTAAACCTTTTTGTGCTACAAAAGTAACATCTAATTTTAATTTAATAAAGAGCGCCTCTACAATACCTTTGGCGTAGAAGAAATCAACTGGCTTGGCTTTTGTTTGGAAATCTTTTTCCTCTACTAGACCTGTTAAGGCAAAAGTAAACGTCTCTACTTCAGTTGGTAAATCTTCTTTTGGATTACCAGTTTGTTCAAAAACTTTTCCTATCTCATAAACTGCAAGGTTACTGTTTTTGCGAGCAACGTTATAAGCAATTGTATCAAGCATTCCTGAAACAACATTTTGGCGAAGTGCTGAGCGATCAACAGTCATCGGCCACATAAGTTCAGTTATATTAGTTGGTTGAGTTGAGAACTGCACTGCTTTTTCTGGAGTTGTTAAAGCATAGGTGATAATTTCAGATAATCCTGCTCCTTCAGCAACCGTACGGACTCTACGACGTAAGCGTTGCATACTCGTTAATTCTCCTGCAGTCGCTCCGGCTTCTGGCAATGTTGTTGGTAATTTTTCGTAACCATAAATACGGGCAATCTCTTCAACTAAGTCAGCTTGAATGGCAATATCCCATCTACGACGCGGTACCAACACAGTAAATTTCACTTCTGAACCAGAAATAGCAAAGCCGAGTTTTTCAAATACTTCTTCAATATCAGTATAGGTAAGTTCTGTTCCCAAACGAGTATTAACGTAACCAAGAGTCGTTGATACCTCTACCGGCTCAGTTGGAAGAACTCCTTCTGTAACTTGCCCAGAAAGAACTTGACCGCCTGCCAATTCTTGTAACATTGCAGCCGCAAAATCCATAGCCTCTGAAACCGTATCATAATTGATACCTTTTTCAAAGCGAGAAGATGACTCTGAACGAAGGTTGAGTCTTCCACTTGTTTTGCGGATACTTGTTCCATTAAATACTGCCGCTTCAAGGACCACTGTCTTAGAAGAACTATCAATTTCAGTTGATTGTCCTCCCATAACGCCTGCCAAAGCAACTGGTTGATCATTTACCGCAATGACCAAGTCATCAGCTATTAAGTCACGCTCTTCACCATCAAGAGTAATTAACTTTTCACCATTCTCAGCATTACGTGCTACTATAGTTGTCCCATCAAATTTATCAAAATCAAAAGCATGCATTGGTTGACCATAAGTCAAAAGAACATAGTTTGTCACATCAACAACATTATTAATTGGACGTATACCAGCATTCATCAGTTTATTTTGAAGCCATTGTGGACTTGGTGCAACTGTTACATTCTTAACAATACGAGCCGAGTAAGATAAAACTTTATCTGATTCAATGACAACAGAAATCTTATCAGCTGCCCTTTCTGCTTCTTCAATGAGATTTTTTTCTTCAAAATGAACTTTTTTCCCATAAATTGCTGCCACCTCATGGGCAACACCACGCATTGAAAGAGCATCTGCACGGTTTGGTGTAATTGATAATTCAATAATTTCATCATCTAAGTCAAGATAAGAGAAAATACTATCACCAGGTATAGCTCCCTCAGGTAAAATTTGGATACCATCAGAAAACTCTTTTGGAATGATACTTTCCGATAAGCCCAACTCTTGAAGTGAACAAATCATTCCAAGTGACTCCATACCACGGATTTTACCTTTTTTAATCTTATAGTTATCTGCAATACGAGCACCAGGAACCGCTACGATAACATTAATACCAGTCTTGACATTTGGAGCACCACAGACAACTTGACGAAGTTCATCGTCCCCTGTATCAACTTGACACAAATGTAAGTGGGTATCTGGAACATCTTCACACGAAACAATATGACCTACAACTAATTTTGATAAACCTTCCGCTGGTGTCTCTACACCTTCAACCTCAATACCAGTGGTTGACATTTTCTCAGCTAGTTCTGCTGTTGTGACATCAACATCCACTAACTCTTTTAACCATTTATACGATACTAACATGTAATTTCTCTCTATTTATTTTCTTTTATTTTTATACAAGTGCTTTGTAGTTTTTAGTGTAAACTTTTTCTTAATAACCAATCCGTATCCACTTTATCACCTACTGAAAATTGGTGCTCAGAAAATTTTTCAAATCCGTATTTAGCGTAAAATGCCTGAGCTTTATGATTAAACTCCCAAACACCTAACCAAGCCCAATCTAAGCCTGATTTATAAGCTAAATCCAAAGCAAATTCGAAAGTAGCCTTACCTATACCTTTCCCTTGGTAGGCATCTAGAAGATAAATCCTTTGAATTTCAAATGCTTTATCAAGAGCTTTTTCAGTTTGCTGACTTCCCCAGTTTACTTTTAAATAACCCACTAAATCTGTATCAAGATAAACAAAATAAGTATCAGATTCAGCATGGGTAATTTCCGATTTTAATACTGGTAAAGTGTAAGACTCATTGAAAAATGCTTGAAGTTGTTCCTCACTATTATCATGAGAAAACGTCTGCCGAAAGGTTTCTATAGCAAGATTCTGTAAAATATTCACATTATCAAGGCCAACCTTTTTAAAAGTAATTTGAGACATTAGAAAACCTCCTATTGAGTAAGGTAATAGCGTTAACATAAATTTATCATCACACCAATGATACTACTTGCTATCTAAAATCTTAAAATTGATCTGTGAAGCGAACATCACCTTGATAGAAGCCACGAATGTCATTGATACCGTAGCGTAACATTGCAATACGTTCTTGACCTAAGCCAAAGGCAAAACCGGAGTATTTCTCAGAATCAATACCAGACATTTCCAAAACACTTGGGTGAACCATACCAGCACCCAATATCTCAATCCAACCTGTCTGTTTGCAGACATTACATCCCTTACCTCCGCACTTGAAGCAAGAGACATCAACTTCAACTGAAGGTTCTGTGAATGGGAAATATGAAGGACGAAGTCGGATTTTACGCTCTGCTCCAAACATTTTTTGAGAAATCAGTTGAAGTGTTCCTTTGAGGTCGCCCATTGAAATATTTTCTCCAACAACTAAGCCTTCAATTTGATGGAATTGATGGCTATGAGTAGCATCATCAGTATCACGACGGAAAACACGTCCAGGAGAAATCATTTTTAAAGGCCCTTTAGAAAAATCATGTTGGTCCATTGTTCGTGCTTGAACAGGCGAAGTATGAGTACGTAGCAAGATTTCTTCTGTAATATAAAAAGTATCTTGCATATCACGGGCTGGATGATCTTTTGGTAAATTCATTCGTTCAAAATTATAGTAGTCTTTCTCAACTTCAAAACCATCAACCACTTGGAATCCCATACCTAAAAAGATATCTTCAATCTCTTCGCTAGTTTGTGTTAAGACATGACGGTGACCTAATGTCATTTGACGACCAGGCAAGGTAACGTCGACACTCTCAGACTCTAACTGTGCTTGAATCTTCGCAGCTTCCACTACTTTAGCTTGTTCCTCAAACGCTTTTGTTAAAATATCACGTACTTCATTGACTTGTTTTCCAACAACTGGTCGTAAATCATTAGATAAATCTTTCAGACCTTTTAGTAATTCTGTTAGAGAACCTTTTTTTCCTAAAACTTGTACACGTAAGTCTTGTAATTCTTTAGTGTGGTTCCCAGTCATTTCTTTAAGCTTTTCTTGAGTTGATATTTTCAACTCTTCTAATTGTTTTTGTAAATCCATCTTTCCTCCAAGTCAAAATAAGTAGCTTTGAAAACAAAAAAAGCGTGCCACTACCCCTTAATCGGAGCGTTGACACGCGGTACCATCCGTTTTCTATCTGATCGACCAATCAGACCTTAATTATAGTCCTATTTGTGAGTGAATTCCACCCTCTTTCACTGATTCAGCTTGCAGTCACGGCTGAACTCCCTAAGCAGCTTCCCTTGGTTTACTAGTCTCACAGACCTCTATTCAATTAAAGACTATTTTATCAAATTTTTCAGTCTTTAACAAGCACTATTAGATAAAGATTACTTTGTCTGCTTCACTTTTCCTGTTGCATAATCAAATAATAATCCCGATTGTACATTAGGAATAAAAACGTTAAATTCTAAACTTCCATCTGAAGATTTAGCCTCAATATGTGATCCCGAAGATAAAAGATTATCTCTGTCATAAATTAAAGTCACACGATACCTAACAGTTTTATGACGATCCAATGCTTTACGAACTAAAGTTTCATAATAATTTTGCCCTGTTGATTGGTTGCTATTAGCTTGGTTTGCCCAAGCTGCTTGTGTGGCAATATTTTTAGGATTACTTGTGGAGGCATCAAATCCTCTTAAACTCCCTACTAAAGCATAACCAATTAAATGACCTCTGTCCACAGCGTGGTTATAGCTCCCTTTTAATCCATTTATCTGATGCCATCCAGCTGGTTTCCAATAAGTTCTACCATTCCCTGTTTCTTCTCGATTTCGATATTGACGAGTTGCTTTTGTTAATAAGGCATTTGCTTTAGTCGGAACAATTTGGTTATTAACCTTCTTTATTTCATTAATAGCATATGGTGCACTTGACACTTTAGCATTCAAATCTGTTTTATTTTGATTAATGATAAAAGCACCTGACTGGTTCCAAGCTATATTTGTTCCCAATTGTTTTTTAACATTGCTAGTCAAAACAGATTCAGATAACTCTCTACTAGGAGTTCCTGATACATTTTTAAGGGAAGTATTTTTGCCAGATTCATTACTAATAATTAAATCTGTCACCTGTTTTAAAATGTGATCATTAGGCAAAGATTTGCTTTCACCTAACCCTATTGCCAGTAATGAAAAAAGCAAAGTTACAATCGAAGCTGTTATTTGTTTTTGTTTTTTTGTCATTGTATTATTCTACTGCTAAAATTAACTCTCAAAGGAAACCACTATAAGCATCAAATAACTTATAGTGGCTCTTTCTATTTTCCTAAAAATTTTCCAATAATATTTTGCCATTTATCCAGCGATAAAATAGAGTAAGCATGCTCTCCGTCACCAAAAACACTATAACCCAACATCAATCCAACCGCTAAAAACAGCAAGGCTAACAGTATGACTAATACTATTAGACCGATTTGTTTTAATACATATTTCCAACCACTAGATGCCATATTACGCCTCACTTACACGTTTAATATTAGCACCAAGAGCCGCTAATTTTTCATGGAATTGATAATAACCACGGTCTAAATGGGTTAATTGGCCAACTACTGTTTGCCCTTGCGCAACCATTCCTGCCAAGATTAAAGCTGCACTAGCTCGTAAGTCAGTAGACATGACCGGTGCACCTTGTAAGGCTCTCCCACCATGAATCATTGCAGTATCTCGTAAAATTTCCGTTTGTAATCCCATGCGACGCATTTCTTCCAAATGTTGAAAACGATTTTCAAAAACTGTCTCAATCATAGTTGATTCGCCATTAACTACTGCCATTAGAGCTGTAAATTGAGCTTGCATATCAGTAGGAAATCCTGGATGAGGGAGTGTTTTCACAGTCACTGGCTTCAATTTTTTAGTATCAGCTTTTACACGAATACCATCTTCTTCCTCTGACACTTCAACACCCATCTCCATCAATTTAGAGATTAAAGGACGGTTATGTTCCCAAATAGCATCCTTTACTAGAACATTTCCAGAAGTCATAGCAGCTGCCACCATAAAGGTTCCAGCTTCAATACGATCTTGGACAACATCATGTTCTGTACCATGTAAAGCATCAACACCAATGATCGTTAATGTTTCCGTACCAGC
This sequence comes from Streptococcus agalactiae ATCC 13813, assembly GCF_000186445.1. Taxonomy (GTDB): domain Bacteria; phylum Bacillota; class Bacilli; order Lactobacillales; family Streptococcaceae; genus Streptococcus; species Streptococcus agalactiae. The sequence goes on from NZ_GL636070.1 coordinate 1,286,746, forward strand.
ACCCTTTACTTTAGCTCCCATTTTATTTAGTAACTGCGCAAGGTCTACAATTTCTGGTTCACGTGCAGCATTCTCTATCGTTGTTGTGCCTGAAGCAAGTGTAGCAGCCATCATCAAGTTTTGAGTAGCACCGACTGAGGGAAAATCCATGTATATATTAGCCCCCTTAAGCTTTTCAGCTTGGGCAGTAATATCACCACCATTTTGTGTAATCGTAGCTCCCATAGCTTCTAAACCTTTAAGATGAAGGTCAATTGGTCGGCTACCAATTGTACAACCGCCTGGCATTGAAACCTTAGCATGGCCATTTCTAGCTAAAATAGGTCCCAAAACAACAATAGAAGCTCTCATTTGACTAACAAATTCATAAGGTGCAACATCTAAAATATCACCTGAGGCGTCCACTAAGATTTCTTTTTTATCGCAATTAAAGTCAACTTGAATATCTAAACCACGAACAACATTGTTCATTGTAAATACATCAGACAAGATAGGAACATTTGTCAATAATGTTTTCCCTTGGCTTGGTAAAATTGTGGCTGCTAAAAGAGGTAAAACTGCATTTTTAGCTCCTTCAATAACAACTTGACCTTGAAGTCGCGTTTGCCCACCTTCCACAATAATTTTATCCATTTGAATCTCCATTCTTATAACAATAGTAAGTTGATTATATCATAGTTCAGCTAATATTTCCTTTATTGGAGAGCCCAAAAGATTGATTGACACAACTGAATCACTTCCAATAAAAAATGACTAACCACATAGCCACCAACTATACTTATCAACAAAATAAAAACTTTTAATTTTGAGATGTTTTGAGGGGACATTTTAATCATTTTAGACCAGTCAAATAAATCTACAAAAAGTTGATAAAAAAGGGTAATAAAAATAAAATTACTAACTATAGTTACTATATTTAATATCATATTCATGCCTTCTATTATACACTAAAAAAGCCTAATTAGTCACAAAACTAATTAGACCATTTTTCTACTTTTTACCGACGCTAATACGGTTAATTGCGCGACGAAGAGCAACCTCAGCTCTACGCATCTCATCAATATTCTGAGTTGTTTGAGCTTTTTCTAATGCACGCTCAGCGCGTTCCTTAGCCCGTTCTGCACGGTTAAGGTCTATATCACGTGCTCGTTCTGCTGAATCCGCAACAATTGTCACCTGATCCTCATTAACTTCAATTATACCACCATTAACAGCTACCCAGTCTACACCTTCTTGATGAGAACGATTAATCTTCATCTGATGAACAATAAGGGGAGCAATCAAATTTATGTGACCTGGTAAAATTCCCATTTCACCATCTGGCGTTCTAACAGTAATGAGACTAGCGTGATGGTCATATCTAATACCATCTGGTGTTACTACTTGAACAGTCAATTGTGCCATAGCATCACCTCATTAATAGTTCATTTTTTCTGCTTTTGCGATAACATCCTCAATACCACCAACCATACGGAAGGCATCTTCTGGAATTTGATCATGTTTACCATCTAAGATTTCTTTGAATCCGCGAACAGTTTCTTCAACCGGAACATATGAACCTGGTTGACCAGTAAATGTTTCTGCAACATTGAAGTTTTGAGAAAGGAAGAATTGGATACGACGTGCACGTCCAACCAACGTTTTTTCCTCATCTGATAATTCATCCATACCTAAAATCGCAATGATATCTTGCAACTCACGGTAACGTTGAAGAACACGCTGTACTTCTGTTGCAACTTCATAGTGCTCATCTCCAACAATTTCTGGTGTGAGTGCACGAGAACTTGAAGCTAATGGGTCAACGGCTGGATAAATCCCCATTTGTGTCAATTTACGTTCAAGGTTAGTTGTTGAATCTAAGTGAGCAAAGGCTGTAGCTGGCGCAGGGTCAGTATAGTCATCTGCTGGCACATAAATAGCTTGGATTGAGGTAACAGAACCTTTTTTAGTTGAAGTGATACGCTCTTGTAATTGTCCCATTTCTGTAGCAAGTGTTGGTTGATAACCAACGGCTGAAGGCATACGACCTAAAAGCGCTGACACTTCTGACCCAGCTTGTGTGAAACGGAAGATATTATCAATGAAGAGAAGCACATCTTGTCCTTCTACATCACGGAAGTACTCAGCTATTGTAAGACCAGTAAGTGCCACACGCATACGTGCTCCTGGTGGTTCATTCATTTGACCAAAGACCATAGCCGTTTTTTCAATAACGCCAGATTCTTTCATTTCCCAATAAAGGTCATTCCCTTCACGAGTACGTTCTCCTACACCAGTAAATACTGAAATACCACCATGTTCTTGGGCGATGTTGTGGATTAATTCTTGAATAAGAACGGTTTTACCAACACCCGCACCACCGAAAAGTCCAACTTTACCACCTTTTAAGTAAGGTGCTAATAAGTCAATAACTTTAATACCAGTTTCTAAGATTTCTGATGATGTTGATAATTCATCAAACGATGGTGCTTTTTTATGGATTGGTTGACGTTCTGCATCTTCTGCAAAAGGCTCTTCAAGATCAATAGCATCTCCAAGAACGTTGAAGACACGACCCAAAGTATCCTTACCAACCGGCACACTAATTGCGCGACCAGTATCTAATACTTCCAAACCACGTGTAAGCCCATCAGTTGATTCCATAGCGATTGTACGAACGAGGCCGTCACCAAGTTCAAGAGCAACTTCAAGTACTACTTTTTGTGACTTATCGCCATTTTTATAGACAATCAATGCATTATTAATCTCAGGAAGTTTGTCGCCACTTGCAAATACAACGTCAACGACAGGTCCAACTACCTGAGCAATTTTGCCTGAGCTCATGTATTTCTCCTTATCATATGATACAAAGGATTTAAAATACCTTTGTTCACTATTTTTTCTATAGACTAATTAATTATTCAAGTGCATTAGCACCTGCAACAATTTCTGTAATTTCCTGTGTGATAGCTGCTTGACGAGCACGGTTATATTGAATAGTTAAATCATTAATAACATTTTTAGCATTATCAGTTGCAGTCTGCATAGCTGTCATACCAGCCGCATGCTCTGCTGTTTTAGCATCAATAATAGCTCCATAAATCAAACTCTCAGTATATTGAGGCAATAATTGCTCCAATATAACTTCACGGTTTGGCTCAAGTTCAAAACCAGTAATCACTCTATCCTCAGAAGCCTCTTCTGCATCCAATTCTTTGATAGGAAGCATTTGTTGCATTCTGACTTGGCTAGTTAAACTGTTAACATGGTGATTGTAGCAAACATATAATTCATCAAACAACTCATTTTTGTACATTTCAACTGCTTGAGCAATAATTTTACCAACTTGATCAAAACTTGGTTGGTCCTCTAAACCACGTAATTCGAAAGAAACATTCATTCCACGTGCTTTGAAAAAATCAGAACCAACACTACCAATTGAAATAATGGCATAATCATCATTCTCAGTATGATAGTCAGTTATAGTGTCCATCATCGCTTTTAAGATTTTTGAATTGTAACCACCAACTAAACCCTTATCAGAAGTAATAACAATATAACCTGTTTTCTTCACCGGACGTGAAGCTAACATAGGGTTATCTGATCCAGATACTAAGTCTGACTTCAAGAGGTTAGTAGTAATTTGACGAATTTTAGAGGCATACACTTGAAAATCTCTAGCAGCTTGTTCAGATTTAACCAACTTGGCAGATGAGACCATCTGCATTGCACTAGTAATCTTACTTGTTTTTTCTGTAGAGAGAATCTTGTCTTTAATTTCACTAAGAGAGCCTGCCATATTAGAACCCTCCTATTATTTAAATTGTGATTGATCTTTAAATGCTTGAATAGCAGCATCTAATTCTGCTTCTTCTGGTAAATCTTTTGTTGTGCGGATTGTTTCGAAGAGATTATCATAATGAGCATCAAAGTAATCATACAAAGCTTCTTCAAAAGCTAAAATATCATTTACAGGTACATCATCAAGGAATCCATGTGTTAGAGCATATAAAATCACAACTTGTTTCTCAACTGGTAATGGTTTGTGTAATGGTTGTTTTAACACTTCCACTGTGCGACGACCACGATTTAGTTTTGCTTGTGTTGCTGCATCAAGGTCTGAACCAAATTGAGTGAATGCCTCAAGTTCGCGATAAGAAGCAAGATCTAGACGAAGCGTACCTGCAACTCTCTTCATCGCTTTAATTTGCGCTGCACCACCAACACGAGATACTGATGAACCTGCATCAATCGCTGGACGAATACCTGAGTTAAAGAGATTTTCTTGCAAGAAAATTTGGCCATCAGTAATTGAAATAACGTTTGTAGCAATATATGCTGAGATATCACCTGCTTGTGTTTCAATGAACGGAAGCGCTGTAATCGAACCTCCACCTAAAGCATCTGATACTTTAGCTGAACGTTCCAAAAGACGACTATGAAGGTAGAAAACATCCCCTGGGTAAGCTTCGCGACCTGGAGGACGGCGAAGAAGAAGCGAAAGTTCACGATAAGCTACGGCTTGTTTTGATAAATCATCATAAACAATCAAAACGTGTTTCCCGTTATACATGAATTCCTCAGCCATTGCTACTCCTGCATATGGAGCAATGAAAAGTAATGGAGATGGTTGTGATGCTGAAGCTGTCACAACGATTGTATAATCAAGGGCACCGTATTTACGCAAAGTTTCAACTTGTGTACGTACTGTAGACTCTTTTTGACCGATAGCCACATAGATACAGATCATATCTTGACCTTTTTGATTCAAGATTGCATCAATCGCTACAGACGTCTTACCAGTTTGGCGGTCACCGATAATCAATTCGCGTTGACCACGTCCGATAGGAACCAAAGCATCAATCGCTTTGAGACCTGTTTGAAGAGGCTCAAAAACTGATTTACGTTGCATGACACCAGGTGCTGGTGTTTCAACTGGGCGTGTTGCTGTCGTCTCAATTTCACCTAGTCCATCAACTGGTTGACCAAGCGGATTGACGACACGTCCAATCATAGCTTCCCCTACTGGTACTTCCATAATTTTACCAGTACGTTTTACCACATCACCTTCACGAATTTCTGAGAAATCACCCAAAATAATGATACCCACGTCATTAGACTCAAGGTTTTGAGCCATACCGTACGCACCATTTGAAAATTCAAGAAGTTCTCCACTCATAGCATTATCTAGCCCACGAGCACGAGCAATACCATCACCGATATATGTAACAATACCAGTTTCTGTGACGTCAAAATTTGGCTGGAAGTCTTCAATTTGCTTTTTAATTAAAGCGCTAATTTCTTGTGCATTAATTGCCAAAAGTCACACCACTTTCTATTTTAATTTCATTTTAAATTGATGTAATTGATTACGAACACTTGCATCAATTACTTTATTGTTTGCATTGACAACAAATCCACCAACAATAGATGGGTCAATGTGCTCAACTAACTGTCCATTTGGTAAAGCTAATTTAGTTTTAGCAATATCAAAAAGACGTTCTTTTTGTTCTGGAGACAAGGCAACTGCAGTTGTAATTTGAATTGGATATTGACCATTCACTTTGATAAGTTCCTGATCAACTGATTTCAAAATAGGATATAGAAGTGCTTCACGTTCATTTTGTACAATAACCTCAAGGAAATTAACAAGATAAGTTGAACATGATGTTTGCAATGTCTTCACAAAATGTTGTTTTTCATCATGTGAAACGGCAAGACTTGACAGGACACCCTCAAGCTCGCTTGTTTCAAAAATATCAATTAAAGCTGCTACTTCTTGTTGGATTTCTTCAACAATTTTATGTTCAATGGCAACTTCAACAAGGCTTTTTGAATATTGCTCAATTAGAGCCTGCGTCTTTTTATTCATTAGGCATCTCCTAGCTTTTTAATATAGCTATTAATGAGATTACTCTGAGCTTCTTTATCAAGATTTGATACCATAATTTTTTCAGCTAATAAAACTGTTAAATCTGCTACTTCACCCTTAACATCTGCTAGTGCTTCTGCCTTATTTTGGGCAATATCTTGATGTGCTTTTTCTTTTAATCGATCAGCTTCAGTTTTTGCTTCTGAAATAATTTGATCACCTTTTGCAAGACCTGTCTCTTTAGCGTTATCAATGATTTGATTAGCTTCAGTTTTAGCGTTAGATAGTTCTTCCTCACGCTTAGTTGCAAAAGCTTCAGCTTGTTGACGTGCCTGTTCAGCAGTATCAATATCATTAGCTATCTTTTGTTCACGGGCTTCAAAAATACCTGTGATTTGTTTCCATGCAAAAGTCTTAATTAAGATAAATAAGAGAAGCACAGAGCCAGATACGATAATGATATCACCAATCGTTGTACTATTAATAAGTATTGACATATTTCTCCTCTCTTTTCTTATTCTTCTTCGTCACCATGAACTTTGTGTCCAATATAACTTGAGCTCAAGATAATGAACACATACGCTTGGATGAAACCAATAAACATTGAGAATGCTGTCCAAACGATATTCAATGCAAAAGCTAGTGGACCTGTAAATGGTGATAAAACTGCAAGTTGTAAAAGTAATCCAGTGACAACTTCACCAGAAAAGATATTACCAAAAAGACGCAATGCTAATGAAGCAACATTAGTAACTTCTTCCAATAAATTCATCGGAAGCATTGCTGGTGTTGGTGATAAGAAACCTTTGAGATAACCACCAATTCCTTTTTTGCGAATACCTTCAATATGACAAATAAATGCTACTAATAATGATAATGTAATATCTACACCAAAATTAGCGGTCGGAGATGTCCAAAAATTATGCTCATGTGTTTTCAATGATGTCATCAATCCTAAGTTGTTAGCAATGAAGACAAAACTGAATAAAATAAACATCAATAAACTATAATTTTTAGTATAATGTCCTAAATTTTGTGAGATTGTATTATTAACAAGCTCATAGACATATTCTAAGACATTCTGCTTACCTTTTGGTTTTATTGTCATCTTACGACTAGCCCAGAAGACTAAGATAAAGATAATAGTAATTGTCAAGAGAGACATAGCTAGGATGGTTAAATCAAAATCAATGCCTAAAAAAGATACGGTTGGATTACTTGTAGATTCCAATCCTCATCCCTCCTTTTTTTCTAAATTGTCGTCTATCTTACTAAGAATGTAAACGCAAATAGAACGAAGAAGGTACCTTCAATGAAGGCCACACCTGTAAACATCAATGTTTGCAGTTTGCTAAACATTTCGGGCTGACGAGCCGCTGATTTGGCAATATTTGCAACCAAAATTCCTTCACCGATTGAAACACCCATCACGGCGAAACCAAGTGCTAAAATAGCTAAATTCATAATAGAATTCTCCTTTAAAAAATATTTACTCCGTTATTTTATTCCTATTTCTTGTGCATGTCAATGAATTTCCTCATTTGATTACGTTTTCATGAAATAGTTTGAGATGGTTTACACAATCCTTTTCAAATAACAATTTTTAGTTTTTTTAGCTTTAATTTAATCCCTTATTAAGATATGACAACACTTTATTTTTGATATAGTGTCTCTTTACATTAATAATATTTTACCTTATAGGATAATAAAATCTCTATACTAAAGTGGTTTTACATAAGAAACGTTTAGCATAGAGATTCGATAAGCTTATCAACTAATCACTAAAATAAAGTGATTATTGTAGTTGCTGATACAGTTGTTCGTAAGCAACACATGCTGTATCCCATGAAAAATCTTTTGACATAGCTTGCCATTGTAACTTTTTCCACGCTTCAGGATAATCATTATAAACTTCTAATGCTAGTTTTAGAGTTTGCATTAACCAATAGCCTGAAAAATGATTAAATGAAAAACCTGTACCACTACCATCAAATTGATTGAAGGCTACCACAGTATCTTTTAATCCTCCAACTTCATGTACCAAGGGTAAGCTACCATATCTCATAGCCATCATCTGCGAGAGACCACAAGGTTCAAAAGCACTTGGCATCATGAAAATATCTGAAGCTGCATAAATCTGTTGCGCTAATCTTAAGTCAAAAGTAATATTAGCAGATAGTTTTTCAGGGTAACGACTAGCAAAATAAGAGAACGTTTCTTCAAAATGGTGATAGCCTGTTCCTAAAATAACCATTTGAATATCTTGTTGAAGCATATTGTCCAATTCAGAAGCAATAATATCAAATCCTTTTTGATCGGTAAGTCGTGAAACAATACCAATTAATGGTACATTTTTATCTTGAGGTAAGCCCAAATTTTCCTGTAAAGCCAACTTATTTTTAATTTTGCCCTCTAAGTTGCTTTTTGAAAAATGATATGGCAAAAAAGCATCTGTTTCTGGATTTAACAAATCGCTATCAATACCATTTACAATTCCAGATAATTTGCCTGTTTCCATACGCATAATTTGGTCTAAACCTTTACCAAATTCTGGAGTTTTTATTTCATTTGCGTAGCTTGGTGATACCGTTGTCACTCTATCTGAGTAAAGAATTGCTGCTTTCATCCAATTAAGACAATTATTCCATCTAAGAGTTCCATCTTCATATCTCTCAGCGCCAACTCCAAATAAATCTCCTAACATTTCTGGACCAAACTGCCCTTGAAATTCAATATTGTGAATAGTAAAAACTGTTCTTATATTATTATAGGTCTGAATCCAGTGGTACTTCTCTTTCAATAAGAAAGGAATCATTGCTGTATGATAATCATGGACGTGTAAGACATCGGGAATAAAATCGATTTTCTCCATCAACTCTAAAGCAGCTAATTGGAAATAAGCAAAACGCTCCCCATCATCCCAATCACCATAGACATGACCTCTATAAAAATAATATTGATTATCAATAAAGTAGAACGTAACATTATCTTGAGAAAGTCTCTTAACTCCTACATATTGATGACGCCAGCCAACATCTGTATAGAAATACATGAGGTTTTCTATTTGGTCTCCAAATTTTTGGTCTACCATATCATAATATGGCATGACAACAGCGACATCATGACCTTTTTTACTAAGTGATTTTGGGAGTGCGCCAATCACATCTCCCAAACCACCTGTTTTAGCAAAGGGAGCACCCTCTGCCGCAACAAACATTATTTTCATTGTATAATATCCTCATTAATCTCTGAAAATTTAGGAATCACTAACGGTTTATCTAAACTACCTTTCAATGTAACTCCGGGTGCAACCTTAACGCATTTGTCAATAATAGTATTTTCAATGGTTGCCCCTTCCCCGATTTTTACTTTTGGAAAGATAATACTATTGACTACTCGAGTCCCTTTTTCAAGGAGACAATTTCTAGAAACGATAGAATGATCTAAATAACCTTTAATAATACTTCCAGAGGCTAGTTGCGAATTAGAGACATTTGATTGTTTATCAAAATAAGTAGCTTCCTCATTTTTCACCTTAGTATAAACTTTTTGGTTTGAAAAGAAGAGCGAATAAAATTTATTTGGTGTTAACATGTCCATGTTAGCATCATAATAGGATTTAATAGAAGAAATGTTTGACAAATAACCAGTGTATTCAAAAGCCAAAGCATTACTTTCAACAATTAAATCACGAAGTAAGAAGCGGAGTTTACGTGGTTCATTATTTTGAGCTTCCTCTTCCATTTTTTCGATTAACCAAGGTGTGTTGATAACATAAATCTCAGCAGACATTTTTTGGTTATCGTCATTATCTACAGCTTTACCTAGACTCACCACATGATCAGATTCATCAATGGTCAAGACTTGATTAGCCTCTGCAATAGCTGATCTCGGCATTTTTTTATAAACCACGGTGGCTTGCGCACCATTTGCATTATGCAAGTGGATTACTTGACTTAAGTCAATATTACAAAGCATATCACAACTCATATATATCGTCTGGTCGCTACCCGAACGCCTCAAATAAGTTAAAATTTGATCGTAATAATCCCCCTTGACTGTACGAGTATCATCGTCTGTATCATAGAATCCTAAAGAATAATGACTCAACAATGTACCTAAGCCCCACTCACGACCACTTCTAATATGGTCAAAAACAGAGCGAACATTATTCCCACGAAAAATACCATAAATACTTCTAACGCCTGCATTAGCTAAAGAGGATAATTGAAAATCAATTAAACGATACTTACCATCAAAAGGTAGAGAAGCAAGCGGACGATTATCCGTCAAACTGTGCATATCTGGGTAACTAACAGTATTTCCTAAAATCGCAGTATATTTATCAATCTTCATTTGGAACCCCCACTACTTCTTTATAACCAATAACTTCTACTTCTTTACTTCCATCAATCACAACACCATCACCGATAACAGCATCCTCACCGATAATAGCTCGATTTATCTTTGCACCTTCACCGATAGTCGCGCCACTCATAACAAAAGAGTCTTTAATAATAGCATTTGGTTTTACCTGGACATTAGTTGACAAAATGGAGTGCTCAACATTCCCTGCAACAAAGCATCCATCTACAACTAAAGAATCTTTAACATTTGCATCTTCTGTCATGAAATTAGGTGGTGCAATCAAATTTTTAGAATAGATTTTCCATGAACGATCACGACTATGTAATTTGTTATCTTCTCCAATATATTCCATATTAGCTTCCCAAAGTGATTCAATAGTACCAACATCTTTCCAATACCCATCAAAATTATAGGTATAAACACGTTCACCCGATTCAAGGTATGCTGGTATAACATTTTTACCAAAGTCTGACATGTCTATGCCGTTCTTTTCACCATCAATTAAAACTGTCCGTAATCTCTTCCAGTCAAAAATGTATATTCCCATTGAAGCTTTTGTTGACTTAGGATGTTCAGGTTTTTCTTCAAATTCGACAATACGGTCGTTTGAATCAGTATTCATAATTCCAAAACGGCTTGCTTCTTTTAAAGGAACATCTAAAACAGCGACTGTTAAGCTTGCTAAATTATCTTTATGTGTCTGTAGCATGTCATCATAGTCCATTTTATAGATGTGGTCCCCAGAGAGAATGAGTACATATTCTGGATTAATACGATCAATGTAGTCAATATTTTGATAGATAGCGTGGCTGGTACCTTGGAACCAGCGATTACCTTCTGTTGCAGAATATGGTTGTAATACAGTTACTCCCGAATCGATACCATCTAGTCCCCAGCTAGATCCGTTTCCAATATGAGTATTTAGTTCCAGCGGTTGATACTGAGTAATAACTCCAACATTATTAATACCTGAATTCGCACAATTTGAAAGCGCAAAGTCAATAATACGGTAACGACCTCCAAATTGAACAGCAGGTTTCGCAATGCTCTGAGTCAATTTCCCGAGTCGAGTGCCTTGTCCTCCGGCGAGAATGAGTGCTAACATTTCATTTTTCATATTATTCTTTCCTTTCAAAATGAGGTTACTAAATTACAGACTTATTTACGAAGCCGACGTTTTATTTTCCAAACACTTGCCCCAAGGGCTGGTAATGTAAAACTTAAAGTATGATCATAATCTTTCCATGTAGCCACTTGTGTTTTCGTTACAGGATTGTGGTTTTTCCAAACACCTCCAAACTCTTCCATTTCAGTATTTAAAACTTCTTCATAAATACCCGCTTGCGGAACACCAATAGTAAAGTTAGGGCGTTCTACAGGAGTCATATTAAAGACACAAAGTAACAAATCGCCTTTATCATCTTTTCGTATAAAAGATAAAACAGTTTCAGATTTATTATCCGCATCAATAATTTCTAGCCCATCAAAGGAATCATCAATACGCCATAGGCACTTATGATCTTTATAAAATTGATTCAATTGTTTAGTATAGCGTTGCATCTTTTGGTTCATATCATCATTTAAGTTTCCCCATTCTAGTTGATCATTATATTTCCATTCTAAAAATTGACCAAACTCACTTCCCATAAAGAGAAGTTTTTTCCCAGGATGACACATTTGATATGCATATAAGTTACGTAAACCAGCAAATTGATTATAACGGTCACCCCACATTTTATGCATCATACTCTTTTTACCATGTACTACTTCATCATGTGAAAAAGCTAGTACAAAGTTCTCATTGAATATATACATAAAACTAAAGGTCACTAAATTAAAATCATATTGCCTATAGAGAGGATCTTCTTCATAAAAACGCAGGATATCATTCATCCAGCCCATATTCCATTTAAAGTCAAAACCCAATCCTCCAGACTCTAAGTCTTTAGTTATTGGGGTAGAAGCTGTTGACTCTTCAGCAATCATCATAACATTAGGATGACGCTCTTTAATTACTTTGTTAAGTTTCCTTAAAAAGTGATACCCTTCCAAATTACGATTATCCCCAAATTGGTTAGCTTCCCATGGTCCTTCATCATAATCGAGATATAACATATTACTAACCGCATCAACACGAATACCATCAATATGATAATATTCAATCCAGAATAAGGCACTCGAAATCAAAAAGGATTGTACTTGATTTTTTCCTAAATCAAAGTTCAGAGCTCCCCATCGATAGTTATGCGCACGATCATGATTTTGATACTCATAAGTAGCAGTTCCATCGAAATAGGCTAAAGCATCATCATTCTGAATAAAGTGTCCTGGAACCCAATCTACAAGAACTCCTATATTATTTTTATGACATGCTTCTACAAAGTCTTGAAATTCTTCTGGAGTACCATAGGTATGTTCAAAAGCAAAATACCCCATTAATTGATATCCCCAACTCATATCAAGCGGATGTGCCATTAAGGGCATAAATTCAACATGAGTATAATTCATCTCAACAAGGTAGGGGATTAAGTAGTCTTTTAACTGAGAAAAAGTCATAGGATGTCCAAAATCATCTTTTTTCCATGAACCAGCATGAACTTCGTAAATATTAATTGGACGCTTCTGAAACCCCAGACGTTTGCGTCTTCCCATCCAAAGGCCATCTTCCCACTTTTTATTTCTAAGCACTTTAATAACACTTGCAGTTCCAGGACGTCTTTCCATATAAACTGCCATAGGATCGATTTTCTCAACTACTTGACCACCTTTACGAGTAACTAAATATTTATATAAATCACCTTCGCGCGCATCCAAACTGTTAGCTTCCCAAACTCCTGCTTGATTTTTGTTCATTTGGAGAGGGCGATTTCGCCAATCTGTAAAATCTCCAATAACTTGAACATTTTCAGCATTAGGAGCCCAAACTCTGAAACAAAAGCTTTCATTTTCGCTATGTACGCCTAAATAATTCTGGAGATGAAAATTTTCACCTATTCCAAAAGTATATAACTCATCTTTATTGGACATCTATTCACCTCACAGGTCCTACTAGTCAATATAAGACAAAAATATTTCCTCAATGGTACAAAAAAAGAGGAATGCTTTTTCCTCATACAGACGCATCTGAAAATATTTCACCCTCTATATTTCCGAAAAATTAACTAAAATATAAGAAACTCAAACTCAAATTCAAATCAAATTCCTTAATATACACAAAAATAACCTGAATGTTTTCAGGTTATTTTGTAATATCAAGGATCATTACAGAAAGCTCATCATCTAATGAATCTATCGCTTTTCCTTCTTCATGATTTGATATTATTATATCACCTATGAAAGGATTCTGCACGCGTTTTCCTTTAATATTGAAAATTATTTTTATTTTCTTATGTTCTTCGACTGTAAAACTTATGAAACCTGAATGGTATTGAGCAGACTCTACAAAAACATGTTTGCGAATTTCTTCAAAGCTAGAGTAAGAAAAGTAAGGAGAGTTTGTCTTCAAAGTAATTATTTTCCTAATAAAATTAATAGTACTCTTATGAAAGGTAACATTATCCCAGTTGACCTGATTAACTTGGTCTGGGGCATTGTAAGAATTCATAGCCCTTTCTTTATCTGCTTGAGTAAGTTGACCTTTATCACCTGTAGGATAACACTTTGTTCGAAGAAATTCCTGACCTAATTGCATGAAAGCCATCCCTTGCATCAATAGATTCATAGCACTAGCTACTTCAACTCGGTAAATATGTTGTTTCTCGTCGTCATTAGGATGTAATTCCCATAGCAAATCATTTAAGTTGTAGTTGTCATGTGCTTCAACATAATTTAAAACTTGACTAGGATCAATGTATGATACTAACTCATCACTTCCTAAAATACCTTTTGCAACAATATCTTCTGTACTGTTTCCAGAAACTAAGCCTTTTTTAAATTCTCCGTAAATTTCCGCACCTTTGACAGCGTCTCTTACATCATCATTGAAAAAGCCAATTCCAGGCATCTGATAAGCATTATCTTTTTTAGCTTTATTTTGAGGCATGAGACCAGCTCCCATATCCCATCCTTCTCCATAAACCAAAATACGAGGGTCGATTTTATTTAGCTCATTTCTTATAATGTTCATCGTTTCTACATCATGTAGTCCCATCAAATCAAATCGAAAACCATCGATATTATATTCTTTCACCCAATACAAAACTGAATCAAGAATATACTTACGACACATTTCTTTTTCACTAGCTGTTTCATTACCACAGCCTGACCCATTTTGAAATGTTCCATTGTGATTCATTCGATAATAATAATCTGGAACCGTTAGTTGAAATGCAGAATCAGTTGATGAAAAAGTATGATTATAGACAACATCCATAATAACACCAATGCCTGCATCATGGTACGCTTGGATAGCAGATTTTAATTCTAAAATACGCGTTGCAGGTTCATGTGGATTACTAGAGAAGCTTGCTTCCGGAACATTGTAGTTTTCAGGATCATATCCCCAATTATAAGCATAGTGACCATCATCATCAAATGTCTGATGATGATCGAAAATTGGTTGAAGTTGGATATAGTTAACTCCTAAGTCTTGCACATAATCAAAGGTCGTTTTATCACCATGCTGATTAACTGTATCTTTTTGATGCAATCCCTTAAATTTTCCTTGATAATCTGTCTTAACTCCTGAAGTCTCAGATATCGAAAAATCACGCACATGCATTTCGTAAATGACTGCTTGATTGGGGTTTTCGAGCCGCCACTTAGCTTCTTTTCCATGACTTATTTTAAATCCTTCCGGAGTTAATGCTTCTGGAGCAATAACAATAGACCTTTTACCATTTGCAGTCGTTGCAATGGAATAAGGGTCTCTCGTAATTTTAAAGGTACGTCGTCTATAGTAGACTCGATAAGTATATGCTTGGTAATTATAGTTTCCTTCAAGTTCAGTAAACCAGACTCCATGGGTGTTTTCTTTATGATTTTTATAATTGACGGCTGTCCCTCTTTTCATAGAAAGAACTTTTGATACACTTGCTGTTTCATCTGTCGAATGATATAAAATCAGTTCTACACGTTCCGCAGTAGGGGCCCACAATCTAAAAGCCGTTTTAGTTTCTGAATATTCAAAACCTAACCAACCATCAAATCCCCATTTTTTATCAAACGCTCTACTATTGATTGCCATATCGTAGGCATGAGGTTGGCGTCTACTATAATGATGGCTACTAACTGCTGCTTGACGAGAATAATACAGATTGTCATCCCCATCTACAATCCAAACTTCTTTACGTGCACCACCTTGAGTACAATCAATGCGATAATCTATTGTTTTATGATGCCAATTTTTATCCTTAACAATCACATAATAATGGCTTAAAAAATATGGCAAGGGGTATTTTAGTATCGCAACAGCACCAAAACTGTCAAACCGTGAAAAATGAGCATCTTGACCCTCTGAGCCATCGCGCCACTGCCATAAACTTAAATTAAAGTAATTTTTCTTTCGGCTATGGTAATGTACAATGACAGTATTATCCATTCATCAATCTCCTAATCCTTCTAAATCATCTACCTCATTAGCAAACTTCTGTGCAATAGCTTCTATCGCTAATTCATCTTTATCTAAAACTAAAGCATCATCCGAAATTTCATCAGTATTAGCAAAGAACCTAATATGATTTTTAAGGTTTGCTAGAGTAATGGGAGCATCTCCTCCATATTCTCCATCTAAGTTAATCATCATACGCTCGTCTGATAGGGGTTCGATAGTTAGATAAGACGTTTTAATATACTCTACTCGTTTATCATTAATATGTTTTCCACCTGCAAGCACTAAACGAATGAGATGCATAATCTCAATAAGATTTGCAGTTTTTACTAAAATAAGGGTAAATTTCCCATCATCCAATTTGGCATCAGGTGCAATTTGTTCAAACCCTCCTACAGAATTTGTGATGGCAACAAAAATCATTGAAGCATCACCGATAAATTCACCCTTATCGTGAGTAATTTTGACTGGTACTTTTCGAACTCGAGGTAATAATTCAACACCCTTTGCTAGATAAGCAAGATAGCCAAACGTTGTTTTCAATTGACTTGGTACACTATAAGTTAACTCTGTCAAACTACCTGCAGCTGCAATATTAATAAAATAATTGTCCTCTTGAGCTTGACCAATGTCCATCTTAACGATTTGATTTTTACCAATTAATTTAGTTGCTTCAATAGGATTACCTCGCGGTATTTTTAAGGCACGAGCAAAATCATTAGTTGTTCCAGTTGGAATAATTGCCATCTTAGGACGACGTTTCAAAGGAGCAATACCATTAACAACTTCATTAATAGTACCATCTCCACCTGCTACAACAATCAAATCAAAACCAGCTTGAGCAACTCTAGCAGCTTCATCTCTGGCAGAATTTTTAGTTGGCGTTGTTTGAAAGGCTGATGTTTCATACCCAAATCCTTCAAGTATATCAAGAACTTCCGCTACATTTTTTTTCATAATTTCTTGACCAGAAGTTGGGTTATAAATTAAACGCGCTTTTTTTTGTTTCTTCATTTCTTCCTCACTTAAAGGTTGAGTAACCAGTCTTCATCTTGTATTGTAATCCCTAAATCTTGAGCCTTGGTTAGTTTACTTCCTGCATCGCTTCCTGCAACAATTAAATCAGTCTTTTTAGAAACGCTACCTGTCACCTTAGCACCAAGGTTTTGTAATTTCTCTTTTGCTTCATTACGAGTCATCTTTTCAAGTTTTCCGGTTAAAACGACTGTTAAACCTGAAAGCTGTGCATCTGTACTAACTCGTTTTCCTAGATAATTAAAATTAACGTTATAGGAAGTTAATTCCTCTAGTAGTTTATCTACCTCTTCTTTTTCAAAGAACGTATGAAGTGATTTGGCAATAACCCCTCCTAGTCCATCAATTGAGGCAATACTTTCTTGACTTGCTTGACTTAGTTGCCTCAAATTACCAAATTCCTCCAATAAAAGGCGGCTCGCCTTGCTTCCCACATGACGAATACCTAGGCCAAAAAGAAGTTTTTCAGCAGAATTTTCTTTTGAAGATTGGATTGCATGATAAATCTTAGTTGCAGATTTCTCTTTAATACCATCTAAAGTTAATAAATCCTCTATGCTTAAACGATAAATATCTGCAACATCTGCTATTAAATGAGCATCAAATAATTTTTCGACTAAGGATGGACCAAAACCTGTGATATTCATAGCATCTCGGCTAGCAAAATGAGCTAAACGTTCTTTGATTTGGTTGGGGCACAGCGGATTAATACAACGTAAAGCCACCTCATCTTCAAAATGAACTAATTCACTACCACAAGAAGGACATAGTTTAGGAATAAGCATGACTTCTTGCTGGTTTCGCTTACTCATAACGACATTTAAGACTGCAGGGATGATATCCCCTGCTTTGTATACAACAACAGTATCTCCAATACGGATATCTTTTTCGGCAATATAATCTACATTATGCAGAGTGGCCCTACTAACGGTTGTCCCTGCTAGTTGAACTGGAGTTAGGTTAGCTGTTGGTGTTACGACTCCTGTTCGCCCAACTGTCCAATCAACAGATAATATTTCTGCTTCCTTTTCTTCAGCAGGAAATTTATATGCAATCGCCCAACGAGGTGCCTTTACAGTGAAGCCCAACTCTTCTTGCATTGCTAAGCTATTAACCTTAATAACAATACCATCGATATCATAAGGGAGGGAAACTCTATCTTTTTCTATAGTTTGGATAAAATCCCAAATTTTCTCCATAGACGAGCTAATTAAACGATGATGATTGACTGAAAAGCCATAGCTTTCTAGCTCTTTTAAAACATCATCTTGTGTTTCTTTTTGCGTAGGGCTAGCTTCTTGATAAAGAAAAGTTGCTAATTTACGTTTCGCAACAATTCCTGTGTTTAATTGGCGCAAGGTCCCTGCTGCTGCATTCCTAGGATTAGCAAATTCCTGCTCACCATTTGCACGTTTTTCTATGTTAATAGCTTCAAAAGATTCTTTGGGAAGGTAGCACTCTCCGCGAACAGTAATATCTAAACTTTGGTCTAAATGTAGAGGAATATCATGAACACGCTTTAAATTTTCAGTAATATTTTCTCCAATATTGCCATCACCACGTGTTGCCCCAACCTGTAAAATACCATTTACATAAGTCAACGAGACAGATAGACCATCAATTTTCAGCTCTGCCATATAAGAAGCAGTTGGAAACTCTGCTTTAACACGTTTATCAAAGGCTATCAATTCTTCTTTTGAGAAAGCATCCTGCAATGAATACAAAGGATATTCATGTTGGTATTTTTCAAAGCCTTCTAAAACTAAACCACCCACTCGATGTGTGGGACTATTTGGCAAAATGTTTTCTGGATGTTGCTCTTCTAATTCTACTAACTCTCGATATAACTGGTCATATTGACTGTCAGAAACTGTGGGATTATCTTGTGTATAATACTCTTTTGCATACTGATTCAACAAAGATACTAATTCATTCATACGATTTTCCATATTTCTATTTTATCACAAAGACTAAGGATATTAGTAAAAATTGGAGCATTTCTCATAAAAGTTGCAGCATTTTCTAGCTATGCTAACTATAAACCCAAACAAAAAAGCCGAGATCAATGTCTCGCGCTTTATAATATATTTATTTTGTAAAATCGACGTGTCTACTCAACTTATCCACAAGGACTGCTCCAACCAAAAGTGAAGCCAATTCACCAACAGCTGTCGTTAACCATGTTAATAATAAAGGTAATCCTGCTACAATTTTCAATTCAACTGCTACCGTAATCATTGAAGCAGCAAAGAAGAAAGAAAAGAAAAAGAATGCTTTGTTAATAAGGCCATTAAATAGATAATCTTTTTGATATTGCTTGAATAAAATGGTTCCAAGATAAACAAAAAGTAAGGTTGAACCACCACCTACAAAGACATCAATCATTCCAAAACTATAAAGATTAGAAATCATACATCCTAACGTTACCGCAAAAAGGTATTTTCGGTGATAAAAGGCCAAGAAATTTAGCATTTCTGAAACACGGAATTGATAAGCACCATAAGCAATAGCATTAAAAGGTGGCGTTATGGTTAAAACGATATAGATAGCTGTTACAATAGCCATGTGAGCGTAATCGCGAGTTGTAAATGTGTTCATAATTTCTCCTTTAACGTTTAGACAGTTAACACTTCTAACGTTTGTAATATGCTTGATGAAAGGGAACTAAGCATCAAGGGTTGTGTAAAACAACTTACTAAGTATATCACAAACAAAAAGTAAAGCCAAGCTTATGGGAGATTTCCTCATCACTTTGAAGCATCCGTGATATAATAAAAATATGGTTAAATTAAAATCGTTACTGAAAAAAAGTATTCAAAATGAAGTCAGCTTATATTTACTGTTCGGACTATTAACATCCCTTCTTTATTTAGTTATTCGACAAGGGATTTTTAATTTCTCGCAGGACGCTCCATTCTCTGCAATAGTTGCTAACATAATAGCTATACTTTTTGCTTTTTTTACAAATGATCGATTTGTTTTTAAACAAACTAAAATTGGACAGTTTCAACGCTTACAAACATTTGTCATCGCTAGATTAGGCACATTAGGATTAGATTTGATATTAGCTGTTATTTTTGTTGATCAATTTCCTTCTATTATCGGACAATTCGTTCAGCACAATTTAAATAAAATCAATACCATTGAAAGCCTTGTATCTCAAATATTAATTATTTTACTCAACTACATCTTGAGCAAATTTGTTATTTTTAAAGACAAAAAAAGGCAACTCTAACAAGAGCTGTCTTTTCTTATTTTTCTTCTTTGGATTTTTGGATAAGAGACATAATATCTCCACGCCTTGATTCAATTTTTCCTGTCGCAATTTCTTGAACGCTGGCATTCAGTATTGCACCTAAAATCATAATGTGGGCTAAGAAAATAAACCATAGCATTAAGATAAAGATAACGACCGAACCAAACGTTTTAATATCTACCATTTTCTCAACCCTATTTAAGACGTATTGGCTAATTAAATTACTAAAAAAACCAATAACAAACGTTGAAAATAATGTTCCTGGAATGACATAACGTACTTTTCTAATTCGTGCGTTAGGTAAAATAAAGTATAAAATTCCAATACCTAAAAATATAGTCAAAAATGTAACTGGTTGTGCAAGATTTAAAAGCCACGCCGTTAGAGTATCTCCCAAATCATACATGTTTACAATTATCTGTAAAACTGGTTTTGAAAAGGTTGAAAAAATTAAAACAAAAGTCAGTAAAAATAGGATGATCAGCCCAGTCCCCACACCCACTAAACGACTAATCACAAAGTCTCTGTGTTGGTCAACACCGTATGCTTTATTAATGGCTTTTTGAAGAGAGGTCAAACTTTTAGACATTGTCCAAAAAGCTGTTAATGACGCGAATCCCAAAATGCCGGTAGACGGTTTCGAAAAAGCATCTACTGCTAAGCGTGAGGCAGGTTCATAAATATTTTTCGGAAGATTTTTTTGCATAAGTGACAATAAATCCGAAACATTAATATGAAAATAAGGAAAAATATTAGCAGCAATAACTAGTAATGGAAAAGCTGTCACTAATAGATAATAAGCAACTGCTATGGCTGATAAGTCCATCTCTGCACTTTGAAAATGACGCATAAAAACTTGAATGGGTCTATATTCTAGTTTAGCCAGCAAATCCTCAAAGAATTTTTTTAATTTCATTTTAGTAAGTTCTTTCTTCTCCTTGACTCGTTAAAATAACAGGACCATCTTTAGTGATAACAAATTGATGTTCATATTGACAAGAAAGACCACCATCTAAGGTTTTATGTGCCCAACCAGTTTTCATGTCTGTATCAATTTCCCAAGTACCAGTATTAATCATTGGTTCGATGGTTAAAACCATCCCCTCACGAAGACGGAGACCTCGACCTGCTGTACCATAGTTAGGCACCATAGGCTCTTCATGCATCGTTGGACCAACACCGTGACCAACCAAATCACGAACAACTCCATAACCACGATTCTCTGCATAATCCTGAATAGCAGCTCCAATATCACCGATACGGTTTCCGATAACTGCTTTTTCAATCCCAATATACATTGCTTCTCTTGTCACAGACATTAAGTCTTTCACCTCTTGTGAAACTTCACCTACAGCATAAGCCCAACACGAATCTGCCAAACCACCACTATATGTTTCCGTGTACTTTTTCATTTGAGCTACGTTGTCAAAGTTTAACGATGAAACATCAACAATTGATTTATCTAAAGGTTCGCTTAAAACCATATCTACTTTTAAAAGGTCACCTTGTTTTAGGGTATAATGACGAGGAAAGGCATGAGCCACTTCATCATTAAGCCCACAACAAGTAGCATATGGGTAATCCATAACTGCACCATCAACCCCGATTTGCAATGGCAATACGTTTTCTTCTTTACAACGTCTACGAACGTATTCTTCAACTTCCCACATATCAACTCCTGGTTTGATAATATCACGAAGTCCAATGTGGATGCTGGCTAAAAAATCACCTGCTCTATCCATTGCTTCAATTTCGCGTGCTGACTTTAATGTAATCATTTTCTATTTATTCTCCTTATATCTAATTAATTTTTACCGCTATCATAGCTTTAGCAATAATTTTATTTTCTAATTTTAATTCTAAATCGAGTGTAGCTTCGCGCCGTTTTTCTGAAATAATTGTTGGCGTTACCATTATTATTTCATCAATTTGAACAGGTTGCAAGAAATAAAGTGTCATTTGTTTAACAACAATACTGCGTTGATGCTTACGAGTTAAGACACGAATACAAATTTCTTTTGAGAACTCTGTCAAAACTCCTTGTGTTAAGCTACCTGTATGGTCAATCATATCGGGTTCTACTAAAAACGAAAAGTGACCATCTTCAATTTGTAAATTAGATAAGATTTGATCACTATAGGTGTATAAATCTGTCCCTTGCGACATCGATAAATTTTCTACAGCTTGTCTTCTTGTAATAACGCCTAATAATTCAAAGTCATCCGATACTACTGGCATCATATTCAAATCTTCAAAAATCATTTTTTGACTGATATTAGCTAGACTCATTCGAGGTTTAGCAACAATGATATTTTTTGACATGACTGTTGCCAATTTTACTTCTTTATCTTTTCCAAGAATATCTTGAACACTAACAACACCAACGACAACATTAGCTTGGTTGACTATTGGAAAACGAACATTTTTAGTTTGTTTAACAAGAAGATTGAATTCTTTTACGGTATCATCCTGCGCTAAGAAACCGTAATCCATTTGCGACTGATAGACTTGTTCAACGGTCTTTAAATCAGTACGAATTTTGGCATTTGACAAAGTGTGATTAATCATCGTTGATACTGTGAATGTATCATAGTGTGTTACCATTACGGGAATTTGAAGTTTATCTGCTAAACAACAAACAGATGGGGAAACATTAAAGCCACCTGTAACTAAGATAGCGTTTTGATGTTGTAAGGCTAAATGTTGTATCTCATCACGGTCGCCAACAATCAATAACCCTCCTTGCACCAAATATTTTTCAATATTTCTGTGAGTCATTGCACCTATAGAAAATTTACTAAACTCCTTGCTGAGTCCCTCTGTTCCTGCAACAACTTGTGAGTCACTAATCCTTGCAATTTCAGCATAAGTCAGTTTTTCAATATTAACCTTTGCTTTTTGAGCAACACGTACTGTCCCACTACGTGGTCTAGTCTCAACAATACCTCTATTTTCTGCCTCTTTTATAGCGCGGTATGCAGTGCCATCGCTCACCTTTAAATGATTTGAAATACTGCGTACACTAACCCTCTTACCAACAGCTAAATTTTCTAGGTACTCCAAAATTTCTTGATGTTTACTCATAACGATAATCACCCCTAGTTAATTGAAACTCAATATAGTCTCTTATACGGCGTGTATAACGGTCGCTTCCTTTAAAACTCCTAGATTGTTTGAAATGCGCCTTCAAAGCAACCTTCTGACTAGCAATATTCTCTTTATGTGTTACTATGATCAATTTGTCCATCCCAAACTCTTGAAAAGCAAAAAAAGAAAGTGTCTTTAGACATTCAGTCATAATGCCTTGACCCCAAGAACTTTCTTTCAAAAAATAGCCAATTTCAGCTGTCTTTTTAGATAAATCAATGTTTTCAAAACGGATAACTCCAAACATTTTATGACTAACTTTATCTTCAATCGCCCAAACTCCCAACGGCTCTTTCATAAAAGAATAAACTAAAAGAAAATCACTTTCCTTCTTACTGGTTTGAACAGGAAAAATAAATTGTAAATTTGTCCTTTTTGAAGCTATTCGCCAAAAAGCTTCCCTATCAGTGTAGGCAACAGGACGTAGGTTAACATGTTCTGTTTCAATGAATGCAAACCGTCCTAAATTTGTCCATATATCCATGATAATATTATACCACAAGAGATTTCAAATACCTATAAGTGACTTAATCTAAAACAAGAAGAAAAGAGCTAAGAAATATTCTCAACTCTTTGTTATATATACTATTCTTCAACCAATTGGATATCCGCACCCAATGATGTTAGTTTCTCGATGATATTAGAATATCCACGTAAAATAAACTCGATGTTCGTAATTTCAGTTCGTCCCTCTGCCATTAAGCCAGCGATAACTAAAGCAGCGCCTGCACGCAAATCTGTCGCTTTTACAGGTGCACCAGATAATTGATTAGGACCACTATAAACTATTTTGCCTCCTAGGGTAGAAATATTAGCTCCCATACGTGCTAATTCGGGAACATGATTAACACGTTTCTCATAGATAGTATCTAATAAACTCCCGTTTCCTTCTGCTGTTAGTAATAAAGGGGTTAGAGGTTGTTGTAAATCTGTAGCAAATCCTGGGTAAGGTGAGGTTTTTATGGATACAGCTTTTAACTTTTCTTGTTCTTCAACAAAAATTGAATCCTCTTCAACTGTCATTCGAACTCCCATCTCATCTAACTTAGCAATGAAACTCTCAAGGTGTTCATATAACACATTGGTCACTTTTATTCCTCGTCCGATAGCTGCTGCCATAGCAATATAAGTTCCTGCTTCAATACGATCTGGAATTACTTGATGACGCGTGCCATGGAGCGATTTCACACCTTCAATTGTAATAACATCAGTCCCAGCACCACGAATATGAGCTCCCATATTATTTAAAAGAGTAGCCACGTCAATAATTTCTGGTTCACGCGCAGCATTTTCAATAACCGTACGACCATTTGCCTTAGCTGCTGCGATCATAGTGTTAATTGTCGCACCAACACTGACAGTATCCATATAAATATTTGCTCCTTGCAAAGGCTTTCCGTTTGTTGCTAGACGCATTGAATCACCTTCATAAGAAACACTAGCTCCCATCGCTTCAAAAGCTTTTAAATGTAAATCAATCGGACGGGGACCTAAATCACAACCACCAGGTAAACCTACTGTTGCTTGACCATAACGCCCCAATAAGCTTCCATAAAAATAATAGGATGCACGAAGACTATTGATTTTGCCATAAGGCATTGGAATATCTTTAACACCACGTGGATCAATTTCAAGCGTCTCACCATAACGCTTAATCTTAGCTCCCATAGTTTCCATAATGTCAACTAAACTGTCAACATCAGAAATAGCCGGAACTCCATCTAAGACCACAATATCATCAGCAAGGATAGTGGCAGGAATCAAGGCAACTACACTATTTTTAGCACCCGATACAGCAACTTCTCCCGTCAGTTGCTTGCCACCGTTAATAATAATTTTACGCATACTTTCAAATCTTTCTTTAACTAGAATTCAACTCTACTATATTATCATAGTTTAAATTCTTTTTCAAATACCAGTATTGTGTGATGATATAATATCTTAAAAATTCTTATAATTAACGATGTAGCCTTATTTGGTTACATCACTGTGTTTTTGCCTATTAACCAGAGCTTTTTCAACTTCATAGCGCAATTGTCTGGTTGCATCTACAATATGATTTGCTTTTGAAATAGCCGATATAACTGCAATCCCATCTGCACCTGATTCTATAATATCATGAACAAAATCACTAGTGATTCCGCCTATTGCAACGATTGGAATATCTTGATTAATTTCTCTAACTGCCTTTGTTGTCCTATTGCCAACAGCAGGCTTAGCATCTGCTTTTGATTGTGTCGGATTAAAAGGACCAATTCCGATGTAATCAACAACAGATAATTGTGATTTCTGATATTCAGCCATTGTACTCACAGATAAACCGATGATTTTATCTGGTAAACGTCTCCGTGCCTCATCAACAGGTAAATCATTTTGTCCAATATGAAGACCATCAGCATCAATTAACTCAACTAAGTCAATGTCATCATCAATAATAAAAGGAACTTGATATTGCTTACAAAGTATTTGGAGTTGCTTAGCCATAGCAATTTTTTCCTTACCTTGTAATGCTGTAAAACCTTTTTCTCTAAATTGAAATAGAGTTATACCTGCTTGTAAGGCTTCTTCAACAACAGTCAATATATTCTTCCTAGAGCAATCCACAGTCCCACAAACAAAATATAATTTCAATGTATCTTTCATCTACCGACACCACCTATTTGTCCATAATCATTTCTGATCTCATCTGGGAAAGGGCATCTAAAAATGCAACTTGGAAACTTCCCACCCCCTTACCTTTTGCCACCTTCTCTGCAATTTCTCCAGCAACATTATAAACAGTAATGGCCTCTGTCAGACAAGCAAGATCATCGCTTCTGTCAGAACTACCAATAAAAGCAGCTAATACTGCCCCTAACAGACATCCAGTTCCTGTAACAAGTGGCATTAAAGGACTACCATTTTGTAATAAGCGAACTTCTCCTCTAACAGCGATAGCATCAGTTTCTCCTGTGACAACCACCGGCACATCAAAAACTTGATTGGCTTTTACAGCAATTGATTCTAAATCAGCCACTTTTCCCCCATCTGCCCCTTTAGACGCTTGTTTTTCACCAACCAAAGCAGCGATTTCACTACCATTTCCTCTAAGTAAACTAATAGAATAATTCTTCAATAAATCAAGTGACACTTCTAATCGAAAACGACTTGCTCCTGCCACTACAGGATCTAATACAACTGGAACTTGGTTTTTATTTGCTATTTTGATTGCTTCTTGGTAAAGTTGCCAACTTTCTTTTGTTAGTGTTCCTATATTAATTAATAATGCATCTGCAACTTTTAACAAGTCTTCTAAGTCCTCTATGCACTCGCTCATAGCCGGAGAAGCTCCTAAAGCTAATAAACCATTGGCTGTAAAGTTTTTGACCACATTATTAGTGATACAAATGGTTAAAGGATTTACCTCTTTTAGTTGTTCTAAATACATTTTAGTCTCCTTGATAACTAGTATGATTGACAGGACCGTTTCCAAGACCCAACTCAGGCGCTGTTTTGATAGCTGAAGTAATAAATGATTTAGCAGTACTTACCGCGTTTAGAATTGATTGCCCTTTAGCTAACTCCGCTGCAACGACTGCTGCAAATGTACACCCAGTCCCATGAGTATGAATAGTATTGATACGTTGATTACTAAGAGTTATCAACCCTTCTTTTTCCAAAAATAAATAATCTTTAGCCAAACCATCTAGATGTCCTCCCTTTATAAGAACATTTCTAACAGAATATTGTTTTTGAATATCGTAACCTGCTTTAATAATAATTACTTCATCTGATAAGTCATATCCCACTAAAACCTCAGCTTCTGGTAAATTTGGTGTGATAATAGTTGCTAATGGCAATAAGTCTTCTTTTAATGCTTCTACGGCATCTGAATCAATTAAACGATGTCCGCTAGTTGCCACCATAACAGGATCTAATACATAAGGTTGCGGATATTTTTTTAAATATGAAGCGACTAAACTAATCGTTTCCCTCTCCGCTAACATTCCTGTTTTGACCGCCTTTGGCTTAATATCATCATAGACACAAGCTAGTTGTTGATCAATGATAGCTGTTTCTATATGCTGAACGCCTCTAACCCCACAAGTGTTCTGAGCAACAACACTAGTCACAACAGCCATCCCGTAAGTCCGACGAGCTTGAAATGTCTTTAAATCCGCCATAATCCCTGCTCCACCGCTAGGATCAGTTCCTGCAATAGTTAAAACTGGTGCTAAATAAGTCATATTAATCCTCCCATTTTTCTTGATTTATTGCCATTTGAAAAAAACGTCTCTCATGCTGACAAGATTTCACAAAAGCATCTACCAAATCAGCTTGCTTCTCTTTTGACAAATTCTGCGCATAATAATCCATCATACGAAAATAGTTTTCCATTAACTCTTCAACTATATCGTTAGCATAAAAAGTTATCCAATTATTAAAAGGGTTACCATTCAAAAACTGGTTCTCCTCAATTATTTTTTTAGCCAATTGATGGTAAATCCATGGACATGGGCTCATTGCAGCTAAAGCACCAGCAATACCATTTTCGTAAAAATGAAAATACATATGTTTAATGTAATGATCTGCTGACGGGTACCATACAGCCTTTTCGATAATATCCTGATAAGATCGATTAGTATAAGCTGCCAAGGCTTGATGTGGACCTTCACCATCTGCTAACTCCCGATTTAATGTAAAGTCAATTTGTTCAAGGAAAAATTGTTTATCTCGTAAATTATCAGATTTTGCCAAGCACAGGGCATAAATATCAGCAAATTTCCCAAGGTAGATATTATCTGCCTGTAAATAATGGCAGATTACGTCATGGTCTAAACGCCCTTTTATAATTCCTTGAATAAATGGATCTTGATAGATGGATTGGATATATTTTGCTCCTTTAGCAATCATCTCATCTTTTAACATAGTAATCTCCTTTGTTATGATCTCATGAGCAGAACAC
>NZ_GL636070.1:1316219-1321960 GCF_000186445.1 Streptococcus agalactiae ATCC 13813
CAGAACACGCTCATTCTATATAAATGCACAATTGTATTACTAAACTAATTGTACTTATTTAAAAATCATTCCTATAGACAATAAAATACTCATACCAAGTAAACTATAATCTCAAAAACGAACGGGATAAGTTGAAGCATGTGTTCGCTCTTTACCCACTTCAAAACCTTTAGAAAGCATTGCTAACTCTAACTGTTCTACCCAATATATCGTCTTTAATAAAACTGATAATATTAGTCTAGACGATAATGCCCAAGTTACCTGATTCTTCAGTCGGAATGCGAGTCGATTACGTTGGTATTGTAATTTAATTAATGGTAGAAGATTAAAGACCGCAAAAATACCATATGCAAAATGACTAGGCACTTTGAAAGTTTGATAAAGAGATTCTATAAAATCATAATTAGAATGTGATGCATGAAATAACAAACCCACGTTCATGAAAATAAGCGGACGACAGGCTACTAGACTAGCTAAAACGAATTGATGGGGTAATTTCCCCCAAAAATACGTCCCTAGAAATAAAGAGAGTCCCATCACAAATGAGATCAGATTGACCTTCGCCCAAGTTTTTAAAGAAACCTTTACGAAGCATTGCAGTGTTACTACTATAATTAGAAATAACAAAGACGTTCTTAACCTCAATGTGAAACTAAACGAAAAGGTTGGTATTAATAAACATAGGAAGGTAATAGCTGGATGATAGTTTTTCAAATTGAACAAGATGACACCTCCAAGAAACGTGTTGCAAAACACTCTTTTAAGTGAGGATCATGGCTAGTAAAAATAACCCCACAATGATTTTTGTGACAATAACTCAAAAGAAGAGTCGTAATCATATTAGCGTGATAGGCATCTTGTCCATAAGTTGGTTCATCTAATAATAGAAGTTTACTATCACTAGCTAAAATACTGCCAATGGCTAATCGCCTCTGTTGGCCTTGACTTAGTTGAAATGGTGAAAACTGTTTCTTATCCCAAAGATTTATGGTTTCCAAAATATCCCTCGCTTTGTTACTATCCTTGCAAACCTGAAAAATTTCGTCATAAACTGTTGAAAAAATAAATTGGTCTAAGGGATTTTGAAATAAAAAGCTTATAAGAATTTGCTTTCTATGAGTAAATTGTTTTTTCCCTTTAGTCCTATAAAACCCTAACAATCCCATAAAGAAACTAGACTTCCCCACGCCACTTGGTCCATCTAAGCACAACCTCTCCCCACTTGCTAAATCAAAATCAAGGTAAGAGATGAATTTGTTTTTTGAAAGTTTAACTTGGAAATCTTTAATTGATAACAGTTTGTCACCTGTATTATGACTTTTCTTTTCTAATTCGAAGACATTCAAACGATTGAGCATATAATCAAAATCGACCCTTGTCAACCGTTTTTCCAACCAAAAATAGTGATCCATTATATCTTGATAATAAGTAATCAAATGATCGATTACAATCAGCATTGATTGATTGTTTGCTTGATAATTAAGAACTAATTGTAATAGTTGACTGGCACTCTCTTGATCCAAATTCGCAAAAGCTTCATCTAAAATAATAAGTTTAGGAGATTTTAAAAAAATGGTCGCCAATGCTAATCGCTGTTTTTCACCTTGAGATAAAGTATAAATCAACCGATTCTGAAATCCTTTTAAACCAACTTGTGCCAATACAAACTCACTTCTATCTTGCATTTGCTCCGGTTCTATTTGTAAATTTTCTAAAATAAAATACAACTCATGCGCCACAGTATCCATACAAAATTGCAAATCAGGATTTTGAAAAAGAAAACCTACATCGCTTGGTTCTATTAATGAACCGTTTAATAAAACTTGACCTTTCCCACTTTCTTTTAACCCTGATAGTAAAAGAGCCAATGTACTCTTACCACACCCTGAATAGCCACTGATTAAAATTCGTTCTCCTGGGTTAAGACTAAAAGTCACTTCATCAAATAAATAATGACTATCGCCATGGGTGTAAGCTAATTTTTCAACAGATAGCATAGGCTACTTCCCTTCATGAATCCCATAAGCATTCAGTACACCACTTCTATGCAATTGGTCACATATATTCTTTGTTAATAAGAAGAAAATAATAGATGAAACAGTTCTTACTATAAGCATCAGAATGTTATATGAAAATGAAAATGCACTAAGTCCATTGGCATAAAAACTCCATGCAAAACTAAAAATTGATGTCAAAATAGCAGACAATATAAAAGTTGGCAACTTGTAATTATGATACCTAAACAGCGTAAAGCCTAATTCTGACCCTAAACCTTGAAGGGTACCAATGACGAGTACACTTGGTCCATAAATTGATCCAATTAAAACCTCTGTCAAAGCAGCTAACAATTCTGCTACAATAGCGGTTCCTGGCTTCCTCAATATATAAAGAGCCATTGGACCTGCCACAAACCAAATACCATAAATAACTTCATGCGCTATAGGGCCTACAAAAGGTACAAAAGCATTTGAAATATAGCCTGCTCCAAAGTAAATAACGCCCAGAACAACCGCTAATAAAGCAATCAACAATACATCTTTTAAACCCAATTTCATTTTACTTTTTCTCCTTTAAATAATGCTTGTATTGTCATAAATACAGGAACCCGCTTTAATCCCTGAAGTAGCAACAAAGCAATAACACTGCCAATTATAGTCGCCCCTATAAACCTTGGCATAAAAAGAAAAATGGATTGAGCTGCAGATGCTTTAGCTAACACTTCGTGATTTCCATCCGCTGTCCAAGTCCAAAACCAGACCATAATTGGAGCTGATAAAAGTGCTCCAATTATCCCTGTTCCTATAAACTCACCCACCCAAGACATCCAGTCTTTCGCATAAAACCGATAAAACCAACCCGCTAAGAAAGCTCCTGGACCAGCTCCTAGAATAGCTAAAGGTGCAACAGATGCTACTCCTGCTTGAGTTAAAATACGAATAAAAGCCGTTACAAGTGCCATAACTAATGCATAGATTGGTCCCATTATAACTCCAGCGATAATATTAACCACACTAGACATAAAGGCCATGCCTTCTATTCTAAAAATGGGCGTTAAAAAAACATCTAAAGCAATCATAATTGCTAAAACCGTTAATTTTTTTGTTTTATGATTAGTCATCATAACTCCTTCTCTATGACAGATAAGGGGCAACAACCTACAAAAAATTTTGACAACAAAAAACTCCATCTGCAAGCAAACGGAGTTTATTATCTGATTAACTAGAGCTAGCTGTCTCCTAAGAAGACACTACGCCCTTTTCCACCACAAAAAACTTGTAATGGCACACATTTCCCTTCGACAGTACTAACTGCATCAAGTTCAATGGGTATAATCTCAGCTGTTACGCACCCCAAATGTCCTATTTAATTTACTTAAGAATAATAACATAGTTCCTTTGAAATGACAAGGCTTACATTCTGAGCAGAAAGCTATTTAAAACAGTAAAACCCTACTCACTAATCAATGAGTAGGGTTTAATGTCTTATATTTCGGAATGTTTGTTAGTTTAGAAACTAATTATATTTTTGGATATTTCTGTTTATCGCCTCCACTCTACTTTCATTGAGATAAACATGTTCATACATATCGTCCAACTCAGCATAAAAGTTTTTTAAGTCTGTATTACCTTGATGCGATGCAAGTAAGACTTGAACCTTATCACGTGTAGATTTGATTTTTTCAAATAAATCATAGTTGCGTTTATACAAAGCCTGAGCTTCATTAACAATATCTGAGACATTTTCCAAAGAATAGGCATTATCAATACGTTGGATGAACCCTTTAGACTCCTGAGAAATAAGAATGCCTAAATTGTAGATATCATTCCTAGCCTTTTCTTGTTTAAGAGGTAGTTGATGCCTTATTTCTGAATTATTAAAAGTCTTCACAGTAGTATGTGTTTTACGTTGTTTTTCTTGTAATCTTTGATAAAACGCTTTTGATTTTTCACTCATTTTAACATAACGTGTTGGTACTTCAAAGTTATCATCAGCTTTAACCGATGTCGTTGCAACTAGTAATAAGCTACTAGCTAAGATTAAAGTTGTTATTTTTTTCATATTAGTCTCTTTCTATCTTTTAGGTTAGTTCAATACAAAAGTTTAAGATCGCCTTGATAGCAGTGTCTACTCTTTTATACGCGATGAGATTGATTTACTCATCTCAGTAACTTCTAATAAACTAGCCACAAAAGCTTGATCCATATGGCGTGCTCCGATACGATTGTCCAAATGGCTAATCTTAGCTTGAGAACCTGCTAAAATAGCTTCAATATCATTATCAACTGGAACAGTTTCTGTCTTGATTTGGTTATTATAAGTATTACGAGCGACGTTGAATTCTTCAATAGCTTGGTAAGCACGATTCCAAATCATATTCTCAAGACGAGCTGTATCTTCTCTCAATACATTGACTGCACCATTATTAACCTTATTATTCCCTAAAGCTTTCTCAACATCAGAAAGATTAGAAGTTTGAGTATTAATGAGCGTGGTCATTTCCGCAGTTGTTACGCCGGCTGTATTAGCAATATTGACTGTTGATTTATACGCTGAAATAGCATCGTGTGCTGCATTAATCTCCTCTTGAGAAGCTTTGGATTCTTGAACAACTGGTTGAACCGGAGCCGGCTGTTGGACAGAAGTTTGCGCAGCTGAACTTTGTTGTGGAGTTGCCACAGTTTCAGATTTCTTTTCTACGTTTTGAGTCTTCCCAGATATTTTTTGCTCAGTTTGTTCTTTTATAGCCTCTTTTTGAGGAGTTGGCGATTTAGTTTTTTCCTGTTCTACTTTTTGTTTTTTACTGTCATTAGTTGAACGAATATCAACAACTTCTTCTTTTATTTTCTGTGCTAACGGTCTCATTGAAGTAGCTTGTGTAATGGTATAAAACGATTGTGAAGTTATTGGCTCTTTACTAATAAACAACATACTTAAAGGAGTGCTAGTACCAGATACAAGTTCACCATATACTTTAGGAGCGTCTAGTTTATAGGATATAGAAATATCATGAGGAATATTAGTGAGTGATTTTAATTTATTTAGCTCTTTTTTTGTTTTTAGACCATTCATAAAATCATTAACATCTTCAGTTATTTTAGCTAGATGGAGGACTTTCTCTTTGATAATATGTTCTGGAGTTGGCTTATCTGTCTCTAATGTCTTAATAATTCTTTCACACGAAGTAAGCCCTTCAACTAGTTGTTGTTTATAGTCTAGAACCTTTACATAGTCATTTTTAAAATAATCTTGCTGTCTAAATTTGTTTACCTTCTCAAGCAACCTCTTAGCAGTCTGTACAATTTTTCCTAATTCTGATTCTAGCTCTTCCTCAATTAAAGAATAGCCAGCTTTTGACCTTGTTATATTTTTATCTAGCCTAATTTTTTTTTTCAATTTTCTTAGTGCTTTCCTCCCCTTCTACCTTTTTCATATCATCTTTCAAATATTTATTAAATTCAGTCCTTCGTGGAAGTGTTTTGGGACGCTCTTCATTAATATCCTCAAAGAATGTATCAATTAAATCATCTAATTCTTTGAGTTTTCTAGCCCCCATTCTTAGATTCAAAATTTCTAAATACCATCTATTTATTTGACCTTTCTTGTTGATCTTTATGTTTAAAATACTATCTCTCATAACCTTTAAAATTTCAACTTCATCAGGGTTATTTTCTTTATGTCTTTCTATGATTGTATCAATACTGCGAGATCGTATTCTTAGTTTATTTAATAAATCATAAAAT
>NZ_GL636070.1:1323383-1329281 GCF_000186445.1 Streptococcus agalactiae ATCC 13813
AAAATTCGAAATTACTATCTGGATAGTATATATACGGAAATAACTCTTGGTTAGTATGATATTCTTTATATGTAGCATCAATGAATTTTTTATCTTCCTTTTTTAACTCTTCTAATATATGAGAATATACGCCTGCATCTAAAAAAATAATTCCGCTAGTCCTATACTTCTCTTGCATACTGTAATGTCCAATGTATTTTTCTTTCTTGATTTTGTTTTGAGAACTGAGGTAAACTAAATATTTTTCATACTTAGTCGTTTTTTCTAGTAACTCTTCTTTAATTTTTTTAAATTCTGGTTCGTCATAATCTTCAGAAGTTAAATAGTAATTTATTTTACTAATATATTCTTGTAATGTATTATATACATTACCATAATATAGCGGTGAAATTTCTTGATTCCATTTATAGCGTTCAAGTTCATCTACTATAACATCTACATTACCCGCATTATACTTGACTATCGCCCCTACCGGCTGACTTGTAGATACTGCTGTTACTGCTAGCGATAGAATCGCTGCTGATTTTAAAAATTGTTTTTTCATTTCCATCTCTCTTTTCTTTTTCATGATAATTTTTACATCAAAAACTTATCACGAGATAATATATTAACACAAGATTAGTAACATGACAAATTAATTAAACTACGAACTTTTGTTTTTGTTTTCATGTTTCAAGGACAACAATGTTCGGTTATAATAACTAATGCTGTTTTTTAAGATGGAATTTTTACTTTTTTTAGAAACTTTGTATTTTTATTAAATACATTTAAATCAAATAAAAATATCATTTTTTTATTTTTTTTACATTTTATACTTATATAATATTTTTATAAAGGCTCTATTTATTTGACAATCAAATGATTTGAGCGTGAAATTATTTTTTTGAAAAATTTTTCGATAGGAAAATTCAATTAACTTGGTCATCATTTTATTCACAATATACACCATATTTTCAAGAAATATGCAGTATTTCCTATACTTAACCAGTTTATTATAAGATTTTATAAATGTTCTATAAATTATCATGAGCAAAAAAAGCGTAAACGAAAGTTTACGCTTTTTATTATTTGCTAGCAATAAAATCCTTTAAGGCCTGGACTTTATCAACTCGCTCCCATGGCAAATCGATATCAGTACGTCCCATATGCCCATAGGCTGCTGTTTGTCGATAAATAGGTCGTTTGAGGTCCAACATATTAATAATGCCTGCTGGTCGCAAATCAAATATTTGGCGTACAGCTGCCTCTAGGTCTGCTTCTGCTATAACACCTGTTCCAAATGTATCTACACGCACAGAGACAGGCTGAGCAATACCAATTGCATAAGCAAGTTGTACTTCTACTTTTTTAGCTAAATCAGCTGCAACAATATTTTTTGCAATATAACGAGCTGCATAAGATGCTGAACGATCTACTTTAGTAGCATCTTTACCTGAAAATGCACCACCACCATGACGAGAATAACCACCATAAGTATCTACAATAATCTTACGACCTGTTAGTCCTGAATCTCCTTGAGGGCCTCCAATAACAAAGCGCCCTGTAGGATTGATAAAGAATTTTGTTTGGTCATCTAAATAATGGCTTGGAATAACTTCATTGATAACTTTCTCAATCACATCCTTATGGAGTTGGTCATTAGTTACATTAGGATCATGCTGTGTCGAAATAACTACTGCATCCACACGAATTGGTTGATTATTTTCATCATATTCAACCGTTACTTGAGATTTTGCATCTGGTCGAAGATAAGTAAGTTCCCCAGACTTACGTAGATCTGTCAATTTCTTAACTAACTGATGAGCTAAAGAAATTGGCAATGGCATTAACTCAGGTGTTTCATCAACAGCAAACCCAAACATCAAACCTTGGTCACCTGCACCAATTAAATCTAAAGGATCTTGTTCAAGAGAACCACGTACCTCAAGAGCTTCATTGACTCCCTGTGCAATGTCTGGCGACTGTTCAACGAGTGACGGATGCACTCCGACAGATTCAGCTGAGAAGCCATATTCAGCTTTATCATAGCCAATTTCAGCGATTGTGTTACGGACAACTCGGTTAATATCAACATAGGCTGTCGTTGATATCTCGCCAAATACATGAACCGACCCTGTATAAACAGCTGTTTCGGCTGCTACGTGGGCATCTGGATCTTGCTCTAAAATTGCATCTAAAATCGCATCGGAAATTTGGTCAGCAATCTTATCGGGATGTCCCTCAGATACTGACTCAGACGTGAAAAGTTTACGTTCTGACATAAAAATGTCCCCCCTAAAATGTAAAATGTGTCGAGTTACAAAGAACTAGCCTCTAGGCTACCTTTTCGGGACTCATATAGCTATTGTACCACTATTTCATCTTTTGTGAAATAAGTTACCAATAAATAAAAAATTATCTCTATTTTCTTTAGTCTTTTTTCTCGATTTATACTATACTAGATTTATGAAAACCTACGAAAAAATTTATCAAATACTATCAAAAAATAACAACTTTATTAGCGGAGAAACTATGGCAAATCAACTTAATATTTCCCGCACAGCTATTTGGAAAGGTATAAAAACGTTAGAAGAATTAGGCCTAGAGATTGAGTCTGTCACTAACAAGGGCTACCGATTGGTATCAGGTGACATATTATTACCAGAACAACTCGAACAAGAAATTGGTATTAAGGTTAGTCTTAATAATAATAGTGCTTCAACCCAACTAGATGCTAAAATGGGGATAGAAAGTAAATTAAAGACTCCACACCTTTTTTTAGCTCCTAATCAAAAAAAAGCTAAAGGACGTTTTGATAGACCTTTCTTTACATCAAATCAAGGCGGCATCTATATGTCTCTTTTATTACAACCTAATGTACCGATTGAAGATATAAAACCTTATACTGTCATGGTAGCCTCTAGTGCTGTAAAAGCTATCTCACGGTTAACAGGAATTACTCCTGAAATTAAGTGGGTCAATGATATTTATTTAGATAATAAAAAAATAGCTGGTATTTTAACCGAGGCTATCGCTTCTGTTGAGAGTGGGTTGGTAACGAATGTTATTATAGGATTAGGTATCAATTTCTATATCAAAGAGTTCCCTAGGGCGTTAACTAAGCGCGCAGGTAGTCTCTTTACAGAGCAACCGACCATAACTAGAAATCAATTGATTACAGAAATCTGGAATCTCTTTTTCAATATTCCACTAGAGGATCACTTAAAGGTATATAGAGAAAAATCCCTAGTCTTAGATAGAACCGTTAGCTTTATGGATGGTCAAACAATGTATTCTGGGAAAGCTATTGATATTACAGATAAAGGATATTTAGTGGTTGAGTTAGATGATGGTCAGTTGAAAACACTTCGCAGTGGCGAAATCAGTCTTTCTTCTTGGTAGATTTGATAAGCTCTTTTGTGAATTTTGAAATCGCATACACCTTTTGAAGATCTCGAAGTAATAAAACTCCCCAAAAAATAGCAAAAATCCAGGAGCCATCCATAACGGATTGATTAAAAAAATAAGTTTCAAAAGAGCATAAAAGCGCCATAAAAATAAATTGTCGTTTTGTCATATCACCATTATAACAGAATCTACTAAATAATTAAAAAACTTATCAAAAAAATAGTTGCCTGTAACAGGCAACTATTTTTAGTTACGTTTTAATCTTCAACGATTGCTATTCGTTCTGCTAGATAAGAAAAGTCTTCTGGAATTTGATGATTAACTTCAGGTTCTGTTTCCGTCTTTTGAGCTTTCATTTTCTTTGCAAAATCGCTCCGAATTTGATTAAAATCATTTCTAGGTACAGCTAAAATATTAGGTGAAAAACCTGCTGCTTTACTCATAATATTACCAAATATATCATTGAGATCGGTACGTTTCATAGCTTGTTCAGCATTAAAGGCCGCATCAAATGCCAAAATAGCATTCTCGCTATTAGCTAAGACAGGTTCAGATCCCATTAATAAGGCTCTATCTTGAGCCGTAATATTATCTAATATCTCGTTCCAAGCGCTCTTTAAAGCTTCTAAGTATTCACGTGAACGTTGGCTATCTACAACCGTTTCTTCCATAATGGTCAAAATCTTTGTACGGTCAACTTTAAATGTGAATGTCTTATTATTAACCTTTACTTTTTGAGTTGATGAACTTTGATCTGCTCGAGAGAGTTGGCTCATTTCGTTTTTTAACGATTTTAACTCCCGACGAAGACTATCTAATTCTGCTGTCACATCTGCAGGTAAGTTTGACGAATTTTTTTCTACCATTTCAGACAATTGAATGGTCATCATCTCTGCATAAACTTTAGGATGGCTACCATTTTTTATCTCAGGAAGAACAGATGTCACTTTATCAATCATTTCAAATAAAATATCTTGTTTAACATCAAGATTGGCCATAAAAGTATCACTTGAATGACTATTTTCACCACCTGCTTGAACAACAAGTAAATCTCTTAAGTACATCAATAAATCTGTTGCAAAACGACTCATACTTTTGCCACTATCAAAGATTACTTCAAGTTTAGCGAGTGCTTCAGTTGTATCGTGAGCCAATATATTCGATACATAATCATCTATAGCAGATAAGGAAATGCTCCCTGTAATTTCTTCTGCTACATCTAAAGAAATGTGGTTATCTTTCGCTAAACTCAAGGCTTGATCGAGAATTGATAAAGCATCACGCATACCACCTTCGGCTCGTCTAGCGACTAGTGTCAGAGCATCCAAATCATATGAAATAGCTTCTTTATCTAAAATCTGTGCTAAATGATCTCGAATAGCTAATAATTTAATCGCTTTAAATTCAAAGCGCTGGACACGAGATAAGATTGTTGCAGGGATTTTATGGAGTTCTGTTGTTGCTAATATAAAAACAACATTTTCTGTTGGCTCTTCAAGTGTTTTCAATAGTGCATTGAAGGCACCTGTAGACAACATATGAACCTCATCAATAATATAAACTTTATAGGTTGCCCTACTTGGAGCATAAGTTGATTTGTCCCTGATATCACGAATTTCATCGACACCATTATTTGACGCAGCATCAATTTCAATGACATCCTCTAAACTACCATTTGTAATATCTCGACAAATATCACAATGATTACAAGGTTCGCCATTAACTTGATTTGGGCAATTCATCGCTTTTGCAAATATTTTAGCAGCACTTGTTTTTCCAGTTCCCCTAGGTCCTGAAAAAAGGTAAGCATGGCTAATTTTTTTGCTGGACACAGCTTGCTTTAAAGTAGTTGAAATAACACTTTGTCCAACCATTTCATCAAATGTTTGGCTACGATATTTCCGATAAAGGGCCTGATACATTACTTTTCAACTCCAAACATATCCAAATTCCAAATCGTATGTTCTACTAGAATACCTACAAATTTTTCTAAGTATTCTTGATCAATCTCATCATAATCTGCTACTAAAGAAGAATCTAAATCTAGAACTCCTAGAAGTTTGCCATTTTTAAACATGGGTACTACGATTTCGCTCATAGCTTTTGAATCACAGGAGATATAGTTAGCATGCTTTGTAACATCATCAACAATCAGCGTCTTAGCAGTTTGTGCAGATTCACCACAAACACCTTTTCCTAAAGTAATATGCACACATGATACACCACCCTGGAAAGGGCCAAGAATTAACTCTTCTCCATCAAATAAATAAAAGCCTGTAAATACAGAATTTGGAAGCATAGCATTTAGCATAGCTGAAGCATTTGATAAGTTGGCAAGAGCATTTGTTTCATCTGAGAATAGAGCTTGCGCTTGTAGTAATAATAATTGATAATTTTCGATTTTCTTAGACTTGTTCATAGCACTTATTATAGCATAATTTGAAAGTTACTAAAACTAAATAACCATCCTATATAAAACAAAAAAATAAACACAAACCATTGTGTTTATTT
>NZ_GL636070.1:1331227-1333133 GCF_000186445.1 Streptococcus agalactiae ATCC 13813
GAAATAAACACAAACCATTGTGTTTATTTTGCTTCATTTAAGATGCTAGCCACTTTGGTATTGATTAAATCAATAGCGACAATATTACTTACTCCTTCTGGAATTACAATATCCGCATAACGCTTTGTTGGTTCGATAAATTGATGATACATAGGTTTTACAACTTCTGTATACTGTTCAATAATACTATCTAAACTTCTATCGCGCTCTTCCATATCACGCTTAATACGACGAATAATACGAATATCATCATCTGTATCAACAAATAATTTGATATCCATTAAATCACGCAAACGCTGATCTTCTAATACCAAAATTCCCTCAACAATAATGACATCCTGGGGTTCTTGGCGGATAGTTCTATCACTACGGGTATGTTTTGTGTAATCATAAACCGGAATATCGACCGGACGTCCCTCAATCAATTCGTTCAATTGCTCAATCATCAAATTGGTATCAAAAGCAAGGGGATGATCATAATTGGTTTTTACACGTTCTTCAAAAGTCAAATGACTTTGATCTTTATAGTAAGAATCATGTTCAATCATGGTAATTTTTTGATCTGGGAAATTTGATAAAATCGCCCGAGAAACACTGGTTTTACCACCACCAGATCCACCTGTAACACCAATAATAATAGGTTTTTTACGCATTTGTCACTCCAAATTAAATTTATCCTCTATCTATTGTACTATAAACTTATTTTTTTTAAAGTCTAAATTTTATTGAAAACGCTCTAAAAATAAAAAGCATGTTATAATAACAATGATAATATATAAAATAACAAGAGGATTCTTATGATAACAAAATTTCCAGACCAATGGCAGGATAAATTAACCCAGCGTCAATTTGATGATCTAACAGATATTCAAAATAAACTTTTTCAACCTATTACTGATGGTGATAATATCCTTGGAATTAGCCCTACAGGTACTGGTAAAACTCTAGCATACCTTTTCCCAACGCTTCTTAAGTTGCAACCTAAAAAGAGCCAACAACTCTTAATTTTAGCTCCAAATTCAGAATTAGCTGGACAAATCTTCGACGTTACAAAAGAATGGGCTGAACCATTAGGACTGACAGCACAACTATTCCTTTCAGGGTCTAGTCAAAAACGCCAAATTGAGCGACTAAAAAAAGGA
The DNA here is from genome assembly GCF_000186445.1 of Streptococcus agalactiae ATCC 13813. Classification (GTDB taxonomy): domain Bacteria; phylum Bacillota; class Bacilli; order Lactobacillales; family Streptococcaceae; genus Streptococcus; species Streptococcus agalactiae. The sequence goes on from NZ_GL636070.1 coordinate 1,332,370, forward strand.
CCAGAAATCCTTATAGGAACTGCTGGACGCGTATTTGAACTTGTGAAACTAAAAAAAATAAAAATGATGAACATTAATACTATCGTCCTTGATGAGTTCGATGAATTACTCGGCGACTCACAATATCATTTTGTGGACAATATTATTAATCGCGTTCCTCGTGATCAGCAAATGATTTACATTAGTGCCACCAACAAACTGGACAATAGTAAACTTGCCGATAACACTATAACAATTGACCTATCTTATCAAAAACTTGATACTATAAAACATTATTATATTACAGTTGATAAAAGAGAGCGTACTGACTTACTTCGTAAATTTTCAAATATTCCTGATTTTAGAGGTCTTGTCTTTTTTAACAGCTTATCAGACTTAGGTGCATGTGAAGAACGTTTACAATTTAATAGGGCCTCGGCAGTTTCTTTAGCAAGCGATATTAATATTAAATTCCGTAAAGTTATCTTAGAGAAATTTAAAAACCATGATATTTCATTACTCCTAGGAACCGATTTGGTAGCTCGTGGCATTGATATCGACAACCTAGAATATGTGATTAATTTTGATATCGCACGCGACAAAGAAACATACACACATCGTTCTGGACGAACTGGTCGTATGGGGAAAGAGGGGTGTGTTATTACATTTGTAACACATAAAGAAGAGCTCAAACAACTTAAAAAATACGCCACCGTTGCAGAACTTGTACTTCACAATCAAAAATTACATTTAAAATAAAAAAGAAACAAGTAACTTGTTTCTTT
>NZ_GL636070.1:1334590-1356698 GCF_000186445.1 Streptococcus agalactiae ATCC 13813
GAAAGAAACAAGTAACTTGTTTCTTTTTTTATTAAGGCGTTGAATATAATTCACCTACAGTAACAAAATAATAACCCTGGGTTGTCAGATAATCCATAATTGTAGGCAAAGCATCTATGGATGTCTGGTGAATATCATGCATCAAAATCACTCCCCCAGGACGTAATTGTTTTTTGATATTGGTCATCATTGCTTGTGTATTATGATTTTTCCAGTCTTCTGTATCAACTGACCACAACATTTCTTTCAATCCTGTCACTGTTTTTACAGTAGCATTTGTTGCTCCGTAAGGGGGACGTAAGTACACCGGTTTTTGTCCTGTTGCTTTCATGATCAGATCATTAGTCTTATGAATCTCTTCCTTGATTTTCTCCGCTGGCAGTTTGGTTAAATTAGGATGATCCCATGTATGATTACCAATCTCATGACCTTCAGCATGCATCCTTTGTAAAATATCTGTGTGCCCTACAGCACTTTGTCCCATTACAAAGAAAGTCGCTTTAGCATTATATCTTTTAAGGATTTCTAAGGCTTTAGGAGTCGTTTTTTCATTTGGTCCATCATCAAAGGTAAGTGCAACACGTGGTGCTTTAGCTTTTAAGTTAGAAACTAAATCTAGATCACTTGATTTTAAATATGACTCATCGATCACATTATATAATTTATCAAGTGGTAATTTTAAATCATTAATAATTAACTTACCATCTTTAACATCTAGCCCATCTGTTACTATTCCAGTTTTTAAAAATTCTTTATTGCTATCATGTTCCTTTAGTTGAGTTCCTGGAGCTATATTTTCTAAAATAGCCTTAAATCCAGATATATTATGAGCTAAAAGCTCATCTAATTCAAAAGGTTTCTTATTTTGATCAAGTAAGTAGGTTCTCAAAAGGCGACTTGATTTTTGAAACATACTTCCTTTTTCTTTTTGATATAAGATTTGATAAATGGATAATTTTTTAACATTTGCAAAGTTAGAATCTGCTAATTGAGGACGTAGAATAATGTATTGATTGTCATAAAATTTTTTATGCTCAAAACTTTTTTGATTCCACTTTAAAATATCAGCGCTTAGACTTTTGTCATATCCTTTAGGTTCAAGAAAAAGAACACGTTCAGTTTTCTGTCTTTTCACCACTTCTACCGTTTTCTCGGCTATGCGAATTTCTTTTTCAACAACAGCTTGTTGAAGTTTTATTTCCTTATGTTTCAAAAACGAAAAACCTTGCCAAGCAAGAATCGCTATAATAATTAGACTAAAAATACCTATAATTAATTTCTTCATATAATGGCTCTTTTGTTATTTTTTATGACAATTATATCACAAAAATAAAACCACTTTAGAAGATTATATAATTCTTTATTTTTAATGTAAAAGAGGTTTATAAAACGACTCAACTGACAATAGTTGAGTCGTTTTACGTCTATTTCATATCAAAAACAATCGATTTTACATTTGTCATTGCTTCAATTGAATATCTGATACCTTGAACACCTGCACCAGATCCTTTGAGTCCTAAGAATGGGAAGTTATCAGGACCACGTCCAGTCTTATTGTTAATGTGAACTGTACCAACTTCAAGTTTATTTGCTATATCAAATGCTTTTTGGAAATCACGTGTAAAGACTGATGATTGTAATCCAAAATCAGATTTGTTGGCAATAGCAACAGCTTCTTCTGCATCCTTGACACGAATAATTGGGAGAATTGGTCCAAAAGGCTCTTCCCAAGCTAGTTTCATATCTAAAGTAACATGATCAAACAATCCTGGAGTTAATAGACGACCATCACGTTTAAATTCATTCAATTCTTTCGCACCTTTTTGACGTGCATCTACTACTAAGCTTTCAATAAAGTCAGCTGAATTATCATCAATAACCGGTGTCACCGTTGCATTATCAAATGGATCACCTACTGATAATTTTGCTACATTTTCAGATATTTTTTCTGCCAATTCATCTGCAACTTCTTCAACGACAAGCACACGCTTAATTGCCGTACAGCGTTGTCCAGAGTAATCATAAGCACCTGCAACGATTTGTTTAGCAGCGTTGTCAAGGTCAGCATCAGCTAAGACGATACCTGCATCCTTACCGCCCAACTCAAGCATAATTGGACGCATTCCTGCCAACTTACCAATACGTTGTCCAACTGGCGTTGATCCTGTAAAGTTAATAAAATTAACTTCTTCATGCTCAACAATGTAATCTCCAATCTCAGAACCGCGTCCTGTAATAGTATTAAAGACACCTGCTGGAAGACCTGCTTCTGCAAAAGCTTTTGCTAAAACAAGTCCTGAGACTGAACCTTGTGTTGGTGGTTTAAACATCACAACGTTTCCACCAATTAGAGCTGGCGCAATTTTTGATCCTGAGAGGTTAACAGGGTAATTATAAGGTGCGATTGCTAAAACGATACCTACTGGTTGACGACGAATAACAGCCAACTTATGACCTGTTGAAGCATCCATTTTTCCACCTTCGTCAGCTGAAGTTGATAAACGAATTCCTTCTTCTGCTGCATAACGAATAAGATCAGCTGTCCTTACAACCTCAGTTACTGAAGCATTGTAAGCTTTAGAAATTTCTTTTGCTAAAACAGTAGCAATTTCTTCTTTATCACGTTCAATAATGTCTGCGGCTTTATGAAGGTATTGTGCACGTTCATATACTGTCAAAGCAGCCCAGGCTGGTAAAGCTTCACGACCCGCTTTCATGGCATGATCAACTTCTTCTCGAGTCATCGCTGGCACGAATCCCAATGAAGAATCATCAATTGGTGACAAAATCTCAATCTGATTAACAGATGATTTCCATTCGCCATTGACATAATTTCGATATTCTTTTGTCAAAGTAAATCTCCTTTTACATTGTAATAGGTTTATTCTATCACTTTATCTATTTATTTCAATTATCTGACATATTTTCCTTAGAAACTTAACAATATCCAAACTTTCAATAAAAAAGTAGAGATTTTTTAATCCCTACTTTTTTATTATTCTCAGTCAAAGTCAACGTATTCTTTTTGAAGTTCGATAACTTCTTCCATAGTTGAACACTCTGAAAGAGCACGATTAGCGTATTCTTCCATTTTAGCTGTGTCCAATTTTTTCATTAAGCTACGTGTACGAAGTACTGAGGTTGCTGACATTGAGAATTCATCCAATCCCATACCAACAAGAAGTGGAACCGCAGTTTGATCACCGGCCATCTCACCACACATACCTGCCCATTTACCTTCAGCATGAGCAGCTTTGATAACGTTGTTAATCAAACGAAGGATTGATGGATTGTATGGTTGATAGAGGTATGAAACTTGCTCATTCATACGGTCCGCAGCCATTGTGTATTGGATAAGATCATTAGTACCAATTGAGAAGAAATCAACTTCTTTTGCAAATTGGTCTGCAAGCATAGCTGCCGCTGGGATTTCAATCATAATACCAACTTCAATGCCTTCAGCTACTGCTACACCGTCAGCTAACAAGTTCGCTTTCTCTTCTTCAAATATAGCTTTAGCAGCACGGAATTCTTTAAGCAAAGCAACCATTGGGAACATGATGCGTAGCTGTCCATGAACTGAAGCACGAAGAAGTGCTCGGATTTGTGTGCGGAACATTGCATCACCAGTTTCAGAAATTGAAATACGCAATGCACGGAATCCTAAGAATGGGTTCATCTCTTTTGGAAGATCAAAGTAAGGAAGCTCTTTATCTCCACCGATATCCATTGTACGAACAACAACTGGTTTACCATTCATACCCTCAAGAACTGCTTTATATGCTTCATATTGCTCATCTTCTGTTGGGAAATCTTGTGAATCCATATATAAGAACTCTGTACGGTAAAGACCAACTGCTTCTGCTCCATTTTCGTTAACACCCTCAACATCTTTAGGTGTACCGATATTAGCAGCTAATTCAAAATGTTTACCATCAGCAGTAACTGTTTGTGCATCCTTAAGAAGTGCCCATTCAGCTTTTTGCTTGGCATAAGCTTCACCTGCTGCCTTGAAGGCTGAAATTTGAGCTTCAGTTGGTTCAATGATAACTTCACCAGTAATACCATTAACAGCAATCAACTGACCATCTTGAACACGTTCAGTAATATCATTTGTACCAAGAACAGCTGCGATTTCGAGTGTACGTGCCATAATAGCTGAGTGACTTGTACGCCCTCCAATATTTGTTACAAAAGCTTTAACAAATTGTTTATTTAATTGAGCTGTATCAGAAGGTGTCAAATCGTGTGCAATAACGATTGATTCTTCATTGATAGTTGCCGGGTTTGGTAATTTAACACCCAAAAGATGTGCTAAGACACGTTTGGCAACATCACGGATATCTGCTGCACGTTCTTGCATGTATGGGTTATCTTCCATACCTTCAAAGATAGTGATGAACATATCAGTCACTTCTTTAAGACCTGTTTCTGCATTTACTTGTTTTGCACGAATAGTCTCTTTAATTTGATTAATCATTTCTGGGTCAGAAAGAACCATTAAATGAGCATCAAATACAGCTGCGGCTTCTTCGCCTAAGCTTTCTACTGCCTTCTCACGGATAACAGAAAGCTCGTCTTGTGAAGCTTGGAGTGCAACATCAAGGCGAGCTTCTTCTGCGTTTGTATCTTCGACTGTTACAGTCTCAAATGACAAATCCGGTTGGACAAGTAGATATGCTTTAGCAACTGCAACACCATCAGAGGCTGCGATTCCTTTAAGCATTTCTGTCATTTTCTTATGCCAATCCTTCTTTTGTCATTGTTTCTTCGATAGCTGCAATTGCATCATCTGCATCTGCACCTTCTGCTGAAATAGTAACATCAGCACCTTGACCAACACCAAGACTCATAACACCCATGATTGATTTAAGGTTTACTGCTTTACCTTTGTAATCAAGCGTGATGTCTGAAGCAAATTTGCTAGCTGTTTGGACAAGCAAAGTAGCTGGACGTGCGTGAATACCTGTTTCTGCAACAATGTGGAAATCTTTTGAAGCCATATTATGGTTCTCCTTTTGTCATTTGTAAATATTTGAGTCACCTATTGGTAACCCTTACAAGTTAAAAGTATAACATATTGCTTTTTATTTTTCAAGATTAAATGTCTCAAACAGAAAAAAACTTGAATGTTTTCCACAGCTTTTCATATTAAAAATGAGAGTCTTAGAATTTAAAAATAGAATTCTAAAAATGATTTTTTTATGTTCTTCTGAAAGGAATTGGAAAACAGGCTGAAAGCTTTTAAACTAACCCTAAAAACGAAATATAGTGTCTCATTTTATTTTAAGACACTATATATTGTGTTTTGTTAGAAATAAAACACTTGCTTTTTCCATTCTTTTTTTATATGCTATTACCATGAAAAAAATTAGGAGGACAACATGGCAGCTATTACTGTTTTTTCGAAAAACAACTGTATGCAATGTAAAATGACTAAGAAATTTCTTGACCAGCACGGCGCTGATTTTGAAGAAATTAATATTGATGAAAAACCAGAAAAAATTGAATATGTGAAAAATCTCGGCTTTTCTGCGGCTCCAGTGATTGAAGCTGGTAATGTTGTTTTTTCAGGTTTCCAACCAAGCAAACTAAAAGAACTTGTTTAAGCAAATTAGAGTCTGGGAATAAAGCAATTAATTGCTTTATTCCCATTTTGTATTGTTAAGTTAAGAGGATAAATTCAATGAGTTTAAAAAATATTGGCGATGTATCTTACTTTCGCCTAAATAATGAAATTAACCGTCCTGTTAATGGACAAATCCCACTCCATAAAGATAAAGAAGCCTTAACTGCTTTTTTCAAAGAAAACGTACAGCCTAATTCAAAAGCTTTTGACTCAATCACTGATAAAATTGCTTACCTCCTTAAGTATGATTATCTTGAAGAAGCTTTCCTCAATAAATATCGTCCTGAATTTATTGAAGAATTATCTACCAAACTCTTCGATAAAAAGTTTCGTTTTAAATCCTTCATGGCAGCCTATAAGTTTTATCAACAGTATGCATTAAAAACAAATGATGGAGAATACTATTTAGAAAGTATTGAAGATCGCGTTCTCTTTAACGCTCTTTATTTTGCAAACGGTGATGAAGAACTAGCAACTGACTTAGCTCTAGAAATGATTTCACAACGCTATCAACCTGCAACACCAAGTTTTTTAAATGCTGGTCGAAGTCGTCGCGGAGAATTAGTCTCATGTTTCTTAATCCAAGTAACTGATGATATGAATGCTATTGGTCGTTCGATTAATTCAGCTCTTCAATTATCTCGTATTGGTGGTGGGGTTGGAATATCACTTAGCAACCTTCGTGAGGCTGGAGCTCCTATCAAAGGTTTTGCTGGTGCTGCTTCTGGAGTCGTTCCAGTCATGAAATTATTTGAAGACAGTTTTTCTTACTCCAACCAACTTGGACAACGCCAAGGTGCTGGAGTTGTTTACCTTGACGTTTTCCATCCAGATATTATTTCATTCTTATCAACTAAAAAAGAAAATGCTGATGAAAAAGTACGTGTTAAAACATTGTCATTAGGGATTACTGTACCCGATAAATTCTATGAACTAGCACGTAACAATCAAGAAATGTACTTGTTTAGTCCTTATAGTATCGAACGTGAATATGGTGTTCCTTTCAGCTATATTGATATTACCGAAAAATACGATGAATTAGTCGCTAATCCTAATATCACTAAAACAAAAATCAATGCTCGTGATTTAGAAACAGAGATTTCTAAACTTCAACAAGAATCAGGTTATCCTTACATCATCAATATTGACACTGCTAATCGTACTAATCCTGTTGACGGAAAAATTATCATGTCAAATCTTTGCTCTGAGATTTTGCAAGTACAAAAACCAAGTCTTATCAATGATGCTCAAGAATACCTTGAAATGGGAACTGATATTTCTTGTAACCTTGGCTCAACTAATGTTTTAAATATGATGACATCTCCTGATTTTGGAAAATCAATTAAAACAATGACTCGTGCTCTAACTTTCGTTACTGACTCATCAAATATTGAAGCTGTTCCAACTATTAAGAACGGAAATGCTCAAGCACATACATTTGGACTTGGAGCAATGGGACTCCACTCCTATTTGGCAAAAAATCATATCGAATATGGTAGTCCAGAATCAATTGAATTTACTGATATTTATTTCATGCTAATGAACTACTGGACCTTAGTAGAATCAAACAATATTGCCCGCGAACGTCAAACAACCTTTGTAGGTTTTGAAAAATCAAAATACGCTGATGGTACATACTTTGATAAATATGTATCTGGAAAATTTGTTCCACAATCTGACAAAGTAAAATCCCTATTTGCTAATCATTTTATCCCCGAAGCTAAAGATTGGGAAAACCTTAGATACGCAGTTATGAAAGACGGACTATATCATCAAAATCGGCTTGCAGTTGCTCCGAATGGTTCTATTTCGTATATCAACGATTGTTCAGCATCTATCCACCCTATTACACAACGTATTGAAGAGCGTCAAGAGAAAAAAATCGGGAAAATTTATTATCCAGCTAATGGCTTAGCTACAGATACTATCCCTTATTACACTTCTGCCTATGATATGGATATGCGTAAAGTAATAGACGTCTATGCCGCAGCAACTGAGCACGTAGACCAAGGTCTCTCAATGACACTCTTTTTACGAAGCGAATTACCAAAGGAGTTGTACGAGTGGAAAACAGAAAGTAAGCAAACTACTCGCGACCTTTCAATCCTACGTAACTATGCTTTCAACAAAGGTGTGAAATCAATCTACTATATCCGTACTTTTACAGATGATGGTAGCGAAGTCGGAGCTAATCAATGCGAAAGTTGTGTCATCTAACGAAGAAACTCTACTTAAAACATCAGAAACTAGACTGAGATAAACTATCTCAGTTTCATGATGTTATCTTATTTTCTAAGGTATTTTCATCTTTATTTTTCTAAAAATCGATAAACTTGAAATATTGCTAGATCAGAATTCTATATTCTACTCTTCTTCCATCATCATTATATAAAAACCTATTTACCATTGGAGAAAACCATGACAACTTACTACGAAGCTATAAACTGGAACGAAATTGAAGATGTTATTGATAAATCAACTTGGGAAAAACTAACCGAACAATTTTGGCTCGATACACGTATCCCTTTATCAAATGACTTAGACGATTGGCGCAAACTTTCTGCTCAAGAAAAAGATCTTGTTGGCAAGGTTTTTGGAGGATTAACCCTACTTGATACCATGCAATCAGAAACTGGTGTTGAAGCTATTCGTGCTGATGTTCGCACGCCTCACGAAGAAGCTGTCTTAAACAATATTCAATTCATGGAATCTGTTCACGCTAAATCTTATTCTTCAATTTTCTCAACTTTAAATACTAAATCAGAAATTGAAGAAATTTTCGAGTGGACTAATAATAATGAGTTCCTTCAAGAAAAAGCACGTATTATCAATGACATTTATGCTAATGGAAATGCCCTTCAAAAAAAGGTGGCTTCCACCTACCTCGAAACTTTCCTTTTTTATTCTGGCTTTTTCACACCTCTTTACTATTTGGGAAATAATAAGTTAGCAAATGTTGCTGAAATCATTAAATTAATTATTCGTGATGAATCTGTACATGGTACTTATATCGGTTACAAATTCCAGCTTGGATTTAACGAATTACCAGAAGATGAGCAAGAGAATTTTCGTGATTGGATGTATGACCTCCTTTATCAGCTGTATGAAAACGAAGAAAAATACACCAAGACACTTTATGATGGCGTAGGATGGACTGAAGAAGTTATGACCTTTTTACGCTACAATGCTAATAAAGCTCTTATGAATTTAGGACAAGATCCTTTATTCCCAGATACAGCAAATGATGTCAACCCAATTGTTATGAATGGTATTTCAACAGGAACATCAAACCATGACTTCTTCTCTCAAGTAGGTAATGGTTACCTACTTGGTAGCGTTGAAGCTATGCATGATGATGACTATAACTATGGATTATAAGAAAAAGACACTGATTTAGTGTCTTTTTCTAGTTAAATACAAATTTCTTGACAAGCAAACCCTTTCAAGATAGAATGTTAGAGTAAATACACAAGGGAGTGCCTTGAGCTGAGATTGCAGATATGCAAAATCCTCTAACCTGATCTCGTTAGAACGAGCGTAGGAATTGTGGTTTGAATTGGTTAAACATGACAAATGACAAAAGAATCTCCTTTGCTGTATAAAAAAAGGAGATTTTTTATGTCAAAAAATAACAACACTACCTGCCTTATTGAAACTGCTATTTTTGCAGCGCTTGCTATGGCTTTATCAATGATTCCTGATTTTGCGTCATGGTTCACTCCCTCTTTTGGAGCAATTCCTCTGATACTTTTTGCATTACGTCGTGGTACAAAATACGGTCTATTTGCTGGCTTAATTTGGGGCTTATTGCACTTTGTTCTTTCCAAAGTATATTACCTTAGTTTATCCCAAGTTTTTATAGAATACATCTTAGCATTTATAAGTATGGGACTTGCAGGCGTATTTTCTGCTAAATTTAAAGATGCACTTAGCAGCAGCTCTAAAACTAAAGCTTTATCATTAGCATTATCTGGAGCAATATTAGCAACATTTGTTCGTTATGTTTGGCATTATATCGCTGGTGTTATTTTTTGGGCTAGTTATGCACCAAAAGGTATGTCTGCTACATTATACTCATTAAGCGTCAATGGTACTGCTGGTTTGTTAACTCTATTTTTTGTAGTCATTAGTATTATTATTTTAGTTATCAGCTACCCTAGCTTCTTTTTACCTAAGAAATAGAAAAAATAAAAGGATTGATTTTCAAAGAATCAATCCTTTTATTTTACACTAATATAAGTTTTTTGATAAAAAATCTAGCTACTACTATCTATAAAAATGACGCGCTGCTTTTAAAGACTTAATGAGAATGTAGATATGAATAGATGTTGTTATAATAATTGCTACAATCTCCACTTTTTGAAAAACAAATGAGATAAAGAATAGTACAAAATAGATCGTAGGGAAAATAAAACCACTTAAATTCATGACAATATCAAAACACGTCTTATAATTTGATTCCAACTCTGCTTCGTCCAATTGTAAGACATTGTTTTTCAACTCTTTTAAAGTTGGAGCGACTGTCATTTTTATACCTCGGATATTCTGATATACCTTTAAAAAATATATATGTAAACCCAATAAAACAAATAGCAGTGATAAATCATATATTGGAATAGCTAAAGTAACTGAATCATCAAAAATATTTAGTTTATAGTTAAATAAAGTATTAACTATACTGAGTACTATTGAAATTGAAACAAAAGTCATCCCATAAGAATGTCTTAAATTAATCTGGCGATAAATTTCTTCAGATTGACTTTCATCAACATTGAAAAAAACTTTCTGATATTTTTGAATCTGATAGAGGTAGATGAGACTAAAGAGAGCTGTTATAATTACAACAATACGACTAACCCATAGGAAATATTGAACAATATTAATTTCAGATAAGTACTTATCTTGACCAAATATGTTAAAAAGAGCTCCTACGGAACCAAGTATGGCCCCTATAAAACCACCAATTAAAAGGCTTTTGATAATTCGAACAAATGTAGTATCACTTTGTTTTATAAAATTTTTCATCATTATTCCTCCATTGACACTAAACTAAAAACATTCTCTAGGGATTCTTTAAATACTTGAGAAATCTTCATAGCAATAATAACAGATGGCGTATATTCTCCGCGTTCAATTAGGCTAATTGTTTGTCTTGAGACTCCTGTTAATTTAGCGAGTTCTGTTTGATTGATACCATCTCGTGCACGCAATTCTTTGAGTCTATTTTTTAAAATTAATCCCATCATTTTTCTCCTTTATAAAATGATATATAGATTTATTCCTCGCTCTATTTATTGACTGGACGCAATTCCTTGATATCATGAATACGGACAATACGCACCTCCTCTTTACTTCGTTTCAAGTTGCGACGAATCTGTACCCAATCCTCATCTACCTTTAAAATCTCATAAGGATGAGTTTGAGAACCATCCTCTAAATAAATCATACATGTGCTTCCTACTAAATCTTGAATCATTTGTGACATAAGTGTTTTTCCTCCCTGATTTATTTTTTCTAATTGTTTACCCCTACGACTGAGTGCCTTTTGCTCTTTAGGTACACCAATATACGTCATGACCATAAAAAGCCATTAAGCCAAAAATTCCATCTATCTACTCCCTTTCTTTTTGCAAACAAAACTCAAGCCCTGCAATTGATGCTACCAACACACAAAATACAATTTCATTTATTTCTATTATATCAAGCATATCAAGAACAAGATTACTTACCATACATAAGCAAACTAGGGTTTCCATAACTCTTGCAACCATCCGACCTGTAATAATAAATTCCTTTTCATTTGACTAACTCCTAAAATCATTGTGCTTTTGAAACAATGATTAATTTGATTGTTAAATGATTAAGTGATTTTAACACGCTTCTCCTTTGATATTATTTTTCTTTTTTATAAATAATTATTAGCAAAGATTATTGATATCATTAAAATATCACCCCAAAAAAGGTTACTAAATTATTTCTATTTAGTAACCTTTTGAATATTCAATTTTTAGTTAAAGCCTCTTTGGCCATAAACTTATAAAGGCCCGAGTAACGTCCTCTATAATCTTTTTTCCATGGTTTATCTCGTCCTGCAAAATGCAAGAAAACAGTATGGTTAATAACCCACTCTAAATCCCATTCATTACGGCTTTTTAATTGATAAATAAGACTATACCTAGCATCATAATTATAAATTTCATCAGGTATTGGTTTAACCAAATTAGCGTATAAGCCATTTAAGATATCCTGATCTGGTAAGATTAGACGACCACGGTTTTGCTTCATGTAATCTAAGATAGTTTGTTGATGAACAACTTTTCGTATAGCAGGCAAGTTCATCAAGAGTACCCCTGTATTGAAATAAGAGGATTCTAGCTCTACATTTTTTAATCGTAATTTATTGACATAATCTAGAAACTTACCATCAGTATTATGACTTGCCGCTGCATATAGTTGATCACCTAACTCCATATCATATAAACTTGAGAAATCATTTAAGCAAAGCATATCTGCATCTAAATAAAGTATCCTATCTAAGGTCTCAGGTAAAAATTTATGAGCCAAAAGTCGATAATATATCGTATCTGGATAGCGATCAGTTGTAGGTGCCTGAGCAAATACTTCGGTACCTACAATTATTGGATGATAGCCAACTTCTAAATTTTGAGTATATTGAATAAGTTCTGTATGACGTTCGAGTAATGTTTTTTGTAAGACATATATCTCTAACTTACGATTCTTGATTTGTCGGACAAGCGAATAAAGCATCACTTTAAAATGATCTACGTACATATCATCAATAGAAAATAATAGATTCATGAGTTGGATCCCCTCCGTAGTATATCTTCTTTCATCCTAACATATGTCTAAAGAAAAACCAAGTTTGAGTTAAAACTTGGTTATCTTTTATATAAAACTTCCCCATAATATAGCTAAAATAATTGCTGGCAACATATTGATAACTTTAATATTTAGGTTAAAGAGTAAATTAACACCGACACAGAATATAAGCATATTTCCTACTAAGTTAAGGTAATCTAAAGATGATGGATTAAGTAGGCTCCCCATGAAAAAAGCAACAATCGTAAGGCTACCTTGTAGTAAAGCGACAGGAAGTGCAGAAAATAGAGCCCCTTTCCCTAAAGACACTGTCATAATTGCAATAATAATCATGTCTAACATTCCCTTAGCAAATAAAATCGAATGATCTGCTGCTATACCATCTTGAATGCTACCAACAACGGCCATTGCTCCAATATAAACAGTACAAGTTGAGGTGACGAATGCTTCCACAAATTTAATATCGTTACCACTTCCTGTTTTTTGCTTAAGATAGTTCCCAAATTTATCAATATACGAATCTAGTGATAGCAACTCTCCAAGTACCGTACCTAGAGCAAGAGTAATAATCATCATATTTGTATGATTAGAGATGAGATGTGACTTTTCGACTAACATCATTTTCTCCAAAACACCTGATATCGAAATAAATAAAACTGCAACTCCCATGGCTTGCATGAGGCTCTTTTGAAGTGATTCTTTCAAAAAATTTTTCAAAAATAAACCTACAAAGCCTCCAACTATAATAAGAATAACATTGATAACTGTTCCTAAACCAACCATATTTCTCCTATATACACAAAGGAACAGAACGATGTTCTGCCCTTTGCCTGTTTTATTTACTAACTAAATGAGAAGTATTTCTTATAAATTTTCTGCAACTGCTGCTAGAAGCTCTGCAATTTTACTTGCATCGCTACCACCTGCCATAGCCATGTCTGGTTTACCACCACCACGACCTGCTACAATTGGTGCCAATCCTTTGATCATGTTACCAGCGTGGACATCTTTAGTTTTGCTTGCAACAAGGACATTAACCTTCTCACCAATAGCTGCTACGAGAACAAGCACATCAGAGTAGTCTTTTTGTTTCCAGTTATCAGCAAATGTACGAAGTGCACCTGCGTCTGCAACATCAACTTGACTAGCAATGAAGCGCACGCCCTTAGCTTCTTGAACATCTTTAAAGACATCACCAGCTGCTGCAGCTGCTGCTTTTTCTTTAAGCTCTACATTTTCTTTTTGAAGATCACGAAGTGAGTCACTAAGAGCTTGTACTTTAGCTGCTGCATCTTTCAATTGCGGAGCTTTTACAGTAGCAGCAATCTCTTTTAGTGCATCTTCTTGGTTACGATAAGCTTCAAAAGCTTGTCTACCAGTAACTGCAATAATACGACGAGTGCCTGAACCAATACCTTCTTCTTTGACAATCTTGAAGAGACCGATTTCTGAAGAATTATTTAAGTGAGTTCCACCGCAAAGTTCAACAGAATAATTACCAATTTGAACCACACGAACCACTTTACCATATTTCTCACCAAAAAGTGCCATTGCTCCCATCTCTTTTGCGGTTTCAACGTCAGTTTCAGTCGTTGTGATTGTAAGAGCGTTCCAAATTTGCTCATTAACTTCTTGTTCAATGTGACGAAGTTCCTCATTGCTTACTGCTTCAAAGTGAGTAAAATCAAAGCGCAAGAATTCTTCTTCGTTCAATGAACCAGCCTGAGTTGCGTGTTCACCGATAATATTGTGAAGGGCTGCATGGAGCAAGTGAGTTGCTGTATGGTTTTTCTCAACAGCCAAACGACGCTCTTTGTTGATTTCAAGTGTGTAGTTTGTTCCAACTGAAAGTGATGCCAAAACGCTTACAGTGTGTAGAGGTTGACCATTTGGTGCTTTTTGAACATCAACAACCTCAGCAACTGTGTCACCCTTATCATTTTTGATGACACCGTGGTCAGCAACCTGTCCACCCATTTCAGCATAGAATGGTGTTTGAGCAAAGACAAGAAGAGCTTGACCTTCTGAAACAGATTCAGTACGTTCATTGTCAGCAATGATAACTGAAAGACTTGATTCAAGACTATATGTGTCGTATTCGAAGCGTGATTCTTCAACGATACCAGCTAGAGTTTCATTTTGCATACCCATTGAACCACCCTTAACAACAGCCGCACGCGCACGGTCTTGTTGTTCTTTCATGGCTGACTTAAAGCCTTCGTGGTCAATCTTGTAGCCTGCATCTTCTGCCAATTCCTCTGTCAATTCAACCGGGAATCCATAAGTATCATAAAGTTTGAAGATATCTTTACCTTCAAGAGTATCCTTACCTTCAGATTTAAGCTGCGCAAGCAATGAATCCAAGTGACCGCTACCTGCATCGATAGTCCGAGCAAATGTTTCTTCCTCACGTTTAACGATTTTCTCGATAAAGTCACGTTTTTCAAGCACTTCTGGGTAGTAGCTTTCCATGATTTGTCCAACAGTCGGAACCAATTTGTAAAGGAAAGTTTCGTTGATGCCAAGACGGCGACCGTGCATAACCGCACGACGAAGAAGACGACGAAGAACGTAACCACGACCTTCATTTCCAGGAAGCGCACCATCACCGATAGCAAATGAAAGCGCACGGATGTGGTCAGCGATAACCTTGAAACTCATGTTTTCGCCATCTGGATTGTAAGTTTTACCTGACAATTTCTCTACTTCACGGATGATAGGCATGAAAAGGTCAGTTTCAAAGTTTGTTTTTGCCCCTTGCATAACAGCTGCAAGACGTTCAAGACCCGCACCCGTATCAATGTTTTTGTTTGGCAATTCTTTGTATTCTGAACGTGGTACGGCTGGGTCAGCATTGAATTGCGAGAGAACGATGTTCCAGATTTCGATGTAACGATCGTTTTCGATATCTTCAGCCAAAAGACGAAGTCCAATATTTTCTGGATCAAAATCTTCACCACGGTCGAAGAAAATCTCAGTAT
Source organism: Streptococcus agalactiae ATCC 13813 (assembly GCF_000186445.1). Lineage (GTDB taxonomy): Bacteria > Bacillota > Bacilli > Lactobacillales > Streptococcaceae > Streptococcus > Streptococcus agalactiae. The sequence goes on from NZ_GL636070.1 coordinate 1,350,041, forward strand.
CTGGACCTGAAGGACCAGCACCGATTTCCCAGAAGTTATCCTCGATTGGCACCAAGTGACTTGGTTCAACGCCACAAGCAATCCAACGGTTATATGAATCCTTGTCATCTGGGTAATAAGTCATGTAGAGCTTGTCTTTAGGGAAGTCAAACCATTCAGGACTTGTCAAGAGTTCAAATCCCCACTCAATAGCTTCATCACGGAAATAGTCTCCAATTGAGAAGTTACCAAGCATTTCAAACATAGTATGGTGACGTGCTGTTTTACCAACATTTTCAATATCATTAGTACGAATTGATTTTTGTGCATTGGTAATACGTGGATTTTCTGGAATCACTGAACCATCAAAATATTTTTTCAAGGTTGCAACACCTGAGTTGATCCAAAGAAGCGTTGGGTCGTTCACAGGAACCAAGTTAGCTGAAGGCTCAACGGAATGTCCTTTGGATTTCCAGAAATCCAACCACATTTGGCGGATTTGTGCAGACGATAATTCTTTCATTATTCTCTCCTAAAATTAGTTTGATGCATTTTTTTCTAACTCTTTGACATAGTCGATCGCTATGACAAGCGAAATTGTCAAATCGTTGTAAGTTTCATTGTAAACTTCTACCTGATAAGTTGAAGTCATACGAAACCACTGTTGAGATATGTTTGCTATAACTTGATTGTCTTTTAAGAGTTGGAAATCCATATCCCAAAAATTTCCCTTAACTTCCATATCAAGGTCTTCAATGGTGTAGTGAGGTTTCAAAAATGAGAAATCTTTCTTAATCGTGAAATGATTCCCATTGGCTAATGTCACATTAAACTTTGGTAAAAAACTTAAAACCTTCTTCTCAATCTGACTAATGAGATGCCCCTCTTCGTCAAAGACTTTAAAAGTCTTAGGTAGAGGGAACAAACTTCCTTCAACGTGATAACAGGGAAGCCCAGTCTGGTCTGTAATAGTAAATTTACCGCCTAGAGAAAACATTTTTTCTTTAATTTGAAAAGTAGCCATATCTCTTCCTCCTCGAAAGTTGACAAATAGCAAAAGACAAGTCCATTACGAAGGGCGAAAACCGCGGTACCACCTTCATTCAATGAACTTGTCATTCTCATTTATTTTTAGTTTTACCCCATTGAGTAGCATCTTTTTCTGATTATCCATGACTCGCAGCAACCGTCACTTTTCTGTATCTAATCGTTGAAATTTCATTCTCAATAGTATTAATTATACAGTCTTTTTAAGACTTGGTCAACTATTTTTTAAGTGATGATGAACCACTTGTTGTAGCATATTGTGATAAGATGCCCGCAAATGCTTTATCTTTAATCTTAACATTAGCTTTTTCTAAGGCTTTTGAAATCACTTTATTTTGGAAGGCTCTATCGCTTGTTTTATCCTTAAGAATAACTTCTTTTAAGCGATTTTTGTAAGATTTCCAATCAGATTTTTTCTCTGTCTTATCAGTTACTTTAATGATGTAGTAACTTGTTTTATAAGTTGTTGAATCAACCGTTGACACCACATCTGAAACACCATTTTTATCTAGCTTAAAGGCTGCTGACATAACTTCTTTAGGGAGGCTTGTCCCTGCAGAATCAAATTTATACTCAACTTTTTTATCAGTAGCTGTTGTTTTTTCTTTTGCAATCTTTGCAAAATCAGCTCCATCAGCCTTTACATCTTTAAGGACAGATTTAGCTTTATCTTCTGCATCCAATTTGATTACTTGTACAGAAGTTTCAGGAGTATAGTTTTTATATGCTTCTTTATAGTTTGCTTCTGTTAATTCTTTCTTAGCTGCTTCTTTTACAGCATATTCCACAAGCATAGTTGTGCGAATTTGTTGTTTGTAACCTTCCGGAGTCAAACCTGCTTGTGAAAGTGCGCTTGAAAATGAATTACCATAGCCTTTAGCTGTCTTATTATAAGCTTCTGATACTTTTTTATCTGAAACTTTATCACCATACTGTGTATCAAAAACACGTGAAAGGATCAATGTAAGCATTGATTGTTGTGCAGCTTTTGATGTTTTTACTTGATCATAAAAATCAGAGACTGTGATAGTGTCGCCCTTCATTGTAACAACATTTGTTCCATTTGATGTTTTACCTGAGCAGGCAGCTAATGTGGCAACTGACATAAGTGTCAAAAAGCCTGCTGCAAGTTTTGATCTTGTTTTCATGATTTATAACTCCTTTTTGTCATTAACTCCATTATTATATCATAATTTCTTAAAAATGCCTTAATCTTCTAGTACAATATGATCTGCATTTTTACGAATCATCAATAAACCATCTCCCAAAGGTACCAAAGTAGCAGTTAAATCAGGATGTTGCAAAGTCGAGTCAAATAAACGTTGCAGACCTCGGTAGATAGTTCGCTGACCTCTTCTCACTTCATCGATAGGTTTTGCAATATCTCCACCTTGGAAAATATCATCTAAAACAACTACTCCTCCAACATCTAAATGTTTTAATACTTGAGGTAAAAAAACGATATATTTAGACTTAGCAGAATCCATGAATACAAAATCGTAAGATTTATCCAATGTTTGTAACACATCCACAGCATCGCCTTCCAAAAGGGTTATCTGATTGTGATTATCATATTTTGCAAAGTTTTCCTTAGCCAAGGCAATCATCTCTTCATTACGATCGATCGTTGTTATCTTTGCTTCAGGAGCATTTTCTGCCATCAAAAGGGCCGAAAAACCAATGGCTGTTCCAATTTCTAAAATGTGCTTAGGTTGTAATGTTTGCATCAAAAAACGAAAATAAGTCGCTGTTTCATGAGGTATAATAGGGATATTTTCCTGTTTAGCAAATGCCTCTAACTCTGCTAAACAGCCATTATTTTGTTTTTGGTGCTGACGCATATATTGAACAATTTCTTCTTTAACTACTGGACGGCGCATATTATGATTAGCATTTTTACTGTAAGATTGAACCACTTTTGGCTCCTCTTTTCTATTTTAAATAATAACTTTTTTATTATAGCAAAAAATGTCTAACTCTGAGAATGATTTAATCCAAACGAGTAAAATCAAGTGATATTATATCTTTGAGACTTGAAATATTATAGTTTTCTTTGGAATTCTCTAATCTTAAGTTTATGGATTTTATACCAGCATTTTGAGCAACCTTCAAATCTAGTGGACGATCTCCTATGTAATAAGTCATTGATTTATCTAAAGAATATCGTTTAACTAAATAATTAATCCCTTGTGGATGTGGTTTTCGCTCGAATCCCGAAACACCAGTTAAAATTTCATCAAAATAATGAGAGATCTGCAAGGTTTCCAACACTGAATGCGTACTTGCTCCTTTATGTGTATACATAAAATTGGGGATATCTTGTTCTTTGGTCCATTCTAAAATCTCTTTTGCATATGGCATTAAATGTATTTTAGAATCTCGACTTTCTTGTTCTTTTGTAAAATATGCTTTCAGTTTTTCATGAGGTATTTGCTCTTCCTCTGAAAGGTTTACCAATAATTTCCCCACTGATTCCTGTAAAATATATTCATGGATTAATTCTTTATCAAATATTAAGCCAAAATGACGATAGGTTTCTTCAAGAGCTTCCATAATTGGTACATACGAATCTATTAATGTCCCATCTAAATCCCAAATAAAAGTAAGCTTTTTCATCCTATTTCCCTTCTTTTTTGACAATAGCAGTTTTGGTCTCATAAAAATCATAGCTTGGGTAGGTATTTCCACCTATTGAGTTTTCCACTAACTAACTTTACCAAAACCACTCTCAAAACAAACTATAAAATAACTGATCACTATCAAAAACCAGTCTAGTTGACTGGTTTTACTTCAATAGCTATATTTTCAACTTAATCATTATGGACGCCTTTTGCTACAAGATTTTCCAGTTCCACTAAACGCTCTTCAAATACTCTAAAAGCTGCATCCAGATAGTCTGCACTAGTCATATCAACACCGGCTTTAGCAATGACGTTTAGAGGGTAATCTGAATTCCCAGCTTTAAGGTAATTTAGGTAGGCCTCTTTATCCTCCGGATTACCGTTTACAATACGCTCTGCTAAATAATTTGCTGCTGCGAAGCCGGTTGCATATTGGAAAACATAATAATTGTAGTAAAAGTGTGGAATTCTTGCCCATTCATATTGAATAAAATGATTATCTTCTTTAGTCAAACCATAATATTTTTCATTAAACTCAGCGTAAAGTTTGTTTAAATATTCGCTAGTTAGTACTTGCCCCTCCTGATCAGCTACATGAATGGCATGTTCGAATTCAGCGAACTGTGTTTGTCTAAAAATTGTTCCTTTGAAACCGTCCAAATAATGATTGAGAATTGCAAAGCGATTTTTATCATCTTTAACTTCTTTCAAAAGGGTTTCTGTTAATATATTTTCATTTGTTGTTGATGCAATTTCAGCTAGGAAAATAGAATAATCACCATAAACATAGGGTTGATTTTCACGAGTAAACGTCGAGTGTAGACTATGTCCAGTTTCATGCACCAGCGTATAAAGATTGTCTAAAGTATCTTGCCAGTTAAGAAGCATGAAAGCATTAGTGTCATAAGATCCACCTGAATAAGCGCCTGACCTCTTTCCTTTGTTAACATGGACATCAATCCAACGTTCAGTAAAAGCACGATGAACACGTTCAGAATATGCTTCGCCAAAAATAGCCAGAACCTCCTCTGATTTTTTTAGAGCTTCATCATAAGTAAAACTCATATCCATTTGAGAAAGGGGTGTATATACGTCATACATCTTCAAATCATCTAGCCCAAGAACTTTTTGACGCAACTTCATATAACGATGTAAGAGCGGTAAATGATGATTAACTGTCTTAATTAGAGTTTCGTAGACCTCTTCTGGAATAAAATTGGCAGATAGAGCTGATTGGCGTGCTGATTGATAATGATGCACACGAGCTTTAAAATTTTGAGATTTCACATTTGTTTGTAATGTTTTAGCGTAAGTATGCTGGAATTGTTCATATGTGCTATACATAGCTTGATATGCTTCTTTTCGAACCGTCCTATCGCTAGATTCCATAAGGGAAATGAAATTACCATGTGTAAGCTCAACTTCCTCACCTTTTGCATTTTTTACAACTGGGAAGACCATATCTGCATTATCAAGGATTTCAAATGTCTCACCAGCTGCTCCAAAAATCTCACTAGCACCAGCTAACAATTCTTCTTCGTTTTGAGATAAGACATGAGGTTTATTTGCAAATATTTTCTCAAAGAAATGATCATATTTTTGCAAGTCAGGCATTTCTAAAAGGAATGACTGGTAATCAGACTCTGAAAGTTGCAATAGTTCTGGCTCGTAAAACGAAAATGTTTCACTAAATTTTGCATAGAGCGCTGTCGCTTTCGCTTGAAATTCTTGATATTTCGCAACAGTGGTGTCTTGGTCATTTTTCATTGAAGCATAGACATAAACTTTTTCTAAACGGCGAGATAAATCTAATTCAACCTCCGTGATCTCCAATAAAGATTGGCTTGAGTCCAACAGATGACCTGAAAAACCCTTTGCGTCATCGATGGCTTGAGTAAGCTCTACCACTTCAGTTTCCCATAACTCATCAGTCGCAAAGACAGTAGTTAAATCCCATTGGTATTTTTCTTCAATATGTAAGCGATTGTCTGACATTTTGTATCCTCCAGTTTAATTCTTAGTGACTATTTTATCATAAAATACAGGGGGATAAAGTGTTTGGTCTAAGTTATTCTTATTTTTTTGATAATAATTTGTAAAATTCTGATAAAACGATGTTAGAGAATTTGTTATTTGACAAAAATCAGTATCTACACGTGGTGGCTGTATTTGAGGAAAAAACATCATTAGCTCTTGGGTCAATAGATTCTGACCAGAAAGGTAGGCCTTTTCTTGTTTTCGTAACCAAAATTGATTGCCATAGCGTAACTGCTGACGCACATAATCTCTGATATTTCTGTCTTGTTTAACCTTATAAAAATTTAGATTTTTTGATTGGTATGGCCACTTCAAAAATGCTAGAACGTCTCCACTAAGAGGGCAAGTTTTACTTAAGTAATAGACATGTCCGCGTAAATCTTCGTAAATCAAATATTTTAGTCTCAGTACTTCTAACCTCAAATCTAACTCCCAAATATGAAATCCGATACTTTGAGAAAATTGTAAAAATTGTTTATGTAGATTTGTTAAACGATGCTTTAACCAGAGTTTTTCCCCTAGTAACCATCTCACTTGAAAGTCTGCCTGTAGATATGCTTTTGTTCGCTCCCTAAGTCGCTGCTCTGATAGTCGGCTACACTGAACTTCTAAAGCCAATGCCTCATTCACAAATAAATCTGCAATCTGATTAATTTCTGGCAAATGATGCTCGAGCATAGTTTCATTCTCTCTACTTAAACTCATATATAACTTTGCTTTTAATTGCAAGTGCTCATTAGACTCATTTTCATGATAAAACTGACAATTTTTTAGACTAATATGTGCAAAGTGTCTTCTCATGATTCGACCTGCTTTTAACCTTACAGCTGAACAACAAGTTGGACAAAAATACTGTCCCTTTCCCGGATGAGACTCGAGTAGATTAATTAAATTTCCTTGTCTGTCTTTAGCAATTAACATTTTTTCTCCTACTTTTACTATTCGAAAAAAGTTATCCTTTCGGATAACTTTTC
>NZ_GL636070.1:1357785-1373604 GCF_000186445.1 Streptococcus agalactiae ATCC 13813
AAAAGTTATCCTTTCGGATAACTTTTTATTTATTTTTTGACATTAAAACTAGGTAAACAAAGACATTAATCACCATCAGCCCACTTGTTATTAAAAATGGTATCATAAAAGGTTCCAGATGTAGCTGGCTTGGAAGTTTCGTTAAAATAAGCGGTGTCAAAATAACTCCTATATTACCAGCTGTTAAGGCAAGGCTTGTGATAAAGTTATTATGTTCTTTTGCATAGTTTTTTGAAATATAAAAGAATACAGAAGACATGGTGCCAACAAAACTAGCTCCTATTAAAATACTAGCTACGATAAAAATGATCTGATTATTAGCTAAAGCAAATAGCACATTACCTATTCCCATAGCTAGAATCATAATTAATAGCGTCTTCTCTTGGAATACTTTAACTAATTTTCCAAATAGAGATCCAACTAAAATACCACTAAAAGCAAGGAGAGTTAACATATTACTAGAGAAGCTCGTCGCGTAGTGATATTTTGTCACTAGTAAGGTTGGAATTTTGACAGTTGCTCCTATATAAGCAATACCTACTAAGAACGTGATAAGCATCAACAAAGCCGCTTTAGTATCAAATGTTGTACTAGCTTTAAGGGTATGTGTTTGATTTTCAACCTCTGGAACATTTTTCCAAAAGAAAAAGAAAACAGGAATAACCAGAAGGTAAACCAAATAAATATAATTCACACCAATAGCTAAAACCAATCCAACAATAAATGTAGTTAAGGCTTTACCGATATTAAGTGATGCTGTTCTAAGACCAATCATACTGGCTCTCTCATCAGCCTCATATAAATCCGTTATGATACTAATTGATAGCGAATTATAGAGACCAATACCAATACCCAAAAGTAGTCGACTAGCCATCGCAAGTGAAAAATTACTTGTAAAAAATGAGATAAAACCAGACATTAAGATTAAACATAAACCAAGTAAGACCGTGTTTTTTTTGCCAAGTTTTGTGACTACAAAATTACTCAAAATAACAAAAATAGTAATCATCATAGCTGGAATAGTAACTAAACTCTCTACTGAAGCTAGTCCAATATGAGGGTTTTGAGTATGGTAAAAGGCATACAATTTAGGAATTGCAGGAGCAATTGCTAAGTGAGACATCAAAAAGATAGAAATCGATAAAAGAGTCAATTTCAATGAAAGTTTTGAATTCAATGGTTTTCTCCTTTAAAATAATCACTTATAAGTATATGAAGAATACTAAGCAAGGTCAAGCGAGTCGTTTCACTAATCTAAATACCTTTTTAAGATAGCTGCCTCTGAATCTCTCAATCTACGATACTGACCTGGTTTCAAATTCATATCAAGCCTCAAGTCACCAAAAGAAATACGCCTCAAGTATATAACTTTAACGCCATATGCAAGAAACATCTTTTTTACTTGGTGAAATTTCCCTTCTGTGATAGTTATTCTTGCGGTACTTTTGTCATTATTAGCCGTATCAATCGTTAATTCAGCTGGTTTACACTTTGTTCCATCGTCAAATACAACTCCTTCTTCAAAAAAGGTAATAGCATCTCTTTCCAAGAAACCATTTACTTCAACATAATATGTTTTTGCAACGTGGTGTTTTGGATGTAACATTCGGTAACCCAGTGGTCCATTATTCGTGATTATTAAAAGCCCTTCCGTATCACGATCTAGACGACCAATCGGATACAATCCCTCCACCTTATCTTTTTCGCTAATTAAGTCTATGACTGTTTTATGTTCTGAATCTCTAACTGCTGAAACAACTCCTGATGGCTTATAAAGGAGGTAATAAGAACTTTCTTTTAGGCAGACTCTCTCTTTTCCTACAAAAATCGATTGTAGACTACTATCTACAATAACATTATCCTTTGTAACAATTTGACCATCTACAGAAACTTGCCTAGAACGAATTAATTTCTTAACATGATTTCTAGACCCAAATCCTGCCTGACCTAATAATTTATCTAAACGCATACCCTTAGTTTACCATACTGTAAGTTAAACATTTGCTAATTCCTTTTAAAATCTTTATACTACTAATTAGTAATAGAAAAACAAAGGAGATTATCATGGGACTTTTAGTAGATGGCAAATGGGTTGATCAATGGTATGATACTGCATCAACTGGTGGTAAATTCGTCCGAACCGTTACACAATTCCGTCATTGGGTTACTAAAGATGGTTCAGCAGGGCCTAGTGGGGATGCAGGTTTTAAAGCAGAATCTGGACGATATCATCTCTACGTTTCACTAGCCTGCCCTTGGGCATCACGTGTATTAATCATGAGAAAGCTTAAAAATCTAGAATCTCATATCTCTATCTCCATTGTTAACCCTTTAATGTTGGAGAATGGTTGGACTTTTCAAGAATATAAAGGCGTTATTCCTGATATGATTAACCAAAGTCAATACCTTTACCAAATCTATCAAGCAAGTCAAAGTGATTATACAGGACGCGTGACAGTCCCTGTTCTTTGGGATAAAAAATGCCATACAATCGTTAACAATGAATCATCTGAAATTATGCGTATGTTAAATACTGCATTTAATCATATTACTGGAAATACTGACGATTACTTTCCCGATTCCTTGCAAGGACAAATTGACGAAATGAATAATTTTATTTATCCAAAAATAAATAATGGTGTCTATAAAGCTGGTTTTGCTACTTCTCAGAACGTTTATCAAAAGGAAGTTGAAACCTTATTCACAGCTTTAGATCAGTTAGAAAAACACTTATCTGATAACCATTATCTTGTTGGAGAACAATTTACCGAAGCTGATATTCGCCTTTTCACAACTTTAGTTCGCTTTGACACCGTTTATTATGGTCATTTTAAATGTAATTTAAAAGCGCTACATGATTACCCACATTTATGGCATTATACAAAACGTATTTACAACCTACCTGGAATTGCTGAGACGGTTAATTTTGATCATATCAAAAAACACTATTACGGTAGCCATAAAACCATTAACCCTACCGGTATTATTCCAGCTGGACCTAACTTAGACTGGACAATTTAATAAAGCATAATAAAAAAGTAAGAATGAATTTTTTCTCATTGAGATTCATCCTTACTTTTTTATTATTTACTTTCCAACTTTGATGCCGCTGCTTCATCCACAATAATCACAACATCATCATGTTTTTGGAGGATACTTGCTGGCATATTTTCTGTGATAGGTCCTTTAATCATACTTGCAATCGCTTCTGCTTTTTCAATACCATACGCCACTAATACGATTGTTTTTGATTTCATAATAGAGCCTATACCCATTGATAAGGCTTGCTTTGGTACATCATCAATACTATTAAAGAAACGACTATTAGCTTCAATTGTACTTGGAGCTAAATCAACCACATGTGTTGTAATATCAAAAGGTGTACCTGGTTCATTAAAACCAATATGACCGTTACGACCAATTCCAAGGATTTGAAAATCAATTGGATTAGCATTTATGACAGCATCGTATCGTTTTATTTCTTCTTTCAAATCTTTAGCCAAGCCGTTTGGAAGGTTATTTTCCTTGAAAGGTTTAGCATCAAAAAGATGTTTATGCATAAAATAAGAGTAACTTTGATCATTACTTGCGGCAATTCCAACATATTCATCAAGGTTAATAGAAACCATATTTGAAAAATCAAGATTACTTTTTACAATCTCTTCGTAAAAGGTGATTGGGCTACTTCCTGTTGCCAATCCTAAAGTTTGAGCACCAGCTTTCATTTTCTCTTCTAAAAGAGTAAATGCAATTTTCCCCCCCTCAATGTCGTTCTTAACTGTAATAACTCTCATGTTTACTCTCCTTTTATTTGGTATAGACCTTTATGATTATATTATATGGTATATACCAATTTTTGTCAATAAAAACTTCTTAATTTCGTTATAAAACTAAAAAGAATTACTGTCCATTCTAGTTTAGACAATAACTCCACGATTAATATTTTATATTGAAAATAATTGTCCAATGACATAGGTTGCCAACATTGTCAAACAACCAATCATCACATTTCGACGCATGGCAGGTACTGTAGGAGCTTGACCTAACTTAGCACTTACATAACCAGTTGATAATAGTGAAACAATAACAATTATTACCGTTCCTACAATTCGTACCGAAAATGGCAATAACAGAATAGTTATAGTTGGAAAAATTGATCCGATGGCGAAAGCTATAAAACTAGATATAGCAGCATGCCAGGGGCTTGTATATTCACCGAACTCAATACCATATTTTTCTTCAACTAAATGCTCAATAGCATTCTTTGAAAAAGCCTTGTCAACTAGCCATTGAGCATGTTCGTGACTTTCTCCTTTTGCTAAGTAGATATCAACTAAGGATTTTTTGGCAAGTTCTGGATTATTTTCTAGTAGTTTCTCTTCACGCGCAACTGCTGCTTGTTCAGTATCTTTTTGAGTAGAAACACTAACATACTCCCCACCAGCCATAGAAAATGCACCAGCTAAAATCGCGGAAGCTGCTGATAAAAAAATAATCCAAAGGTTATGAGTTGCACTCGCAACACCAATAACAACACCAGCTACAGAGATGATACCATCATTAGCACCAAGAACACCAGCTCTTAAAATATTCAATTGTTGGGAAAAATTTTTTGCTTCTTTCATCTTCTCCACTTCTCACTTTCTGACAATTATTATATCACTTATTTAGAATGATTACAATTATTTTTTTATAATCATTCTAAATAAAAAGATTAATTGGGTCATTTTTACCGAACGTGATATAATAGAAAAGCTTACTTATAGATAGGAGAAATCATGAATACAAACGATTTTGATTTTTATTTACCAGAAGAACTCATTGCCCAAACACCACTTGAAAAAAGAGACGCTTCTAAATTATTAGTCATTGATCATAAGAATAAGACGATGGCAGATAGCCATTTCGATCATATCTTAGATGAACTCAAGCCTGGTGACGCTTTAGTAATGAATAACACACGTGTTCTGCCCGCTCGCCTTTATGGTGAAAAGCCAGATACACATGGCCATGTAGAGTTATTACTTCTCAAAAATACAGAAGGCGATCAATGGGAAGTGCTTGCTAAACCCGCTAAACGCTTACGCGTAGGGACCAAAGTTTCATTTGGTGATGGTCGGTTAATAGCAACAGTCACAAAGGAATTAGAACATGGTGGGCGTATTGTAGAATTCTCATATGATGGTATTTTTCTAGAAGTCCTTGAAAGTTTGGGCGAAATGCCACTTCCGCCATATATTCATGAAAAACTAGAAGATCGTGACCGCTATCAGACTGTGTATGCAAAAGAAAATGGTTCTGCTGCTGCACCAACAGCCGGTCTTCATTTTACAAAAGAACTTTTGGAAAAAATTGAAACAAAAGGTGTGAAGCTTGTCTATTTGACGCTTCACGTTGGACTTGGAACTTTCCGTCCTGTTTCAGTTGATAATCTTGATGAACACGAAATGCATTCTGAGTTTTACCAATTATCTAAAGAAGCTGCTGATACTCTCAATGCAGTTAAAGAATCTGGTGGACGTATTATAGCTGTTGGTACAACTTCTATTCGCACATTAGAGACAATTGGTTCTAAATTCAATGGTGAATTAAAAGCCGACTCAGGGTGGACAAATATTTTTATCAAGCCTGGTTATCAGTTCAAGGTTGTAGACGCTTTTTCAACCAACTTTCACTTACCAAAGTCTACTCTTGTCATGTTAGTATCAGCATTTGCTGGACGTGATTTTGTACTAGAAGCTTACAACCATGCAGTTGAAGAACGATATCGTTTCTTCAGCTTTGGTGATGCTATGTTTGTTAAGTAAGAATAGGCTTTCAATTAGGAAAAAGTTTTATCGTTTTTTAACACGATTGACATACTACAACGCCTCCAAAATGCTACAATATGATAATGAGTAATCGAAGTATTTTAGACGAGCGATTATGTTTTACGGTTAGTGAAACACATCGACTTTTCAATAAATTTTACCAAAAAGCTTTGGATGAATTTCAATTGACTTATCTCCAATACGTTATCTTGTTAGTCCTTTGGGAAGAGGATCATCGGCATATGAAGGAGGAACTTAGTTATGCACTATCTCTTAATTCGAATACCCTAACTCCAGTTTTAAAGCGTATGGAAAATCGTGGGTGGATTGTACGAGTAAAACCAAGAGATGATAAAAGGCAACTCATTATTCACCTAAGTAACAAAGGTATTGAGTCACAAGATGCCGTTGTCAATGCGGTGCAATCGTGCGGGTATTTTTTCTCAGAAATTAGTCCTGAATCTTATCAAAAAACTGTTTCTGCCCTTTCTTCACTTAATCAAGTTATAAAATCACATTTATAAAAACCTCTTAGATAGTTAATCTAAGAGGTTTTTATTATTTTGATAGATTTATTTCTAATTCATATTAACACGATGCCATTGATTAATAACAAAACATAATTGTTCTAGCTGATATAGTCCCACTCCATTAATTTCTGAATCTTCCTGAGTAGAGCCACCTAAACCTGCAGTATAAATAGCAACAATATAAGGCACTTCTTCTTTGACAATTGCTCCAACATTCAACGCCTCACGGACATACCCTGGCTTTTGAGCAACAACAACATCAGATGGTATCAAAGCACGATAATAATCTGTTGGAAAAGCTTCTTCTAAATAAGTAATTAAACTATCATACTTTTTACGATGTTTCCAGAGATAATCTAGCACTTGAATATAGTAATCTGTTGTCACTTTATTACCGTTTTTTTGTATATTTTTGATGTCTCCTTTAGATTGGCCATAACGACCAAACTTTGAATAAGCACTATCCATGCCACCAATACGCTCAGCTAAAGCATAGGCGGGTGTATTTTCTGAATAAACTAAAGAGTATTTTTGCATATCATCAATAGACATTGCCCCCGAGAAAGCAGCAACATAATTATTATGTTCACCAATATATTCATAGTCAGTCTCGGTAATATCAAAGCGTTCTTCCATGGACAACTTGCCCTTGACCACTGCATCTACTACCAACATGTTAAGAGGTAACTTATAGGTGCTCCCTGCTGTCATAGCCTGAGTATCATTCATAGAGTCCCTTTGTCCTGTTTTTAAATTTTTATAAGAAAAAGCAACACTATTTTTTTCAATGCCATATTCAGACATATAGGCCAGAACAACCTCTTTCAAGGACAAATGGGCATAATCATAATAGAGCCTATAGGCATTCATCAATTCCATATCCTGTTCCATGACCATTTTCTTTTTTTCAAGAGACTTTTCTACAATTTTTTGATCATGTGAGATACTGGATGTCCTTGTGGTTGAAGTAGATAATACTCTTCTATCTTTTGTCTGCTTCAACTTAGAGTTGCTGGACTTATTAAACATTACTAAAAAAATCAACATGATTAATAAAGTAAGGGTAATAATAATGGTTAATCCTAAAATAAATTCTTTCTTTGTTTGTTTCACAACACCTCTCCTACTAATTTATTATAGTAAGAAAATTAGAAAAAATCAATGAGAATTCTATTCAAACAGTGATAATAAACATCACGTATTCATCCAAATTTTACCCAAAGAAACAATAGTAAACGACAGCAACTATTGTGCTAGTTAATCCAATCAAAGCTTCATAGCTAATTAGTTTCATACGATCTTTTATAGCCATATTGACAGCTCCGCCTGTCGCATGGAAGAAGGATCCATGAGGTAGCGAATCCAGAACAGTCGCACCTGCGTGAATCATAGCTGCACCCGAAACCGCCGGTACCCCCGATTTAATCAAGGTTTCAGCAAACGTTTGTGAAGCGATAGTTGTTCCAGAAGTCGTTGATGCTGTTGCTGCTCCCATAAAAATACCTGAGAGTGGGGCAAGGATGAAGGTCGGCATATTTAAAAATTCAAGGAGATGAATCATATCAAATTGTAGATTAGATGCTTTAATAATACCTGAGAGTGTACCTGTTCCAATCAAAAGAATTGAAACGCCAACAACTTTTGATAAACCGTATTCAACAAACGGTACCGTTTCTTTTAGGTAACCTGTTGCTAAAATACTAATTAGACCACCCAACGGCAGTGCAATCAAGGGATCAATAGTGATTCCAAATAAAGGACGAAGAGCTAATAAGCAGATAACCACAAGTGGACCAGAAATAGCCGGTAAGAATGCTGGCAGATCAGAGCCCACTTGCTCCTCACTATCATAAGAAATATCGTTATTTTTCTTGGAAACAATCTTTGCTAATATAATCGTAACTACTAAAGCTGCAATTGCAGGAATAATATTTTGTACCATTAAGCTTGTTAAATCAACCTTAAATGCTTCTGAAGCAGCAATTGTATTAGGATTGGGTGAAATAATATTCCCAGCCTTACCACCACCAATCATTGCTAACAGTATGCTAGATTTAGAAAGATTAGCTTTTTTACCTATTGCTAATGCAATCGGGGCAACTGTAATAACTGCAATATCAATAAAGACACCTACTGCACAAATAATCATTGTTGCGATGGCTAAAGCTGTGATGGCTCGCTGTTGTCCTAATTTTTTAATGATACTTTCTGCAATTTTTTCAGCTGATCCGGTTTTAATTAAAGCACCCGCTAAAATCCCTGATGTTAAAATGCGTAATATGGATGACATCATCCCTTGCGCACCTAATACCATAGTATTGACAATTGTAACTAAATCACCGCCACCAATCAAACCTCCAACTAATGCTCCAAGAATGAGACTATAGGCAGGATGAACTTTTTTGATAATCAGTAAAATAGCAAGCGCTAATCCTATTAAAGCCCCTGTTGTTGTAAATGTAGCTTCCATAACTTATCAGAATTCCTTTCAATATTAATGATTATACAAATTGATTAATCTAAAGACTTGAGTAGCAGTTTCTTTCATATTTTTATAAGCTACCTCTTTAGACATAGCCTCATCTAAACTGATAAGGCGTCGTACGATTGGAAAAAAAGCATCAATACCATGTTGATTACAAAGTATAGCATCTTCGGTGACAGTTCCAGAGAATGCCACTACTTTCTTACCATATTTTTTAGCTAATTTTGCTACGCCAATTGGAGCTTTTCCCATCACCGTTTGCCCATCCAGACGACCTTCACCAGTAACTACTAAATCAGCTTCAGAAATCGCTTTTCCTATGTTAATTTCTGATAGAATAATATCAATACCTGGTTCTAAGGTAGCATTTGTAAAGGCTAAAAAGGCAAATCCAAGCCCACCCGCTGCACCTGTTCCTTCAATAGTTGCATCTGCTTTTTCACTAACTGAAGTAGCTAAAGTAGCATAATTACTTAACCAAGTATCCATTTTTGTAATCATATCTTCATCAGCACCTTTTTGCGGTCCAAAAATCGAACTACACCCTTGAGCACCACATAAAGGATTTGTTACATCACATGCAATTTTAAAATCGCATTCTTTTAATTCCTCAATAACCTTATCAGTAGAGATAGATTTTAAATCTGCCAATCCTTGTGCTCCCAAACTGATTTCTTGATTATCTTTATCTAATAATGCATATCCCAAAGCTTGTAGCATACCTGCCCCACCATCATTAGTAGCACTACCTCCAATACCAATAATAAAGTGCCTACAGCCTTTACTTATAGCATCCTTTATCATTTCTCCAACTCCATAAGTGGTTGTATGGAGAGGATTTCTCTCTTCAGTAGCAATTAGGGTAATACCAGCAGCTGCAGCCATTTCAATAATAGCTAACTGACGCTGTGAAATAATACCATAACTCGCATGTACTTTTTCTCCAATAGGCCCCTTAACAGGGATTGTTTCGATCGTACCCCCCATACCTAGCGTCAAAGCTTCAACAGTTCCTTCTCCCCCATCTGCTAATGGATGTACTTCCACATCCGCCCCTGGGATTACTTCATTAATTGACTCCTTTATAGCATTTCCAGCTTCTAAAGAAGAAAGACTCCCTTTCAAAGAATCAATAGCTACTACTACCTTCATTTGAAAACCTCCTTGAAAATATTTTGTGAATCCTTGTTATTTTTTTCACTAGTTTATATCACTCAATTATAGTAACAAAATCAAATAACAAAAAATATAGACTATAGAACAAATGTTAGCGTTTTTATGATATGATATTTGTTATATATAACAAAAGGTAAGCTGAATGAAATTAAGAAAACAACTCGCACAACAAATCGTTACCTCTATCAAAGATGTTTGTCAACAAGATATTAATTTTATTAATACCAAAGGAATCATTTTCGCTAGTACCAATCCAAAACGTGTTGGAGAATTCCATGAAATTGGTTTAAAAGTAGCACAGACAGGACAAATGATTGAAGTAACAGATCAAGAATCTTATTTTGGGACACAAGCAGGGATCAATATTCCTTTCTATTATAATTGTGAATTATTAGCTACTATTGGGATTAGTGGAAACCCCAACCAAGTAGGAAAATATGCTTTACTTGCTCAAAAAATGACTCGACTCATCTTAAAAGAGCATGAATTAGATTATCTGGATTTCGGGCGAAAAAACGAAGCTTCTATTGTCTTACATCATCTTGTTGAAGGCAGAGAGTTAGACTACTATTACCTCAATCAATTTTTAAACCAATACCACCTATCAGAGAAAACTGACTATCGTCTACTCACTTTTGAAATCAATAGTCAAAAACAAAAATTACTCTTAAGTCAATCTGAAATGTCACTCTTGAACTTTTTTGATAAACTTGACACTGCTATTTATACCTTTAATTATCCCAATCAATACTGGCTTTTACTTTCTGACCAGATGTTTGACTATTATTATCCAAATATCCTATCAAAGTTTGAATGCGAAAAGGGCCTCTATAAAGTTGGTATCGGACAAAAATCATCTTTATCACTTTTAAAAAGATCATATGAAACGTCTATCTTAGCCCTGAAAGCTTTAAAAGGTCAACAGAAGGTCAACCTCGTCGACGACCTTGATCTTGAACTGTTATTAACAAGTATTGATTCTAATATTAAACAATATGTGCTAAATAAAGCGCTTGTAAACTTATCTGAAAATGATAAGATCTTGCTTAACTCATATTTTAAGCATAATCTATCATTAAAAGAATGTAGTCAGGAACTTTTTATCCATAAAAATACTGTTCAATATAGGTTAAATAAGATTTATGAGTCAACGCAGCTCAACCCAAGAAATTTTAAGGATGCAACTTTATTGTATCTAGCACTTAAATCAGAAGATATTAACCTTCATAAATTATAATAAAAAGGAGTAACCTATGGATACTCCTTTTTATTATAATTGAAACAGAGACTAGTTGTTTAACATGTTATCTGTTATGATGTTCAAACAATGATTGACCATTTGTCCTAATCACTTTTTGGTACCAACCAAATGACTTCTTCTTGTAACGTTGTAGACTCCCTGTTCCATCATCATTTCGATCAACATATATTAGACCATAACGTTTACTTAGTTGAGCTGTAGACATGGATACACAATCAATACACCCCCAAGATGTATATCCCATTATTTCAACACCATCTTCAATAGCTTTAGCAACTTGAACTAAATGTTGATTCATATAATCAATACGATAATCATCTTCGACAGTATAATCACCGTCTAGTGTTTCTATCAATTGATCTTTTGCTCCCAATCCATTTTCTACAATAAACAACGGAATCTGATAACGTTCATAATACTGATTTAAGACTAGGCGTAGCCCGATGGGATCGATTTGCCATCCCCATTCTGAAGTTGTTAAATGAGGATTAGTCAGGCCTCCAAGGATATTTCCCTGACCACTTTGATAATTTTCAAAGTCATAAGCTTGTGTCACGCTCATATAGTAACTAAACGATAGGAAATCTACTGTATTTTGTGCCAATACTTCCTCATCTCCTTCTTCAAATTTAATTTTAATACCATTATTTTTGAAATAGGACTGAATATAAGTGGGATATTTACCTCTGACATGTATATCTGAAAATAGCAGATTATGTTGTTCAAATTGTCTTGCAGCCAGGACATCTCTTGGATCAGATGTCATAGGATAAGCTGGCATAGCCAGAATCATACAGCCAATTTTAAAATTAGGATTGATAGAACGCCCTAATTTTGTCACTCTAGCCGATGCTACTAATTCATGATGAATAGCTTGATAAAGCTCCTGAGGACTTAGTTGTGATTTGTCGGTCATAATAGCACCACTGGTGAAAGGCATATGTAAAATAGAATTCACTTCATTAAAAGTCAACCAATATTTCACCTTATCTTTATAACGCTCCATGACTGTTTGAGCAAATTTCTCAAAAAATGCTATCAAACGTCTATCAGCCCAACCATTATAAGTTTTTGCAAGATGAAGCGGTGTTTCATAATGAGATAAGGTAACCAAGGGCTCGATATTATATTTAAGCAACTCATCAAATAAATTATCATAAAATTGTAAGCCAGCTTCGTTTGGAGCACTATCATCCCCATTTGGAAAAATTCGAGACCAGGCAATAGAGGTTCTAAAAACTTTAAAGCCCATCTCTGCAAACAGTTTTATATCATTTTTATAGTTATGATAAAAATCAATTGCTTCTAGCTTCAAATTGTCTGGAGTAGGTTTGGCGGTGAAATCGCCTAAACCACCATTTGGAAGTACATCTTGTACAGATAAACCTTTGCCATCTGTTCTAAATGCACCCTCTACCTGATTGGCAGCAACTGCACCTCCCCATAGAAAATGTTTAGGAAAAACCGTCATATTATCATCCTTCCTTTTAAAGAATTACAAGTAAATCATCTTCATTTGTAACCATTGTCTCTTCGTCTTTAACGATAATTTCAAGTTGGTCAATTGAATTTGTAACTACAACCGGACTAATAAGAGAATACCCCTTTGAACTAATAAAATCAATATCCATTCGCAAAAGTAACTGTCCTCGTTTAACAAAATCGCCAATTTTGACCAATTGTTCAAAACCTTCTCCATTTAGTTCTACAGTATCTATTCCAATATGGATTAACACTTCGACTCCCTTATCATCCTTTAAGGCAATGGCATGTTTTGTAGGAAATAAACTTATAATTTCACCATCAAATGGTGCATAAACTTCACCCACACTAGGAGTGATTGCTAAACCTTCACCTAGTAATTTAGATGAAAATGTTTCATCGGGTACTTTAGATAAAGGTAATACATTGCCTACCATAGGTGAATACAATGTCTCTTTTTTTGATAAACCACTTCTAATATGTGTGTGCTCTTGAGCATTAATACTACTTTTTTCGTTTTCTCCTTCATCAATTCCCAAGAACCATGTAATAATGAAAGTCAAAATAATAGTAGCTATTGCTGCAATAACAGCATTACTGAAATTATTGCCCCCCTGTGGATTGATGTATTGTGGCAAACCAATAATAGATGGTACTACAAATGTATAGGAAGCAATATTAACTAATCCAATATAAGCTCCTACTAAACCACCTGATATCATTGCAGCGTATAAAGGCTTCTTGAACTTCAGTGTGACACCATAAAGTGCAGGTTCTGTGATACCAGCTAGTAGTGCTGATAAACCTGCTGCAAAGGCCACCTGACGTGTTTGTTTTTGTTTAGCCTTAACTGCAACAGCAAGAGAAGCCGCACCTTGAGCTAAATTAGAAGCTAACATTGCTGGTAAAATCAAAACATCTGGTGTCGCAACAGAAGCAGCTAAAAAGATTGGAGCAAATGCCCAGTGCATTCCTGTCATAACAACCAATGGCATAATAGCACCAAGAATAGCTAAAGCTAACCATGGTGCCACATGGTAAATCGAAAGCATTGCACTAGACAATCCTTTACCAATAATTACCCCCAGTGGCCCCACGACCACTAAAGCTAAAAAGCCAGAAATGAGAATAATCAAAGTCGGTTGTAAAAAACTCTTCATTACACTAGGAACAATTTTATTAATCCATCTCTCAATATATTGCATAAGAAAAACCATAATTAAGATTGGAATAACAGAAGAACCATAACTAGCCAGTGTAACCGGAGCTCCAAATAAAGATAATGGTTTTCCTTCAGCTACCATTGTCACAAAAGCAGGGTGTAAGAGAATCCCTCCTACTGTAGCAGCTAATACAGGTGTAACTTTAAATCGTGACGCTGCTGAATAAGCAATCATTATTGGCATAAAATAATAAGCGGCATCACCAAAAAAATTGATAAAAGCTACTGTTTGAGAACTAGAGCTTGCTATACCGAGCATAGGGAGCAAAATACCTATAACCTTGAGCATACCTCCTCCTAGAAGAGCAGGTATAAGCGGCGTAATGACTCCTGCAATCGTTTCAATTAATTTCTCAAATATTGAACTCTTTTTTTGTGATGAAAATTCTCTGGTAGTATTTTCAAAATGACCTAAGGCCAAAAAAGCATTATAATAATTATTGACATCATTTCCCAAAATAATTTGGTATTGATCATTTTTACGCATAACACCGATAACATTCGGAATATTTTTAATAACCTGATCGTTGACAATTTCATCATTGTCTAAAACTAATCGTAATCGTGTCACACAGTGGGTTACGTGTTGAATATTTTTTTCTCCCCCTACTGCTGCTAAAATAGCTTTAGCAGTCTCTTGGTATTTAGTCATCTGATATCTCCTTTAAATTTTTAACTAATCGTTTAACATGCACCGTCAGATATAGGAGTTCACTTGAATTAAGTTGATATTGGTATTGGATAGCCATATTGTTGCCGATCTCTTTAACACATTTATATTCTCTCGGATATTTTTTCTTAACTACCAAAAGTAAATCAGCATCATCATCTTCGTATTTCATTCCTGATAAAACACGTTGAGCAAATAATTTGGTATGTGTCATGAAACGATAATAATCAATTGAACTTTCATCTAGTTCTGTTCGAAAATCTATTTTTACTTTCTGTTCAATGTAAGATACAATCTCAGTGATTTTATGCGCTTCATTAAACGGATTATCCAATCCAGCATTTACAAAGTGCATAGCAATAAAAGCTGACTCATCAATTGTTAAACAAATACCCAATTCATCCTTTATAAGTTCCAGAGCCTTCATCCCAATGGAGTATTCATCAGGATAGTAACGCTGGATTTCCAACCTTAGTGGATTTTGGATAACCATTCCTTGTTCATGTCTTTCAATAGCCGAATGAATATGATCTGTCAAATTGATATAAAGAATTTCATCTAAGTTCTTACCCAATTTGATTTTACCTAGGTTGATAATTCGTTCTGAACATGCAACTACTTCTTCTGGAACAGTAATAAATAACTCCGTAAAACGGTTCATGTTATCACTATTTTTTAAAACAAATGACTTCTCAATAGCATCGCTATTAATCCTATCACCTATTCTTTTCTTAAATGCAATTCCTTTCCCCATCAGTAACACATCTAATCCTTGATGTGTTACTGATATGACTGCATTATGATTTAATACGCGTTTTATAATCATTAAAGTCCTAGTCCTTCACTCGCACAATAAAAAATGACCCATCCAAGACACAACAAAAAGTCGTCGTTGAATAGGTCCCTGCTCACAAAATGTGATAACATCCTTTATTATGCAATTTTATCTGTTATCAGCTTGCTTACCTTAAATAATAACACCTGAAAACGTTTTAATTTTATCATTTCTTACTAATCTTGTCAAGCGCTTTCAATAAACTTATTCGCTTAGTTGAAGATAATAGGACTGTTCTAGTTTTATCTGAGTTTGGACTTCTAGACTTTTAAAAAACATTATCAACTTTTAGAATAATAAAAAAAACGAGCCTACTCGACTCGTTTTTTATTTTAAGTACTTAGTCAG
>NZ_GL636070.1:1373654-1426291 GCF_000186445.1 Streptococcus agalactiae ATCC 13813
AACGAGCCTATCGACTCGTTTTTTTATTAAGCTTTAGCAGCTTGGTAAAGTTCATTTACTTTATTCCAGTTAATAATTTCAAAGAAAGCTTTGATGTAGTTAGGACGAACATTACGATAGTTTAAGTAATAAGCATGCTCCCATACATCAAGCCCTAAAATAGGCTTCTTACCTTCCATAATTGGAGTATCTTGATTGGCAGTTGAAAGCACTTCAAGTTTGCCTTCAGCATTAACAACAAGCCAAGCCCAACCTGAACCAAAACGTCCTGTTGCTGCTGCTGTGAAAGCAGCTTTAAAGTCTTCAAATGAACCAAAAGTTGCATCAATGTCTTCAGATAAGTCTTGTGAAATTTGAGTTTCTTCTGGTGACATCAATTCCCAGAAAAGAGCGTGGTTAAGATGTCCACCACCGTTATTGATGACTGCCTGACGAATATCTTCTGGAATTTGAGAAATATCAGCTAAGAGTGCTTCTAAGTCTTCTCCAATTTCAGGATGTTTCTCAAGAGCAGCATTTGCATTAGCAACATAAGTTGCATGGTGCTTATCATGATGTAGTGTCATTGTCTCAGCATCAATATGTGGCTCAAGCGCATCATATGCATAGGGTAAATCTGGTAAAATAATTGCCATGTCGAAATCCTCTTTTCATCTATTGTTACCCTTATTCTATAGGAATTTGGAACAGCTTTCAACTCTTTTGTTTCTTTAATTAGGGCTTTTTATGAGCAATTTTTAATAAGGCTAAATCAAAGAGATAATCCTTATCATAAGTCCCTCTTTTAATAGCATAGTCAGTCTCGATTAAAATCCTAATCGCTTCTTTTAAAAAAGCGAGGGGAAGGTTTCTAGAATCTCTGACAGCAAATTTTACTTGATAAGGGTTGATTTTACGTCCTATGTAATGGGATAGTTCAGAAACAATTTGACTCTCTGACTTTCCTTTACTAGCCAATATTTTAACTTGCAAAAACATCCGAAACTGTCCTAACATGATTGCAATCAATTTGATTTCGTCTTCGCCTTGTAGACGTAAATCTCTTACTAAATCACGCGCTAAATCTATCCTGCCAAGTAAGACATCTTGAGTCAAATCAAATATATTATCTTGCAGGCTTTTAGGGATAGCCTCTCTAACATCATTGGACGAAATATGACCGTCTGTTTTATATGACTTTAAGAAAGCGATATTCGTTAAAGTATCACTAAAATCATAGTTAGACTTAATCAATAACTCATCAAAAACACCTGCTTCAAAAACTAATCCTTCTTGGTGAGCATATTTTTGAAAATACGTCTTTAAATCTGATTCTTTTAAAGTATTAGCCTCTAAAACACGAGCATCACGTTTCAATAACTTTACAAGTCGACGTTTTCCATCAAGTTTTCCTGGAGCACAAATAACAAGTCTCGTAGTATCTACAGGATTCTGCAAGTAGGCTTCAAAGCGCTTCATTGCTTGTTCATCTAAATAAGTTTTTTTATCAGTCGTAATATCTTGAAACTGATCAAAAATAACAACCTTGTAGTCTGATAAAAAAGGTAAACTTTCTAAGTCTAATTCCGCATTTTGATAGTCTTCTTCACTTAAATCAAAATAAGAATAGGCTAAATCGTCTTTATTGAATCCAATTACCTGAAATAGCTTCTCTTTCATCTGAGCATATTGCCCTAAATCTTCTCCTGCTAAAACAGTTACTAACCCTAAATTATCTGGGGTAATTCTCCCAATTTCTTCAATCGCAATCATATTCCTTATTATACCATAAGGAAACTTTTCAAGGTGTCAAATAATACTTAAAATCATTCATCAACTCTATGAGAAATAATTCCAAATTGACAATCTCGTATAAAATGGTCATTATTCTCTTCTAATTCTTTTTGTAAATTGACATCTTCTAACCCCTGAAGGTCGCTATATCTTTGTATTCTTTCTTTCATGATATTTAGTAGCCAAGATAGATCTGTACCAGTTTGTGACGTTTGAATGACATTTTCTGATACAAAATGGTCAACGATTAAGCCTGCTTCTAACATTAATTGCTCAAGTTGACTTCCAATATGAATGTGTCCTCCTTCCTTCTCAACAGTTTGCCAGATTAGTGATTGTATTTTATTCATATTTACAAAGCTAGGCTTAGCTAGTTCTAAACACATTGCATCACTTTCTTGAAAAACATAAAAACCTTTTTGCTTTAACAAAGGTGTTAAACTTTCTATTACTTTCTTTGGATTTTTTTGATACATTAATACACGACGTCCAATAATAGCATCAAAACTTTTTGTTTCAAAGGAGGAAAGTGCTGCTAAATCTGCATTTTGATAACTAACATTAGCATAGCCATTATCATGTCTAGCTTGCCATAAAAGTTGCTCATTAATATCAATTCCTACAACATCACCTTCTTTACCAACGATATCAGCAGCCAAACGCGTTAATTCCCCACTACCACAACCAATATCCATAACTCTCATACCGGGCTGCAAAGCTTTTTTTAATAATGTTTTTGAAAAATCTTCTCTGTGAAACATAATAACACTCTCCTCTCTTCTATTTTAGCAAATTAAAGGTTCATACGTACTATCAGCAAAAAATTATAATAGGTTGAAATTTTATAGCATTATTTTCTTGTTTTCGTATCTACTTTATTATAGAATAACAACTAATCATTTTTAGCATGACGAGCTCAATTACAAAAGGATAATCATGAAAAACTATCGAAAACTTATTGTACTACTTCTAATCTTTTTTGCCATTTTTATGGGAGCATATGCTTACACGCATATTGTTGAAAAAAGATCCCTAACTAGCAATACTATTGAAAAAACTCTACCTGTGGTAAATCAGATTAAGCCTCAAACCATTAAAGAATACCAAAATTACTTAACTAAGGTAGCTAAACGTAATGTTCTTCCTGTAGACATTCCTCAGGCATTAAATAATGAAAAGGTAGAAATTACCGCTACTGATGGCATGCAAACATTCACTTGGAATGATAAAAATAATCCTAAGCAAAAGGTTATCTTCTATGTTCATGGAGGATCATATATCCATCAAGCTTCTGAATTACAATATATTTTTGTCAATAAACTAGCTAAAAAATTAGATGCAAAAGTTGTCTTTCCTATTTACCCTAAAGCTCCTACATATAACTATAGTGATGCTATCCCCAAAATTAAAAAATTATACCAAAATACATTGGCTAGCGTCACATCTCCCAAACAGATTATCTTAGTAGGTGAAAGTGCAGGCGGAGGCCTTGCTTTAGGTCTTGCTGATAACCTTGTCACGGAGCATATCAAACAACCAAAAGAAATTATTTTAATATCACCATGGTTAGATATTGCTACTAATAATCCAAAGATTGAAAAAGTTCAAAAAAAAGATCCCCTTCTTAAAGCTTGGCAATTACAACAAGTAGCTCCTTACTGGGCAAATGGAAAAAAGAATTTTAAAAATCCTCAAGTTAGTCCTCTTTACAGTAGCCAATTTAACAAGATGGCTCCAATATCATTTTTTATAGGAACGCACGATATTTTCTACCCCGATAATCAATTATTACATCAAAAATTAGCAAAAGAAAACATTAAACACCACTATATCGTTGGTCAAAAAATGAACCACGTTTATCCAGTCTTACCGATTGCTGAAGCAGAGACTGCTTTCAAACAAATGCTTAAAATTATCAATCATTAAATAAAAAGGTTTCCAATCAAGTTTAGTTGGAAACCTTTTTTCTATTACTTTTGAATGACTAATTGTCTTGAGATAAAAACTCTGAGAATAAAACTTCTTGACTAATATTTTCAGCTAAAGCCTGTTTAAAAGCTAATTTCCCTAAATAATAGGATTTGTGGTCAATTGTTGGGAGTTTCAAAAGTTGCCCAACTAATAAACATTCCTGACCAATAATATAGGGACGTTTTTTCCTACTTTCTTCATAACCTTTTATTAGCCCTGCCGCAACTTCATCACTTGTAGCTAATATACCATCTATACTAACTTCTTTTACCAATTGATAAGATAAATTTAGTCCATCATTAAAGTCATGAACATTCCCAACTACCATATATGGAGATGATAGTTGCCCATAGACCTCTTGATAAGCTAATAATGCGGATTGATAGGTAGCAGAGGATTCATTATTCCTTGAAAATAATAAAACTAAGTGCTCCAAACCTCGTAACTTCATATCAGAAAATGCCTCTAGAAATGAAGAATAGCGATCAAGGTAAGCAGAGGATAGATGATTATATTCCTGCAATTTTTCACAAACTACTATTCGTCCATATTTTGCATAAGTTTCAATAATATCGAGGCTAATTGCTCTTGAAGTGAATATTAAAGCATCAATAGCTTCCATCTTGAGCTGTTTCAAGTAGGAAAGTTCTAATTCTTGGTTGTAATCCGAAGGCATCATAACAAGTTGATAGTCGGTAGTTTTAGCAGCATCTAATAGGCCATTTATTAATTGTGTAAAATAAGGATGGCGCGTGTGGGGAATGACGACACCTATTTTTTGTGTTTTGCCTCGACTTAAATCCCGCGCTAGTTGATTTGGTATATAATCCAATTCGGTGATAAGAGCCATTACTTTTTGTCGCGTCTCATCAGAAACATGTGGGTGATGATTGATAACACGGGAAACTGTTGATTTAGCAACACCTGCCTTTTTAGCTATATCACTAATACTTGTCATTATAAGGCTCCTACTTTAAAAATTTTTGAATCCCATATCCCACTCCGTCTTCATCATTAGACTTAGTTAGTTGATATGCTATCGCTTTGATATCATCAAAAGCATTATCCATAACAATAGGGTAACCTACCATTTCAAGCATAGGCAAATCATTATGTCCATCTCCAAATGCAGCCGTTTCTTCTCTAGCTAACTGCTCTTTTTGAAGGATGTAAGCAATTCCTTTAGATTTTTTGGCTAAGAGATGTGTAATTTCAAGATACGCTTTACCTGAACGTTGAATAGTGATTTCTGGTAACTCCAAACTTTGAAGATATTTTTCTAATTCTAGCATATTTGCTTCATCGAAAGTAATCATCATAATTTTAAAAGTATTTGTGTGACCTTCTAAAAACTGATCCTCATTATGAATAAACGTTGGGCATTGTTGAGTTAAACTATGTTCGTATCGGATTCCTTCATCTATTTTATCACAATACCAGTTATTAAGATCGTAATAAGATAAACTAACTTGAGGAAAATGAAACCGTATTCCTCTTAGCAATTGTTTTACTGTGCTTTTTTTAATGATTTGTGTATGAATAGGTAGAACTTGATTATTATCTCCTATTCTATAAATCAATCCTCCATTAAAAGCAACTTGGACTCCTCCTAATTGAAGTGCATCTACGGCATCCTTCATTTCCATAGGTGCCCTAGCAGACACTAAAGTTACTGGAATCGCTGCCTCACGTATTAAGGTAGCGTTACTTTTACTCACTTGTCCTTCACTATTTAATAGTGTACCATCCATGTCACAAAAAATACGTTTGATAGTCATAAAAAATACCTCTCTTCTTCTGAAATCAGTATAAATGCTGGAACCCGTTCCATGTCAAGCTTAAAATTACTGAATTCTTGCGAAAAATAGATTGTATTTAACAGATACGCAATCATTTTAATAAATCAACGAACTGTCTGAATATGCCACTTCCACCATCCTGTTAGCCTAATTGTACCTGATTGATCCGTTCGGAAAATCTTGCTTTTAATCTTTTGGAACCTTTGTAAAGTCTCTTGATGAGGATGCTGGTAACGATTATTTTTACCAGCTGACACTAGCACCACACTAGGAGACAACTTTTTCAGAAAGGATAGACTTGATGATCCCTTAGAACCATGATGTCCTGCTTTAAGGATATCTACTGATAAATTAGGATAAGCTTCTAATAACTGCTTTTCTCCCTCTTCCTCCAAATCACCGGTAAATAAGAAACCTTTTCCTAATAAATGTCCATATAAAACAATTGAATCATTATTTTTTCCATCACCCTTGTGCCATGGGTAAAGTACTTGTAAATAACTTCCCATGACAGAAAGTTTATCACCAGCTTCTATAGATTTTACAGCTACTCCTATCTTTGATAAACGCTTAACGTACTGCGAATTCGTTAAAGAACCTGAACTTGTAATCAAACGTGCAACTTTAAAATGCTTTGAGATAACTTCCATATCCCCCATATGATCTGTATCGGTATGAGTTATCACTAAATCATCTATCTTGCTAATACCTCTGCTTTTCAAGTAAGGAATGAGCGTTCTCTCAGCATTAGACTGATTTACTTTTTGTTTCCATTCTTCAGGCTGTTCAAATCTCACCCTTCCCCCAGTATCAATTAAAATTGTTTTTCCTAACCAATCCCTCACTAAAATACTATCTCCCTGTCCAACATCTAAAATCGCAACCTCGTTAGTAATTGGATTCTTAGTGATAAAAAACAAGGTAAAGATAATAAGAAGGGAGCAATAACGAAAACATTTAGAATGATAATAATCATAAAGTAATCCCAAAATTATAATCATGACTATTAAAAGAAAAAGGCTGGGCTTTCCAAAAATAAGTGGCCTTGGAAACAGTTGCCCAGTCCATTTTAATAACACTTCTAGGATTTCAAACAAACTATTAATACAACTTAATTTAACGATAGGCGATAAGACAAATATAACAGTTAATAAAGGCAAAAATATAATATCAAATGCAAAAGATAAAAGTGCTGTTAATATAATTGATATTGGTTGAAAACCTGAAAAATAGTAGGTTAGTATGGGAAGAATTCCTACAGAGACTGTCAAAGATTCGATAGCTAGTTTTTTTATACTCGAAAAATGATCAAAGGAGGTCATCGTAAGTATAAAAGCATAAGCAAAGCTAAGAACTCCTCCCGTAGTCAAAAGTGAGTGGGGGAGAGAGATAAGACAAATTAACAAGCAGAGAGCAAAGTTCTCATCTTTCTTGACACCGCTATGTGATAATAAAGATTGAATAAGTGCCCTAACAACTGAGATACTAAAGCCTGTTAAACCAGCATAAATTAGCGAGAATGGTATTTGAAGTAACCAAACATGGTCTAGGCGTAAGCCAATACGTAGACAGATATAACGAAAAATACCGAGAAAAAAACCTACTTGCATACCTGACAAAGCAAATAAATGTATAATACCTAGACTACTATATAAATCGGACATGTCATCAAAGGTCTTATCTAGATATCCAAACAAAAGCCCTGACATATAGTGACGCATAGGATTTGGAAAAGTTTGACTAATAACAATTGCACTTCTACGCCACTTAGACATAAGAGCAAAGAAAGACCTATGTTGAGATAAGCGTATCTGTTTTATCTTTGTCACTTTGGCGATACGATAAATTCCATGTCTTTTTAAATACTGACGATAATCAAAGCCATTAAAATGCCTTCTCTCCTCTGCTTCTTCGAGTTTGATATCTGCAATGATCATTATATTATTATCAAGATTTTGAAAATAATCTTTCTCACTTTTATTTTTTAATGTGTAAAAAGCTTGATAAGTGTTACCTGAAGCATCTGCCTGGAATGATAAAACATCACCATTGATAGAAATAGTATCAATACGCACTTCAATCTGGCTAATATGATTCGGTACTCTTTGATATTGGACATTCATATTGTGATTTTGCCATAAAAAATAAAATAAGAAAAAAATTACTATTGCTATTGTTTTAAAAATAGTTTCACGATCATATTGATAAATCAGAAAAATAAAAGTAAATAAAAGAAAGGCACAACCAAGCATTGTCCAAGAAAACACTAGTAAGTAAATTTGGAAGACCAACAATGCTAAATAAATAGGTTTTAGAGGAAAATACTTAGTCAATTGTAACATCTTGACGTAATTTTTCTAGTGTTTTCTCACCAATACCTGATACGTTTTTGAGGTCATCAATAGTTTTAAAACCACCTTGACTATCACGATAATCTAAAATATCTTGAGCTCTTTTAGCTCCAACGCCTGATATGGTCTGAAGACTTGATAAATCTGCTTTATTAAGATTAATTTTCCCCTTACTATTTCCCTGAGTGGCGATATTATTTGCTTTCTCCTCTTCCACAACAGTTATTTTTTCACCTTTTTGAGCAACATAGACAACCGTCTCATCTTGTAATTTCTGTGCTAGATTAACGGATTTACTATCAGCGAGATTGCTTAGTCCACCTGCACGCTTAATCGCATCTGTTACACGACTTTGAGAAGGCAAACTATAAACACCTGGATGATTGACTGCCCCTTTTACGTCAACCGTTACTTGATTAGATACTTTATCTTTGACGTGACTAATCATTGGTACCTTTTTTTCTGTTATAGTTGATACTTTTTTCTCTAAATTAATATTTAAATCGTCGTCTTTATAATGAGTGCCAAAATGATTTAAACCCAAAATTCCAAATAATAAGAGTCCTACAATAATTCCTGTTGTCTCCCATTTATGCGATTTAATTTTTTCCAATACTATTTCAAACATAAAAATATTCCTCCATTTACTTATTCGTAACTAAAGAGATTTTCCTATTAAAAACAAAAAACTATTTACTAAAAAGTAAATAGTTTCCATGTAACACTTATTTTAGATGTTTTTGTGGATCCCACACAAAGCTTGCTAAATAACTAAAAATTAGAGTTAGGACAAGCAAGACAATAGCTATAATTGCTAAAGGTAGACGATAAATATAAGTCAATGGATTTAATTTCTTACCATCATCATAAGTTTCATTTTCTCTATCTAAACGATCAAATTCTTCCTGAATACGACGAGATACTTCTGCAATCCCTTCGGCATCCATACGCTTAATATCAGAAACATCAATAGGGTTACCAAAATTCATATCAACACGATGCCCCTTTAATAGATTTTTAAAAACCATAGGACCTCTATATGCTGCTGGCATAATTCTGACTTTTGCCATTTTTGCAATAACAGCTACGCCTCCTTTGACATCTTTGGAGTGGCGGCTTCCACTCGGAAACATCACCAAAGAACGGTTACTATTTTTCAGCATCTTTACAGGATATCGAATAGCGTCTTGCCCTGGCTTTTCACGATCAATAGGGAAAGCACCGCACATTTTAATCCACCAACCAAACAAACGATTCGTGAATAATTCTTTTTTGGCCATAAAAATAAACTGTTTGGGTCTAGCAGCAAAAGCCATGTACACAGGATCCCAAAATGTTCTGTGTGGAGCTACTAAAATATAATTTTCATCATCTTTTAACATTTTATCTTCATTATGATAGTGCGCATTACCATTAGCCACCCAAATCAAGAACATAACTAAAGTACGTAAGTAAGTATAGAACATGTTTCTCCTCTACCTTTCATCAAGTAACTTCTATTTTATCATGCTTCCTTTTTTTTAGAAAGAATTATCTTAAAATCAACCTCCACACTTTCAAAACTAGTGCTAGGAAGCTGTAATTTTGCTATAATAAGCCTATGATAAATACAATTTTAAAAGAAAATGAACGCATTGATCAGCTTTTTTCAACTGATGTCAAAATCATCCAAAACAAAGAAGTTTTTTCCTACTCCATAGATAGTGTTTTATTGTCTCGGTTCCCTAAACTTCCTTCTCGTGGTCTTATCGTTGACTTATGCAGTGGTAATGGTGCTGTCGGTTTGTTTGCCAGCACCAAAACAAGTGCGACAATTATAGAGATCGAACTACAAGAGCGCCTTGCGGATATGGCTAAGCGTTCGATTAAGCTCAATAAATTGGAAAAACAGGTTACTATGATTAATGATGATTTAAAAAATCTTCTTGATCATGTTCAACGTTCAAACGTTGATTTAATGCTTTGCAATCCACCTTATTTCAAAGCAAGCGAAACCTCTAAAAAAAATCTAAGCCCGCATTATCTCCTTGCAAGACACGAAATAACAACAAACCTTAGAGAGATTTGTCAAATTGCTCAACATGCTCTAAAAACAAAAGGACGTATCGCTATGGTACATCGTCCAGACCGTTTCCTTGAAATTATTGATACGATGCGTCAGTTCAATTTAGCACCTAAACGTATCCAATTTGTTTATCCAAAATTAGGAAAAGATGCTAATATGCTTTTAATTGAAGCTATTAAAGATGGCTCGACAGAAGGTATGATAATACTTCCTCCTCTTGTTGTTCATCAAGATAATGGAGACTATACTGAGACTATTTTTGATATATATTTCGGAGAAAACGGAAAATCTCATGATTAAAGTTCCTGCTTATATGTATGTTTTAGAATGTTCAGATGGAACACTTTATACAGGTTATACTACAGATGTCAAGCGCCGTCTCAATACACACAATACCGGAAAAGGTGCTAAATATACTCGTGCGAGATTGCCAGTAAAACTTCTTTATTCTGAAGCTTTTAATAGCAAACAAGAAGCAATGAGGGCAGAAGCATTATTTAAACTAAAGACTCGGCAAGCAAAATTGACTTATATTAAACAACATAAAAATGAACAATAATACGATAATATACTAAGTGCAATGAGCCTGTCCTGGCTTCTTTAACTTTTAAATTTCAACCTCACTTTAATCTTTTGTCTTCATTCTTAAAGTTATAAGGCAATTTTACGGATATCACTATCTACGCTTTATCTTAAAAAATAAAAAAGGAGTCGCTCAGCAACTCCTTTTCGTAATCCTCTTATTTATCGCCTTTGTTGCGAATAACAAATCCAGTTTGTTTTTCACTTGAAGTGTTTTTATGAGGTTTTTTATTTTCTTGACGACGATTATCTTTCTTGAACTTATCATCACGACGTTTAAAATCACGACGACCACCACGATCATCACGGTCACGATTTCCACGACGATCACCACGATCATTGCGTCGACGATCGCCACCACGGCCATTACCTCGTCCACCTTTACCTTTAAAGCCACCACCTGATGGTTTAAATGGTAATGGTTTTTCACGTGTGATTTCAACTTCTGGTAACGATTCTGGATCCTGAACTGTTAAGCTTAAGACATAAAGAGCAAGTTCTTCTGGTGTGTATTGAGTTGCTAATTCCAAAGCATCGGCTTTAAATTTATCAAATTTAGAAACTAATTCCTGATCCTCAAAGTCACGTGCAATACGTTTCAATGCAACTTTTTTCTTAGCCTGAAATGCTTCGCTTGCAGTAGCAGGCTTCATTCCAGTCATACGTTTTTTAGTTAAGTTTTCAATAATTGTCAAATATCCCATTTCGTTTGGTGAAACAAAAGTGATAGATTGACCAGATTTACCAGCACGACCAGTACGTCCAATACGGTGAACATAACTTTCTGGATCTTGGGGAATATCATAGTTGTAAACATGTGTAACGCCTGAAATATCTAAACCACGCGCAGCAACATCTGTGGCAACAAGAATATCAATATGGTCATTTTTAAAGTCTCTGATAACACGAAGACGTTTATTTTGATCTAAGTCTCCATGAATTCCTTCTGCTCGGAAACCACGTAATTTTAGACCACGAGTTAATTCATCTACACGACGTTTCGTACGTCCAAAGACAATTGACAATTCTGGTTGATCAACGTCCATCAAACGTGTCATAGTATCGAATTTTTCATTTTCCTTAACGCGAACATAATACTGATCAACATTCACATTAGTTAATTCAGTTGCTTTAATTTTAACATGCTCAGGATCTTTCATGAATTTAACCCCGATACGTTTGATTGGATCAGGCATTGTCGCTGAGAATAAAAGAGTTTGACGTGCTTCTGGTACACGACTAATGATTGCTTCAATGTCCTCTAAAAATCCCATGTTAAGCATTTCGTCTGCTTCATCAAGAATAAGAGTTTCGATGTGATTAAGTTTAAGTGCTTTACGTTTAATTAAATCAAGTAATCGACCTGGAGTTCCAACAACAACGTGTGCTCCTGAACGTAATGCCTTGATTTGTTTTTCAATACTTGACCCACCATAAACAGAGCGGACCTTAACACCTTTATCGCGTCCAAAACGGAACAATTCTTCTTGTGATTGTACTGCAAGTTCACGTGTAGGAGCAATAATAAGTGCTTGAATAGTATTATCTTCAGTATGAATTTTATTTAAAGTTGGTAACCCAAAAGCTGCAGTTTTTCCTGTACCTGTCTGCGCTTGACCAATGACATCTTTGCCTTCAAGAGCAAGTGGGATAGTCATTTCTTGGATTGGTGATGGCTCTACAAAGCCTGCTTTTTCTACCGCTGAAAGAATATCTTGCGATAAGTTAAGTTCTGTAAATTTCAAATGTTTCTCTTTTCTAAAAGACAGTGCGAAGCTGCCTTATGAACCTTTATTAGTTATCTTTTCTGACAACCTACTTAGTGTAACACAATTAAAAGTAAAAAGATATAAAATAAGGTCAATCTAATAAATAACACGCTTTCATAAATTGCTAGTTCTATTAGTTGCTTCAGAAAATAGAAAAAGGCAATAAAAACCCTCCATCTATAAAGAAGGAGGGGTCATAGTTTATCTATCTAGAAAGCAACGTCTGCTTCACTTGGAATCTCCTTAGTGATATAGTGACGAATCTCTTTACTTGTTAGTACTTCTTTAAGTACTTTTATTTTATCACTATTTTTATTATCTTCACGAGCTACCAAGGCACCTGCAAAACGGATATCTGGTTTTTTCTCATATAATAATCTATCCCTTTTAGGAACTAGATTGATTTTTGTCACATATCCAGGGAAATTAAAGACAAGGTCATATTCAAAATAGGCCTGATTGAGGTTAAGTAATGCTACAGGTTCAATTCGTAATTTTTTAGGGTTAGTAATAATATCTTCGATAGCCTTGGTCTTTTTGGACGTATTCTTTAAGGTGATAAATTTCTTTTCTTGCAATAATAGCAGAGCTCTAGTCATATTGGCAGGATCAGACGGAATCGCTACCTTAGCACCGTCTTTAAGCTCGGCAATATTTTTCAAATGTTGACCATAAAAACCAGCCAATGAATGATAAATTGGTGTAATTGACACTAGATGACCATCATTTTCCTTATTAAAGATACTCATGAAAAATTCATGTTGTAAAAGGTTAGCATCATGTTCTTTGTTTTCTAAAGCAATGTTAGCCTGAATATAGTCAGAGACCATGACAACCTTTAAAGTATATCCTTTTTCTTTTACATTATCTTTAACCAAATCTAAAAAGGTAGATGTAGGTTTGCTGTAAGTTGCAACAGTAATCACCTTTTCTTTACTATTCTTATCTTTAATTTGCTTAGACGACATTGCTTGCTTAGTACATGCCACTAAACATAAAGACATCATGATTAGACATGTTAGGGAAAGTAATTTTTTCATAGTTCCTCTTTTCTTTTATTTTCTTGAGTAGCGGTTTGCTATAAAATAGCCCAAACTCTGTAAGATAAACACATATATTATAAATAAGACAACAATCAAGTACATAACTGGGTAGTCATACTCTTGATAGCCAAAACGATAGGCATATTCACCCAAACCTCCTGCACCAATAACTCCCATTATTGTCGAGTAGCCAAGAATACTTATAGCCGTTGCAGTAAATGATAAAACAAGGTCAATCTTGATGGAGGGGATTAAAAAATAATAAATTATCTGTCTCTTGTTAGCCCCTAGACTGAGAGCTCGATCTACAACAACTTGAGGTATATTTAATAAAGCTTGTTCCACATAACGTGCATACAAACTGACTGAAACCAAAGTAAGAGGTAAGATTGCCGCTATCGTTCCAAATGAGGTCCCAAAAATTAATCGATTGAGAGGGATTAAGATAAAAATAAAAATAAGGAAAGGGACACTCCGTAACGTACCTAAAAATAAATTTAGTAGTTGATAGGCTAAAGAATGTTTAATCAAGTAAGACTTTCTCAATGAAAACAATAAAATACCTGTTGGAAAAGCAATTAGAAAACAAAGAATCAAGGTTAACCCTAACATTAAATTGGTTTCCCAAAATGATTTTAAGATACCTTCGCCATGTTTTTCAATAATGTCAATCATGTAACAAAAACTCCTTTACTTGATCTACGTAGTTTGACTTTAATTGATTCAGAGTTGCTTTCACTGGAACAACAGTATCTACAATAGTCTGGTGATCCAAAATCATTACACTATCACAATATTGTTTTAAAAGAGATAGGTGATGAGCAATCATCAAGATAGAGATACCATATTTTTCACGAAGATCAGACAACAAGTTAAATATCTCTTTTTCACTATTAGTATCTAAGGCAGAGCTGATCTCATCACATAGAATAAGTTTCGGTTTTTGCAAAACAGCCATAGCGATTGCAACTTTTTGTTGCTGCCCACCACTCAAACTATGGCATTTCACCTGTTTTAAATCCATCAAACCTAAAAAATCTAAGATATCATTAATTGCGTCATGATTTACTTTTTGATGATTTAATTTATAAACTAAAGCTAGATGATAATATACACTTTCTCCTGCTAACAAATTATGATTTTGAAAAATATAAGCAATATCTTTACGCATCTGACGTAACTTATTATCAGAAAAAGACTTCACTTCTTTTCCTTGATAATAAATATTTCCTTTATCATAAGGGATTAAGCCATTAATCATCTTCAAAATAGTACTCTTTCCAGTACCATTAGAACCAATCAGACCAACTATCTCGCCTTCTTCTATATTAAAAGAAATATCATCTAATCTAAACTGTGATTTTGGAAAAATTTTCCCAACACTCTTTAATTCTATTATCATTATTTAATACTCCTCAAAAAAATATCTTATCAAAAAAATATCTTATCAAAAAAATATAGCGTTTTCAAAATATATGCTTGAGGCCTACTATACTTCAAAATAAAAGCAGTGATAAAAATCACTACTTTTATTTTGAAAATGAGAATTTAGCACTATTAAAAGTTATAATTAAAACAAATAACTCTTAGTATCAACATTGCTAAATTGTTTATTTTAAAACAGCTGTCGCCAAAGCTTTCTGTATACTCACTATGTTACGGTCGTTCTTAAACTGAAGTACTTCTGCTGGTTCTATTGCTGATGATATCCAAATCTTTAACTCAGCATCTAAATCAAAATGACCACTAGTTTCCACTGTAAAACGTGATATAGAAGCATAAGGTATAGAATTATAAGAAACCTTTTTACCTGTCACCCCCTGTTTATCGACTAAAATTAAACGATAATTAGTAAAAACAATCAAATCACGAATTAAAGTATAAGCTAAATCAACCTGTTCATCTGGAATCAGAATATCCGATAACTGATTCTCGACTTTATCGGTATCCATTTGTGAAGCATTTCCTATTAATCCCGAAAAAATTCCCATGTTAATCTCCAATCTTTTCTATGTATTATAACTATTTTAGTCTAAAAAACTTAAAAAGTCACTCAAATTTGAGTGACTTTAAATTTTACATTTTTTCTTCAAGCTTCACATCAGGATACTTATCAGCAAACCAGCGAAGTGCAAAATCATTTTCAAATAGGAAAACTGGTTGGTCAAAACGATCTTTTGCCAAAATATTTCGGCTTGAGGACATGCGTTCGTCTAAATCGTCTGAGTTAATCCAACGTACAGTCTTTTTACCCATTGGTGTCATAA
Organism: Streptococcus agalactiae ATCC 13813; assembly: GCF_000186445.1. GTDB lineage: Bacteria > Bacillota > Bacilli > Lactobacillales > Streptococcaceae > Streptococcus > Streptococcus agalactiae. The sequence continues at coordinate 1,389,275 of NZ_GL636070.1, forward strand.
CAACTTCAGCATTGTATTCACCTTCCATACGATGTTTAAAAACTTCAAACTGAAGTTGACCCACAGCACCCAGCATGTATTCGCCTGTCTGATAATTCTTATAAAGCTGAATCGCTCCTTCTTGTACTAATTGCTCAATACCTTTGTGGAATGATTTCTGCTTCATAACATTTTTTGCTGATACTTTCATAAATAATTCTGGGGTAAAAGTTGGTAATGGTTCAAATTCAAATTTATTTTTCCCAACCGTTAAGGTATCCCCAACTTGATAAGTTCCTGTATCATAAACCCCGATAATATCCCCAGCAACAGCATTCGTCACATTTTCTCGTGATTCTGCCATAAATTGAGTAACATTGGAGAGCTTAGCACCTTTACCAGTACGTGTCAAATTAACTCCCATGCCGCGCTCAAATTCACCAGAAACAATACGAACAAAAGCAATACGGTCGCGATGACGTGGGTCCATGTTAGCTTGAATTTTAAAGACAAAACCTGAAAAATCTTTAGCTAAGGGGTCAATAACATTACCTTCTGTAGTCTTGTGACCATGAGGTTCTGGAGCAAACTCCAAGAAAGTATCAAGAAAAGTCTGAACTCCAAAGTTCGTAAGGGCAGAGCCAAAGAATACTGGAGTTAGGTCACCATCAAGAATAGCTTGTTCTGAAAAGTCATTACCTGCTTCTTGAAGAAGTTCAATATCTTCTTTGACTTGTTCATAAAATGGATTATTGGCAAACAGCTGATCGCCGTCTTCAATACTTGCAAAACGCTCGTCTCCCTTATAGAGTTCTAAACGTTTATTATGTAAATCATAAAGCCCTTCAAATGATTTCCCCATACCAATTGGCCAATTCATTGGATAAGAAGCAATACCTAGTACTTCTTCTAACTCTTCAAGCAAATCCAGTGGCTCACGTCCATCACGGTCCAATTTATTAATAAACGTAAAAACCGGAATATTACGATGCTTAACAACTTCAAAAAGTTTTTTAGTTTGAGCCTCAATACCTTTAGCCGAATCTACAACCATAACAGCTGCATCCACAGCCATTAAGGTCCGGTATGTATCTTCCGAGAAATCCTCATGTCCAGGTGTATCCAAAATATTAACACGTTTATCCGCGTAATCAAATTGCATGACAGATGAAGTAACAGAGATACCACGTTGCTTTTCAATATCCATCCAGTCGGACTTTGCAAAAGTACCTGATTTTTTCCCTTTTACTGTCCCTGCTTCTCTAATTTCACCACCAAAATATAATAGTTGCTCAGTAATAGTCGTCTTACCAGCATCCGGGTGAGAGATGATGGCAAAAGTACGGCGTTTTTTGATTTCGTCTTGTAATGTCATATTCAATCCTTAGCTTTTATCCATTTCTTAGTATTATTTTCAGTAGTCTCAACTGAAACAATAATCTTGTCTATAACTTTATTATTATAGCGAATTTAACAACATTCTTCAAGTTCAATCTATTTCCGAAGAAAGAAGAGAAGCCTGTGTCTAAAGACCCAAGCTTCTAAAATAAATTATTTTGATCGTGATTTTTTAAGGAAGCCTAACATAATCGCTAACCCTGTTACAATAAAACCAACCAAAGTTAAAATACTAATGGCTTGATCACCAGTTTTAGGCAATTTTTTAGCTAAGGCTGTCATAGCTTTTGGCTTAGCACCTATAGCCTTAACACTTGACTTCAAACTAGAAGATTGACTTTTCGTGAACTTCTTAGGAGAATCGTCCTTTTTATTTTTAATTGGTGCTGTTGGTTTCGAAGTAGGTGGTACTGGTTTTGGAGTATCTAAGAGTTCCTTTTCCTTCTCTTGGTTCATTTCTTTATCCAATTTATCAGGAGTAACAGGTTTTTCTTTCTTAATTTGTTTATCTGTTAGAAAAACACTGACATCACTACCAACAAGGGCAGTTTTAGACATCTCAATACCATTTACAAAAATATTGTATAACGTTCCTGCCATTAATTTATTGGCGAACCTTGCTTTGCCATCTTTTTCAGTCAAACCTTTTGCAACAATTGTCCCATTTGAATTAGTTAATGTCACTTCTTGGTTTGCTATAGTATTTCCATTAGCATCGTAAACAGTTACAACCGCTGCTTCTGCACTAAATTGAGGTGCTTTGGTACCTTTACCATCTACATAGAATGCAGCCGCTTTATGAGAGCCTGCTACATCAGTTCGAAGAGTATAGCCCTTTGATTTTCCATCAATTGAAACACTGATATTTCTTGATAATGGTAGGTTGGTAAAGATAGCTTGTCCATTATCATTCGTTTTTAAAGAAGCAAGCGCTACTGCTTTACCATCAGTAATATCAGTCAACGTTACTTCTTTTCCCTTAACAACAAGTCCATCTTTATCTAAAGCAGTGACTGTAAAGGTAAAATAATCTTTTTTAGGTGCAACATTAACATATGCACTTCTTGATTCTCCAGGTACAATATCACCAATTTTTTTCCCATCAACAAAATATTGGTAGAATGTTCCATCTAGTAAACGATCAGTAAAGCGAGTTAATCCATTGTCACCAGAAACCAAGCTAGCAATCTCACGACCAGCTTGTGTTTTTAAGGTAACTGTCCTGCCTGAAACAGGTTCAGCATTTTGGTCTCTCACTGTAATGTCTATGGTTTTTTTTGAATACGTTGGCTCATTTGTCCCTACTCCTGTTGCTGTAAAACTAGCTGCTTTACTAGAGCCTGCTACGTCAGTTCGAATAGTATATCCTTTTACTTGTCCATCAACAGACACACTAAGGTTACGTTTTATAGGGAGATTATTAAAAATAGCTTGTCCGGCATCATTCGTTTTCACACTTGCAATAATTTTAGGCTGACCACTTGTCACCTCTGACAAAGTTACCAATTTTCCCGGCAAGACACGCGTCTGACTATCTACAACGGTTGCTACAAAATGGAAACCTTGTTGTGCACTTGCTGCCATTACTGGTGTCTCAGCTTTAGCGTTCACAGGTAATTGAGACGTTAATACAATACCTGATAATACCGCTACAGTTACCAAACCTAATTTGGTATTGAATGATTTATTCATTACTATTTTCCTCCAGAAAAAATATATTTCAAAAATAATTAACCGGTTAAGTTTTTATTACGTACTATATCTTAGCAGATTAATAATTAGCGGTCAATCATAAAAATAGCTAAAAATGAAAAACATTATCCAGCTATTTATTTTTTAATAGCTAGATAACATAATAATATTAAAATAATTAAGATTCTTCTGTTTTAAGACTAGCTCTCATTCTCACTTTTTGGAAAATTTGTTTAACAAATAGGACGAGAAAACTTAATAGAGTTGTCACTATCAAAAGGTTTAAAAAGGGATTTGTTATTCCTAGTATTGGTGTCTTCATCATAAAGCCATAATTTCCCCCAGTCAAGAGGTTAATAAAAATCAAAGACATATTAATGAGAAGCGTTAGTTGTATAATCAATTTTGGATTTAATTTGTCCAAATTGGACTGTGTCATCAGATGTAGTAAACTAAGGACAAATAAAGCAAAATGTCCAATAAAGAAGAAAATATTAGTCACATGTAGAAACTGGTAAGGGTAAAAGTCTGGGTGAATCATTGCCAATACTCCACCTACTACTCCTAACAATGCGAAATAATCCTTTAATATTCCAGGCCTCGCTAAGAGAACGACAAACATGCCTATTCGACAATGGTAAAGGGGAAGACTTTCAGATAAAGGCAATTTTGCCCAGAAAAACCAAGTATAAATCGTAATTAACTGAAGTCCTAAAAGGATACTCCAAATAGTTTTATACAAAGGCCTATCTCTATTAACCAAAGTCAGCCACATCAGAAAAGGTAAGACAGATAAAATCAAACTATGGATAAGTAAAGGCATCTGCGGAATCTCTGTTCTGATATTAGAAAAGAATTCTATCATTTTAGTATTATCTTTCTATCATTTTTTTACTAGATACTTAGTATATCAAATTATTTGCTATAAGACAAAACTATTTTTCAAAGAAAAAACTCTTTGGCAAAACCAAAGAATTTTAAATTAGATATATACTACACAACTTTAGTTGTTAATTTTCTTAAATATAGAGATAACAATAATCCGAATAAAAATAAAAAACCAAAAACCATTAATGTCAATTGATAGGAATTTCCCCATGAATATGTCTTTGATAACAATAGGGGCCCAAACAGACCTGCCATTGCCCATGCTGTTAAACTATAACCATGTAAAGTAGCTAATTCCTTTGTTCCAAAAATATCACTTAGATAAGCAGGTAATAAGGAAAAACCTGCACCATAACAAGTCATTAAAATAGACATCGCTATTGCAAATACAATAGCATTGAATGACAAAAATAAACTAGAAGTCATAATAAAGTTCACAATAAATAATATTATAAAGGTCAACGGGCGTCCAATGTAGTCAGAGAGACTTGCCCATAACAGACGTCCAAAACCGTTAAATATCCCTAGTACCCCTACTAATAAGGCTGCAGATTCTGCGGAATAGCCTGCTAAATCTTGTGCCATTGGTGAAGCTGCTGATATTAAACCTAAGCCACACGAAATATTAATAAACAAGGTCAACCAAATGATGTAAAAGGTTTTTGATTTTATAGCAACGTTTGCTTTTAATCCAGTGATAATTTGTGAATTCATAGCATTCTTTTTACCATCGTGAGTCAAAATAGTTATTTTTTCCTGAGGTGGTTGTTTAATAAATTGTGAGGCAATCATCATGACAAAAAAATATACTAATCCCAAAATATAAAATGTTTTACCTACACCAATCCTAATCATTAAGGATTGTGCAAGCGGACTTGTTACTAAAGAAGCAAAGCCAAATCCCATAATAGCGAATCCTGTTGCTAGTCCCCTCCTATCAGGAAACCATTTAATAATAGTCGATACTGGAGTAATATAACCTGAACCAAGTCCGATTCCTCCTAAAATACCGTATGCAACATACAGTAACCATAACTGCTGAGTTTCAATGCCTAAGCCTGTTAACACATTCCCTGCTCCATATAAAATAGCAGAAATCATTCCCATTATCCTAGGACCAAAACGCTCTACTAAGTGTCCCATAAAAGCTGCAGACATTCCTAGACAAAAAATAGCCAAACTAAAAGCGAATGAAACTGATGAAATATCCCAACCAGTCTCTGAGATGATTGGGTTACGAAACACACTCCAAGCATAAGTTGATCCTAGCATTAAATGTAAAACGACTCCAGAAACCGCAACTACATAACGATTTAAATTTTTCAAACAATCCTCCTAAAAACGAACTTAAGTTTTATTTTTAAAAATATAGTTCGTAATAAACAGATTATCAAAAAACTGAATATATCACCAGTTTTCTGCTTAGCATATCTATTTTCCTCAATAAAACTGAATATTATTCGTGATTAAAAAACAAAAAAGTTAGGGTAACTTGTTACCCTAACCCCTCTATTATCCTACTTCAAGAATATCAACTATTTTAGAAAGATTCATTGAGTTAGAACCTTTTAATAATATTTGATCTTTCTCCTTAAGAGTATCTTTTACTTTTGCAAGCAATTGATCAAACTGATCTACTTCTTGATTCTTTTTAAAGAAATACACTTTACCAATTGGGAACATCTGGCTTGCTAATTGAGCCAACCCCTCAATATCCTGGCCATAACAAATCAAAGTATCAATAGAGTCAGGTCTGATACTCATAATCATTTGATTATGTAAATCCACAGATTGTTCTCCCAGTTCTTTCATATCAGCTAAAAGAGCAATCTTCTTTCCACCATCATTATTGGGAATAGCTGAAAAGGTTTCTAGTATCAATCGCATAGCCGTTGGGTTAGCATTGTAAACATCTGATAAAATATCTGCTCCATTGGCTGATTTCTTCCATTCGGTGCGATTACGAGTTAGTTGAAGATTTTCTAGAGCATCCACTATATCTTCTTCTGCTACTGCTAATAATTTTCCAACATAGGCAGCGACCATCGCATTAGTTGCATTGTACTTACCAGGTACTGGTATACGTAATTGGTGCTCCAAAGCATTAGTTTTAAAAGTTAAGGAATGTTTTTCTTCTTTGAGTTCTGTCACCTGCAATTCTTGGTCATGACCAAAACGAATAGTCATCTGGTTTGCTGGAAGATATGGATCAATAATTGGATCTCCCGGTGCAATTAATATGCCATCTGAACTCATACCATCTGTGATTTGCATTTTCCCTTCTGCAATCTTTTCTCGACTACCAAAAAATTCTAAGTGTGCTTCACCAATCAAAGTAACAACAGCAATACGTGGTTTTGCAATTTCAGATAACACATGGATATCTCCAAGATGATCCTGTCCCATCTCCAAAACAATTTTTTCAGTATCTTCTGGCATGTGTAGCACAGTATAGGGTAAGCCAATCTCGTTATTGTAGTTTCCTTGTGTTTTATAAGTCTTATATGTGGTTGATAAGATTGCAGCTATCATATCTTTAGTTGTTGTCTTACCATTTGAGCCAGTTACTGCAATAACATCAACGTTCATCTTTTCAATATAATACTGTGCCAAGACTTGAAATGCTTTAAGTGCATCAGACACTAAAAGATAAGGATGACCTTCTATTTCCTTCTCTGAAATGGTTGCTATTGCTCCATTATCAAAAGCCATCTCTATAAACTCATGTCCATCTCTTGCTCCTTTTAAGGGAAGAAATAAGTCACCTTCACTGATATTACGACTATCAAATTCAATATTTCCCAGGGGAACGTCTTCAAACTCTGATACTTGATTTTTAGCGCCAACTACTTTAGCAACTTCATGCAAACTAAGCTTCATATCATTTCCTTTTCTATTATTTAGCAACAATGTTGTAGATAGTATGCTATCCCTTATAAACGAATATACTCCTAAATTATAACACACTTTCATAACATATCATAGATTTGAAAAAGCTCAACTAAGAAAGACTTAGTTGAACTTTTTTTAAATTAAATGACTCTCACGTTTTTCAAACATTTCTTTAGCTAACATAACTAACTTTTCAATCAAATCACTATAAGTTAGCCCCATATTTTCCCAAAGCAGAGGATACATTGACCACTGAGTAAAACCGGGCATTGTATTCAGTTCGTTTAAGAAGATTTGTCCATCTTTCGTCAAAAAGAAATCACAGCGTGATAAACCACAAGCCCCGATTGCTTTAAAAGCTTTACTTGCATATTGACGCATTGCTTCCATAGTTGCTTCATCAACTTTAGCTGGAATATCCATAGTAATTTTATTATCAATATATTTGGCGTCATAGTCATAGAAATCGACGTCTTTAACGACTTCGCCAGGAAAAGTTGTCTTAACATCATTATTGCCTAAAATACCTACTTCAATTTCACGAGCTGTCACGCCTTGTTCAATCAAAATACGGCTATCATACTTGAGAGCTAAGTCAATTGCAGAGCGAAGTGAGGATTCATCTGTCGCTTTTGAAATACCTACTGATGACCCCATATTAGCCGGTTTTACAAAAATTGGGAAACTTAAAGTTTCTAAAGAGAGTTTAATCGCATGTTCCAAATTATCACCCTCAAAATAAGTTTGATATGCAACCTGAGGTACACCTACTGTTGCAAGGACTTGTTTTGTTGTAATTTTATCCATAGCCACGCTTGAAGATAGAATATTAGTCCCAACATAAGGCATCCTTAAAACTTCTAAAAATCCTTGGATAGAACCATCTTCCCCCATTGGTCCATGTAAAACGGGGAAAACAATTGCATCATCATCATAGATATCACTTGGACGAACCATTTTGTCTAAATCAACAGTTTGGTTTGTCATTAACTTTTCATCTGAAGATGGCATTTCATCAAATTCTTGTGTTTTAATAAATTGACCTACTTGCGTGATAAAATAAGTTTTAACAAAAAATTTATCATAATTAATAGCACGCATGACGCTTTCTGCAGACAGTACAGATACTTCACGTTCCGCAGAGCGACCACCGTAAAGCAAGATCAATGTTTCTTTTGACATATTTCTTCTCTTTTCTATCTAATCTAAGATTGACCTTTTAATAATACCATATTTTAACTTAACTTTCAAAAATCAATCCACTTAAAGTTAGTATTGTAAAAGAAAAAGTTAGGAGATTCCCAACCTTTTCTTTATAACAATTATAACTCTGTACGATTTTCGATTGCTCGAAGCAAGGTTACTTCATCTGCATATTCGATATCTGAACCAACAGCTAAACCTCTCGCTAATCGTGTCACTTTGATACCAGCTGGTTTTAAGACTCGTGAAATATACATTGATGTAGCTTCACCATCAGCAGTCGCATTGGTAGCAACAATAACTTCTGTCACCTGACCATCCATCAATCGAGTAATTAAACTTTTCAAATTAATGTCATCAGGGCTAATACCATTCATAGGTGAAATTAAGCCATGTAAGACATGATACAAACCATTATACTCTTGAATTTTTTCCATAGCTGACACATCTTTGCTATCTTCAACAACCAAGATAACAGACTGGTCACGCGTCTTATCTGTACAAATTAAGCAAGGATCATCATCAGTCAAATTACCACAAACAGAACAATAGGTTAATTCCCGCTTAGCAGCTAATAAATTCTTAGCAAATTCATTAACATCTTCATCACTCATACCAATAGTGTAAAAAGCTAAACGTGTTGCTGTTTTAGTACCTATACCCGGTAATTTTGAAAAGCTGTCAATCAATTTAGCAATTGGTGTTGGGTAAAGCATTCAAATGTCCTCTCTTATTGTCCTGTGAACTGTGAAATATATTGATCAATCATATCTCGTGCAACTAATTGATGGGATTTTGTTGTATCAGTTGTAACATGCGGATACATTACCGCTACTGCTATTTTACGATTAGTATCGTAGGCAATAGCGTTTAAGTTGTAGGTAGAAACTGTTTGTCCATTTACATTTTTAGCAAATGTTTCAGCGGTACCAGTTTTACCACTAATGGTTGTCACATTCCCCCTCATTGACGTACCAGTTGCATAGCCACTTCCACTATTGACAACGTTATAAAAACCTTCTTGGATAATGGCTAACTCTTGATCTGAGATAGCTATCTTATTTAGTGTTTTAGGAGTGATTGAACGAACCAATTGAGCGAACTTATTAGAATCATTCTCTTCATAGATATCTGAAACCACGTGAGGTGCTAAACGATTCCCGTTATTCGCAATAGTTGAGATGTACTGACCAAGTTGCATTGGTGTATAGGCATCATACTGACCAAATGATTCCATTAGAGTTGTTCCTAAGCTGTATTTTCCAGGTACATAACCTTCTGATTCAGGTAAATCTAATCCTGTAGAAACCCCTAAACCATATTCGCCGTAAGTTTTCCTTAGTTTAGCCATTGCTTCTTGATAGCCTCGATCAGTTAAAGCATCTCCTGTATTATAGTCTTGTCCCATTAAACGAAGTGCTACTTGAACCATATAAGTATTAGATGAATACTCTAGCGCTTGTGCCGCAGATATTGGAGTCAAACCTCGTGTAAACCATGACCGTATATTAGCAATTTCTTGGTCATAAAGCACTTCATTTCCTCTAAGAACTTTATTTTCCCATCCTGATGATAGCGTCGCACCTTTCACAACAGAGCCTGGCGTGAAATTCTTAGCAATAGTGCCTAGGCTGTCATCAACTAAATTCCCATGATCATTTTTCAGACCAGCCATTGCTAACACTTTACCAGTTGAAGGTTCTATAGCAACTGCATACATCCCTTCGGAAAAACTAGCGCGTCCACTAGATAATTCACTGCCATAGTATTGTTTCAAGATACTTTCTACTTTGTTTTGGTAATTAAGATCAATCGTTAATTTAAGATTTCTTCCTGACTTACCTTCTTGCGTAATATTATCTGAAACAACTTTACCTTTTTTATTAACAACTACTTTGCGAATTTGTCTGATTCCTTGTAAGTCATCTTCATATTGTTTTTCAAGGTAAGAAGTTCCCACTCGGTCATTCAGTGAATAACCTTTTTTCAAATATTTTTTAACTTCTTCTCTTGGTAAACCTGCCTTTTCTGTAGAAATAGTACCTAATATATCCGATAAAGAAGTTCCTTTTTTACGACGATGCCAATTACTTGTTACAGAAATTCCTAACAGTTCCTTCTTATCAGCATCCAGTTTCTTGATTTGATCATCACTTAATTCACCTGTACTTAATTTCACTGAACCAAACGTTGGTGTCGCATTCATTTGGTTAAATAAGGCAACCACTTTTAACTCATCTTCAGAATAGTTAATAGCGCTCACTGGAACTGCAGCAACTGCATTTGCATATACGGTTGATTCGGCTAGATGGTTACCAAATTTATCGTAACGTTTAGAATCTGGTAAACTTTCAACAACTTTTTTGTAGTTGGCTTTATCTGCTAAATAATAATCTCTCTTTGCTCTATCGCTTGAAGCAACTTCGGTTAAGGTAATGTAATGTGATAATTTATTCGCTAACTCTTTGATAGACTGAGATGAAATATTGTTTCCTCTAGAAAACGCCACAGTAGGACGTTCATCATTTTCAACTAAGGCAACTCCCTTAGCATCAAAAATCTGACCTCTCGCTTTTGATTCTTTCACTGTATAACTCGTAAGAGCTGTCAGTTTCTTCATGTAAAATGATTGTTGCCCAATCTGCATTTGCTCTAAACGAAGGATTAGAACAGTAAATAATAAAACAATAATAAAAAATAGAAGATTTAACCGTCTAGGTATGCTAGCATTTTGCTTTTTTACAGTGAGACGATACCTTTTTTTACGATTCAACATTAACTCCTTGCTATAAAAACTCTGACTACTATTGTATCATAAAAATGGTTTTTTACAGACACTCAAAATGTTATAAATAATAAAAAATTCAAGCCAACTTGGCCTGAATTTTTTATATAAAGATAAGATTATTTACCTAAGTAATATTCTGAAACAAGGTTTAATTTTTCATCAAATTCGAAAACAAGTGGTGGGAAGTTAGGAATTTCAACGTCCATGATTTCATCATCTGACAATTGTTTGATATGTTTTACAAGAGCACGGATTGAGTTACCGTGTGCACCAACAAACACATTTTTACCATCTTTAAGAGCAGGAGCAATTTTATCTTCCCAGAAAGGAAGAGCACGCTCTAAAGTAATTTTTAGGTTTTCTGCATCTGGAATAACAGAATCATCTAGTGAAGCATAGCGACGATCAGTATGTGCTGAATGTTCATCATCTTTAGCCATATCTGGAGGCAATACATCATATGAACGACGCCAAATATGAACTTGCTCATCACCAAATTGTTCAGCTGCTTCTGCTTTATTTTTTCCTGTCAATCCACCGTAATGACGTTCGTTCAAGCGCCATGATTTTTCAACTGGTACCCAAAGTTGATCAGCTGCTTCAAGGGCAAGGTTAGTTGTTTTGATAGCACGTTTAAGAACTGATGTAAAAGCAAGGTCGAACTCAATACCTGCTGCTTGAATTAATTTCCCAGCATCAATAGCTTGTTGTGTACCTTTTTCTGAAAGATCTACGTCAGCCCATCCAGTGAAAAGGTTAGCTTTATTCCACTCAGATTCACCGTGGCGTGCGAATACTAATTTTACCATTAGAAAATTTCTCCTTTAATTTTGGCTATACCAATATTTACTTTAACTATTCTACAAAAAATAGCCATAAAAATCTAGTCTGATTACTAGTTCAATAATCAAAAATAGCTTATTATTAACTATCTATAAGAAAAGGCATATCACCTAGAGTGCTATGCCTTTAGATATCATGTGATTTATTTAACAAAATCTAATAAGGCAAGGAAGCTTTCTGCTTCAAGTGAAGCTCCACCTACAAGGGCACCGTCAACGTCTGGGCAAGCCATGTATTCTGCAACGTTTTCGGGTTTAACTGAACCACCGTATTGAACACGAACTTTGTCAGCAACTGCTTGACCGAAGTCTGCTGCAACAACGTCACGAACTGCTTTACACATGTTTTGTGCGTCGTCTTGAGTTGCTGATTTACCAGTACCAATAGCCCAGATTGGTTCGTAAGCGATAACAAGTGATGATACTTGCTCTTCTGACAAACCTGCAAGAGCTGCTGAAACTTGAGCACCTACGAATTCAACCGCTTTACCAGCTTCGTAAGTTTCAAGAGACTCACCGCAACAAATGATTGGAGTCAAACCATTAGCAAAGATAGCTTTTGCTTTTTTGTTGATATCTTGGTCAGTTTCATGAAAATAATCACGACGTTCTGAGTGACCGATAACAACGTAGTCTGTACCCATTTCAGCCAATACTTTAGGGCTGTTTTCACCAGTGAATGCACCTGAATTCTCAAAATAGCTATTTTGAGCAGCGATTTTCAATTCTGAACCTTTAGCTGCTTCAAGAACTGTTGATAAAGTAAGCGCTGGAGCAGCAATCCCTGCTTCAACAAGTTCTGATGATGGTAATTTAGAAGCTACTGCTTCGATGAATGCTTTTGCTTCTTCTGGATTTTTATTCATTTTCCAGTTACCAGCGATAAATGGTTTACGTGACATTACACATACCTCTTCTTTTTTTATTTACTAATCTATCATACCATAAATTATAGTTAATTAAAAGTTTCACGAGTTTAGTAAAACGCTTTAATTATAGATACTAAAAAAAGAGTCCCTGAGGACTCTTCACAATTTGAGCTGTCTGACTCTAACTGCCGTTTGGGAACTTAATTAAGTTAAATTAAGCTTCAATTTCTGAAACGATACCTGAACCAACAGTACGTCCACCTTCACGGATTGAGAAAGTAGTACCTTGTTCTACGGCGATTGGGTGAATCAATTCAACTTCGATAGTAACGTTATCACCAGGCATAACCATTTCTGTTCCTGCTGGAAGTTCGATTGAACCTGTTACGTCAGTTGTACGGAAGTAGAATTGTGGACGGTAGTTGTTGAAGAATGGAGTATGACGTCCACCTTCTTCTTTAGAAAGGATGTAAACTTCACCTTTAAATTTAGTGTGTGGGTTGATTGAACCTGGTTTAGCAAGAACTTGACCACGTTCGATTTCATCACGTTGAACACCACGAAGAAGAACACCAACGTTGTCCCCTGCAAGACCTTCGTCAAGTTGTTTACGGAACATTTCAACACCAGTAACAACTGCTTTTTGGATATCTTCTTTAATACCAACGATTTCAACTTCGTCGTTGACACGAACAGTACCACGGTCGATACGTCCTGAAGCAACTGTACCACGTCCAGTGATTGAGAATACATCTTCGACTGGAAGAAGTAAAGGTTTGTCAGTATCACGTTCTGGTTCTGGAATGTACTCATCAACAGTGCTCATCAATTCCATGATGATGTCTTCGTATTTTTCATCGCCTTCAAGTGCTTTAAGAGCTGAACCTTGGATAACTGGAAGGTCATCACCTGGGAAGTCGTATTCTGAAAGAAGGTCACGAATTTCCATTTCAACCAATTCAAGCAATTCTTCATCATCAACAAGGTCAACTTTGTTCATGAATACGATAAGGTGTTTAACACCAACTTGACGTGAAAGAAGGATGTGCTCACGAGTTTGTGGCATTGGTCCATCAGTTGAAGCAACTACAAGGATAGCTCCGTCCATTTGAGCAGCACCAGTGATCATGTTTTTAACGTAGTCCGCGTGTCCTGGAGCGTCGATGTGGGCATAGTGACGTTTTTCAGTTTCGTACTCAACGTGTGCAGTGTTGATTGTGATTCCGCGTTCGCGCTCTTCTGGAGCAGCATCGATAGAAGCGTAATCTTTTGGTTGGTTAACTGAAGTAGGCAAGCGACGTGCCAATACAGTTGTGATAGCTGCTGTTAAAGTAGTTTTACCGTGGTCAACGTGTCCGATTGTACCAATGTTAACGTGTGGTTTACTACGATCGTATTTTTCTTTTGCCATTTTAGGAAAAGCCTCCAATAAAATATATTTTATAGATAGACGGTAGGCAATACAGTCTAACTTTACTTATCTATTTTAACAAAATCCTCTAAAAAAGCAAGTATTTTATGCTTTTTTGCTTATTTCTTTATTTCCTTAAAATTCGGGTAAGATTGATTGAGGCGTTTGTTATCTCTTATATGTATTTTTTAGTAGTTATCATATAATCATATTGTTAAATACATCCTAATTTATAGTATTAGAATATTAATAGACACTTCTTTTCTTCAAATATCTTCTCTCTATTAATTAGAGTTTAAATTTCAAAAAATACAAAAATCGAGATAAAAATCTCGATTTTTGTTTGGATGATTATTTAAAGGCATCAAGGTTGATTATTTTTTCATTTTTTTCTTGTGGCTTATATTGCTCTTCTGCTTCTTTCATTATGAGTTCCTTTTTCTCGTTAGCATCAATATTAAGCACGAATCCGATAGCTACAGAAAGTACCAAGAGGCTGTTCCCTCCTTGGGATAAGAAAGGAAATGTCACTCCAGTTGAGGGGATTAACCCAGAAATACCACCAATGTTAACAAAAACTTGCATCAATAGCATTGCTCCAATACCAAGAGCGATCATTGAGTTGAAAGGATCTTTAGCCTTTATACCTACGTGCATAATACGTAAAATTAAGAAGAAAACCAAAGCTAAAATAAACCCTGCACCAATAACTCCTAATTCCTCAATAACAATTGAAAAGACAAAGTCTGTTGTTGCTTCTGGTAAGTACCCTAATTTTTCAATAGAATTCCCAAGTCCTCGACCAAACCAGCCACCGTTGCTCATTGCATAATACGAATTAGCCAACTGGTGTCCTGAATCTGTTAAATCTTTAAATGGGTCAAAAAAAGCATTAAATCGCTTAGCTACATAACCAAAGACAGGGACTTTAGCCATTGTCTCAACTCCAACAACTGCAATAGTTCCGATAAATAAAGTTGACCCCACAACGATTAGACCAAGTAAAGCTGAAAACCATCGATAACCAATACCACTAATACAGTACATAATAATGACCGTTAGAACAATTATCGAACCATTTCCTAAATCAGGTTGTGCAATTACCAAACCAATCATAAATAAAGAATAAAATCGCCAATCTTTTAGGTCGCTTAGTGATCTCGGAAGCCATCTCCCTTTTGTCAAAGCTTGATAATCATATATTTCTATCTTTTTTTGCCTTCGAGCAAAAGTAAACGCTAAATACCATACGATGATAACTTTTAAATATTCAGCAGGTTGAAAACTAATAGGACCAATAACAATCCAACCATGTGCTCCATTAACTTCTTGTGTGAAAAAGCGTGCTATTAGTAGTAAAAATACTTCTACCAATACTGCCATAGTCAACACTTTAGAATTTTTCAAAAAATTTAGTTTCAGTTTATAGATAAAGATAATTGCAACCAAACTGACTGCCCAAAAGACACCCTGGTTGATTACTGAACGAAAAGGGTTAGCTCCAAGCTGAATTAGAGTTGCACTAGTTGTCGAATAAATTACAATTAAGCCTAGAATAGACAATATCAAATAGGGAATGAGGATGGAATAATTCAGAAGATGCCTTTTATCAATTTTCATATTGTATTATTTCCTTTAATATATCAAAAAATTACCATTATGCATTATATCATCTTTCAAAGTAAAGTAAAAGGAAGAATAGCAATTATCCTCCCTCTATTAATATTAACCTGAATTTCGTAAACCTGTTGCAATACCATTAATAGTAATATGAATCAACTTCTCATAGTCTTCATCTAGTTGGTTACTACGAAGACGTTTAATCAATTCAATTTGAACATAATTCAAAACATTGAAATATGGCAAACGATAATCTAAACTTGCATGTAACATTGGGTTTTCTTCTAATAAATTATCATGCTGTTCAATAGCTAAAATCATATCTTTAGTTAACTGCCATTCATTAAGGATGATATTAAAAACATCTCGAACTTCTTTACTTCCAGCTAACTGAGCATACTGAAGCGCAATATTCATATTTGATTTTGATAAAACCATATCTACATTAGATAAAAGAGAATTAAAGAATGGCCATTTTTGATACATGGTTTGTAATTTTGCTAAGTTTGCCTCATCTTGTTCAATAAAGTGCTTGAAGGCTGACCCAACACCATACCAACCCGGAAACATAATACGATTTTGTGACCATGAAAATACCCATGGAATTGCACGTAAACCTGAAATTTCTGTAATTGTTTTACGTGCTGCTGGCCGAGAACCAATATTTAAACTTGATACCTCTTTAATTGGACTTGCTTCAAAGAAATAGTCATAGAAATAAGGATTATCAAAAACTAAATTTCTATAAACGGCATTACTTTCAGCCACAATACCATCCATTGTCTCACGGAAATTATCAATTTCATTAGGGTTAGTAATCATACGTGTTACCATGCGGTCTATGGAAGCTGAAATAAGCATTTCAAGGTTATAATAGGCTGCATCTTGATTACCATATTTATTCTCAATGATTTCACCTTGCTCTGTTAGGCGAATTCGATCTTTGATTGAACCAAAAGGTTGTGATGTGATAGCTTCATAAGATGGACCACCTCCACGACCAACAGTTCCACCACGACCGTGGAAAAATGTGATTTTAATACCGTTTTCTTCACCTATTTTTGTTAGCTCATTTTGAGCTTTATATAGAGTCCAACCAGATGATAAATAGCCACCATCTTTATTACTATCTGAATAACCTAGCATTATTTCTTGATAATTGTTGTTAGTAGCAATCCATTTTTTAACTAATTCATAATGTAGATACTGGGTCATAATATCACGTGAATTATCCAAATCTTCGATGGTTTCAAATAACGGTACAATCTGAATACGAGCTTGATTGGCATCAATTAGTCCAACTTCTTTTAACATGATAGCTAACTCAAACATATCCGAAACGCTCTCTGTGTGAGAAATGATATGCTGTTTTATAATGTCTTCACCCAATTGATCTTTTAACTCACGTGCTGTTTGGAAAATAGCCAATTCTTTTTGAAGTAACTCGGATTTAGGAGCATGCGTAGAAGATAATGTTCTAGGATCTTCTGTTAATTCTTTTAAGAGAAGTTGACATTTTTCTTCTTCTGAAAGAGAACTGTAATCATCTACAATATTGGCAGACTTCAATAATTCTGCTACACAAGCTTCATTAATACTAGAATCTTGACGCATATCAATAGTAGCTAAATAAAATCCAAAGATATCTACTGCTTGAATAAGACAAGCTAATTCGCCATCGACAAGAGAATCTTGTCCATATTGAACTAAAGATTGCTTCACAAGTAACAAATCTTGTTTAAACTCCTCAGCAGTAGCGTATGCTGGTAGTTCTTCTGTCTGTATGTCAGAAGCAACTTGAGCGATATGTGATTTTATATACCTTCCTACAATATCAGAAGATTCTTGACGACTAACAAATTTCTCTTTTGGGGAAGAACCAACTTTTAAATTTAGTAGGGTTTGTACTAGTTTATCTTGGATAAAATTGAAAGCTTTACGGTAAGGTTCATTTTCCCTATATACCGAATTATCTTGTGACTGGTTTGCCAATGTAACAAGTTCGGGAGAGACTTCAGTTAGACTTATTGAAAGTGACATATTACGATAAAGCTCATTTAGCTGCTCAATATAATGGTTAATAATCACTTCACTTTGTACCATAGCTGATAATCTTAGTGTCTCAGCAGTTACAAAGGGATTGCCATCTCTATCACCACCAATCCACATCCCCATAGTCAGAGGCTTAGGATTCTCCAAGTGAATACCTTTTTTAGCTGCCAGTGCCTTATATTCTGCTGTTAATTTGGTAACTGCTTTAATAAAAGAACGGTTGTAATATTCCATTACATTGGTTATCTCATTTTTGACTTTCAATTTTTTCTCGCGAATAGTGTCTGTTTGCATGATAATGCCGATGTAACGACGCAAGTCAGCATACCATTTTTCTTGATTCACGATTCCTGCCTTGACATCTCTGTATTTACGTAATAAATCATGAATCTTAGACGTTAATTCGAGCACCGTTTTACGCTGCACCTGAGTAGGATGAGCTGTTAGCACAGGCACAACATTGACATGTTCAAGAATATCTTTAGCATTTTCATGGCCAGCTACAACATCAATAGTCGTTGATAACTTTCCTAGGTAATCTTGGTTAAGATTATTTTTATAATTAATTTCATACGCTAAATCAACGTCTTCTGAAATATTAATTAAGAGCGGCAAAATAGAGAAGTAACGAGAAACAATAACCATCTCCTCGTTGCTTAA
Source organism: Streptococcus agalactiae ATCC 13813 (assembly GCF_000186445.1). Taxonomy (GTDB): domain Bacteria; phylum Bacillota; class Bacilli; order Lactobacillales; family Streptococcaceae; genus Streptococcus; species Streptococcus agalactiae. The sequence goes on from NZ_GL636070.1 coordinate 1,407,569, forward strand.
AGCCGAAATAGTTTCCTTCAGACCAGTATAATCGTCAGTTGATGATAATGAAACTATTTTTTCAATCTTGTCAAATGATTCACTACCAATCAATTTTTGCGTTGCTTCATCCAAAAGCTGCTTCAGTAAACCGACCTCTTCGGTAATGATTTCTTTATTGCTACTACTTTCTAATTTCGGGTGGGACAAACCATCACTTCCTCTCTTAAATCTCACTACTATGATACCATTTTAAAGTAAAAAGTAAACCATTCTAGGATTTTTAGATAGAATTTTCAGATTTTTACTTATTTATGACAGTAATCAGTTTTTCTTGTTCGACTTTTTTGATATACTGAGGATAATTGAGATTAACTGATTAATTGTTAATTAACAACTATTATTAAAGGAGTATCGCATGGAACTTAAAAAACGCTCTGAATTCCCTGAAAATGAACTTTGGGATCTGACTGCTCTCTACAAAGATCGTCAAGATTTTTTACTGGCTATTGAAAAAGCTCTTGAGGATATCAAGGTTTTCAAAAAAAATTACGAGGGAAAACTTAATTGTGTTGAGGATTTTACTAGTGCCCTTATGGAAATCGAGCATATTTATATCCAGATGAGTCACATTGATACCTATGCTTTTATGCCTCAAACTACTGACTTTAGCAACGAAGAGTTTGCACAAATTTCTCAAGCAGGATCAGACTTCGCAACTAAAGCTAATGTACTACTTTCTTTCTTTAATACTGCCCTAGCAAATGCAGATATAAAGATTTTAGATTCTTTAGAAAATAACCCTCATTTCAAAGCAACTATTCGCCAAGCTAAAATTCAAAAGCAACACTTATTAAGTCCAGAAGTCGAAAAAGCTTTGACAAACTTAAATGAAGTCCTAAATACACCATATGATATTTATACTAAAATGCGTGCTGGCGATTTTGATATGGAAGATTTTGAAGTTGACGGAAAAACCTACAAAAATAGTTTTGTAACTTATGAAAATTACTTTCAAAATCACGAAAATGCAGAGATACGTGAAAAATCCTTCCGTTCATTCTCGAAAGGTCTACGTCAGCACCAAAATGCTGCAGCTGCGGCTTATCTTGCAAAAGTCAAATCTGAAAAGTTAATTGCTGATATGCGTGGTTACGATAGTGTTTTTGATTATCTTCTTTCCGAACAAGAAGTTGACCGTTCAATGTTTGACAGACAAATTGATCTTATCATGGATGAATTTGGTCCAGTAGCTCAACGATTCCTCAAACATATCGCCGATGTTAATGGTATTGAAAAGATGACTTTTGCAGATTGGAAATTAGACATTGATAACGAACTTAATCCCGAAGTAAGTATCAATGATGCCTATGACTTAGTAATGAAATCAGTTGCTCCTTTAGGAAAAGAATATTCCCAAGAGGTTGAGCGCTATCAAAAAGAGCGTTGGGTTGATTTTGCAGCTAACGCTAATAAAGATTCTGGAGGATATGCTGCGGATCCTTACAAAGTTCATCCCTATGTACTCATGAGCTGGACGGGGCGTATGAGCGATGTCTACACTCTTATTCATGAGATTGGACATTCTGGTCAATTTATCTTCTCAGATAATCACCAAAGTTTTTTCAATACTCACATGTCCACTTACTATGTTGAAGCTCCATCTACTTTTAACGAACTTTTACTTAGTGACTACTTAGAAAACCAATTTGATACAGCACGTCAAAAACGCTTTGCTCTTGCACATCGCTTAACTGATACTTACTTCCACAATTTCATTACTCACTTACTTGAAGCTGCTTTCCAACGTAAAGTTTACACTCTAATTGAGGAGGGAGGAACTTTTGGAGCAGAACAATTAAATACTATTATGAAGGAAGTATTAACACAATTCTGGGGAGATGCTATTGAAATAGATGACGATGCCGCTTTGACATGGATGAGACAAGCTCATTACTACATGGGGCTCTATAGCTATACTTACTCTGCTGGATTAGTAATCTCGACAGCCGGCTATCTCAATCTCAAAAATAATCCAAACGGAGCAAAAGAGTGGTTAGCATTCTTGAAATCTGGTGGGAGCCGTACCCCTTTAGAAACAGCTCTATTAATCGGTGCTGATATTTCTACTGATAAGCCTCTGCGCGATACTATTAATTTCTTATCTAACACTGTAGACCAAATTATTAATTACAGTAATCTTATTGAGCAAGGCTAAACTACAGCCTTTCAAAAAACATAAAAACAAGTTGGAGATATCTCCAACTTGTTTTTATCTTATTTTTTGTAAACTTCCTGATAAAATTCAATTTTGTCATTCTTTTTAACTTTAATTTGGTTTGCTGCCTTAGGAGCTAATTTATTATTGACCTTGAACATCCAATAAAGCCCTTTGGTTTCATCTTGGCTGATGCCATCAATTGAAGTAATGAAACCATCTTTTTCTTTAACTTTATAGTTAGCTTTAAGCACATCCAAAATAGTATCACCTTTATGGTAAACAACCTTTTCACTTAACACGTTCGTATCTTCTTTAACCACCAATTCAACCTTACCAACTTCTAACGTTGAGCTAGTTGTTGTCTTATTCGATGTAGATGGTTGCCCGCAAGCTACTAAAGTTGTAGCGAATACTGTTAGCAAGAATAATTTAATGTATTTTTTCATTCCTAAATCTCCTTAAAATCGGTAACAAAAGAGGATAAAATAAACAAGTTGATAAAGCGTGTGCCATATTAAAACTAAGTCCTGCTAATACATAAGTCCACCAAGGCATATGATATAACCAAGCAAAACAGGTATCAATAATGACGCCATAAACAACCCCTAACCCTCCTGCAAAGAAAGTTTGAAGTACTACCTCCGTTATTTTACCAAAACATACAGCTTTTGTCAGCGGATATATCAGAAATTTCCACAAGCATAAAATTAAAGTGAAGGAAATGATTTGCAAAAAGACCCATGGCCCAAAGCCCATTAAAAAAGAAGAAACTAGCATTGTTATAGTTACAGTAGCTACACCTTCTTTTAAATCGAATAAGACAACTGTAATCAAAAAAATGGCAGTAATTGGCTGAATGTTAGGCAGAGGCGCAAAAGCATATCTCAACACAACACACAAAGCAGATAATATAGCGACTCTAGTCAATTTAGTTAAAGTTGAATTCTTTATCATGTCTTTAATTATACCTCAAAACTATGACTACCGCTTAAAAGTCTTTTTTATTACAATTTCATTTCTAATGTTACATAAACGACCTCTTTTTTTAAAAGAACGTAAATAAGCCTGTAAACTTTGATTTTTTAAACCTTTTAAGTTACAATATCAATAATGAGAAGAAGAATTAAACCTATTGTTGTTGCGGTTTTTTTCAGTTTATTTGGACTTTTATTAATTATTGGTCATTTACATTCGACAAATACTTTGAAAAAAGAATTAGTTGAAGCTAAAAAGACAATTCCATCCGTAAAAGCTTCAAAAGTACCGCAAAAATCAACATCATCGAAAGATAAAGAGTTTGTTCTTAAACCGATTATCGATGTCTCTGGTTGGCAACTTCCTAAGGAGATTGATTACGATACGCTTTCAAAAAATATTTCAGGTGTTGTTATTCGTGTCTTTGGTGGATCAAAGATATCTAAGACTAATAACGCTGCTTATACAACTGGAATCGATAAATCGTTTAAGACCCATATCAAAGAATTTCAAAAGCGAAATATCCCGGTAGCTGTCTACAGTTATGCACTTGGTTCAAGTGTTAAAGAAATGAAAGAAGAGGCTCAAATATTTTATAAGAATGCAGCTCCTTACAAACCAACTTTTTATTGGATTGACGTAGAAGAGGAGACAATGTCTAACATGAATAAAGGTGTCCAAGCATTCCGAAAAGAATTAAAAAGACTTGGTGCTAAAAATGTTGGTATCTACATCGGTACTTACTTTATGACTGAGCAAGGTATCTCTGTAAAAGGATTTGACGCTGTTTGGATTCCAACTTATGGTAGCGATTCTGGATACTATGAAGCAGCTCCGCAAACTGAACTTAAATACGATTTACACCAATACACCTCTCAAGGTTATCTACCAGGATTCAATCAACCGCTTGATTTAAATCAAATTGCAGTTAATAAAGACAAGAAGAAAACTTATGAGAAACTTTTTGGAAAAGTAAAAGATTAAAAGCTACTGTTAACAGTAGCTTTTTTGATAAACTATTTATTATTTAATTCTTCAATAGAAAGGATTTTTGCGGTTGGTTTTTTCCTAAGCGTAGTAACGATTGTATCTGCCACTATCACAACCTTAGTTGGAAAGACCTTTTGTACAACAATACCTAAGAAAGGCAAATGACTAAATAACTTTATACACTTGGCTTGGAAAATCGAGAGAGGTCGCTCTTCACCATACATCAAACCTGGCCTTACAAAAAGATAATCCAGACCGCTTGCTTTGATTATCTGCTCTGCCTTCCTTTTACTTCTAATGTAAGCTGAATAGCCGCTGTTGGCTGAAATGTAAACTAACTTTGGTATTTGATTTTTGTGACAGAGTGCTACTGCTTTTTGGGTTGCTTTAACGTTAAGCTCATCTAGTTGATTGGGCTTAATCGCTCCAATACAGTCAATTAATATATCAAAAGTTCTGTCTTCTAAATGAATCTTATCAGCTTCTGTAATATCTCCCTTAATGTAGGTTAATCTAGGATCCTTAAATATATCACCTTTACCTTCATGTCTTGATAAGTAAGCCACCTTATGCCCTTTTGTAAGCGCTGCTTTTATTATCTGCTTTCCTAAAAAACCACTACCACCTGCAATCAGTATTTCCATAGTTCCCTCTCCTTCATTTTGTAAATTTAGTATAGAAATTTTTATATGCCTTGTCAAAGTAATCGTTTAATACCTGACCAGGATATGATTTCAAGTCATTACATTAGGACACTTCATATTTAGCTATTTATAAAACTTCTAATTTAACATTCCAAATAGTACTGTTGCGATATTTATTATCATTATTCCCTGAAATGGTATTCAAGCTTATTTCTAAGACTCAGTAGAAATTTACTATAATCATCTTTAAATGTTATAATAAATATGAAACAAACTTATTAGTTAAGGGTCATTATGAGTAAAAAGAATAAAATCAAAAAAACTTTAGTTGATCAAATTTTAGATAAAGCAAAAATCGAACATGATAGTCTACAATTGGATGCTTTACAGGGAGATTTACCCAACGGTATTCAAAAACAAGATATCTTTAAGACATTAGCGCTAATCGGTGATAAAACTGGTCCCATAATAGGTATCTTACCTCTCACCGAGCATTTATCCGAAAAAAAGTTAGCTAAAATTTCAGGAAACAAAAAGGTACAAATGATACTTCAAAAAGATCTCCAGAAAATAACAGGTTATATTCACGGAGCAAATAATCCAATTGGAATTCGCCAAAAACATAATTACCCTATTTTTATCGATACTATCGCTTTAGAAAAACAAGAACTCATTGTCTCTGCAGGAGAAATTGGACGTTCTATTCGTATTAATAGTGAGGTTCTTGCAGATTTCGTAAATGCTAAATTTGCCGATATAAAGGAATAATAATTAGGATTGGAGAAAAATATGAAATTTTATCTTGTTAGACACGGAAAAACACAATGGAATTTAGAGGGGCGTTTCCAAGGTGCTAACGGAGACTCACCTCTCCTTGAAGAAGCTATTGAAGAATTAGAAGAACTTGGACAATACCTATCATCTATTCATTTTGATGCTGTTTATTCTAGCGACTTAGGTCGTGCTAGAGATACTGTTAATATCCTCAATGATGCTAATTCATGCCCAAAAGAAATCCACTATACTCCTCAGCTTCGTGAATGGGCATTGGGAACTTTAGAGGGTTGTAAAATTGCAACTATGCAAGCTATCTATCCTCGTCAAATGACTGCATTTTATCAAAATCCCTTACAATTTAAACATGACATGTTCGGTGCAGAATCTCTTTATCAGACAACGCATCGTGTAGAGAGTTTCTTACGTTCTCTAGCTTCAAAAAATTACGACAAGGTCCTTATTGTAGGACATGGAGCAAACCTAACTGCGTCTATTCGTTCCTTACTGGGTTATCAATATGGTAGTTTACACTACAAAGATAAACTTGATAATGCCAGCCTCACAATCATAGAAACTCATGATTTTAAAGACTTCAACTGTCTGACTTGGAACGATAAATCTTATTTAAGGCAAGAGGTCAAAATGACACACTAAAATAATCCACTAGATGAATCTAGTGGATTATTTAATTATCTAGCATACTTCATGCGTAATACTTTTTCTTGTTTTGCAGTTAGGCGCAGTAAAATAACAACTTTGTCAACGCTCATATTACTCTCAAGCAGACGCTCTGCTGCCATCATTAAACCATTATTAAGTCCCATTTCAAGGACTGGATTACTTTTATCGTTGATATCAAAAATAAATTTATTATCAGGTAAGTCAAACAACACTTTAACAGCACCGAATAATTGCTCAAAGTTATCAATAGCAACATCATAAACTGGTTTAATTCCCGGTTTTAAAGAACGTCCTCTATGGTTGAACCACATAGAATGCCAACCACCATTAAATGCACCCATAATATCATTATCATATGAATCACCCACATAAAGTGTAGTTGAAGGGTTCATATCAAATTGCTCTGCTGCTAAATTAAAAATCTCCTTTTCAGGCTTTTGAAAACCAGTTGCTTGACTAACTATAACACGTTTTGGATCAACATAGTCATAAAGTCCCAATTTTTTAACTTTTTTCAATTGATGTTCCGTAGGACCATTTGTAATAATTCCCATTGGTACATTTTTTGATTTCAAAAAGTCAAGTGTCATACGCATCTCATCAAGCATTGTAATATTTTCAAGTTCATGTTCGTATATTTCTTGAAAATAAATACCAGTAGCTTCGTCAATTTCACGATAACCAAACTCTAAAAGCGTTTCTTTGCATCGCCAGAAACGAAAATATTCTGTTGTCCATTCACCAGCCATTACTCGTGGAAAGCCAATATCTGAATAATGACGAAATCGAATATAAGCTTGGTTAATAGCGCTCATATCAAAATCAGGAAAGCATTTCTCCACAGCAATACGGTAAGGTGCTTGTTGATCGTAAATCGTATCATCAACATCAAAAACAATTGAAGTAATCATGATTATCCTTTTCTTTCTGAATTTTCAATTGTTAATTATACCTTTTTCTACCCTTATTTTCAAATGGTGAAAAGTCTATTAAAAATGAGAATAACACCAGAAACTCATAAAATAAATTATGAATTATCAGTGTTTTTGTGGTACAATAGGATGAATACTAACTTGGAGGAAATTATGTCTAACCAACATATTGAAGAATTAAATGACCAACAAATTGTTCGTCGTGAAAAAATGGCTGCTTTGACTGAACAAGGCATTGACCCTTTTGGTAAACGATTTGAACGTACAGCAACATCTGGTCAATTAAATGAAAAATACGCTGACAAATCAAAAGAATACTTGCACGACATTGAAGAAACTGCTACAATCGCTGGTCGTTTAATGACTAAGCGCGGTAAGGGGAAAGTTGGCTTTGCGCATATCCAAGATCGCGAAGGTCAAATTCAAATTTATGTCCGTAAAGATTCTGTTGGCGAAGAAAACTACGAAATCTTTAAAAAAGCTGATTTAGGTGACTTCCTTGGTGTTGAAGGGCAAGTAATGCGTACAGATATGGGAGAACTTTCTATCAAGGCTACTCATATTACTCACCTTTCAAAAGCACTCCGTCCACTTCCTGAAAAATTCCACGGCCTAACTGATATTGAAACAATCTATCGTAAACGTCATCTTGATTTAATCTCAAATCGTGACAGCTTTGACCGTTTTGTAACACGCTCAAAAATCATTTCAGAAATTCGTCGCTTTATGGATAGCAATGGTTTCTTAGAGGTTGAAACACCTGTTCTTCATAATGAAGCTGGTGGTGCTTCTGCTCGCCCATTTATCACACATCACAATGCACAAGACATTGACATGGTTCTTCGTATCGCAACTGAATTGCATCTAAAACGTCTTATTGTAGGTGGTATGGAGCGTGTTTATGAAATCGGACGTATTTTCCGTAATGAAGGGATGGATGCAACCCACAATCCAGAGTTCACATCTATTGAAGCCTACCAAGCCTATGCTGACTACCAGGATATTATGGACTTGACAGAAGGTATTATCCAGCATGTTACAAAAACTGTAAAAGGTGATGGACCAATCAATTATCAAGGCACAGAAATTAAAATTAATGAACCATTCAAACGTGTTCATATGGTTGATGCGGTTAAAGAAATCACTGGTATTGACTTCTGGAAAGAAATGACTCTTGAAGAAGCACAAGCTTTGGCACAAGAAAAAAATGTTCCTCTTGAAAAACATTTCACAACAGTTGGTCACATCATTAACGCCTTCTTCGAAGAATTCGTTGAAGACACTTTAATTCAACCAACTTTTGTCTTTGGTCATCCAGTCGAAGTGTCTCCACTTGCTAAGAAAAATGATACAGACCCTCGTTTTACAGACCGTTTCGAACTCTTTATCATGACTAAAGAATATGCTAATGCTTTTACAGAATTAAATGACCCAATTGATCAGCTATCTCGCTTTGAAGCACAAGCATCTGCTAAAGAACTTGGCGATGATGAAGCAACTGGAGTTGATTACGATTATGTTGAAGCACTTGAATATGGTATGCCACCTACTGGTGGACTAGGTATTGGTATCGACCGTCTCTGTATGCTGTTAACTGACACAACAACTATCCGAGACGTCCTACTTTTCCCTACAATGAAATAAGAATATATTAAAACCCACCCTTATTTAAGGTGGGTTTTAATATTACCTCTACTGAACTTTGTTAGGTTTCTGATTTATCGCTCCCGCAATTTTTTATCAAGGTTTACCATTTCAATAGCCGAAAGAGCACAATCATAACCTTTATTTCCTGCTTTTGTTCCTGCCCTCTCAATAGCTTGTTCGATGTTATCCGTTGTTAGAACACCAAAGATATGAGGGATATCTGACTGGCTATTTAAATGACCAATACCTTTTGTCACCTCATTACAAACATAATCATAATGATCAGTGCTGCCTTTAATGACTACCCCAAGACAGATAATAGCATCATAATCTTTATATAATGCCATTTTTCTAGCCATATAGGGGATTTCAAAAGCACCGGGTACCCATACAATATCTATATCTTCTTCTGAAACACCATGTCTCAGCAGTCCATCTACTGCTCCTGATAATAATTTAGATGTAATCAATTCATTGAAACGTAAGACTACGATTCCTATTTTCATTTCGTTTGCCACTAATTGTCCTTCAATAATTGTCATTTTTTCTTCCTCCTTTAATCTAAAAGATGTCCCATTTTTTCTTTCTTAGTTTTTAAATAATTAAGGTCATAAGCTGTTGCTGCCACCTGTAATGGCACTCTGTTTTTGACGCAAATTCCTTCTGCTTCAAGTTGTTGGATTTTATCTGGATTATTGGTTAGTAAGTTTATAGAATTTATACCTAAATCTTTTAAAAGTTGAGCACTAACTCCATAGTCTCTCTCATCTCCTTCAAAACCTAAAGCCAAATTAGCTTCTAAAGTATCTAAGCCTTCTTCTTGCAAATGATAAGCTTTTAACTTATTAATCAAACCAATTCCTCGACCTTCCTGTCTCATATAAAGAAGGACGCCACGACCTTCAGCCTCTATTTGTTGGAGTGCATTAGCCAGTTGTTCCCCACAATCACATCTCAAGGAATGAAAGACATCACCTGTCAAACATTCTGAGTGTAAACGACATAAAACATCTTCACCACTACTAATATCCCCTTTAACAAGGGCAACATGTTCCTTATTTGCCACAACTTCGCTATATCCATAAGCCGTAAAATGACCGAATTGCGTTGGTAGCTGAATCTCAATTTCTCTAACCACCCCTCCCTCTTCTTGACGTCTATAGTCTTGCAATTGTTTTATGGTAGCGATAGCTAAATCGTGCTTTTGAGCAAATGCTAATAACTCATCCTTTCTCATCATACTACCATCTTCAGCCATTATTTCACAACAAAGTCCACATTCCTTTAATCCAGCTAAACGACATAGGTCAACGGTTGCTTCAGTATGTCCATTTCTAGCTAAAACTCCTCCTTCCTTGGCTAACAAGGGAAATAAGTGCCCAGGACGTCTAAAGTCTTTAGCTTTGCTACTGTCGTTAGCAACCATCTTAGCTGTCAAAGCTCTATCTTCCGCAGAAATCCCAGTACTAGTTGATAGATGATCAATGGATATGGTAAAAGCTGTTTCATGATTATCAGTATTATGGCTAGCCATTTGAGCTAATTCTAACTTTTCAGCATAGTAATTAGACAGAGGTAAGCAAATTAATCCTTTCCCAAATTTAGCCATAAAATTAATCGACTCTTTTGTCACCATTTCAGCCGCACAAATAAGGTCCCCTTCTTTCTCTCTATTTTCGTCATCCATCAAAACTACCATTTCCCCTGATTTGATGTCTTGTAAAAGTTTTTTTATTGGACTAAAGGCCATTAGCTTTCTCCTCTCTCTTAGTAGCCATTTTCTGATAAAAAAGACCAATCCATTACCGATGAAGTGTGATTAGTTCTATTAGTCGGTGCTAAAAATTTCTCAGCATATTTGCCTAAAACATCCACTTCGATATTTAATAAATCCCCAACCTTTTTTAAGGATAAATTAGTTTGTGCCATCGTGTGGGGAATGACCGAAACTTCAAAAGAATGCTCTGTAAATGATACCACCGTTAGGCTAATCCCATCTAGAGCCACCGAACCTTTCTCTATAATATAAGACATAATACTAGGCGGAGCATCAATTGAAAATCTGACAGCAATATCATCTTTTTGGATTTTTTCTATTTTTCCAACCCCATCCACATGTCCAAGAACAAAATGCCCCCCTAACCTTGAGTCACTTCTGAGTGCTAATTCTAAGTTAACTTTAGAATGAAGTCGTAAAGCAGCTAAGCTTGTTCGCATCATACTTTCTGGCATGACGTCTGCTATAAAAGCTGTTTCACTTTTGTCAAGAACCGTCAAACAAACACCATTAACAGCTACGCTATCCCCTTTTCTTAATAAAGGGACTAGTTTGGGAGCATCAATACTTAATTGTTGGGACTTTATGCCATTCCGAATACGACTGACTTGACCCATTTCCTCAATAATTCCTGTAAACATAAAGTTCTACCTTTCCTTCAATAACAACATCAGAATCCATACGACTAAGTTCAATATCTTTTACTCTGAAAGCTTGGTTAAGCCAATCCAAGCCTTCTCCAGAAATAGCTGTTTTTGCTTTCAGACCTCCTATTATTTTGGGTGCAATAAAAACAATTAGTCTGTTAACAATACCAGCTTCTAAAGCTGAAAAATGTAAACTACTTCCTCCTTCAATAAGAAGGCTATCAATCCCGTCTTGTCCTAAAATAGTCATTAATACTTTCAAATCCAGCTTTCCATCTTTTCTTGGAACCTTAATCAAACGGCAACCCATTTCTTTTAATGTTTGTTGCTGAGCAAGATTATCTGAACATGTTGCAATCCATGTTGGTATTGTTTTAGCACTCTTAACTAGGTAAGAGTCTAAAGGTATCTTCAACTGACTATCACATACGATCCTCACAAGCGCTTCACCTTTAGGAATACGGCAAGTTAAACGTGGATTATCAGCTAATACAGTATTGATACCGACCATAATAGCACTACATTTTTGCCTCAATTTCTGAACAGATTGTCTTGAGTGCTCATTTGATATCCACTTAGAATCGCCCGTCTTTGTAGCTATCTTCCCATCTAAAGTCATAGCATATTTCAAATAAACAAAAGGCTGCTTATAGGTCATGTGAAAAATAAATCTTTCATTCAGAGCATCGCATTCTTCTCTTAGGATACCAACTTCAACATTTAAACCTTCTTTTCTTAACAAGGCAATCCCTTTTCCTGAAACTAAAGGATTTGGATCTAAACTTCCAACTACTACTTTTTTGATGCCAGATTTAATAAGAGCTTCAGTACAAGGTGGTTGCTTACCCACATGACAGCATGGTTCTAAAGTCACGTACAGAGTACTTCCAGAGATATCCTCATCAGCATTTTTAATAGCCTGTCTTTCCGCATGTAAATCTCCAAATCGTTTATGATAACCTTTGGAAATTATACGATCATCTTTAACAATAACAGCACCTACTAATGGGTTGGGAGCAACGAACCCCATACCTTTCTCAGCCTCTTTCAAGGCTAATGCCATGTAGTCTTCTTTTTTCATCATTTCCTTTTTCCTTCTAAAATAAAAACCCTTAGCTTCTAAAATAGAAAACTAAGGGGAGGGATGAGAAGTCGTTGATTATACTAATTAGCATTATATTTTGGGTAGCACAAAAAAACTGCAAGTAGCAGACAATCACTGAATTCTTCTCTCATCCAGACTTTACTGTCGGTACTGGAATCACACCAGTTCATGCTCGAAAGCTCGCGGACTATACCGCCGGTTAGGATTTTCACCTGACCCCGAAGAAATTCTATTTGACAGTTATTTTACTAAACTCATTTTTATTTGTCAATAAAAATAATGTGTTTTTTATTATAAAATAATAATTAAGTAGCTCATCTATTCTTATCTCTACAAGACAGTATATCTATACCATGAAGCAATCTTTCGAACTAATCAAACAAGAATCGATAGTATTATTGGATTATATTTCTTAAAAAATTCACTACAGATATAGTTTACTCCACTTAAATAACTTAGGTAAATCTACGGAACTAAAAATAATCGATAGAAATCTGTTATTTTGTTATTTCAAATGTAACTGTTAAGAAAATAGTTCTCTAATACTAAACAGCACCTCAATCGATTATTAAGTAGCGTTAATTTTTAATTGTTTTTCTATTTTCTATTTGTTATAATGGCTTGAGATTACTAGAAAGTATAGTATTACATGAATCAAAATCATTCCGTCAAAAGATCCTTATCCGAAGTTAATCAGAGCGTTGAGGTTCCTCACAATAGCTCTTTTTGGAACACTTTAAGAGCTTTTCTTGGACCTGGAGCTTTGGTTGCAGTTGGTTATATGGATCCAGGTAACTGGATTACTAGCGTTATTGGTGGAGCTACCTATCGTTACTTACTATTGTTTGTTGTTTTAGTATCTTCTTTGATGGCGATGCAATTACAACAAATGGCTGGCAAGCTTGGTATTGTTACACGACAGGACTTAGCACAAGCAACAGCTTCTCGACTCCCAAAACCGCTTCGTTACCTGCTATTTATTATCATTGAGTTAGCCCTTATCGCTACTGATTTAGCAGAAGTCATTGGCTCTGCCATTGCTCTTCACTTATTATTTGGCTGGCCACTGTTACTGTCTATCATGATTACTATTTTGGATGTATTCTTACTTTTACTCTTAATGAAGTTAGGCGTCCAAAAAATTGAAGCCTTTGTTTCTGTTCTCATATTGACAATTTTGATAATCTTTACATATTTAGTTGTTTTATCACAACCTGATTTAGATGCTATGTTCAAAGGATTTTTACCACACCATGAGCTTTTTAACATATCACATGAAGGAAAAAATAGTCCTTTAACCCTCGCTCTTGGCATTATCGGCGCAACAGTCATGCCACATAATCTTTATTTACATTCTTCTTTATCTCAGACTAGACGCGTGGATTATCATAATAAATCTTCAATAAAAAAAGCTGTACGTTTCATGACCTTAGATTCTAACATTCAGCTATCACTTGCATTTGTCGTGAATTCGCTACTATTAGTCTTAGGAGCTAGTCTATTTTATGGGCATGCTAATGATATCAGTGCCTTTTCTCAAATGTATCTTGCCTTATCTGATAAAACTATTACTGGTGCAGTAGCCAGTTCTTTCCTTTCTACCCTTTTTGCAGTTGCCCTACTAGCAAGTGGTCAAAATTCAACGATTACAGGTACTTTAACAGGACAAATCGTTATGGAAGGTTTCCTTCACTTCAAATTACCTCAATGGTTAATAAGGCTTTGTACTAGATTATTAACTCTTCTTCCAATTTTTGTTATCGCCCTACTAGTTGGAGGCGAAGAAAATACGTTAGATCAGCTAATCGTCTATTCACAAGTTTTTCTTTCCTTAGCTTTACCATTTTCAATCTTTCCATTGATTTATTTCACGTCGCAAAAATCAATTATGGGAGAGCATGCTAATGCTAAATGGAATACCTATTTAGCATACCTTGTCGCCATCATTTTAACATTACTCAATTTGAAATTAATCATGGATTTACTTTAATACAATACAAAAAGCCCCACTAATGAACTGAACCTCTATCATGAGACATACATCTAATGATAGAGGAAAGTACATAATGATGGAGCTTTTTGTATTTCTTTTAAAGAACCCGTGAGTAAGGGCTAGTATTTTTTTGCTTGTACCTCTCCTTGACATTATAATAACCGATGATGAAAAACGATACGCCAAGGATAATTGCTGCAATCAAAGATAAAATTTGGATACTAAAATATAGGTGTTGAAAATTTCCTTCTAAATGTGCTTTAAAAACCATCAACCAAGCCCAAAAAACGGATAAGATTAAGTAAGCATTTTGTAATACCCTAGCTAGGTAAAGACTTAAAACAGTTATAAAAATCAAGGCAATGATAGCTATATATACCTTTGGTAATGGGTAATTAAAATCAATTTTAACTAAGTAGACCGCTAAATTGACCAATGACGCAACTAGCAACCATCCTGCATGAATTCCAAATGTTATTCTAAGCAGTAATTTTGATTTATTTTTACTTAGTATCTTGATAATGATAACCAGAAGAATACAGTAAGCAAAAATTATTATTGTTGATAGGCCAATCAAATTACTCGTAAAAAATACAGTCCATATATTATTAACTAATAGAAGACCCCAAAAGTATGGAAAAATGCTAGCAAAGTTATCTTGGTAAGATTGACTCTTACTGAATATAGCTCTTAATATTACTAAAAAGGTCAATAAATAGATGACTGACCAAATTGAAAAGGCTAATGGTGCTGGTGTCAAGAGCGTTTGATAACGATCAGACAGACTCTTCGGACTGTTCCCTGTTAACAAACCTGTTGCGGATAAATAATTCACTATTATTGTTAAGATAAAGACTAACAATAATATCTTACTTTTAAATGAATGTCTAATCATAGAGGCCTCCTTTTACCTCCATTATAATTCTTTTAGTTTAAAAATTCTATTTTTTTAATCAATATGTTTACTGAATACTCGTTTGTCTCGACAAAAAAAGTGGTTTTTGAAACCACTTTTTATTTATTTACGAAAAGCATCTAAAATGACTTTAAATTCTTCATTAGATAAAGTGATACCTTTACCCATTTTTGTATGATCTGGACTCCATGTACGCAAATCAAATTTAGCTGGCGCTCCGTTGAAGCTCACACGATTCAACTCTTTTGTCCAACCTTTTTCATTTTCAGATAGGACCAATAACTTCTCAACAATTTCAAATGTAAATTCTGACATTTTATACCTCCACTTATACTATTCGTTATTTTTATAGATTTTTGTTCTATTTAAATGAACTTCTTCTATTTTAACAATTTTTAGTAATATTGACCATGTAAAATGACAAAATAGTTATAAAAGTATCTAAGCTCTTATAGTCTTGCTAGTACCATCATTTTGATAAAGGTTCACTAATCCTTCTTTACAAGCACGAATCATATCCCCTTTTTTTACTGGATTTGGTAATGTTATGGTTAATAATTCCATCGGATTTGGAGCACGGTCTATTTTATTTCCTTCAGCATCGCGCAGACCTTCAATAAAACATTCAAAGTGACGGAAGCCAGGACCATAGAATTCTACGCGATCTCCTTCCATAATAACATTACGCTGACGAATTGTAGCCTCCATTTTAGCATTGTCAAATGAAACCACTTCCCCAACAAATTTGTATTGAGGAATTTTACGACGAGCTCCAAAGAGTTGTTCATTTTCAGTTGGTGTATGGTAGTAAAAACCTGTTGCTAATTCGCGTTGTGCAACCTTCCAAAGTTCATCAATCAAGTCTTCTTTAATAGCTTCAAAAGCTTCTGGACTTTCCATATAGGCATCTACAGCAGCTTTATAGCAATTAGTTACTGTAGAAACATAATGAATGGATTTCATACGTCCTTCTATTTTTAAACTATCTACGCCATTTTCAATCATATCTGGAATATGCTCAATCATACACATATCCACAGCTGACATTGAGAAAGGTTCTGGAATCTCGCCTTTTAACGATTGACGTTCTTGTCCAAATGGCATATCGTAGAGGTCATATTTCCAACGACATGACTGAGAGCAACCGCCACGATTAGCATCACGATGGCTCATATGGTTTGATAGAACACATCGTCCTGAGTATGAAATACACATCGCGCCATGAACAAATGCTTCTATCTCAACATCTGTCCTCTTCCTGATTTCAGCCAACTCTGCCATAGTAACCTCACGTGCTAATACGACACGAGTAAGCCCCATCTCTTTCCAAAATTCAAAAGTTTCATAGTTCGTGGAAGAGGCTTGAGTTGACAAATGAATTTCTAAACCTGGTGCTTCTGTAGCACAAATAACAATAAGAGCAGGATCTGAAACAATGACTGCATCTAGTCCCATATCACGTAATTCACGAAACCACGGACCTGCCCCAAGCTCATTACCTTCATGAGTAACCATATTAGCCGCTACATAAACTTTAGCATCTCTTGCATGAGCATAGTTTATTCCCTCTTGTAACTCTTCCATAGAAAAGTTACCAGCTCTACTTCGAAGACCATACGCTTGACCTCCAACAAATACAGCATCTGCTCCATAATCAATAGCAACTTTTAATTTTTCTAGTGTTCCTGCAGGTGATAAAACCTCAGGGCGTTTTTTTACATTAGACATCTTATATTTCCTTCTATTTTCAAGATAAAAGAATTATTTTCTATATTAATTAACATACCAATCGATATGCAGTTCTTAGTGTAATTGGCTACGCTTTGAAATAGAAAACTTTCACGTAGCAAATAAATCTTATTTTACTGTTGATGGGTCAAAATCATAAAATCCAGTATCTAAACCACGTCCTTTAGGGTGCAGTTTTCTAATTCGTTCATCAAACAAGAAAGCCTGATCCTGAGTGAATGTTCCATTTTCAATCAAACGAGCTGTTTCGACAAAAATTTCAGCAATAGCAACAAAATTATCTCCTGGACAATAAATACCATCTAATTTCCAGTGAGTAAAGTGATGTTCAACTAGTTCAGTCACTTTAGTCATCATATTGATATCATTGTTAATAAAAATATGAGTTCCATGCTTATCTTCGTAAATAGAATAGTGACTTTCTGGATCACCTGGTTCTGCTAAAAAAAGACCACGCTCACGTGTTTTTTCATCAGTGATATGAGTAAAATTATAATAGTTTTGCAATAACGGACGCTTAGAGTGATGAATTACAGAAGCCCCATAAACTAAAATCTCAGCAGGAAATTCAAGGTTCTCAGACATCTTAAAAAGTTCCTCAGAAGGTATTTCACGTGCTAAAACTGTTTCTACTGCTCCATGTTGTCCCCAAAAATTAACTTGACGACTTGATGTAACGAATACAGAAGTGTCGTAGATAAGTTTGAAGTTATAACCATCACGCTTGTTGATATAAAATACTCCTGCATCACCAACTACCAAATAATCCACATTAATTTCTTTCATCAACTCCAAAAATGGTTTGATATTATCCATCATCTCTTGATGCATGAGTGCATTACAAGCTACTGTCAATTCTTTACCAGCATCATGTACCAATTTAGCGATTTCACGCAATTCATCGTCTGAAAATGAATGTGGTAAACGAAGACCGTAATTTTCTTCCCCTACGTAGATGCGGTCAATTCCTATTGCTAGCAATTGCTTTACTTGTTCAATAGATTCAGCTGTCGCTGTCAAAATTATTTTTTCCATAATTAGTATTATAACAAACTTTCAGCATTTTTAAGCATATTTCTTGACAAGAATAAATAAAAAATATTCTTTTCGAAAATTATATCACTTTAGAGGTTAAGCACTATCAGATAAGAAAAAATATAGTATTGAAATACTATACGAAATTATATCTATTTTTTTCCTTTCCAATTTAAAAAAGTAAGGAAAGTAGTAAAAAATACTTTTAGTATTCTACTACTAATATAGGCAATGTTTTTGTTTTTTTGAGAAAAAACTTTTATTTTAACTCATAGTATCAAAAAACTAGTGACAAACTCTATTATTTGTGATATGATATGCTAGTATCAAAGGAGAAAGCTATGTCATCACCACTTAAGCAAGAGCAAACTCACGAAAGCAAAACAGAGCAAGCTCAACCAAAATTTCAAGTATTTCAAGAATTTGATCACAGTGCTAAGTTGCGTGAGCTAGTCTTTTTTGCTCGTATCGCTCTCTTCAGTATAACCACTGTGCTAATCTCTTTCTTATTACTAGCACTAAGTTTAACACCTGTCTGGAGTTTCTTACTAGCGATGCTGGCAAGTCTAGCAGTTACATCTGCAGTCTCTTCATTCATTTGGTCACTCAGACAATAAAAATCTCATAAAAAAGAAGCTACTATAGTAGCTTCTTT
>NZ_GL636070.1:1427665-1436518 GCF_000186445.1 Streptococcus agalactiae ATCC 13813
GAAAGAAGCTACTATAGTAGCTTCTTTTTTATTTTTCTTTATCTTCTGTGTTTTCTTTATAATCAATGACAATATCTTCTACTTTTGTTTCAGGAGCCTTATCTTCTTTTTTAGCAGTATCCTCGTCTGAGAATTTTGATTTAGCTTGATTGACAAAATCATTAGCAAAGTCAACTACTTCTCCGCTTTTTTCCTTAACGGCTGAGACGATATCCTTCGTTGTCAATTCACCTGATTCAAATTTACCTTTATAATCTTTAAAAGTATCAACAGCTAAATTTGAATATTCACTTGCTTTATCTTTAGCTATTTGATGATATTCTTCTGGATTTTCTTTATATTCTCCATAGAATTTTTCTGCATTTTTCCTTAGCTCTTTTCCTTTTTTTGTTGTTAAAAAATAAGCTGCTGCTGCACCTGATGCAGCACTGATAACTAAAGTTTTAAATAATTTACTCATTTTTTGTCTCCTTTTTTACGAAAAATTTTTGAAGCCGCTTTTCCAATAGCTAAAGCTGACCCTGCCTTAGTAACACTTGAAGTTGCACTACTTGCTTTTTGTCCAATATGTCTTGCCTGTAGGTTTAAATCAGATACAGATTCTGATAAGTCAGCAATAGCTACAAAAAGAGGATCAATAGTAGATACTTTACCATTAACATCATCAACTAAAACATTAGCTTTGGCTAAAATTTCATTAGTTTGGTAAAGAGTCACGTTAACATCGCTTGTTAATACTTTAATAGTTTGCTTGGTTTCCTCAATCGTTTCTGATACTTTTTTCAGAACGAAAAGTATTCCTAAAACTAAAACAACAAACGCAATGGCAATAATTAATACAGCAATTTCTATCATAATACCTCCTCTGTTTAATAATATGAAATATGTTGTTCACGACGACGATAAATAATCATGACAATTCCGATAATAACTAAAATAACTGATAACCATTGTGACACGCGCAAACCCGCCAAATAAAGGCTATCTGTCCTCATCCCTTCAATAATGAACCGTCCACATCCATACCAAACTAAATAAAAACATGCCACTTCACCTTGTTTTAAAGTGCGCGGTCGATGACGAATAGACATGATGATGACAAAACCTAGAAGGTTCCAAAGAGACTCATATAAAAATGTAGGTACTCGGTAAGCTCCATCAATATACATTTGATTTTTTATAAAGTTTGGTAAGTAATTCAGATTTTTTACTGCCCTACCGTATGCTTCTTGATTAATAAAATTCCCCCATCTACCTATGGCTTGGGCAATCATCACTCCTGGAGCAGCAATATCCAGAAAATCAATGGGATTAATCAAGCGACGATATGAAAAAATCACAAGGAGAATGGCTCCGGTAATTAACCCTCCGTAAATAGCAATACCACCGTTCCAAATGGCGATAATCTCTACTGGGTGCTTAGAGTAATAAGCCCATTCGAAGATAACATAATAAATACGAGCTCCAACAATGGATAGTGGAAAAGCCATGAGAATGAAATCTAGAATATCATCCGACTTAATGTTCTTACGAGGGGCCTCTTTCATTGCTAAGTAAACTGCTAACAACATACCAGACACTATGCAAATAGCATACCAGCGAATAGAAAAGGGGCCTAATTGTATTGCTACTGGATTAATCATCATTGACCTCGTTCTGACTAATCAAATGTGTTAAACGATCCTCAAAAGTCTGGGTAGCATCAAACCCCATTTGTTTAGCTCTGTGATTCATAGCCGCTGCTTCAATAACTACTGACACGTTTCGGCCTGTTTTAACAGGAATACGTATCCGAGGAACCTTAACTCCAGATAATTCGATCTCTTCATTGCCATTTCCGAGTCTATCAAAAACTTTTCCAGTTTCAAAGTTTTCAAGGTATATAGCTAATTGCACTTGCGATGAATCTTTAACCGCACTAGCTCCATATAGGCTCATAATATCAATGATTCCCACACCTCTAATTTCAAGTAAATGACGTAATATCTCAGCAGGCTCTCCCCAAAGCGTCTCTTCGTCTTTAGCATAAACATCAACACGGTCATCTGCTACCAAACGATGTCCTCGCTTAACTAGCTCTAGTCCTGTCTCACTCTTACCAATACCGGAATCTCCTTGAATCAGAACACCCATACCATAGATATCCATCAAGACACCATGAACACTTGTCCTCTCAGCTAAGCAAGAATCTAAATACCAAGAAACTTCACCTGATAAACGACTTGTAGGGGCCTTACTTTGAAGAATAGCAATACCGGTATCTTTAGCCGCCTCATACATCTCTTCTGGAATTTCTAAATCACGTGCTACAACGATAGCTGGTGTTTCTTTTTGGAACATCTCACGTAACACTTGATAACGATTATGTCCTGTCATAGCCATTAAATATGACCACTCTTTCATACCAACAAGTTGCAAACGCTCTGGTGCATAATAATCAAAATACCCTGTCATTTCTAGACCAGGACGTGAAATGTCAGCTGTTGTAATCCGCTTAGATAATAGATGTTCATCACCATAGATGACATTTAACTTTAAGCGGTCAACTAACATTTGAACAGTAACTGCCATACTTACTCCTTCTTATAAAAGTGAATATCCCTATTGCTATACCCTACAATTTAAAGTTGAGCAAAGGTACTAAACACTTTCATTAATTTACACCCACATTATATCATACTTTTTACTAAAAGTAAGCGCTAACGCGTTTTTCTGAAAAAAAGAAGATATTTTGAAAAAGTGGTCTAAATAAAGCTAAGAAAAAAGGAGATTCGTCTAGCAAATCTCCTTTATATGAATTACCAGAACCAACCGTCATCATCAACAGGTTCAGCATCTTTACGTCTTCTGGGACCTTGTCTTCTTGTTTCAATAATATCTTCTTTATAGGGTAAGAAAACAGCTAATAAAATATATAGCAAAAGACCAAATTTGGTAAAATACAAAATCAGTGCAATCAACACCCGTGAAAGAGCTAAATCCCAGTTATACTTATCAGCTAGACCGGCGACAACACCGCAGACCAACTTACCTTTTCGTTGTTTGTAGAAGCTTGATTTCATACCTATCCTTCTTTCTATCTACTCTATATTCTAATTATAACTACTTTGACAGTAAAATTAAATAGGCCTTACGACTGATTTTTAAAACTCTCTATCAAGCGACCATGACAATAACCACAAGCAAACTTGCGTAAATTAACACGTCTCCTACGTCGGTATACTTGACCACAAGATTGGCAAGAGTAATGATGATAATTCACTTTAACAGCCGTAACTCTAGGGGTATATCGTAAGCCATCGACTTTTTCTAGTAACTCTTTAAAAGCTTTATCCCTATGTCGATATCCTTTACCTTGTATATAGAGATGATAATGGCAAAGCTCATGTCTTACAATCTTACGAAAAATATCAATACCAAACTCACGATAAATTTTGGGATTAAAGTCAAGGTGTCTATCGTTTGGAAAGAAGCGTCCTCCAGTTGTTCTCAAGCGATTATTCCAATGTGCAGTATGTAAAAATTGACATCCAAAATCTTCTATAGACACCTTCTTAACATAATTAGTCAAGTCCGTCTGGCTTGATAAGACTAAGTCCAATTCTGCTACGCTCCGCATCTACCTCTACAACCCAAACAGTTACAATATCACCAACAGAGAGATATTTGCTTGGATGTGGTAAAGGAGGCATTTTTCTAGTTTTTTTATCGCGTTTTCGCTTAATAAGGCGAGACTGGTGGATTAGACCATCTTCATGAACACCAATATCAACAAAAGCACCAAAATCAACGACGTTTCGAACAGTTCCTTGCAATTCCTGTCCAACTTTTAAATCACTGACATCTAAAACATCATGTCTCAAAACAGGCGCTTCAAAATCATCACGCAAATCACGACCTGGTTTCAAAAGATCTTCTATAATGTCTTTTAATGTTTCTTGACCTACCCCAATACTTTCTGCTGTTGCAATTAAGTCAAGGTGTTGTAACTTCTCTTTTGCAAGATCATCTAATTCTTTGATAGTCAGTTGGTCAAGCAACTTTTTAACAGCTTCATAAGACTCAGGGTGAACACCTGTATTATCCAAGAAATTTTTAGCATTAGGAATACGTAAGAATCCAGCAGCTTGCTCAAAAGCTTTTGCTCCTAATCTGGGTACTTTCTTAATTTCAGCACGTGACTTAATTTGCCCATTCTCTTCACGATATTTAACAATATTTTCAGATATTGTTTTATTTAAACCTGAAACGTGAGCTAACAAGGCTGGACTTGCTGTATTAACATTAACACCTACTTGGTTAACTACAGTTTCAACAACAAAATCAAGATTTTCTGCTAATTTTTTTTGACTAACATCATGTTGATATTGACCCACACCAATAGATTTTGGGTCAATTTTGACTAGTTCTGCTAATGGGTCTTGCAGACGTCTTGCAATTGAGATGGCCGAACGTTTTTCAACTGTTAAGTCTGGAAATTCATGACGTGCCAATTCTGAGGCTGAATAAACAGAGGCACCACTTTCGTTAACAATCACATAGGATACGTCTGGAAAATCTTGTAAAACTTCTGCAACAAATGCTTCTGATTCACGACTCGCTGTTCCATTCCCTATAGCAATAATTTCTATATTGAATTCTTTGATAAGTTTTGCTAACTCTATTTTTGATTGTTCGATTTTTGCTTGATTAGCTGGAGGAACTGGATAAATCACTTGTGTTGTCATTAATTTTCCAGTTTGGTCTACTACTGCTAATTTTGCTCCTGTACGAAAGGCAGGGTCAAAACCTAACACCATTTTCCCCTTAAGCGGTGAGACTAACAATAAGTTACGAAGATTCTCTGAAAACAGTGAAATTGCACCATCTTCTGCTCCTTCACTTAGTTCTGTACGGATACGGCGTTCCATAGCTGGAACGATTTTTTTCTTGACAGTCTGTACAATAAGGTCATCTATATATTGGCTAGTTTCTTTAAATCGAACAGCAAAAAAGCGAAACATTTTTTCAAGGTTATGCTCAAAATTAACCTTAAGAACACCCATTTTCTCACCACGATTCAATGCTAAAACTTGATAGCCATGGAGTTTACTTATTTTTTCAGAAAAGTCATAGTAGATTTTGAAGACCTGTTTTTCATCAAGTGACTCATCTTTAACAACTGCAGTGATTGAGCTGTAGTTCCAGATCTCATTATATGTCCATGAACGTAATTTATTATCCTCAGAAAAAGCTTCGATAAGGATATCTACCGCTCCAGAAAGTGCCTTCGTAATTGTCTCAAAACCATCTGTAAGGTAGTTTTGAGCTTCTTCCTCAAGGTTATCCTTATTTTGTAAAATAAGACGTGCTAAAGGAAAAAGACCTGCTTCACGTGCAATCGTAGCTTTCGTACGACGTTTTTCTTTATAAGGTAGGTAGAGTTCCTCAACATCTGCTAGTTTAGTTGCTTCTTCAATAGCCTTTTTGAGTTCTTGAGTCAACTTTCCTTGTTCTTCAATTTTGGCTAAGACCGTAGTTTTACGATCTGAAAGAGCTGTCATACTCTTATCAAGGTCAATAATTGATTTGATTTGAACTTCATCCAAATTACCTGTCATTTCTTTACGATAACGGGCAATAAAAGGAATAGTATTTCCTTCATCTGTTAATTCTAAAACCTTTTCGATTTGTGACGCTTTAATACCTAAATCAATAGCAATTTGTGTAATATTTAAATTTTCCATAACGCTTTTATTATAGCATATTTTTGACTTACGAAGAGTTTTAAAAAGCGATTTCAAGATAGCGTTTTTATAATCTAACAATAAAAAAAACAGACCAGGTCTGCTTTAGTTCTTTTCAAAATATTTTCGAACAATTGGTGCTACTTCCTTACCATAAAGTTTGATAGCATTTAGGACGTCTTTGTGAGGCATAGAGCCAACTGGTAGGTGTAACATAAAACGGTCTAACTCAAGCGCTTCAACAAGTCCTATAATTTTATGTGCAACCACTTCAGGACTTCCTACAAAAATAGCACCTTCTGGACCTACTGAACGTAAATACTGCTCTTTGGTCATTTCAGACCAATGAGGGCGTCCCTTAGCAATATTATCAACGGTCTGTTTCGTAGGGAAAAAATAACGGTCAATAGCGGTTTGATTATCCTCTTCAATCCATCCCCAAGAGTGAGCAGCAACTTTTAGTTGTTCTGGTTTGTGTCCATTACGACTACCAACTTCTTTATAAATATGGACCAATTGACGAAAGGCTTTGGGATTCCCACCAATAGTTGCATAAACAATTGGCAAACCTTGTTCTGCAATACGAATTGTAGAATCAACATTTCCTCCTGTTGCCACCCATATTGGTAACTGTCTTTGTAATGCTCTTGGATAAATTGGTCGCTCATTAACTGTTTGTGTCAAATGACCTTTCCAATCGAGATTTGTCGCTGAGTTAATTGCTAACAACATATTCATTTTTTCATTAAATAAATCATCATAATCCGCTAAATCGTATCCAAACAATGGAAAAGACTCAATAAAGGAACCACGCCCTGCCATAATTTCTGCTCTACCATTTGAAAGTGCGTCAATCGTTGAAAATTGCTGGTAGACGCGAATAGGATCATTGGAAGAGAGAATCGTTACTGCACTAGATAAACGGATATTATTAGTTCTAACCGCTCCTGCTGCTAGGACAATTTCGGGTGCAGAGACCGCAAAATCTTCACGATGGTGCTCTCCAATACCATACACATCTAAACCAACTTGATCAGCTAGTTCAATCTCAGCAACTAATTGGCGAATCCTCTCAGGATGTGAATAGCTTTGGTTTGTTTCTTCAAGGATTGTTGTCTCTCCGAATGTTGTAATACCTAATTCAATCATAATCTTACCTCATCAATCTACTAATAACATTTTATCACTATATAGTATTATTTCCAATCGATTTGTTTTTTATGTTAAAAATAAGCTAATATAGTATAATAGGTTATTATATAAAGAAAGAGGTGCCATTAATGGCTATTACGCACAAACGTCAAGATGACTTAGAAAGTATGTTCGCTAGTTTTGCTAAAGTACCAAAACCTAAAAAAGTTTATTCTGATTCAAAACCTGAACAGAAAGATGATTCTCAGAAAGATTAAGTTCTATGGATATCTTTAATCAATTACCGGATAGTGTCCTTCAATGGTTTGCCATTTTCATTTCCATTATTATTGAGGCACTTCCTTTTGTTTTGCTTGGAACTATTTTATCAGGAATTATTGAAGTGTTTATAACACCTGATATAGTCAATAAGTTCTTACCGAAAAATAAATTTCTCAGAGTCTTATTTGGAACCTTCGTTGGCTTTGTCTTTCCTTCTTGCGAATGTGGTATCATTCCTATTATTAATCGATTCCTTGAAAAGAAAGTGCCTTCATACACGGCAGTTCCGTTTCTTGCTACTGCTCCTATTATTAATCCTATTGTTTTATTTGCGACCTACTCAGCATTTGGAAATTCTATACGCTTCCTGATATTACGCTTTGTAGGTGCTACCATTGTAGCCATTGCTTTAGGAGTCATGCTTGCCTTTTTAGTAGATGATAATATTCTAAAAGAAGACGCTAAACCTACTCATTTTCATGATTATTCTGATAAGAAATGGTATCAAAAAATCTTTCTAGCCTTAGCTCATGCCATCGATGAATTTTTTGACACAGGACGCTATCTAGTATTTGGTACTTTAATTGCTTCAGCTATGCAAATTTATTTACCAACTCGAGTTCTTACTACTATCGGACACAGCCCTATCACAGCTATCTTAGTTATGATGTTGCTTGCTTTCATCTTGTCATTGTGTAGTGAAGCTGACGCCTTTATAGGTGCTTCTTTATTATCAACCTTTGGAATCGCGCCAGTGATGGCTTTCCTTTTAATTGGACCCATGATTGATATTAAAAATTTAATGATGATGGTAAATTCTTTTAAAACAAGGTTTATTGTCCAATTCATTAGTGTATCTTCTCTTATTATTATCATCTATTGTCTATTTGTGGGGGTAATATAATGATTCGATTTCTTATTCTTGCTGGTTATTTTGAATTAAGCATGTATTTAAAATTATCAGGTAAACTAAATCAGTATATTAATACTCATTATACCTATTTGGCCTATATTTCAATGGTCCTATCTTTTATTTTAGCAATTGTACAGCTAATTATTTGGGTTAAAAATATGAAAATGCATAGTCACCTACATGGTAAAATAGCTAAATCAACAAGCCCAATGATTTTAGTATTTCCCGTTTTAGTAGGTTTGTTAGTACCTACAGTTAGTTTAGACTCAACCACAGTCTCTGCCAAAGGATATAATTTCCCTCTAGCAGCCGGCTCTACTGGTACTGTAAGTCAAGATGGGACACGCGTTCAATATTTGAAACCAGATACCAGCACTTATTTTACTTCTTTAGCCTATGAAAAAGAAATGCAAAAAGAGCTTAAAAAATATAAAGGCTCTGGTACATTAACCATCACAACTGAAAACTACATGGAAGTTATGGAACTAATTTATCTCTATCCCGAGCAATTCATGGATCGCCAAATACAATATACTGGGTTTGTTTATAACGAACCCAAACACGAAGGATATCAATTTATTTTCCGCTTTGGAATCATTCATTGTATTGCCGATTCAGGAGTTTATGGTCTACTAACAACTGGAAATCAAAAAAGTTATCCGGACAATACTTGGGTAACTGTTAGAGGTACAATTAAATCTGAGTATAATCAATTGTTACAACAAAACTTACCAGTCTTACACATTGAAGAGTCTCGTCAAGTTTCTAAACCTAACAATCCTTATGTTTATCGTGTCTTTT
>NZ_GL636070.1:1438203-1452507 GCF_000186445.1 Streptococcus agalactiae ATCC 13813
GAACTTTCTAAATGAAAGTTCTTTTTTCTTATAAAATTCCTTCCAGAAGGCCACGCATGAAATCTTCTGAATTAAATTCACCAATATCATCGATTTTTTCGCCGAAACCAATAAATTTAACAGGAATATCTAGTTCTTGACGAATAGCCAGTACCACACCACCCTTAGCAGTACCATCAATTTTAGTCAGAATAAGGCCAGTTAATGGTGTAATTTTCGAGAACTCTTTAGCTTGACTTAAAGCATTTTGTCCTGTAGATGCATCTAAAGCAAGCAAAGTTTCGTGGGGAGCATCTGGTACGACACGCTTAATAATACGTCCAATTTTTTCCAACTCTGCCATAAGGTTTTCTTTATTTTGCAAACGTCCTGCTGTATCAATTAACAAGACATCAACGCCTTGAGCAACGGCTTTTTCCATGCCATCAAAGACAACGCTAGCCGGATCTGCTTTTTCTTCTCCAGTGACAACTGGTACATCAACACGGCGTCCCCATTCTACTAGTTGAGCCACAGCACCTGCACGGAAAGTATCAGCTGCTACTAACATAACTTTTTTCCCTTGAGACTTGTATTGATGAGCTAACTTACCTATAGATGTCGTTTTTCCAACACCATTAACACCTACAAAAAGCATTACGGTTAAACCTTCTTGGAAATTGATAGCCTCATTATAAATACCATCTTTTTCGTAGATTTCAACTAATTTTTCAACGATAACACGTTTTAAATCCTCTGATTTCTTGGCATTCTCTAATTTTGCTTCATAACGAAGATCTTCAGTTAACTGTGTTGCAACATTTACCCCAACGTCAGATAAGATTAACATTTCTTCTAATTCTTCAAAGAACTCTTCGTCAACACGACGGAAGTTAGAAAGGAAAGCATTAAGGCGTGCACTAAAACCTGTGCGTGTTTTTTTCAGGCTACGATTATATTTTTCCTCTTGACTCTCAGCTTTTATAGTGTCTGCCTGTGATTGCGATAAAACTTCCTGTGCCTCAGAAAGTTCTGACTCATCTGTTGACAGCGAATTAGACGAGATTTCTTTCTCAATTGCTTTACGTTTAGCATAGTAATCTGCTAAAAAAGCATCAGCCGCAGATGTATCCTCTGACTCTGTTTGTACCTCAGTTTTTCCACTAGACATCTCTTCTTGAAGGGGAGTTTCTGAAAACTGCTCTGAAGCCTGACTATCACTTGATTGCTCCTCATCACTAAAAGATGCCTCAGATTTAGCAGAAACATTGTCAGAAAGAGTCGTGGAATCAGGAACTACATTTCCTACCTCAGAAGTATCTGCTACCTTTGTCTTAGCCCTATCTTCTAGTTCTAAAAAACTATCGTCTTCTTTTACAGGAATTTCATCGGTATCTTCTGACTCTAAAGGATGAATTTCAGAGGTAACTGGTTGATGTGATTCTGACAATGCTGTATCTCTTTCTAATTCTAAGAAAGAATCATCTTCTGCAACAGGGACTTCAGAGGTACAATTCAAAGTTGACTCCTTCGAAAAGTTGCTGCCCTCCTCTTTATCAATAACTGAATCTTCATCTTCTAAAACAACAGATTCTGATGCTTCAATTTCTGGTTCTTTATCTTTTTTCTTATGTCCAAATAGGCGGTCAAATAATCCCATTAATTTTCCTCACTTAAAATATATTTCCCAACTGCTTCGGCGACTCCAGACTCATCGTTATTACAAATAGTTGTCGCTTTTGCTATTGCCTTAGCTTCTGGAATGCCATTAGCCATTGCAACTCCTAAGCCTGCCCACTCTAGCATCGATAAATCATTTGCTTCATCTCCCATTGCCATAACTTGACTACTATCTAACCCAAGGTGTTTTGTCAGTAGTTCTAAGCCGACTGCTTTATGAACACCTTTAGGCATCAATTCTAAAATGATATCACGTGATTTAAACATTTCATAGTCAACTTTAAGTCTATCAGGAAGTTTAGCAATTTGTTGATCAAGATATGTAGCATCAATAACACTAACAATTTTATTATAAACTACATCCTTTGGCACTTGCTCTAAATCATCAACTTCTATAAATTCTAAGAGTGGGTTGGCTAAATGATATTGAGAATGGTGTCCCTTGTTAGCAATACTATATACCGTTCCCTCACTTAAGATATCTGTTGGCAAACCCACTTGATACAACTCCTCATGGATATCTTCCACTTCTTGTCGTGTCATTGCAGTTTTAGCTAAGATTTTCCCTGTATTTTGTTGAACTAAACCACCGTTAAAAGTAATGCTGTAATCTTCATCAGATACTAATTCTAGGTCCTCTAACAAATTACCAATTGCTTTTAAAGGACGCCCTGTTGTAATAACAACTTTTATACCTTTTTCTCTAGCTGCTTTTAAGGCCACTTTATTTTCTTCTGAAACTTTCTTATCTGTTGTAAATAAAGTGCCATCTAAATCTAAGGCAAGTATTTTAATATCCGACATTAATCCACCATACTTTCTAAATAAGCCATTACAGCTTGATCATTGTGATGACCTATAATACAATCTGCTATCTCTTTAACTTCTGGTCTAGCATTTTCTGTTGCGATAGCTTTTCCTGACCACTCTAGCATTTCTAAATCATTAATATTGTCACCAAAAGATAAGACTTCTTCTGCTCTAATACCGTATTGTTCACAGAGGTGCTCTAAACCATTTCGTTTATTAACTGAGCTTAGAATAATATCAATAGATTTAAAACCTGTTGTCACTGCTGTGGCATACGGTATAGCTTGATTTACCCACTCCTCAGCTTGTCTAACAGTCTCTTCAGTAAAGTTAACCGTTACTTTGAAAATAATATCATCAACATCTTCAAAGTGAGAAACTTTTTGCAAATTATCATAATAATGAGTGATGAATTCAATATAACCTGGATTGGCATCACTTAGAATATACGCACCATCCTTGCCAGATAAGACATATTCATTATTCTCCATATAAGGACTCTTACTCAAATGGTCAATAATATCTAAGTATTGTTCTCGACTCAAGTGCTGTTCATATGCCAAGCGATCAAATAAGACTGCTGCACTTCCATTTTCTGCTATAAAAGCCATCTGATCACGAAAGTCAGCAAATAATTGTTCAAGTGATAATAAGGAACGCCCACTTGCTGCCGTAAAGACAATTCCTTGTTCTTTAAATTTTTTTAGCACATTTGCTAAACGTTTTTTATCATAGGTACCGTTTTCATCTAAGAATGTACCGTCCATATCGGTTGCTACTAATTTTATCATGGAATCTCCTAACTAAAGGGTTTACATTTACTATTGTAACATAAAATAAGGCTGAAAATCCAAAAAACAGAAGGGATCCCCTTCTGTTTTCTAATTGGTCATTTCTTGAGCTTCTTTTAATTTTACAGAAACAATTTTGGAAACGCCTGATTCCTGCATCGTTACCCCATAGATACTATCAGCAGCAGACATAGTTCCTTTTCGGTGAGTAACAACGATAAATTGACTTGATTTATCAAATCGATTAAGATAATCGCCAAATCGCTTAACATTTGCTTCATCTAAAGCGGCCTCAACTTCATCCAAGATGACAAATGGAATTGTCTTAACACGGATAATGGCAAATAATAATGCTAACGCTGATAATGCTTTTTCACCACCTGACATCAAGTTTAAAGACTGGATTTTTTTACCAGGAGGTTGAACCGAAATATCAACCCCAGCTGATAATAAATCACCTTCTGTCAGAATAAGGTCCGCAGAACCTCCACCAAACATCTGTACAAAGGTTTCTTTGAAACTATGACGAATGGCTTCAAATGTCGATTTAAAACGAGTCTTAACTTCATCATCCATATCTGTAATCGTCTCTAGTAATAAATTTTTGGCATGAACTAAGTCGTCTCGCTGTGTGTTAAGGAAGGTCAATCGTTCATGAACTTCTTCAAATTGAGCAATTGCATCAATATTAACAGGTCCTAAAGCTTTAATTTTAGCTTGTAGAGATTTCAATTGTTCACGCGCCATCAAAATATCTTCCAAGACATTTGCTTTTACCTTCGCTTCATCCAATGTCATCTGATAGTCTTCTGATAATTGACGTGAGAATATCATCAATTGTTGAGATAATTGTTCACATTGTGACTCTAATTGAGCTTGCTGACGAATAAGGCTTTCATTTTTTTGTCCCTCTTTAGCCAGAGAAGCAGCTAAATCATCTAAAGCAGCTTCACAATCCTCCAATTCAAAACGGAGACTCACAAGCTTTTCTTCGTCATTTTCCCTTCTCTTATTTGCTTGTAGCAACTGTTTTTCTATACGGGGAAGCTCTTCTTTGTCTAATTGACTGTCCTGATGGCTTAGTAATGTTTGTAAATTACTAATGTCACGTTTTATTTCAGACAAGGTAATCTCTAGACGTGTACAGTTGGCACGTTCAAATTTCTGCTCGTTTAGCAAATCACGTTCTTCTAGCTGTGCCTCTGACAATAATGTTGTTAGATTATTGACTTTTTCTTGAATTGAATCTTTATCTTCCTTAATTTGAGCAATTGAAGTTGTCAACTCTTCTTTTTTAATAGCAAATTGTTCAAGTTCTTTTTCTAAACGATTTTTTTCATTTTCAGAAGTAGTTTGTTCCAACGCCCCGCTGCTTAATTGCAAGCCATTATATAGTTTATTTAAATCAGCAAGCTTTTCTGATAGTTGTTGATACTCTATATCAGCTCTTTGTTCCTCAAGACGAGCTTGTTCTCCATCATTCTTAAGTTGTGCTAAGGTTTCTTGTTTCTCTTTGAGTTGCTCTAACAATGCGGCAACTTCTTTTTCTTGAATTAACTGTTTACTTTGTGCCTGTTTCAATTCTTTTTTTAGATTATCCAATTCAGGCTTGATAAAAACAGTATTATTTTGACGATTTGCTCCCCCTGAGTACGACCCTCCAGGGCGTAACTCTGTTCCATCTAAGGTTACTAAACGTACTTGATAATTCAATTGTCTTGCAGCTACATTAGCATTATCAACCGTATCAAAAATAGCAGTTAACCCTAAGTTATTTTTAAAAATGTTTGACAAGCGTTGATCATAGGTTACCAATTCACTAGCTATTCCTAAAAACCCTTGAGAACTTTGTAATTTTGAGAGATAATGTTGTGCTAATTCTCTTGGTTTTATTGTAGTTAAAGGCAGAAATGTCGCTCTACCTTGGCGGTTTTTCTTTAAAAAAGCAATTGAACGTTTGGCAGCACTCTCGTCTTCAACAATGATGTGTTGGCTGCTACCTCCCAAAGCTATCTCCAATGCTGTTTGGTAATGTTTGTCAAAGCTAAGATGCTCACTAACAGCACCTATGATACCTCCAATCTGGTCCTTAGCCTGTAGAACTGACTTCACTCCAGCATAGAAATTACTATGATTTTTCAAAATAGATTCTAAACTCGAAATACGTGCTTGCTTTGATTTGATTTCATCTAAATGATCAAATAAAATTGACTGCTGATTCTTATACTCACCTTCTAGATTTTGCAAGGTTTGACCTAAATCTTGGTAGTGAGATAATAACTGACGAACATTCTTCTTTGCAGCCTCAAATCGTTCCAATGCTACCTTTGCGTTACTTTTTAATACTTCTAAATTTTTGCTAACTTCTTGTATTTCTTGAGATTTAGCTTGAGAAGCTTGTTTTTGATTCTCTATATCAGCTAGTAAAGCTGTTAAAGCGTTTGAAGTGTCGGCTTCTTCTTGCATCAAGGTAACAAAGTCTTCTCGAAGTTTTTCAATAACCTGATCCGGATTAGTTGAAAAACGCTCCAAGGAACTTTCTATACTAACAATTTCTGATCTTATTTGGGCTATTTTTTCCGACAGAGTAGTTAACTCTATATTTTTTTGGGTAATCTGGTCATTACAATCTTTAGCTTTAATTTCTAACTCTGCTAAGCGTTGACCTGCCTCTTCTTTCTTTTCAGCCTTTTGGCTTGACTCTAAACGAATCAGATCAATTTGGCGTTCCAAATCTGACTTTAACTTTGTAACGTCTAAAAGAGCTAACTGTTTAGCCTCAATTTCTTCAGATAAATGGTGACGTTTCTGTTTTAACGATTGATTTTCATCTTCAAGGGACTGACGTTGTTGGTAATAAGTTGCTAACTCTTCTCTTACTGTCAATAGCTTTTCCTCAACAGTAGTTAAATCTGATTGATGTTGTAAAATATCTTCAATCAAAATAGATAAGTGGAGTCCTTGTCGTTCCTCATCTAATACTAAAAAACGCTTAGCAATACTTGCTTGTTTTTCTAATGGTTGGACTTGCATGTCCAATTCATAAATAATATCCTCTAAGCGATCTAAGTTCCCTTGAGTTTGTTCTAATTTGGATTGTGTTTCCTTCTTACGTGTTTTGTACTTCAGAACACCAGCGGCTTCTTCAAATATGGCACGACGCTCTTCTGGTTTACTATTAAAAATAGCTTCAACGCGTCCTTGGGAAATAATAGAAAAAGAATCTCTCCCTAATCCAGTATCCATAAATAAATCATGAATATCACGTAAGCGAACTTTGCGTCCATCTATTAAATATTCACTATCTCCGTTTCGAAAAATACGACGTTCAACTCGAACTTCGTCAGCTATATTTTCGATAAAATGGTCGCTATTATCTAAAGTAACACTCACTTGCGCATAATTAAGGGGCTTACGATTTTCTGTACCAGCAAATATAACGTCTGGCATCTTACCTCCTCGTAAACTTTTTGCGCTTGATTCTCCCAATGCCCAACGTAAACTCTCTGTGATATTACTTTTACCTGATCCATTTGGACCTACAACAGCAGTAACTCCTTGATCAAATTCTACCTTAGTTTTATCCGCAAAGGACTTAAAGCCTTGCATTTCAATTTCTTTTAAAAACATGATTTCCTCATTGTAACGTTGCTAAAGCATTTTTGGCAGCGTCTTGTTCAGCAGCTTTCTTTGATCGTCCAATTCCTTGGCTCAAATTTTCTTGGTTGACAGATACAGTCACCTCAAATTCCTTTGCATGTGCTGGACCACTTTCATTAGTAACTTGATAATCTATTTTTACATCCCCATGAGATTGAAGTAATTCTTGCAAGCTTGTCTTGTAATCTTTAACACGCTCATAGGTCCCTTTTTCAACGTGAGGGATCATTACCTTGTTAACAAAGGCATGAACCACTTCAACACCTTTATCTAATAATAAAGCTCCTAAAAAAGCCTCAAATAAATCTCCTAAAATAGTGTCACGATTACGTCCACCAGATTTTTCTTCTCCTTTTCCAAGTTTAATATAGTGATCAAAGCCACATAGACGTGAAAAACCTGCAAGACTTTCCTCACGAACAATCATTGAACGTAATTTTGATAAATCACCTTCTGCCTTTTGAGGGTACTTTGTAAAAAGATACTGTGAAATAAGTAATTGTAGAACAGCGTCTCCTAAAAATTCCAAACGTTCATTATGTGAAATGTTTAGGAGGCGATGCTCATTTGCATATGATGTATGGGTAAAAGCTGTATCTAATAATTCTTGATTAGCAAAAACAATACCATAGTCTTTTTCCAGCTTTGATCTTAATTCTTTCATTTTTTTCTCCTTGATTTCAATCATAGATAAAATATTAAACAAATACCATTATACCACAGTTGACAAATAATCAAACATTTTGGAAGTTAAACCTATCTTCCAAAGAAAACGTTTCCCTAATTACATATTTGAATATTCAACAAAAGACTAGGATACACACCTAGTCTCTTGTTAACTATTCATCAATTTTATCAGGTACTACATAAAAAAGCACATAAGTTCCTACAATAGTTCCAATCAATAATCCCAGTTTGAGCCACATTAGAGGAGCAAAATAGATTGAAATTCCCATCAAGATATAAATTTGCCAAATCATTGACTTTTTACGTGCTGGGGCAATACTTCTGCTTTCAACAAAATCTGCAGCGTAGTATTTATAAACTTTAGTTTGACGCAACCAAATATCAAATTTTTCAGAGCTTCTCGAAAAGCAAAAAGCTGAAAGCAATACTAATGGAGTCGTTGGAACTACCGGCAAGACAATACCTGCAATGCCTATCCCTAAACTAATAAATCCTAAACTAATGTAAAAAATCTTTTTCAATCTTAAATCCTCGTCAGTGGGGTAGCTGAATCAGGTGAAGTATCGTGAACAGAAAAATCTGTGCCCACACCAAAGTCAGCTCTCATTAAATTGTTTTCCATAGTCATGTGAGCAAGTTCCTTAATATTATTTTCCTTACTCAAGTGTCCTAAATAGATGTGTTTAGTACGGTTACCTATAGTGCGAATCATGGTTTCTGAACCATCTTCATTAGATAAATGTCCTTTATCTGATAAAATACGTTGCTTAAGTGTCCAGGGATAAGAACCCGAACGTAGAATCTCAATGTCGTGATTTGACTCGATCAAATAACCATCTGCATTCTCAATCAAGCTTGCCATTCGGTCGCTAACATATCCTGTATCTGTCAACATCACAAAGCTCTTATCATCTTTCATCATACGGTAAAATTGGGGATCCACAGCATCATGACTTACACCAAAGCTCTCAATATCTAAATCCCCGAAAGTTAAGGTTTTACCGCGTCCAAAAACATGCTTTTGACTAACATCAACTTTGCCTAACATGTTACGCTCATCCATAACTTTCCACGTCTGCTCATTGGCATAAATATCAAGGTGATATTTCCTAGCCAATACGCCAACACCTTTAATGTGGTCAGAATGTTCGTGGGTAACTAGTATAGCATCTAAATCTTCTGGTTTACGATTAATTTCTGCAAGAAGGCTAGTCACTTTCTTGCCTGTTAAACCAGCGTCAATTAAAAGACGTTTTTGGGGTGTCTCAATATAAAAACAATTTCCAGTTGAACCTGAAGCTAAGATACTATATTTAAATCCTATTTCTGACATGTTTTAATCTTCAACGTCCTCCCATTCTTCATAAGTTACAGCATCTTTATCATAAGGCAAGACGATTGTAAAAGTAGACCCTTTACCATACTCACTCTTAGCCCAAATAAATCCCTTATGCTGCTTAACAATTTCTTTTGCAATTGACAAACCAAGTCCAGTCCCACCCTGTTGACGACTTCTCGCCTTATCAACACGATAAAAACGATCAAAGATGAGAGGTAAATCTTTTTTGGGAATACCTAAGCCTTGGTCTGATATTGATAAAATCATCTGCGTTTTAGTTGTGCGTAGATTAACTGTAATCTTACCACCATCTGGTGAATACTTGACTGCATTATTTAAAATGTTATCAATCACTTGAGTCATCTTATCTGTATCAATTTCCACCCAAATTGACTTAAGAGGATAATCTCTGACAATTTCATAAACTTTTCCTGTGACTGTTTTTTGATTTCTAATCTGGTCAAATCGATTCAAAATTGAGGTCATGAAAGCTGTAAAATTCGTCATTTCAACATCTAAATGCGTTACTTCATTATCAATGCGCGATAAACTTAATAAATCTGATATCATACGCATCATACGATTTGTTTCATCTAGAGATACCTTAATGAAGCTTGGAGCAACTTCTTCATTGAGCGCTCCCTCATCTAAAGCTTCTAAATAAGATTTTACAGATGTCAAAGGTGTACGAAGTTCATGAGAAACATTAGATACAAAAAGTCTTCTTTCACGCTCTTCTTTCTCTTGCTCAGTAGCATCGTGTGATACTGCAACTAAACCGGAAATAAAACCACTTTCACGACGGTTCAAAGCAAATCGAATCCGTAAGGTAACAAATTCACCATTTTCATCACGTCTATTAAGAACTACCTCTGGCGTCTTAGAGACTAAATCTTGGAACGAATATGGACTTCCTGACCCTAACATATCAACAATATTCATTGATAAAGCTTCATCATATGCTAGATTGAACTGCTGTTGGGCTGTCTCATTAATCATAACGATTTTTCCTGAACGATCTGTAGCCAGCACACCGTCAGTCATATAAGTTAAGATACTTGCTAAGCGATTCTTTTCTTGTTCTAAGTTATCATGTGCCATTCGGAAGACATCAGATAAATCATTTAGACTTTCACCTAATTCTACCAAATCTGCATCACCTTGAATTAGAATACTATCTGAATAATTTCCTGCTATCAAATCTCTGACTTTCCAATTCAAAAGTCGGATATTTTTAGACATTTTAAAATCTCTAACCGCTAGATAAACAAAATAAACAGCAACAAAAACTAGTAAAAAAAGTAAGGCTAGCTCAAACGACCTAATATTTGCAGCACTATTATTCATAAGACTTCATGTAATAACCTACACCACGTCGAGTCAAAATATATTCTGGACGACCAGGAGTATCTTCAATCTTTTCACGTAAACGTCTCACCGTCACATCAACTGTACGGACATCTCCAAAATAATCATATCCCCAAACTGTTTCCAATAAATGTTCGCGTGTCATGACTTGTCCGATATGTGTCGCTAAATGGTGAAGTAATTCAAATTCTCGGTGCGTTAATTCAATTTCTTCGCCACGTTTCTTAGCAATAAAGGCGTCTGGTAAAATTTGCAACTCACCAATAGTAATATCTGAAGAAGCATTTTGAGCACTTTCTTCTGCTACAGCTGTTTCAATATTTTCAGTACGTCGTAAATGTGCTTTGACCCGTGCCAAAAGTTCACGATTTGAAAAAGGTTTAGTAACATAATCATCTGCACCGATTTCTAAACCAATGACTTTGTCAAACTCACTGTCTTTTGCAGAAAGCATAATAATAGGAATATGGCTGGTTTTGCGAACTTCCTTAGCCACTTCTAAACCATCTAGTTCAGGGAGCATTAAATCCAAAATGATTAAATCTGGTTGAAATTCTGCATATTGTACTAAAGCTTCACGGCCATCGAAAGCTGTCGCCGTTTCATATCCTTCTTTAGTTAAATTAAATTTGATAATATCTGAAATTGGTTTTTCATCATCAACGATAAGTATTTTTTTCATATTTTACCTCTATTACTTTCTGGTCTCCCATTTCCATCCATAAACTGAAAAATAAAAGTGACCGAAAATATGATAATATGGGCCTAAAGCACCACTATTATCACTAATTATAACAGATTTCCTAGTTAATTGGAAACTTTCAATACATCCTATTAAACTGAAAAATAAATGATACGAGAACGTAATATTTTTACTAAAAATACCACTCTAAAAATAGCAATATTTAAATCAATCCTACTCTTTAATATTCTGAATTTATTGACAAGCTCACAAACAGGTGATACACTTATCTATAATGTTAGGTAACCTAACAATAAACTGTTATTTTAGGAGGTTCTTATGTCACTCATATCTTATAAGAATGTTAACAAGTATTATGGAGATTATCACGCCCTTCGTCAGATTAATTTGGAAATAGAGCCAGGGCAAGTGGTTGTTCTATTAGGACCTTCTGGATCAGGTAAATCAACGCTTATTAGAACAATGAACGCTCTCGAATCTATTGACGATGGTAGTTTGGTCGTGAATGGACATGAATTAGCAAATATTTCATCTAAAGAATTGGTCAACCTCCGTAAAGAAGTTGGTATGGTTTTTCAACATTTTAACCTTTATCCTCACAAAACCGTGTTAGAAAACATTACATTAGCTCCTGTTAAAGTATTAAAACA
This sequence comes from Streptococcus agalactiae ATCC 13813, assembly GCF_000186445.1. GTDB lineage: Bacteria > Bacillota > Bacilli > Lactobacillales > Streptococcaceae > Streptococcus > Streptococcus agalactiae. Next base: position 1,449,871 of record NZ_GL636070.1, read on the forward strand.
ATCTAAAAAAGAAGCTATGGAAATTGCTGAAAAATATTTAAAATTTGTCAATATGTGGGAAAGAAAAGATTCCTACCCATCTATGCTATCAGGTGGTCAAAAACAAAGAATTGCTATTGCTAGAGGGCTTGCCATGCATCCAAAACTCCTCCTCTTTGATGAGCCTACCTCTGCCCTTGATCCCGAAACCATCGGAGACGTTCTTTCAGTGATGCAAAAATTGGCAAATGACGGAATGAATATGGTCGTTGTAACTCATGAAATGGGATTCGCACGAGAAGTTGCTGATCGTATTATTTTTATGGCTGATGGGGAAATTTTAGTGGATACTACGGATGTGCAAGACTTTTTTGATAATCCCACAGAACCACGTGCCAAACAATTTTTAAGCAACATTATCAACCATACCAGTACTGACCTTTAGGAGGACGAAATATGCTGAGACGAAAAAGATTAACGCTCTATCTATTATCCTGTATTTTCATTTTCCTGTTATTTTATCCTAACTCAACGTCAGCTAATCAATTATCAGAAATCAAAAAATCGGGTGTCCTTAAAGTTGGAGTCAAACAAGATGTGCCTAACTTTGGTTATTATAATGCTGAGACGAATCAATACGAAGGAATGGAAATTGATATTGCCAAAAAAATTGCCAAATCCTTAGGTGTCAAACCAGTTTTTGTACCGACAACTGCACAAACCAGAGAGCCTCTGATGGACAATGGACAAATTGATATTCTAATCGCAACATACACTATCACGCCCGAAAGAAAAGCTAACTATAATATTTCTAAAGCTTATTATCACGATGAAATTGGATTTTTGGTGCGTAAAAATAGTCATATCAAAACTATAAAAGAATTGGATGGTAAACACATTGGTGTGGCTCAAGGTGCCACTACAAAAGGCAATTTAGAAAAATATGCTAAAGAACACAAGCTAAAATTTAGCTATGCTCAATTAGGGAGTTTCCCAGAATTAGCGATATCGCTGTACGCTAATCGTATTGATGCTTTTTCAGTTGATAAATCTATCCTTAGCGGCTACCTTAGCCCTCATACAACCATATTAAAAGAAGGGTTCAATACGCAAGAATACGGTATTGCAACCAGTAAACAGGACAAAGTCTTGATTCCCTATGTTAATAAGTTACTGGTATCATGGGAAAAAGATGGTAGTTTAAAACACATTTATCAAAAATTCAAGCTTAAACCCGCTAAAGTAAAAAAAGAATAGGGAGGATTTTTTATGACTTTATTAAACATCAGTCCTTTTGCCATTTCAAGGTGGGGCGCTTTCTTTAACCATTTTGACCTATTCTTTAAAGGCTTCTTATATACTCTAGGTATTTCGTTTGGTGCACTCCTACTTGCTCTGATATTAGGAATTCTCTCTGGTGGTTTATCAACTTCTAAAAGTAAAGTTGGTAAGTTGATATCACGTATCTATGTTGAAGTTTTTCAAAATACACCTCTTTTAGTTCAAATGGTTTTTGTCTACTATGGACTAGCAATCATTAGTAATGGTCATATTATGATTAGTGCTTTTTTCACCGCCGTTTTGTGCGTTGGCCTATACCATGGTGCCTATATTTCTGAAGTTATTCGCTCAGGAATTGAAGCTGTCCCTAAAGGACAAACAGAGGCTGCTTTAGCTCAAGGATTCACAGCTAATCAAACCATGCAACTTATCATTTTGCCTCAAGCTGTCAGAACAATTTTACCACCAATGACCAACCAAGTTGTTAACCTTATCAAGAATACCTCTACCGTAGCAATCATTTCTGGAGCCGATATCATGTTTGTAGCTAAGGCTTGGGCTTATGATACGACTAATTATATCCCAGCTTTTACAGGAGCTGCTATCTTCTATTTTGTTATTTGTTTCCCACTAGCAAGCTGGGCAAGAAAACAAGAAGAATTAAATAAGAAAACTTATTCTTAAGGAGGTTTGATATGTCATCAGTCTTAACACTAACAAATATACTATTTCTCCTTCAAGGGTTCGGTTTAACCTTATATATATCTTTTATTTCCATTTTACTATCAATGTTTTTTGGAACTCTATTAGCAATTATGAGAAATAGCAAAAATCCTATCTGGAAATTAATAGCTAGTATCTATATCGAATTTGTCAGAAATGTTCCAAATCTACTTTGGATTTTTATCATTTTCTTAGTATTCCAGATGAAATCAGTCAGCGCTGGTATTACTTCGTTTACAATTTTTACCTCCGCTGCTTTAGCAGAAATTATTCGGGGAGGTTTAAATGGAGTAGATAAAGGACAAACAGAAGCTGGACTTTCTCAAGGATTCACTTATTTGCAAGTTTTCATTATTATTATTTTTCCACAAGCTTTTCGCAAAATGTTGCCAGCCATTATTTCTCAGTTTGTAACGGTTATAAAAGATACATCACTACTTTATTCTGTTATAGCTATTCAAGAAATCTTCGGAAAAAGTCAAATTCTAATGGGAAGATATTTCGAAGCTGGACAAGTTTTTACACTCTACGCTATTATAACTGCTGTCTATTTCATTACAAACTTTATCATCTCAAGTTTTTCACGTAAACTTTCAAAACGTTGGGAGCAAGCTACTGAGTAATTAAAACGAAGGCCTTTTAGACCTTCGTTTC
>NZ_GL636070.1:1453640-1483175 GCF_000186445.1 Streptococcus agalactiae ATCC 13813
AAACGAAGGCCTTTTAGACCTTCGTTTTTTTATATCTTATTTAAATTAATCATTCATATGATCTCTAGAACGTTCAATGATTTTTCCAGTTTCTGAATCAATTTGATAATCAACTTCATTTTTATTTTTCAGGTCCACAAAGTCAATATCATAAACTGATTTTCCATTTTCAATTTCTTCTTTGATCTTAAGATTACTGACTTCTGATTCCTCTATATTAGCATCTTTAAATGCAATCTTTTTGGCTTCTTCTTGACTTATTTTATGAGATTTTTGACTTGACGATGAACTTGACTGAGAAGTCGATTTTGAAAAGCCATTATTATCCATGTCCCGCTCAAGGATTTGTCCAGTCTTAGCATCTACATGATAGCTGTATTCTGCGCTTTTGGTATTGAATTCAATTTCATAGCTCCCTCTAAAGTTTTCAAATTCTTTGTCAATTTTTTGATGTATGACATCCTTCTTAGCCACTTTAGCATCTTTATAAGCAATAGCTAACGCTTGATTAGTTGTCTTTTGGAATTGTGATTGGTAAAATAATACACCACCTCCAAGGATAACAACAAGGACTAAAAGAACTCCTAAAAAAACTTTATTTTTCTTAATCATACAGCACCTTCTTTCTATTATTCAACTATATTTTAACATAAGCTAGACACTTTTTCAATTTTGACCACTCGTTTATAAAAACATGTGGTCAATAAGAACCATTTGACATTAATACCTCAAATTAAAAGATACCATAGTATTATGGTATCTTTTAATAGTATATGTATCAGTTGAGGCGCATTTTCTGCACAGCCTTCTTCAAGTATTTGACTTGTTTATCAACCGATTGCTTAGCACTACGCCTTCCAAATGCGTAATATCCTTTTTTATTGAAATAACTACAATCGTAATCCTCTTCTTTAAAGAAAAACCATTTCCTTCTAGATAGATTTGGCGATCTATAACCTCTAGTCATATCGTTTCGAAATTTTGGGTCTAACTTTACAGGATCAACATCTAATTCTTTATGACGTGTATTATTTTTAAAAGCATAATTAAAGCTAGCTCCATTGATAATGCCATTACTTGTTATTACTTCTGCGTCAATCTCGTTTAAAAAATTTCCTTTGTCATCAATAATAAATTCCGTATGGAATGAAATTAAAAGCTTACTATTAATAACCGACTCATCATCTGGGAAACCAAAAATTTCACCATTTCTCCGACGTTTATTATGCAAACGAGCAGATTCATAGTAGGCGATACTATCTGGTTCTCTTAAACATGACAGGTAGTTTACTAAAGCATCTCTATCAGTCATACCAACATCTTTAAAGTATCGTCGAACATACTGTGCTTGCTGACTAGAAATCAAATAGCGGAATTGATGGAGTTTCCTATTTAATACAGTATCTTCGGCTAGACTATTCCCAGGAAAAGAATCATAAATAACTTGTGATAAGGCTATCCAGAAATCATCATGCGGAGCTAACTCATCTGAAAACTGTGCGACCAAGTATTGTGTTTCTGATAATTCTCCTGACAATTCAGCTGGCATTTTAGCCTGCTCTAACACGAATTCTAAAGCTTTGAGGGGTGCTTGTAAACTTAAAGAAGTCCAAAAATACTTAAAAATAGGAGAGCCAACTTTTATATCATCAATAGCCTTGAGTCCCTTTAAAAAGAGTAATAGATCATCTTTAGGTATGCTCCATTTATCTGCTAAAGACAGTATCATTTTTATATTTTGATAATAATTTTCTATCCCTTCAACTGTAAAAGGAATATTAAGAGCGGTCTTTGCCATATCTCTCCCCTCCAATTTTACTTATTATAGCAAAAAGGAAAGCTAAAACCAAGAAATATCTTCACTAAAAAATGGCTCTTACTAGCCATTATGTTTTTAAACAAGATACTGCGGTTTTTCGATTTTATACCCTACTCCTCTAAGTGTTTTTATATATTTAGGATATTTACTATCATCTTCGATTTTGTCACGGATATTAGAAATATGCACCATAATCGTTGTCTCATCACCTTCTAAATACCTACCATTAATCTTCTCATAGAGTTGTGTTTTAGTATAAATCCTTCCTGGTGATGACATTAAGATATGAAGAATCTTAAATTCTGTAGCAGTCAACTTGATATGTTTACCATTTTTAGTTAGTTCAACATGTTCCTCATCTAGTTCCAATTCCCCTATCTTTATAAATTGATTTTTAGGTTTGGCAAGACTATTGAATTCATAGTAACGACGCAGTTGCGAATTAATTCTAGCTAAAACCTCCAAAGAATTAAACGGTTTCGTGATAAAATCATCTGCTCCAATATTCAATCCTAATATTCTGTCCATATCTGTTGTCTTAGCTGCTAGCATAATAATAGGAATCTGACTATCTTGACGAATGAGTCGCGTCAACTCATATCCATCTATTTTAGGTAGCGTAATATCTATGATTGCTAAATCAATCTGATGTTGCTGAAATAAAGAAAAAGCCTCCTCACCATCACTAGCCATCACAACCTTATAAAGAGCTCCCTCTAAATACGACCTTAATAACTCTATTGTTTCGTCATCACCTTGCACTACTAATACTGTTCGCAATGCTCCATACCCCTTTTTATTAATACTATTTTCCTTTATGTGTCAATCATATTAATTATACCAAAAAAATCTAATTTTGTGAATGTTATATGAGATTATTTATCTATAATTAGCTTATAATTAAACATAAAGAAAAAATTAGCATCTAAAAAACTGATTCTGCATCATACAGTAATCAGTTCACATCATTTATTAATGATTTTTATAATGACTAATAAAATTTATTTAACTTCGTCAGGTCTAGATTTTCTTGCAATATCAGCTAAAATACTTTCTACAAATTCCTCTATAGATTTTGTTTCAGTCGCTTTGCTTCCATAGCGGCGCACATTTACGCCTTTTTCTTCCATTTCCTTATCACCAACAATCAATTGATATGGAATTTTTTGGGTTTGAGCCGCACGAATCTTATATTGCATCTTTTCGTTACGGTCATCCACTTCAGCACGAATACCACGATCTTTAAGGACACGAGCCACTTCCCAAGCATAATCAATGTGGGCTTCATTTGAAATTGGAATAACAGAAACTTGTTGTGGAGCAAGCCAAGTTGGAAAGGCACCTTTGTAAGTTTCAATTAAAATAGCTGTAAATCGCTCCATTGTTGAAATACCACCGCGGTGAATCATAATTGGACGATGTTCTTCACCATCTGCACCGATGTATTTGAGATCAAAGCGTTCTGGAAGAAGGAAATCTAGTTGGATAGTAGATAATGTTTCTTCATTTCCAAGAGCAGTTTTCACCTGGATATCCAATTTAGGACCGTAAAAGGCTGCTTCGCCTTCTGCTTCAAAATAATCTAATCCAAAATCATCCATAGCCTCTTTTAGCATAGCTTGTGCATTTTCCCACATCTCATCGTTATCATAATACTTATGTTTATCTTCTGGGTCACGATAAGATAAGCGGAAACGGTAATCTGTTAAGTTAAAATCTTCATAAATTTCTGCTATGAGATTAAGTGCTTTAAGAAATTCATCTTTAATTTGCTCAGGTGTAACGAAAATATGGGCATCGTTGAGTGTCATTTCGCGTACACGTTGCAATCCTGTGAGGGCCCCTGATTTTTCATAACGGTGCATCATACCAAGTTCAGCGATACGAATTGGCAATTCACGGTATGAGTGAACATGATGTTTATAAACTTCAATATGGTGTGGGCAGTTCATTGGACGAAGAACGAATTCCTCTCCATCTCCCATATCCATTGTTGGGAACATATCTTCACGATAGTGGTCCCAGTGCCCAGAAGTCTTGTAAAATTCAACAGATGCCATCGGAGGTGTGTAAACGTGTTGATAACCTGAAGCAATCTCCTTATCAACAATGTAACGTTCCAATTCGCGGCGAATAGTTGCTCCATTTGGCAACCAGAATGGCAATCCTTGACCTACTTCAGGATTAACCATAAATAAATCAAGTTCTTTACCTAATTTGCGGTGATCACGTTCCTTAGCTTCTTCACGGCGTTTAAGATATGCTTTCAAATCTTTTTTATCAAACCAAGCAGTACCATAGACACGCTGCATCATAGCATTATCACTGTTACCACGCCAGTAAGCACCAGCGACATTTAGAAGATGAAAGACTTGAATACGTCCTGTTGATGGGACATGAGGTCCACGACAAAGGTCTACAAATTCACCTTGACGATAAACAGTTAAACCATCTTCAGCATGTTCACTAATTAATTCAACTTTATAAGGGTCATCTTTAAAAAGTTCTAACGCTTCTTCTTTACTGATTTCTTCACGAATACAAGGGTGATTTTCCTTAACAATTTTTTTCATTTCTTCTTCAATACGAGAAAGATCATCATTTGAAATTTGACCTGATTTATTATCAGTATCGTAGTAAAAACCATCTTGAATAGCTGGACCTACACCTAAACATAAGTCTGGAAAAAGGCGTTTTGCAGCTTGAGCAAATAAATGCGCTGCTGAGTGACGAAGAACTCCTAAAGCATCTTCGTGGTCAGGTGTTACAATCTCAATACTACCATCTTCTTCGATAGCACGTGTTGTATCAATAAGTTGACCATTAAATTTACCAGCTAAAGCTTTTTTAGCTAAAGAGTTAGAAATTGATTGTGCAATTTCAAATGTTGTGATGCCAGATTCAAATTCACGAATTGCACCATCTGGGAAAGTGATTTTAATCATCTTGTTCTCCTTTTCTTAATAACTGTTAGGGTGATACCAATTCCTAAACACATTAATTCACTAATAAACAAAGGGATTGACCTTTGATTGAATTCCACATTATCCTAGCTAGGGATAATAAGTATAACATTAGCAAAGCAATCTGCCTCTTTTATGCAACCACTTCTTTTATAAAAAAAGAGCCTTTACATCCAAAAGGACGTAAAGACTACGTGGTTCCACCTCAATTTATCCAACACAAAAACTCGAGTATACTTGTGTCAGACCTCTAGTGGCGATAAGGGAACCACCCTTTTATGTTTGCATAAAATCAAGGAAGTAGTACTAAGTTCTCTAATTGCACTCTTTCCACCAACCAGTGCTCGCTCTTGAAATCTATTAGAACCTAACATGTCTTCATTTTTTATTATAACAATATTTTTTATAATTTCAAGACATTTACTAATTTTATTCGTCTCAATCTAAAAAATCTCGAATAGATGAAATACGACGTTTAGGTGCTTTTACCACTTTTTTAGAAGCTCTTCCTGTAAAGGTAAAAACTTTCTTAGGTAAATATACCGCTTTTCTGACAAAACGAAGAGTAGAATGGCTATCCTTATTTCCTATTGTCAGAGAGACTTTTTCTTTCACACTAGCTTTTTGTGAAATCAGAAAGTCTAGGTAAAAAGCATATACAGACTTGCTGAAATTCTCAGCAGAAATCTCATATAATTTCTGTTCATAAGCTTCCTGAGTCATTTTGGGTGTCTCTGCTATTGCATCTAGGATAGCATCTGCCAAATCACTTTCCTTCTTGTACAGAGTTCCAAACATTTTATCTGAAATAACATCATCTAGATAAGGATTGCTTTGCGCAATGATTGGACGTCCACTCGCCAGACTCTCAATGTAAGTTAATCCTTGCGTTTCACTTGTTGAAGCACTAATAAAGAAATCACATGCTTTATAGTAGATAGCCACTTGGCTATGCTCAACCATACCTGTAAAAATAACTGAATTTTCAAGTTCTAAAGAGTGAACAAGTTCTTTTAGATCTGAAAGATAAGGACCATCTCCAACTATCACTAATTTTACGTGAGGATTTTCATCAACGACAGCTGATAAATGCATCAAGATTGCTTGAATATTTTTTTCAAAAGATACCCGTGATAAACTCAATAGCATTGTATCATTATCCGCAAGGCCAATCTCCGTTCGTAGATTCTTGATTGTTTCTTCAGAGATATCCTCTCGACGATAGTTCTCAACAGGAATACCTGTCGGAATAACTTGTTTTGGAATTTTGACACCGTAACCATCTAGAAGATTGAGAACAATTCGAGAAGGACATATGACACCATCCAAATCACTTAGGTAGGTACGCATGATATATTTGACCATACTTGGCTTAATCAATTTGCCTTTTGCGATATAACCAACGTAATCCTCATATTGAGTATGATAAGTATGCACAACAGGTATTCTTAAAGCTTTTGCAACTAATTTTCCTAAAAGTCCTAAGCTGAATTCTGTTTGAGTATGAATAATATCAAGTTCGTAGTCTTTAGCTATCCTATAAGCAGAAATTAAACCTCTATAAACTACTCGACGATCTGTAAAAGAAATAAAAGGGACACTTGGTAAACGAATAATTGTAGGGTCTTCAAAACGTTTGACATTACGGTCGGTAGTTGTGAAAATATAAACTTCGTGTCCTTCCTTCTCCAACCCTTCCTTTAAAGTTCGGATACTTGTTGAAACTCCCGAAACTTGGGGGAAGTATGTATCTGTAAATAGACCTATACGCATCTTACAACTCCATTACTTTTTGATAAACACTTGCCAATTCATGGGCAATTCGTTCGATACTTCGACTCTCAGCCACACGATAACCTTCTTTAATCTTATCACTCTCACCAGATAAGACTTTATCCAACTTTTCAACAAAACCATCAACATCAGTCGCTAATTCAACACTGTCTTCGGTCACCCAACCGTGATACACAGGGATATCTCTTAAAACCACATGCTGATGACTAGCTAAAGCCTCTAAAACTACTATCCCTTCTGTCTCTTCACGACTCGGAAAGAAGAAAGCATCGCTAGCACTCATGGCACCTTCATAAACATCACCTTTTATGTAACCAGCAAAGGTAACATTTGAGGGATGTTGCTTGGTAACGATTTGCCTAACCTTTCGAGGAATAACCCATTTATTTGTTTCTCCAAACCAAATAAAACGAATATCAGGCATTTTTGCAGCTACTTCAACAAATTGGTCAATACCCTTACGCATGAAATAAAGACCGGCCCCCATAACAACTTTATCATCTTTACTTAAGTGAAAATAGTGACGAAATGCAGCTTCTTTCTTTTCTGACCTCTGATAGCGACTTAAATCAATCCCGTTAGATAAAACAAAAATTGGTTTCTTGATGCCATATGCTTTTATTAGTTGTTTAGAATAATCAGTTGGGGTTATAATGGCATCTGCTTTTTGATAAAAACGGCAAAGGTACCATTTAAAAAGTGGGGATACTAAATTTGAGCCAATAAAAGAATTTCTAAAGTCCTCTTCAGTGGAATGGCCATGCATAATTACTTTTTTCCCAGTTTTTTTAGCTTTACTCATCAAAAGCCAACTTCTAATACCATAGGTATTCATATGAACAAGGTCAAAGTCATCTGCAGGATTAGTGGTATAATCTATCCCAGCAATTTGAAGAGCTTTCTCTTGATGTTTGATAGCACGACCGATACCTGACTTTTTCAAGTATTCTTCAGCCTCTAAATACAGTAAAACTTTCATAGGTCTTATTATATCTCATTTTACCTTTTTTTTCACCTGATTTATCAGTTAGCTTCCTCTATTTTAGGGACCCAAGCCGAGATAGACGCAGATTCAACTAAAAAATCACCCCAACCATCATCTCCTATAACAACCTCTTGTTCACAATTGCCTAAATAATCAACAAAAGTTTTGCCTGCATAAATTTCCCCTACTTCCATATGTTTCCATCCCTGATCACCATTTGTTAGGACCACAGCTAAACAAGAATTATGTTCCTCATCCCCAAGACAAGTCCAACCAATACAATTTGAATGCGTAAAATAATCGACTTGTTTGCCAAATACATAGTTTTGGCGTAGCTCAGCCATTTTATCAATAACCTCTTTAAAGGATGGTTGACCAAATTCTCCTTGAATGCCATAGTAATCACCATAAAAAAGACATGGAGTCCCTTGTTGGCGTAAAAGTATCAAGCCATAAGCTAAAGGTTTAAACCAATCTTCCACTCTACTTTCTAGGGCTTGTCCACTTTGCGTATCGTGATTTTCTACGAATGTAACAGCATACTCAGGATTATCAATAACAAGACTATCGTCAAAAATTGTTCGCATATCAAAATCACGGTTTTGGTGACTGGCATCAAAAAAATTCATATGCAAGGTAACATCAACAAGAGAAAATTGAAATTGTGTTGCCTCTAAATAGTCCTTCATTGATGTTTGGTCAGATTTCCAATATTCGCCAAAGACCTCTAAATCGGGTTTTATTTTTGTACGAATATCATTAATGAAAGTTTGAATAAAGTAAGAATCGATATGTTTCACAGCATCCAAACGAAAACCTTCAATACCGGTAGTTTCAATAAACCACTTAGCCCAATCTTGTAAGTTTTTTATAACTTCAGGATGCTTAAAATCAATGTCATTGTACATGAGATAATCGAAATTACCATTTTCATCATCAATCAAATCATCGTCTGCCCAACCTTTATTATCGCCTACAATCATAAAGATGTCTGTTTCATTATTTTTAGCATCATAATCTAAACCAGTAAAGTGGTACCAGTGCCATTTAAAATCATTGTACTCACCCTGTCTACCTGGGAAATCAAATCCCGTCCATCCTTCAATTTCATAGGGTTCACTTAATGCTTCTTGACGATTTTCAGGATTGACTTTGATGACTTGAAATTTTTCTTTATGATCACCATTGGCTTTATGGTTAAGAACGATATCTGCAAACGGTTTAATGCCATTTGCCTTTAACGACTTAATAAGCTTTAGATACTCTTCTTTCCTACCATATTTTGTTCTAATTGTTCCATTCTGGTCAAATTCTCCTAAATCAAAGAGATCATAAACACCATATCCTACATCATCACTGCTAGTTCCCTTAAATGCTGGTGGTAACCAGATTTTACTAACTCCAAGTTTTTTAAGGTCTGATATAGAGCCCTCTAATTTCTTCCAGTGATTCCCATCACTAGGTAAATACCACTCAAAAGCTTGCATTATCAATTCATTTGTCATATTACACCTCTAAAAAAAGATTAGGAAGCTAAGCTACCCTAATCCTCTCAATATATCATGTTAAGTATCAGAAAGTTAAGCGCTAAGCTACTACCATTCTACCACTATTTTTCAAATAACATACTCTAACACTAATTATTTGTTGTGCCACGTTTAACAATCCCGTGATTAAGCACTATTTCTTTTTCTTCCAACTCTTCTTTGTGCATAATTTTTGTTAGCATACGCATGCTAACAGCACCCAAATCATAAACCGGTTGACTGATAGAAGTTAAGTTAGGACGTGTATATTGTGCGATTGGCGAGTCATTGCTTGTGATAATTTCAAAATCTTCAGGGACACGTTTACCTGCCTCAAAAAGACCATTTAACAAACCTGCCGCTAACTCATCCTCAGCAACATATGCTGCTGTTGCTCCAGCATTAATCACACGTTGAGCTAATGCAAAGCCTTCAGCATAACGGTAGTTGGCTTCAAAAACCAACCCCTCTTTAAAGTTTAAGCCATTTTTCTTGAGACCTTCTTTGTATCCTGCCAAACGAACCTTGCCATTAATATCGTCAATAAGTGGTCCTGATACAAAAGCAATGTCTTTATGATTGCCAGCTAAAATATCAATAACATCAACTGCTGCTGCTTTGTAATCGATATTAACACTTGGCAATTGATGCTCAAGGTCCACAGTACCTGCTAAAACAATCGGTGTGCGTGAACGAGAGAACTCTGCACGAATCTTTTCAGTTAAGTGGTGTCCCATAAAAATAATACCGTCTACTTGCTTAGCGAACAAAGTATTAACAACATTAACCTCTTTATCATCGTCTTCATCACTTGAAGCAAGGACAATGTTATATTTGTACATTGCTGCAATATCATCAATACCACGCGCTAAAATTGAAAAATAGCTATTTGCGATATTAGGAATGACAACACCAACAGTTGTCGTTTTTTTACTTGCTAAACCACGCGCCACAGCATTTGGACGATAGTCAAGACGATCAATAACTTCAAGGACTTTCTTACGTGTATTTTCCTTGACATTTTTATTTCCATTTACCACACGACTAACAGTTGCCATCGAAACACCTGCTTCACGGGCAACATCATAAATCGTAATCGTATCATCTGTATTCATATTGATTTAACTTCCTTTCTATTTGAAAATGACGCTTTCACTGATATTTTATCACCTTTTGGAAACACTTTCAAGCTTTTATAAAGCTTTTTTATGAAAAACTTTCAAAATACTAACTAAACTTGATTTTTTCCTATTTTTTTGGAAAAATAATAGGCATAAGAAACTAGCCTAACTAGACTAAGTTCCTTTTAGGAAGAAGGGTTATTATGTCAAAACTTAATCGTATACGCCATCACTTACATTCAGTCCAAGCTGAACTTGCTGTCTTTTCTGATCCTGTGACAGTTAACTATTTAACAGGTTTCTTTTGCGATCCCCATGAAAGACAAATGTTTTTATTTGTCTATGAAGATCGCGATCCTATTTTATTTGTACCAGCACTAGAAGTATCGCGTGCAAAACAAAGTGTACCATTTCCCGTCTTTGGTTACATAGATTCAGAAAATCCTTGGCAAAAAATAGCTAACAACTTACCGTCCTTTTCTGTTTCTAAAGTTCTAGCCGAATTTGATAATCTTAATGTTACTAAATTCCAAGGTCTCCAAACTGTTTTTGATGGTCATTTTGAAAACCTAACACCTTATATTCAAAACATGCGCCTAATTAAATCACGAGATGAAATTGAGAAAATGTTAGTCGCTGGAGAATTTGCTGATAAAGCTGTTCAAGTTGGATTTGACAATATCTCGCTAAACAACACTGAAACCGATATTATCGCTCAAATCGAATTTGAAATGAAAAAACAAGGTATCAATAAAATGAGTTTCGACACTATGGTTTTGACTGGCAATAACGCAGCAAATCCACATGGTATCCCAGGAACTAATAAAATCGAAAATAATGCTTTGTTATTATTTGATTTAGGTGTAGAAACACTAGGTTATACGTCAGATATGACCCGTACAGTAGCAGTGGGGAAACCTGATCAATTCAAAAAAGATATTTACCATTTATGTCTTGAAGCACATCAAGCGGCTATTGATTTTATTAAGCCAGGAGTCCTTGCTTCTGAAGTTGACGCAGCAGCGAGAAATGTTATTGAAAAGGCTGGTTATGGACAATACTTTAACCACCGCCTTGGTCATGGATTAGGTATGGATGTCCATGAATTTCCATCTATTATGGCTGGTAACGATATGGAGATTCAAGAAGGCATGTGCTTCTCTGTTGAACCAGGTATTTATATACCAGATAAAGTTGGTGTGCGAATTGAAGACTGCGGTTACGTGACTAAAACCGGCTTTGAAGTATTTACCAAAACACCCAAGGAACTACTCTATTTTGAGGGATAAAAAAAGAGCTTTAAGCTCTTTTTTTATGTTACATAAAAGTACAATAACTTGTTTCTATTAGCATTGACGCCATAAATGTGTATCAATTAAACCACAGTAAGCATCTACTGGTGAAACTCCTGTAAATTCTGATTCTCCAGCCAATTTCGCAACTACTGCACTTATCGTGCTAGGAAGCCCATCGTAAGCATTAATATAAGTCCCTACCTGTGGCATATCTGCTAAAGCAAATGCATGTTGTACTGAAATCACAATAGATGGTATTTCATGAACGTAAAAAGGCTGATCAGGGGTGCCTTTAGCTGCTGGCCAAATAATACGTTGTGTTGTTCCTCCAGCATTGACATCTACCAAGTTAATAATCAGGTCATAGTGTTCTGTTAGATTTGCGATTGGCTGTTTTTGTGCGTAAACATTAGCGATAGCTGCTGCCCGCTCCTCTTGAGGCAATTTCATAATGCGCTCTTCGGTAGACTCCCAGACAGTTACTTCATGGCCACGTGCCTCAAGTAACTCTTTCATGTAATCCGATGCACGTTGTTTGTTTCCAGCAATCATCGCACCAAAACCTCCCTTATATCCTTCAACGTTAACAAGTAAGATATGACGATAACGTTCTGGATTTACTGGAAAGATATCTTTTTGTTTATCTTTTACCAGAGTTACTGCTTTATCAGCAACTTCATCAGCTATTTTTTGCGACTCTAATGTGTTGATTAAAGCCATAGCCTTATCTTTAGCCATAAAGAGTTCTTGGCGACGTCCCTCATAGTTATGCAAGCCTAATTTCGCTTTTAGACCGAGAGTACGACGCAAAGCGTCATGGAGACGTTCCTCTGTTAGAATACCTTTTTCGTAACCTTCTTTCATCCATTGAATGTCTTCATCGGGGTCATTAAAGAATAAGAATAAGTCACAACCTGCTTCAATCGCCGTTGGCAACAAATCTCTCCTTGGCATTGAAGCAGTCATTCCAACCATATGAGAAGCATCCGTTACAATAGCTCCATTATAACCTAACTCTCCTCTCAATAACTCATCTAAAAGTGTTTTATTCAATGAAGCTGGTAACATATCATCAAGGTCTCGCTCTGGATGCATTTCTTTTTCAACGTTTGGTAAATGTATGTGACCTGCCATGACTCCTGGTAAACCTGCGTCAGCCAATTCACCATAAATGCGGCCAAATGTCGACATCCACTCCTCTTTACTCATAGGATTGGAAGCAAATGACAAATGATGATCACGCTCATCAATGCCATCCCCTGGAAAATGTTTAGCGAAAGGTACAATATTATATTGCATGATTCCTTTCATATACTCTTTTGAAAGTGAAATAATTTGATCAACGTTAGCACCCCAATTTCGACTAGCTATGATAGGATTACGCCAATTACGTGTCAAATCTACAATTGGAGCAAATGAAGCATTACAACCCACAGCAGATGCCTCCATCCCTGCAATTCTTCCCATTTCATAAGCATATTTCGGATCATTTGTAGCAGCCACTTTTATTTCATCGCCAACTTTAGTTCCATCCGTGACAGCACCGTCTCCACCAGCTTCTGTATTTGCAGCAATCAACATCGGCAATTTCGACTTTGTCTGTAAAATTAAATTCTGATCATAAATTTCACTTGAACTACCTCTATTATAGCGAACAGCAGCAATATGATACCGATCCAAAACATCTGTTAAATATTCTTCTGAACGACTAGCTCCCATATTGAAAAAAAGTTGCCCAATTTTCTCATCCAATGTCATCTCATTAATTGTTTTTTCAATCCACTCAATTGCTTCTTGATTTAGATTGAAGGGTTTCTTTGTTAAGTCAACTAAATGTGTCATAGCTCATCCTTTCTATTAGTTATCTAAATTAGCCCAAAAGGTATTAATAGATTCTTTTTGCCTTTGCTGTTCGAATTGACCTTTTGCAAAAGCTTCACCAATATCTTCTCTAAGAATTTCCCATGATTTGACTTCCTTACCAACAAGTACTGGGTAAAATGCAATACCATTTTGTTCTGCTGCAGCCAAATCACCCGGGGAATCTCCTACCATCAAAATAGTTTCACGGCAGTAACCACTTGCAATTAAAGTAGCGATAACATCTTCTTTTTTACCTCTATCTTGACAATAGATATCATCAACATACTTTAGCAATCCCTGTTCTTCCCACTCTTGCCAAACAGCTTCCTTGTTAGCAGAACTCACGACATAAACATTACCAAATTGACTTAATCGTTCTAAACCTTCTAACACACCTGAAAACGCTAAAGAATCTCCCTCATAATTTTTGATTTGGCGATTCACTTCATTGGACCATTCTAAAGCCTTCTCTAAATCTCTACTAAAATCATTGGCAAGCGCTAACTCTAAGGAATTATTAGACAATGAGTCTGTTGTTTCGACCCATTCTTTTAATTTATCAATATGTTCTACTCCGGCAAACTCAAGACCCATAACCAATCCCACAAACCGATTAACTCCACGAGTTCTTGAATAAAGATTGACTCTATCCCACTCTTTTAAAAAACTTGTTCTTTCTTGTTCTGATATCCCAAATATATCTGCAGCAATTGGACCAAAAAAGAGTTGATGCTTATATGTCATTGTATCCATTGCGCAACCATCGGAATCTATGCAAAAAGCGATTTTGTGATTTGTATCTACCATATTATCTCCAGTTTCTAAATTTATCTAACTTATGAGGATTTTCCAATTAGCAACCTACCCATCATTTAGTGGTAAGAGCATTAAACAAATTTCCTTAAAAAACCACTCAACTCAATAATCTCTTATATGTTAAGTGGCTATTATCTTATAAATTAAACACCAGAGTAAGCAGCAAAGCCACCATCAATCGGAAGGACAACGCCATTAACAAAACTTGATGATTTTTCATCTGCTAAAAAGAACAATCCGCCAATCAGCTCACTTGCTTCTCCAAACCTTCCCATTGGTGTATTATTAAGAATTTTCTCAGCACGCGCAGTTGGCTGACCGTCCTCAGTGAATAACAAGCTTCGGTTCTGATTTGTTACCAAGAAACCAGGTGCAATAGCATTACAACGGATACCAACTTTTGAGAAATGAACAGCTAGCCATTGTGTGAAGTTACTAATAGCTGCTTTAGCTCCAGAATAAGCTGGTATTTTGGTCAGAGGGGTGAAAGCATTCATTGAAGAGATATTAATAATATTCGCTCCTTCACGTCCAACCATATCTTGGGCAAATACTTGCGTTGGCAATAATGTTCCTAAATAATTTAAGTTAAAAACAAAGCTAATACCAGCTTCATCTAACTCAAAGAACGTTTTTGTTTCTGAAGGTAAGTCTAATTCGTGAAATTCATTATCAGTTGTGGCTTTAGGATTGTTGCCTCCTGCACCATTAACTAAAATATCAGTTGGTCCAAGATCCTCTAAAACGGATTGATGCACTTCTTCAAGGTTTTCTTTAGACAAAGCGTTAGCTTTATAAGCCTTGGCAATACCACCTTCTTCTACAATTTCATCAGCAAATGTTTGAGCAGCTTCTTGATTCAAATCTAATAATGCCACTTTAGCGCCTGCTTTCGCAAATTCTTTAGCCATATAACCACAGAGAACACCGCCTGCACCTGTTATGACGACAACTTTATTGGTAAATGTAATTATTTTTGACATCTTATCCCTCTCACTAACTTCTATAAGTATTCTACTCTTAGCTAAGTACAATCATATTATGATAATAACTTTCCAAATTTCTCTTGCAGGAGATTGGAGCAGGAGAAATTTGGAAGCATCGCCTTATTTTGAACCTTTAATCACAGCTTCGTATAAACCAGAAAGGTAAGTGGCTCCTAATGCTCTATCGTATAGGCCATATCCTGGACGACCTGTTTCTCCCCAAATCATACGCCCGTGGTCAGGTCGAATAGCACCCTCAAACCCAAATTCATGGCATAACTTAATAACTTCATACATGTCTATTGACCCGTATTCTGATGGATGAGCCGATTCTTTAAATGACTTTCCATCACCTAATTTAATATTGCGAGCATGAACAAAGTTTACACGATCTAACTCAAAAGCACGTCGCGAAATCTCTAAAACATCATTCTGGGGATCAGAAGCGTAAGAACCCACACATAAAGTGATGCCATTACTTTTACTATCGTACAATTTCACAAAACGCTCAATAGCCTCTAACCCAGTAATAATGCGAGGTAAACCAAAAATAGAATATGGTGGGTCATCCGGATGAATGGCCATTTTAACGCCTACGGCTTCCGCTTCAGGAATAATACGTTTAATAAAATAAGTGAGATTTTCCCAAAGTTTTTCCTCATCAATTTCAGCATAGGCATCCATGATAGCCTTCATTTCTTCTTTACTATAGCTGGCATCCCATCCTGGCAAAGATAATTCACCGTTTACTGGATCCATTTTTTTAGAAACCGTCTCATCAAATATCAAAGCTGTGGAACCATCTGGATATTGATATGCTAAATCAGTGCGTGTCCAGTCAAATACTGGCATAAAATTATAGCAAATAGTATCAATACCTTCCGCAGCCAAATTTTTGACGGTTTGAATATAATTATCAATCAAGAGGTCACGTGTTGGACGTCCCAATTTGATATCTTCATGAACAGGAACTGATTCGATAACCGAAATTTTAAGCCCTGCTGCCTCTACCTTTTCTTTCAGCTGTTGAATGCGCTCACGTGACCAAACTTCTCCTACTGGTACATCATATATCGCTGTAACAATCCCTTTCATTGTTGGAATTTGACCAATATTTTCTAAAGTAACGGGGTCGTCTTCACCATACCACCTAAATGACATTTCCATGATTTCACTCTTCCTTTTTAGTTCTTAAAATAATTAACTGCATTTTGATAAGCAATGTCTTTAGCCATACTTCCTAAAGCTTGATAATCTTCTGGAACTTCTCCTTCTTCAATCCACTCTCCTAAGTAGGTACATAAAATACGTCGAAAATAGTCATGACGTTGATAAGATAGAAAACTTCTAGAATCTGTTAACATACCAATAAAATTCGCCAACATGCCTTGCTCTGCTAAGGCATTCATTTGACTAATCATCCCTAATTTAGTATCTGCAAACCACCAACCTGCACCAAATTGAAGGTAAGATCTCACTCCAAGTTCGTTAGCTTGAAAATTTGCCAAAGTGTTAGCTACTGCTATATTGTAAGCTGGATTGAGATTATACCAAATCATTTTAGGCAGACTATCTTTTTTAACCAAGGAATCCAATAAACGGTTCATATTAACAGTTAAAGCCACTTGGTCACCAAGTGAATCCACACCCACGTCAGCTCCCAATTTTTCAAAAATAGTAGAATGATTATTTCTCAAAGCTCCAAAATGCACCTGTGTTACAAAACCATATTTTTTATATAATCGGCAAAGTTCCATAAAAACAGCTGTTTGCCATTTGCTGATTTCTGATTGATTTGGGATATAGCCTTCACAAACTTTATTAAATAAATCGTTCAACTCCAATTCATCAGTTTGTTCAAAGACGATTTCCGTAAAACTGATATCGCTAGCCCTACAACCATTTTGAGCAAAATACGAAATGCGTTCTTCCATTGCTGCTATAAATGTTGAAAAATCTGTAATCTCTTTTTGAGTAATGTCACCCAGTTTAGTTATAAAATCAACAAAATGTCGATGTTCAATAAAAGCTTCATCTGGCCTAAATGTCGGAGCAACAACTGTTTTAAAACTCTCATCAGCAGCCAACTTTTTATGCCACTTGAGGGTATCAAGAGGATGGTCTGTAGTACCAATAAACATAACTTTGCTATCTGCAATTAAACGTCTAGGACTTATTTTATGCTCTTTCAAGAAATGATTTAAACGATGATAAATTTCCTCAGCATTTGATTCTGTCAAAATCTCATTAACACCAAAGATATTTTTCAATTCCATAGCAGACCAATGGTAAACAGGATTACCGTATGCTCTTTCTAGTGTTCTAGCAAATGCTTTAAATTTCTCAAGGTTGGATGCTGGACCTGTAATTTCTGCTTCAGAAATACCATTAGCCCTCATAAGACGCCATTTATAGTGGTCACCACCAAGCCACAAATCCACAATATTATCAAAAATACGATCTTCAAAAATGTCCTTTGGATCTAAGTGGCAATGATAATCAAAAATAGGTTGTCTCTTGACCTCTTCATACAGCTGTAAAGCTGCTTGATTTTTTAACATAAATGTTTCAGTATTAAACGCCATATTCTTCTCCTACTCACTAATCAAGTGCAGAAACAAACTGTTTAGCTATTTTAGTAACACTATCATAGCCTTCTGTGGCTACTTTACTAGATAATGCTGAGCCAACACCAACCGCAACTGCTCCTGCTTTTCTCCATTCAGCTACATTTGAAACAGAGACGCCACCTGATGGCATTAAATCAACATCTGGAATAGGACCATGAATATCTTTGATAAAACCTGGACCCACAACTCCACCTGGAAAAAGCTTTATAATCTGACATTTATACTTTCTAGCTACCACGATTTCTGTTGCCGTTGCACAGCCTGGGAAATAATAAACCTTGTTTTCATTAGCTAAATTAGCAATATCTGAATCAAAGTGTGGGCTAACCAAAAATTTAGCTCCAGCATCAATAGCCTCTTTAGCAAGTTCAGTTGTCATAACCGTTCCGGCCCCCACAATAATTTCTTTATTATTTTTAAAGTCATCTGATAATTGTTTGATGACTTTGCTTGCTTCAGGAGTCGAAAAAGTTACTTCAATATTCCGAATACCACCCAAAATAGCATGCTTTGCGATTTCTAGTGCATCCTCAGATGATTTTCCTCGAATAACAGCGAAGAAATAGTTGTTTTTCAATTGATTTAACATAATACCTCCCAAAATGTAACCGTTATCTTTATCTATATTATATAAGTCATCTGATGAATTGTCAAGAAGAATACTAAAAAAATAGCTATTCAAAAATAGCTATTTTTCTTTTTATATTAAGCTTTCAATGCTGAACGTCTAACACTCATGATATGCATAAGCATAGCATCATGTGCAGCTACTGGATTTTTTTCTCGGATTGCTTTGATAATTTCTCTATGTGCTTCTAAACTATCCGACTTCATCTGACGATTTGTATAATTCGCATTTATCAGATGAATTGACTGGTTGATGACTGGCAAAAGGCTATCCATTGCAATATTACCACTGTATTTAGCTAGCATGGAATGAAATTCCACGTCTAAAAGTAAATGTTTCGGATCGCCTGCGTGAACAGCATCTTCAATATCTCCAACAAGCTTTTCGAGTAATTGTAACTGATCATCTGTAATTCTATAAGCTACCAGCTCCGCTATTCGAGGTTCCAATAAAAGGCGTAGTTCAAAGAGATCTGATGTCAACCTATCTGTGTCCTTTATTAGAGAGAACCCTAATGGATCCTCAGAAACACCCTTTTTAGAACTAATATATGTTCCAGAGCCCTGTCTGACTTCTAAAATATTACGCGTTGCTAAACTTCTGACTGCTTCTCGGATTGTGCTGCGACCAACATCTAGATCTTCTGCTAATTCATATTCATTGGGGAGCTTAGCACCAACAGGGTATTCTCTTTCTAAAATTAAATGCAATAGACGATCTGCTGTTTGTTCTACTAAGGGTCTAGCCATATCATCACCTCTTCTAAAATAACTACCCCTATTTTACACTATTTTTTTTATTATGGTAATGAGGAATAGTCATCCAGCGTTTTTTAAATTCTTTGACGACTTGTTTCGGCTGGCGATTCCTTGAAAAGAGACCTTTGTGATTCCCCTGTACACGAAGTATCATCAGATTAGTTTCAAAGTCTGCAAAGTTCCAGACTTGCTCACCAACTAAATTAGGAATACCATCAAAAACACGATGACTCATTTCATAAAAATCACATTGAAATTCTTCTGTATATGGAATATTCCAAGTAGAGTGTAATCCCGGCAACGTATCAGCGCCATACTCCGTTATGATAATTGGTTTGTCAGGAAATTTATCTTGCCATTCTAATAACTCTTTTCTTAGACCTACTTCTGCATTTGTTAAATCACCGTGGTCAACGTACCAACCATAGTAACGATTAAGGCAGACAACATCAACCAGGTCCATCACTTGGTCTCTATCTGGGGTTGCCATTAAAATATTAACCAAGGTGACAGGACGTTTTTGAGGATCTAAATCTTTATAAAGTTTTACTAACGGCTCAAAATAATCGTGTGCTCCCGCTTCATGACTAGCCGGTTCGTTAGCGACTACCCACATCACGACGCTAGGATGATTTTTATCACGCTTCACTAATTCTTGGATAGCTTGTTCATGCGCAGCTTTTGTTTGCATCAAATTCCACGTACCATTATCTTTTGGTGACAAATCTAAGGAAGCGTTAAAATTTTGAAATAACCCTACTGCTGGAACCTCATCTATCACTAACACTCCCATTCGATCTGCTAAACGCATCATTTCTTCAGAATAAGGATAATGGGATGTTCTAAAAGAGTTTGCCCCTATATCCTTCAAAAGATTCAAATCCATTAAGTTAGCAGCTTCATTCAAACCTCTGCCATTAATGAACGTATCTTCATGTTTACCAAAACCTTTAAAATAAATAGGTTTGCGATTCAATAGGAATTGACCATTTGTCACTTCTATTTCTCTAAGACCAAAATTTTCCTCATAGACATCTTGGAGTTGATTATCAACAAAAATTTCAACACGCGCTGTGTACAGATAGGCATTTAAAACTTCCCAAAGATGGACATCACTAAGAAATAATCTGCTATCCTTCGTTTCACCCACTAGTTTGTTATCTTCATCAAAAACGCTAATTCTAACTTCGTCAACCTTTTGATTAGTCTCAACTAAAAAATGTAAATCTGCTGACTGTAAATCATCTGATAGACGACTTGTAATTGTAATATCAGAAATATGATTTTTAGGACGTATCATCAACTTAAGAGGACGATGCACACCTGCATAATTGAAGAAATCAAAATTCTCACGTACTTTTTTCTTAATGCTACCATCTTCTTGAATGATTTCACTATAATTTCCGACCGGAAGTGTGGTATAGTCTAAAACGTTATTAGCACAAATTGATACCTTAATTTTCTCATTATTGTACTTACATTCAGGAACAAGAACTTCAAAAGGAGTAAAACCTCCCTTATGCTCCCCTACCAATACACCGTCAACATAAATTTTAGCTTGATGTGTCACTGAGCCAAAACGCAGCACCATCTCTTCATCCTCTGATACTTTAGGTACTTCAATGACTTTTTCATACCAAAAATCACCTATATAATCACGTTTTTCTTTACTTACCATCAAATCATTAAATGAAGTCGGGATAACCATGACTTCATCTGAAGGTAGTAATTCGTTTGGATTATGTTCTCCTAATTTAAAGTTCCAAATACCGCCTAAATCATAAGTATTTCTTGTTTTTGTCAATAATGGATATAACATACACTCTCCTTTTACACTATCGTTTAATATCATTTGTTTCTTTTTCAATGAGGTAAGCAATATCATCTCGTGTCATGATATTGATATCTCCTTGAATGGTATGTTTGTATTTAAATGTAGCCATAGCTATTTCTAAGGCCCTTTGAGGAGTTTCTTTTTCCAGAAGCGCATGAATTAAACCTGCAGCAAAGGCATCTCCTGTCCCCACACGATCTAATACTTCAACGCCAGTTTTATCAGTTTGATATAACATATTATTATGATACAAATATGATTTTAACATATACTGATTAGTATATCCCATTTCCCTTTGAGTAAAGGCAATATAGTCTAACCCATATTCTTGAACAATCTTTTGGGTTATCTTTTCAAGTAATTCAATATCAAGGTAAGGTCTGGATAAGCCCAACTCATCTTTTAAATCTTCACTTTCGCCAGCTAAATAAATCGGCTCTAAGCCAAAGCAAACATCTGATAATCCTAATAGTGGCGATAATTGCTCACGCGCCTCTTGAAAAGATGACCATAAACTCTCACGAAAATTGAGATCAATCGATACTTTTACACCTCTTTCTTTAGCTTTTGTCATAAGGAACCGAGTCACCTCATATAAGTCCTTGGTTAGTGCTGGAGTAATTCCAGAAACATGAAACCAATCCACTCCCTTAAAAATAGAAGTAAAATCATAATCACTCAAGGTACTTTCCCAAAAAGATGAATAGTTACGATCGTAGATAACCTTATTTGTTCTTACCGAAAATCCTTGTTCATAGTAATAAATTCCTAGTCGTCCTTCTTTTTTAATTATAGCAGCTGGACTAATTTGCTGTGACAATATAAATTGTCTTGCCATCATGCCCAAATCATTATCAGGCAAAGCTGAGACCAATCCTACATGGTGACCTAGTTGAGCAAGGCTTGCTAAGACATTAAGTTCTGAACCACCGAATTGGCATTTTAGGTGATTAGCCTGCATCAGTGTGTGATATTGAGGTGGAGATAATCGCAAAAGAACCTCACCTAATGAAATAATTTTTGCCATAAGAATCCTCCAATGGTAGCTCTTATTTAACAAAATAGCTGCTCTATTGAAGAGCAGCTAAACTTTTTAATCTTTATCAATAGGATATTTTGTTACATCAACATAATCCATATCTGTCAAAGGAACATTACGAGCAATATCTTTAGCACGTTCCTTAGTAGTTGCTGCTTTCATAACTTGAATCTTCTCTTGAATACGAACCATTTCTTCTTTATCTAGTTTGTAAAATTTCATTAAAAGAAGGGCTATAGACAAAGCTATAAATGGAATGGCCACAAGGAGACTAATAGCTGCCATTTTTAAATCAGGGGTCAGTGGTGTTTCGATAGTTGGAAACGATTTTGAAAATCCAATTCCTGCTAACACAAAACCTACTACCATAGGAGCAAATGAAGAAGCAATCGAATCTGTTAAGGAGAAGATAGTTCCAATCATTCCTGATACATAACGACCGGATTCAGAAGTTTCATAGTCAGAAATATCTGCTCCCATAGTCAATACTAAACTAGCAGGTGCTTGTGAAGCGTATCTCGCAATAATATTCGTAACGATAAATAAAATAGTATAAAGATTTAGGCTTGTTAAACTAAGGTCACCAGGCTTACCAACGTAAAGAACTGCACCAAAAGCAAGTAAACCAATCATACCGATCTGAATTGCTCTGACATATGAAAAACGAAGACCTTTTTTACGAGCAATTGTTGAGAACAAAATATTAATAATAACACCAGGAACAATGAAAAGAAGTGAGAATTGTCCTGATAAAGCATAATTACCAAATAAAATACCAAACAATAGAACCATAACAACGGAATCGCCAAAGAATTGGATGGCAAATTTTACCAAAGCTGCAGCAATGGATAATATCTGAAGCGGTTTATTTCCTTTCAACACCTTCCAGTAATCTTTTAGAGCAGTCTTTTGGGTATTCTCTCCTAAACCAAAGAATTCTTTTCTGTCTTTTGCCCAAATCCCAATAATTGCAACGATTGCTAAAATGGCTGAAATAAGAATTGTTCCAAAAATAAGGACATTGAAGAATTGAGGTGTAAAATTACCAAATTTTGGTACTAAGAAACCTGAAACGACAAACTGACCGCCTGTCATTAATGATGTTGTCATAACTGCATCAACGATATTAAAGATCGGACGTTGCTTAGGGTCATTTGTCAGTGCTGTTTGCCCTGCTTTAGTTATTGTTTGTTGCATTGAGTATCCAATTTTATGGATAATTAGAACAAGGATAAATAATGGGAAACGAATATTTTCATCGACACCTCTCAATGCAAGAAGAAAAATCAATGACAAAGCCGTAATAACGTTCCCAATAATCAAAATAGGACGATACTTACCAAATTTTGTATCAGTTTTATCAATCATAATACCAATAGCTGGATCAATAAAACCATCAAAAATACGGATATAACCCATAATTTGACTGACAAAAATAGCTGCCAAGCCAAGAACGCCAGTTGAGAAATAGGTAACAAACATAAACGTAAATAAGTATATATTTGTAGAAGCATTGTTCATGGCAAACATAACTAACTGCCATACTTTCGCTCGGTTATAAGATACAACTTCTTCACGTTGTTCCATATCCATTGTTTTCTCCATGAGAGAACCCTCCTTGTTTTTTGTAAACGCTTTTATGATTAAATAATACTATTCATCTGATGTTTTGTCAATATTTTTATAAAAAATATCTTTTTTTATTATAAAAAAGACTTTTAAGCTATAAATACATAAGATGTTTTTTACTTTAAGGCTCATAATCATCATATGTTTTTGTTAGCCCACAAAAAAAGATGCCTAAGCATCTTTTAGTTGACTCTCGTAGTAGTTGTTCCCGCTTCAACCACTTCTACACAAGCATTTAAAGCACCCTCTACTAGATTTTTGACCGCTTCATCTGTATAATAAGCCGCATGAGGAGTGTATATTACTTTCGGATGATTAATCAGTCTTAGGAAATCCTTGTCTGAAATGTCTTGACCTTGACAATTTTTAGGTATATATGGCCCCTCAAATTCATAAGTATCAATACCAGCTCCCTCCAAAAGCCCTTGATCTAAAGCCTCAAGAAGATCTTTGGTTTCCACCAATGCTCCACGTGCCATATTCATTAAAATAGCACCTTTTTTAAACTGTTTAAACATATCTAAATTAAATAGATGCGTATTTTCAGCAGTTGGTGGCATATGTAAGGACACAAGATCAGCTTCTTCAACAGCTTCTTCTACCGAATTGACATACTCAAGGATACCATCTGCCATTGGATTATGGTAAATATCATAACCAATAACACGACATCCGAACCCTTTAAAAATTTTAGCAGTCGCTAGACCAATGCGACCAGTTCCTATTATAGCCACAGTCATGTTACCTAGGACTCGTCCTCGAATTGGCAATGTCCATGAAAAATTCTGTTCACGAACATTAGCTCTAATAAGCTCAACTTTTCGAATAAGGTTAAGAGCGATTGTCACTGTAAATTCTGCAATAGACTCCGGTGAGTAACTTGGCACATTGCTAATGATAATACCATGTTGCTTAGCTAACTCAAGATTATACATATCGACACCAGCACTGCGCTGAGCGATTTGCTTAATTCCCATTTCTTTGAGAAGAGGATAAATAGCATCATCTAAAGGCCCAATCTGTGCATTAGCAATCCCATCAAAACCTTCTACCTCATTAACAGTTTCCAATGTCAAAGGTCCTTCACTCATAGAAAGTTCCACATGATTTCGGTTTGCCCAATCTTGTGCTAATGTTGCTTCTTCTTCTCTAACATTAAATACTTTGAGTTTCATCACTAATATCTCCTTAAATATCTAATTTATAGTCCATTGGATCAATAATTTTAAGTACTTTTATAAAGAGGTAATTAAAAATAAAATTCAATATAATTGGTGCAGCAACAAATATTATAATTATCAATAACATATTCATAACTGACCATCCACCTTTTGCTAAATTAAGAGCATTAATCGGTCCAATCAAACCACTGATACCAAAACCTGCACTAGCTGGTGTTCCTTGAATATTAAAGAGAGCTCCGAGAATTCCTAGTATTGCTGCTGAAGATATCATAGGTAGCATAATCTTCGGTTTTGCTAATACATTAGCCATCGAAATCTTAGGAGACCCTAAAACATGCGCTAAGGCTGTCCCCTTAGAATTGACTGACCACCCAGCCATACAAAGTCCAAAACTAGCAGCACAGATACCTAAATTAGCAGCACCAGAACCAATTCCGGACAAACTAATTGCCAAAGCAATCCCAACTGTTGTGATTGGAGATACGATCAAGAAACAGAAAATCATCGCAATTAAAATTGACATCAAAACAGGTTGTAAACCAAGTAATGAAGCAATCCCTTGTCCAATCATGGTGGTAATCATTTTGACATAAGATAATAACACATGACCTACTCCTCCAACTAGTAAGAGTGTTACTGTTGGAATGACAATCAAAGTGAATGATTTCGTCTTGTCAGATAAAAATTGGATCAAAAGGACACCTAAGGCAGCAGTAATTCCCATGTTAATGATATCGCCTGTTCCTTTTAGCATAATAGCGCCTTTAAGGAAGGTTGCAGCTCCACCTGCAAACATGACCGCTAATCCTAGTGATGCTGATTGAATGGGATTAAATTTAAAATTGAGACCAACCATAATACCAATAACAAGCCCCATCATACTTGTTGCAACTGCTGTTGCAGCGATTAAAGTTGCAAAGCCGCTCCACATTGGCAGTATAGCTTTTACTAATATTATTGTGGAAATAATCATAAAGGTCAGATTGATAGACTTGTGCTATACTATTACTAAGAAAAAAGGACAGATATTATGGATATTAGACAACTTACTTTATTGCTGTTGCAGAAGCAAAAAATTATTCACACGCTGCAAAAAGTCTTTTTGTAACCCAACCTACACTTTCACAATCCATTAAAAAATTAGAAGCAGAATTAAATACTATTTTATTCTTACAAAATGGTCGTCAACTCGCTTTAACTGAAGCAGGAGAAATTCTCTATGAGAAAGGACAATTGTTGATGACTAATTTTAATCAAATGGTTACGGAGATCCAGCAATTAAATCAAGAAAAAAAGGAAGGTATCCGTGTAGGGCTTACTTCTCTTTTTGCTATTCAATTTATGAAACAGATTTCAACTTTTATGGCTACACATTCAAATGTTGAAATATCTTTGATTCAAGATGGTTCCCGTAAATTACAAGAATTGTTAGCAAAAGGAAAGATCGATATTGGCTTATTGTCCTTTCCAAGTACCCGCAATGATATCACTATCGAACCACTGCAAACCTCAACTAAAGGATATAAAGTAAGCATTGTCATGCCAAAATCGCATCCTCTTGCAACACTTCCTGAAATTGAACTTAATGATTTAAGAGATTACAAAGTTGCCTCACTCAATGAACATTATATGCTAGGAGAGATGTTGCCTCGTAAATGTCGTGCTTTAGGATTTGACCCCCATATCGTCTTTAAACATAATGACTGGGAAGTTCTTATTCATAGTTTACAAGACCTCAATGCAGTCACTATTTTACCAAGTGAATTTGAAAGCATTAGGCAAGTTCAAGATTTATGCTGGGTCCCACTTAAGGATAAAAATAATTTTTATCCGATTGGTATTGCTTACCGAAATGATACTTCGTTTAGTCCTATGATTGAAGAATTTTTAAGTCTTTTAAAGACCAATTAATAGCAGTTAAACCAAAAAGTTTAAAACTTTTTGGTTTTATTTATTTTCCAAATAACAAAGAAAATCATAAACTTTTTGATTCCACTCATAAAGTGTTTCGTTACAGTAATCTAAATAATAAACTCTGTGTTTCAAGTCATTGGGCACAAGGCTTTGATAATCTTCTTGATAATGCTTTGGGATAACACACGCAACTAAATGTTCTGCTAAAGAAAGCTGATTTTTAATTTTAGCAGGATGATTGATGATATCTTGATAAGTAAAATGAAAGCTGACCCCTGGCTTAAAACCTACTGTTAACTCCTGTTCAGATGGTGCTTTGCCTAACAATCTTTCCATTACTAAACGATAACCAGAATTGGTATTTGACCAGTTCAACATCACATAGTCAAAGTAATCTTTAGGGTCTCCAGCAGCATTCCTCTTATCATTTACCAGTACTTCAGCAGGCTTATTAAAGGCTTTAACTGCTGATAAGATTTTACCTTCTTTAAAAATTAGTTTTGCAGTTTCAATCGTACATGTATGGCTTAAAAAATCAGAAGTTAAACTAATACCATCCTCATTAAAAGTAGCTGCCGCTTCTCTATATTGAGGAATATAGGGAAAAGTAAAACTATTGTATTTTAAAAAATAAATAATTTTTGCGAGGAGATGTTTATCGTCACATTGTATCTCAGTTTTTCTTTTATATTGTTTCTCGTAAGCTATGAAAGCTCCTATCCTTTCCAATTCAAACGCCTTAATTCGAGGATAATCCAGCAAAGCTAATTGGTAAACACCTCCCCATTGTAAACTATATGCTGCACGACAAATTTTTAAAATCATTTCTTCCTCCTTTTGATAATCCCTATAACAATTTCTATTAAATAGTAGCATTTAAACGTAATTGACTCAATAACTTGGTCAATTTTCGATCAAAAATAAGATTAAGATACCAAAAAAGCCTGGACTATACTTACCAGACTAACATACTGTTTATTAAAATGAATCAATCTTTTGTTACTACTAATTGCTTACGATTATTAAAGAAAATTTTATAAGCCAAATAAGTAGCTACAAAAGAAGCTATCGAAGTCGTTGCTAATAACATAAACGTCACCATCATTTGGTATTTAACCGCTTGGATAGGTGAAGTTCCAGCAAGAATTAACCCTGTCATCATCCCTGGCAAAGATACAATCCCAAGTGTTTTAGCTGAATCAATTGTAGGTACCATACCAGTTTTGATAACATCACGAATAATATCAATCGAAGCTGGCAAAATATCTGCTCCTAAAGCTAATTTTGTCTCTACTTCCTCTTGTTTACTTCTAAATTCGGACAATAATTGTTTATAGCACAAACCGATTGCTACCATAGAATTACTAATAATCATACCACCTACAGGAATCATTTGATTCGGAACAAATTTTAAAATTCCTGAAAAAATCAAGACAGATAAAGTGATTATAGTCCCTGACCCAATAGCTATAAATGAAATAACAAACCCTTTATTAATCCCTTTACCACGCTTAGCTGCGTTATAAGAAGCATTAATAATCATGAATAGCATTAAAAGAGCTGTGAAAATAGGATTTTGATAACCAAATATATAGTCTAGCAAAAACCCCACTGCTAATAATTGAATCACTGCTCGGATAGCGCTAATAATCACTTCTTTTTCTAGGTTTAACTTTTGCCAGTAAGAAAAAAATAAAGTAATCAAAACTAATGATGATGCCATTAGTAATGACATTAAAGAAATAGAATTTGCACCGCTCATTTTATAACCTCCATTGCTTCAATACTACCATTGACAACTTTTAAGACTTTATTGGCAAATCGACGACTCTGTTCCTCATCATGCGTAATCCACAAAATCGTTATTCCTTTGTCATGTAATGATTTAATAACCTTTTCAACAATAGCTTTATTATGATTGTCTAAAGCCGAAGTAACTTCATCTAAGAGTAAAACTTTAGGTTCAAACAATAATTGCCTAATCAGAGCAATACGTTGCTTTTCTCCTCCTGATAGTTTTTTGACATCCTGTTTCAGGTAAGACTGGTCCATTTCAAAACGTTGAAATAAATCATCAACGCGTCTATAATCTACTTTTTCGTGTCGAATGTGGTAAGGAAAACTAATATTGTCTTCCACTGTATTACCAAATAAATGTGGCGTTTGAAAACAGTAAGAAATCATTTTTCGACTTTCAATCGGTTCTAATTGGTTCAAATCTTTTCCATCAAAGAAAATATGACCTGCAGTAGGACTCATTAAACCACTGGCTAATTTTAAAATAGTACTCTTACCACTTCCAGATGGTCCTACAATAGAAACAAAATCACCTTCATCAATTGCAAAGTTGATATCATTTAAAACCAACTTATCATCCGTTTTAAAATCAACGTGTTTAAAGGTTAAATAGGACATTGTTAAGCTCCTTTACTTCTTATTTATAATCATTATAATTAAGTCTGACATAAAAATCAAAAAAAAAGCTCTTTAGAATAATTCTAAATTAATAAGTAAACTTATTTTACCTCTTATTAAAAATTTTCTGATAAAATAGGCTTTGTAAGAGGCCTTATAAACAAGATAGTTATCATCCAAGTCTCTGCACTTTAGTTGATCAATAAAGGAGACTCCTATGTTTTTAATCGATTTTATTTTACATATTGATACTCATATCTATGCTATGGCTAACACTGTTGGTAATTGGACCTATCTATTGCTCCTCCTCGTTATTTTCGTTGAAACTGGAGCTGT
>NZ_GL636070.1:1484539-1490366 GCF_000186445.1 Streptococcus agalactiae ATCC 13813
AACCTGATATACTCCCCTTATAGTGGACAGTAAAAAAACAAAAATTCACTAGACACTATAAGGGGAGTATATCATCACTAACAAAGCTAAGTTAGTAAGCCTAAAACTTCTAAACACTCAAAAAAATTAATGGCTTGCCTTACTAATCAAGAACCCGCACTCTCATATACTTCTACTCCTTTATGCCAAAGTATTAGTGATACCATAAAAGAAATCAAGAAAATCAAGATAACCCCACCAATATTAAAATAGACATTTCTATCTTGTAAGAAGTAAGCAGCGGGATAATAAGCTGTAAAAGCAAATGGAATGACAAAACTAATGATCCAACGCAATAGATTATTATATATTGCGACAGGATACTTAGCAAAGTCATTAAACATATAAAAAATATAGATAACAGCACCAGATTGTTTAGTCCAAAAAGCGATACTTGACGTAGCAATCTTCAAGGAGGTATAAATCAAAGTTGCAAAGGGGATAATAAATATAAATAATAATACTTTTGGCACGGTCCAGCTTATACTAGATACTGTGGTAGATAACAGAATAAGACCAACCAATAACTCCCCCAATGCATCTACTTGAAAGGTTTCAACTAAGACATGGAATAAAGGACTGATAGGCCTGGTTAAATACTTATCAAATTCTCCTTTTCAAATAAGCCTTTGACCAAGAGCCCACAAATTATCAAAGAAAAGGTGATCAATTCCTTTTGGGAGGAGAGAAAAACCATAAATAAAAGCTATTTGCTGAAAAGTCCTTCCTTCTAAAGAAGGAATATGTTGAAAAAGAACATTCAGAAATAAAAGATTTAGCCCTTGTGTTAAAAATACTCCTAAAACGCCTACAAAAAAGTCTATTTTATACTCCATGATTTGCTTCATGTATTGTTTAATAAAAATAAAGTGCATGCGCTGATATTTTGTCATCTCAACCTCCTTGGATAGTGATATGCGACTGTACTTTTTTCCATATTAATTGAGATAAAGCTACCATTACTATTAGCCAAAATATTTGTAAAAGTAAGGCTTGCATAATTTGACTACCATCATATTTACCAATAATAATCATTACTGGTGTGTAAATTAAAGATGAAAATGGTAAAAATCCTAAAATATCAGCAACGATTTTCGGAAAAAAAGTAAGAGGAATCAAGCTCCCCGACATAAATGCGACTAACGAATTTTTTAACAGGTTTGACCCCCATAAATTTTTAAAAACAAATGCCGAGAAGCCAAAACAAATATTAAAAAAGAAGTTAATCAAAAAAGCTAAAATAATGCTAATAATATAAAATACCACTAACACTATAGCTTGAATCAAATCAGTCCCCAAGAAGAGGCTATCCCCGTAATAACAAGCAAAAACGGCACCCCCTATACTTAAAAAGATGAGCCATCTAGAACCAATCTCCATGAAAAGGTAGGAAGCAGCAAAGTGAACTGGACGTAAGAGTCGCATAATAATTGAACCGTCTTTTACTTCGTCACCTATCATAAATGAACTATCAGTTCTCGTTAATAAATTAGTCACAAAACTCATAATAATATAGAGAATCATTTCTGACAGCTGAAAACCTTGGATTAAGGATTGACTTGAGGAATCGAAAACTGCTTTCCATAGATAAAATGCAACAAATGCTCCTATCACATCACCTATCCTATAAAGGATGAAATCAACACGATATGTGATTAAGCCTTGGATTCCTGTACTAATAAAAGGTTTGTAACGTCTCCAAATTCTGTTCATCCTTATAGCTCCTTTCGATAGAAGCGACGAATGATATCTTCAATATCCGCATCTGTCATTTTAAGGTCATGTACAGAAAAATCAGCTAATGTCTGCTGAATTATGTCAGCAGTTTGGTAGCGAGAACTATCATACTGAATATCTAAAACTAAGTCATTACGTTTAATATTAATCTCCGACTTTCCAATTAAACTAGAGCTGATATGCTCTTGTCCTGGACGCAAATCAAAAGAAAGAGTTTTCATCTTTCCAAATGTCTCTTTAGCTGAGAAACTGTGCCATCAAATATTTCTTGTCCTCTATCAATCATAAAAATACGAGGACAAAGTTGTTCAATATCACTGAGGTCATGTGTTGTTAGTAAAATCGTTGTCTCTTCTTCTTGATTAATTTGTGTGATTGCACGTCGGATATTATCTTTCACTGAAACATCCAAGCCAATGGTTGGTTCATCTAAGAAAAGAACCTTTGGGTTATGTAATAAAGAAGCTGCGATATCCGCTCTCATACGCTGTCCGAGAGACAAAGTTCTAACAGGATCCTTTATGAAGTCATTTAATTCCAAAACCTCATTTAAAAAAGCCATGCGTTTGCGAAATTCTTTATCAGGAACGTCATAAATTTCTTTTAACACTGTATAGGTTTCTTGTAGAGCTAAATCCCACCATAACTGCGTACGTTACCCAAAAACGACTCCAATATCCTTAACATAATTTTGTCGGTTTTCTTGTGGCAATTTGCCATCAATACGGCAAAAGCCCGAAGTTGGTTTTAAAATCCCAGTTAACATTTTAATTGTTGTAGATTTTCCTGCACCGTTCGCTCCAATAAATCCCAAAATTTGTCCTTTAGGCACATCAAATGTTAAATCTTTAACAGCTTCAAAGGTGTGTTTTTCAGGACGAAGAAATGATTGAAATGCTCCTTTTAACCCTGGTGCTTTAACGGTTTTTATAAAATTTTTCTGAAGGTGAGAAACTTCAATCATTGACATATTAATCCCTCTTTTACTCAACAGTATTTTTATAGCTTAAATCAGCTCAACAGTTAGATTATTAAACTATAATAATGATTAAAAGCTATTTATTATAGCACGATTAAAAATTTAACGCAAGCGCTTTCTTGATTGATGTTACTGCTTAATCTTGAATAAAAAAGAAGGCCAACTTAGCCTTCAAATTATATATTCATGTGATTTAGTGACGTTTCTTATACCTTCTTTTCCTAAACGAATGACGTATTAAAAGCATTAAAAGGAAAGAAAATACAAAGTAAAAGACTAAGTGGAAAATCTTATTAAGGAACATAAATTTTTGATAATATTCAAATGCTTTTGGTGCCACGTGACTAGCATCACTATAG
Source organism: Streptococcus agalactiae ATCC 13813 (assembly GCF_000186445.1). GTDB lineage: Bacteria > Bacillota > Bacilli > Lactobacillales > Streptococcaceae > Streptococcus > Streptococcus agalactiae. The sequence continues at coordinate 1,487,654 of NZ_GL636070.1, forward strand.
ACTTTATTATTCATAAAAAGCACCATTGTATCATGCGTCTTTAGATCTGCATAACCAAAACTTGAATACTGGAAAAAGGCCCCATTAGAATTAACTATACGACCATGCATGTAAAGTCCACCATAATAATGTGATATCGCATCATTTTGATGTTTGGTATATTCATCCGTTGGGAAAAAGTACCCTTTAGAAAAAGACCGCATCAACACCCAAAAGTTCAGCGGAGTTGTGAAAAAATCTCCAGCTCCATATGCTGTGGATACTTGATTAAAGATATTAATTTTATTTAACTTGCCGTTCTTTCGCATTGGGCTAACTAAGTCATGATTAACAACTGATTGGTAACTTTGGGTAGCATCTAATCGCAAAGGATTTTTTATCACATCATCAACAAGTTCAGCGTAGGTCCTTCCCGTAACTTGAGTGGCTATACCTGTTAGGAAACTAAAGTTGATATTAGAATAATACCACGATTTCTTATTAACAAAGTTATAGTGTTTTAAGCAAAATTGTAATTGTTCTCTCTCATTTTTTAGATAAGGAGACACCTTAACACCTTTTTCTCTTAACCCACTCGTATGGGTCAACAATTGGTGGATGGTAATACTATTACTACCTTTTACTTGGGGAAAGAACTGAGACAATCGGTCGTCTTCACTCAAGACATCTTGATCAATTAATCTTTGGATAATAATTCCTGTCATGAGTTTTTGGAGAGAAGCCATTGGAAATAATTTATTATTTTCAATATCCGTTTCAACTTCCCCACGGTTAATCCCATGCGAGATGGTAATCGGTTTACCAGTATTATCGCTAACAATCATCATTCCATTAACATTATTTTTTCGCATAAAGCGATGCAATAAAATCGGTGTAATATTCCCTTTATTTTCTGGAATAAAAAAGAAACATGCCACTGAAATACCGGTGGCGATTACTGCTATAAGAAAAAGAGATAGGAGCGATTTTAAAAATTTACGTACCATAAATAACCTCCTTAATATCATAACACAGGGCTAAATTATTTCAAAGACATTTTATATATTCTAGCAAAAAATATGTTCGTCGCTAATATTATTTTCAACTCCTATCATTGCTACCTCAATATTTTCTTTTAGATTCTCACTATGATCTTGATAGTTATAACTCTTCTGATAAGTACGGATTCCTAAAAAAACTTGGTAATTCTCTTCAGTCACTTTAGCCTTCTCAAAATTTTCTGTTTCAAGATAAGAAGATATCGCTTCTCTATAAAAAACATTATGAAACTCTATCAACTCCTCCTGCTTTACTTTCAAGAGAAGCAAGCTCACCATTTCTTTACCCTGTTTAAAACACTTTCTCTAGTGTCACTCCAATCTTTTAAACTGTTTTTAGGACATTTTTTAAAGACAGAGATAAGGTTATCAATGTCCTTGAATCGCCTTATTCAAACACCAAACTTGAGCAACCAATAATCTCATCAAAATCATCAAGCACAAACATTTAGCTTTAGAAACTTTGAATATTTTAAAAAGAGAATTCATATCACTTTGAATATCAAAAAGGAGAAAACCAATTTGGTTTTCTCCAGAATATAATTTTTCATCAACCCACTACAGTTGACAAAGAGCCAAAAAACAAGGAATCAATCAAGAAATTTTGATTGATTCCTCGTTTTATGCTTATATGAGATACTTTAAACAAATTTTTTCAATGAGATCCAACTATCTAGTGACTCCTCGATATCCTTTTATATCTCTCACGATAGCTTTGAGGAGTAAGTACTATTCCATTCGTTTTACCTATAATTTCACCAAATGCATACATACCATATCCTATATAACGGCTATCGTTTTAAGAACAATTTATTTATGTTGGCAGAAAATAATAATAGGAAGCAGAAAAATCCAATAATATTCAAGAGAAAAAGTATAGGTGATAGCTCTCTAAAAAAATTTGATATTGAAACTATAAGAAACCCTGTAGATACGATAGTTGAAACAACCTTTTTCTTATCCATATTAATAACCACCCCTTAAAACAATTTCATATCCTATATACTTTGTACGCATAACGAATCCCTCCTAAATTATTTTTTTGTCTGTTGCAACCCTGACAAGTTAGTGTAGCACGAAAAAACGATTATATTCTCAAAATCTTATCTTCTAGCTGCTCAACTTCTTCTTCAATACGAGGGTCTTCATCATTCTTAGTGTTAAATAAAGCGAGATTGGATCAACCAGTGTCACGTTAGCCTCTCCAAGCTATTTATTTTTCTAGTAATCAAAGGGATTGGTTCATAATTCCAAATCTCTAGCCGATGACTTTGAAGGATGTATAGTTGAAGACTTGATTCGAAACTTTTGTATCTTTTCCTTGAAATAGTATAGTCTCCGTATTTTTCCGAATCATCAAGCAAGCCTAGATATGATAAGTCTTTAAAATAAGTCGGTTAAAATAATAGCTCTTGTTTTAATTTTTGAAAATCCTTATCACTTATAATCAACGCTTCTCTAACTGGACTATCTATTAGATCTTTGGACTCTTCAAATATCATATTTTTTGGCTTCGCAAATTGGTAAGATTTCTGTTTATTATGAAGCCATCCACGCTCTTTAAAATTTCTAAAGCAACAATATAAGTTTTAGAATAGAAAGATCGGTTAACTGACTTACTTCTTACATATCAATGATTAAACCTTTAGTATGTAATAATAAGGTAATCAATAACT
>NZ_GL636070.1:1491459-1518892 GCF_000186445.1 Streptococcus agalactiae ATCC 13813
AGTTTTCTGTCTACTTATTTGACATTAGTCCACTCTGTGAATTCAGATGTGGAAGAAGAAGTAACTCGCAATGTTTTATTTGCTTCTTTTTCGTGTGTCACTGGAACAGATGCATCTCATTCTAATCCTACAGCATGCTCCGCTGATTCTGTAGGATTAGAATGAGATGCATCTGTTGATAACACTGCTGAAGTTGACGTATCTGTCGCAAGACTTGTTACATCTGAAGTAGGCTGTGTAACAGTAACTTCCGGTTTTACACCAGCTGTTTGTGGTACCTCAGTACTCATAATGCTTGACTCATCCGCCAAAACAGAATGACTACTCATTCCTAGAAATGTCAATCCAATTAATACCGATGCTACACCAAATTTGAATTTCTTAATCGAAAAACGCTGTTTCGTATGTGCGACATTATAATTTCTTTGCTTATACTTCCTAAGCATAACTTCTCTCCTTTTCAAAAGTAAAAATAGATTAACCAATAAAGTTATCTATTTTTACTTTTTTAAAGTTTTACTGTTTTACATTATCTCGATAAATGTGAACTATTATTTGAATTTGTATTGTATAATCACATTCGATAAGATTTATAACTTTAAGATTTTATATAAAGGTGATAGTATATTGGTAAGTTCAGATAACACTAATTTAAAATTTTTAAAAGCTTTCTCAGAATTGTTAAAGATGAGGAGCTTTGAGCAAATTAAAGTTAGCGATTTAGCAAAAAAAGCTCGACTTAGTAGAAGATCTTTCTATAATCATTACAATTCAAAAGAAGACTTCCTTAGGGAGTCTATTTTAATAATCTTTGATGATATCACAAAAATTTTAAATAATGATTTATTATATGAAGAAGTGGTCTTAAAGGAGATGCTTAGCTATATGTATATAAATAAAGAAATTATTAAATCCTTTGTTTTTTCCGAATATTGACAACATAATTAAAAACTATATCAAAGAGATGATTACACATTCCGATATACCAGACTTACAAAAACAACTGGAAACAGCATATCAAGTTCCATATTCTTTCGCTCTTGGTATTTATATCTCAACAATTGAAAGTATTATTTTAAATTGGATAGATCATGACTTTACTGAAGAGCCTGAAGAAATAGCAAGATATATTACATCTGTCGTGAGAATTTAATATTTGTATTAGAAAAAATAATATTTCTTTTCCTCATCTAATACTTTATAAAGAAAAAGACGATAGTTTTTTCTTCTATCGCCTTTGGTAACCATTTTTATGAAATTTTTTAAAGTTAAAAATATAATTTATAATAATATCTTCTTCCATTTTCTGATTTTAGTTCTGAAAGTTCCAAAAGGTGCAACCGTATTTACATGAATAAACTTATACACTTCCCAAGTCGCTGTTTTAGTCGCTTCATCAGCCCACTTTCTCATATGCGCTTCAAATAATTCTTCCTCACTCAACAAATCAATCATTGCATAGATAGAATTAATATTTTCATTTAATTTTGCTTTCAACTCTTGCAGAGATAAATGAGCGTAGGTATCTGTGAACCACTGATATAATTCACCAAGTTGATTCCATTTAAATTTATCCGATGGTGTTTTTACTTGAAGTCCCTTTCTTTCATCTTCTTCCCATTTAAGAACCAAGTTGGTCCAGCCAACCTGATAAGAAAGGTTTTCTGCTGGAGTTCTATCAACTTCATCAATTCTTTTATCTTTTAGATTCTCTGGAATATTATTAAATTCCATAATGTATTTCTCAAATGTTTTACTTATTTCTTTTTTCAACTCTTCTTTATTTTCATAAACTCTCAAAAAACATCTCCTTTCTGATACATATTATTAATAATGATACGGAAACAACCCCAAAGTATTGTATTATAGAATTAGATGACTGATTACAAATTCCTTGTTCACGCCAAAAGAGTTATTAAAAAATTATGATTCAATTTTTTTAGACAGGCATTTGTTAGAAAAACTTCTTGTTACCGAGAGGGGAGAAGATCAGTCATTAATAATCAATCTAAACTACTCCAACTTCCCTTATTAGCATATCATTGATTTGCTACTTTTTTAGCACTTCTTATTACAAATCTAAAAATTGATAGATAATACTATGTTAACTAATAAAGATACTAGTAAGCTGAATTTTCGAGAACCTCTTCACCGTAGCCTCCAGCTTCTGGTAAAGGTAGATTTGTAGAATTAGGTGCTCTTAAAATTCTAATTGGTCTAGCACCGGCCTCCCTAGCTGCATGAATATCGTCATCACTATCTCCATAATGAATGTCTGAACCATATTTCTTAATATAATATGATTTATCATATTTGTATGGCTTTTTAGGTTTATCGCCTGTATAATTTACAGCAATTGGTTTGTCTAATTTAAAATCTTTAGCTAAGGCTTTAGCTGTTTTATCAACCTCGCCCTCCTTATACATTGACCCTCTTGTCCTACCTGTTATAAAAACAATTTTATCTCCTCGTTTTTGATGCATAGCAATTAATTTTTTAGCATATTCTTTGGGAATGGAATCTTGATCTCCCCGTTTTGCAACAAGATCCCAGAATTTTTGTTTATGAAGAAAATCAAACGATCCAGGAGTTACATATTCTTTACCATATTGAAAATATTGACTACTGAAAAGCAGTGTATCATCAATATCAAAACTAACAGTAATCGGCTTCTTACCTTCTAAGCTTTTTTGAATCTCGTCAATAGAAATAGTAGTGACTTTATCTTTATTTGTGTCCGAAAGAGCAGTCATTCCCTCTTGTGTATAAGCTACTTTTGGCCCCTTAGCCTCAACTACTGTTTGTAACGTTATCGTAATCCCTAAAACCAAAAGACTACTCACTAACACTTTCTTCATAAGAACCTCCATAATAAAGTATAAAAATTATTTCTTTAATTAGTTTATCACAAAAAACATAAGAATGAAAGCGATATCATATATGGTTATTTTTTACTTATGTTAAGTCTACAGTCTTCAAAGTGATTTTTCTTCTGTCTCTTGCTTAGGAGTGTTCGCTTCACGAGATTTAATATAATCTTTCATTTCTTGGTAGGTTGTATAAGTCTTCAGCATATCGTCAAAAAATTCTTGAAGGGCATCTCTTTCTATTTCAAATTCTTGGATACTTTGACTGACATCTGCTATGGTAATGTCTTTTGGAAGAACTAACTCATCTAACAGCTGCATAGTTGGCAAACTATTTCCTGGTGTTTGTGCAATGGCAAGTAGAGCCCCTTCGATTTTTTGGTAATAGGTCAGTCGATTATCTAAGGCTTTTTAATATTCCTTTCGTTAAAAAGTTTCTAGGCTTTTACGAGCAGAGCCACACACTCCACATGTGTAGTCTGTTCCTTGAGAATACAATTTTTTATCCTCGTCACTGTTTTGAGGACACAATTTATCTGTTTCTAGTTTAGCATTTTTACGTTTACTTTTAAATTGTTTACCATCCTTGTTTTGAGTTTCACCTGTTTTGAATATTATGGTTAACATTGCAGGATCAATTTCTCCGTCGCTATTAACTCCACCTACAATAATTTTCTCAACAATACTTTCAAAAACTGCACGATCAAACTCCGTAAGCATTTTCTGTGAAGATAGCAAGTGCTTAAACTCAGTTAGTCTTTTCTTTACATCGATTTCTGATTTTAAGGTTGTTTCAATATTTACCTTCTCTTCTGCTAGAAACTCTTTTTCTGAGGAAATTTCATTGTACTTTTCATTGTATATGGTATCGCTAATTTTCCCTTCGAGCCTTAGATTTACAAGATTTTCCTCTTTTTTTAGTAATGTTCGAAGTTTGTTTGTAATCCTTTTTAGTTCCTTATTAAGGCTATTGTCATTCAATTCAGATTCAATCGTTTCAAGTAAGTCTGTCATTAAGTTTTCATTTGAATGATAAAGTTTTCTGTAAGCTTCCATGAAAGCCCCCTCAATAGCGAGCTCTTCTAATCCTTTACTATGCTTACAAAATTTCTTTCCTTTCTTTATCGATGTAACACAGTGCCACACAACCTTGCGATAATCTGAACGGCAGTGCCAACTTCTTCTAGATAATATTGAACCACAAAAACCACATTCTAACATGCTACTAAAAGCATACATTTTTGAATAGCGTTCACGCTTGCCATTTACATTTGCAGCAGTCTTCTTATTTCCTGCTCGACGAAGTCTTATCTCCTGAGCTTTCTCAAAGTCTTCTTTAGATATTATAGGTTCATGATTATCTTTGATGTAGTACTTATCTTCTTCACCAAAATTACTTAAACGTCTCTTGCTTATTGGATCCACTGTAAAAGTTTTGCCCATTAGAATATCGCCTTTATATTTTTCATTCTTTATGATTCCTAAGACTGTTGTATCATTCCAATGATCTAATCCTCTCGGCGATTTGTAACCTAGTTCATCAAGTTCCCTTGCAATTACTTTTCCTCCAATACCTTCTAAGTACCTTTCAAAGATATAGCGAACTATTTTGGCTTCTTTTTTATTGATTGAAAGTTGCTTGGTTTCTACATCATAGTCATACCCCAAGCATCCTTGAAACCCTATCAATTCACCACGTTGCATCTTCATTTTTAATCCTTTTTTCACATGAGCAGATGTATTTTCTACTTCTTGCTGTGCAACGGAGCTTAGAATAGTCAAAAGCAATTCTCCATCCATTGTTAGGGTATCTATATTTTCTTCCTCAAAATATACTCCAATTTGCATATCTTTTAACATTCTGACATATTTCAAAGTATCTAGGGTATTCCTGGCAAATCTAGCAATTGCCTTTGTGACAATGTAATCTATTTCTCCATTTACACAATCATTTATTAATCGTTGAAAATCTTGTCTCTTTCCTACTTGTGTTCCTGAAATCCCCTCATCTGCATAGATACCTGCCAGTTCCCAATCCGACCGCTGAGAGATATAATCTTTATAATGTCTCACCTGAGATTCATAGCTGTTCTTCTGATCTTCGCTATCAGAACTAACTCGGCAATAAGCAGCAACCCTTTTTGACTCTCTTTCGAAATTGTCGCCTCTACGACGAACTAAAGAATCAGCTTTTATTATTTCAACATTATTTTTTTTCATACTGAAATTCCTCCTTTTGATTCTATATTACCGCGTTCAAATCAAAAGGTCAGCTAATTTGTGTACTTAATGCGCAGTCTATTTTTAATTTTTTCATATTCCTTTTTAGTCAACATATTTCTGGAATATAAAAAATTAAGCATTGAAAGTTGCATACTATATTTTACTACTGATTGTTCCAAAACTTACCCTCCTGATAACATGTTACTCTTAGTTATTCTCTGTGGGTATGACTGGTTATATCAATCATGGGAATTTCACCCGCTGTCCTTTTACGTTGGCAGCCTGAACGGTCAGAAGTATCATTATCATTATTTGTGTCATGGCAGATAGGTCACCATCCTATTTTTGAATAAATGATTTCCGCTCATTTCCTGGCGCATTACATTCTATTGCTCAACAAATAAATAAAGTCCCACCTAGAATTATTCAATTGTCAAAGGGCAAAAAGAGACTAAAAATTCCTCTCACTATAAAGAGTGAATTTTTTAGTCTCCTGTTTCCTTATTTTTCAAAAAATTTTCGTAGGTTGTCCAAAATTGTATTTCTCATCCGAAATAGACTAGTCGCAGACATCTCATGCTCTATTGCTACTTCTCTGATGGTATGCTCTCTAAAATACAGAGCATCAATGATTTTAAACTCTTTATCAGATAAGGTTAATAAAGCCTCATTTAGTTGCTCAATAAGGAGCTTGTTTTCTATAAAACGTTCAACATCAACAGTTGTATCAGGCAGTACATTTGCTAGCAGTAACCCATCTACTTCAAATGATGAAAAAGGTAATACTCCAAATTTCCTATCTTTTCTATTCAGATACTTCTCGTGATTGACCAATTGCCAGTAGCTTTTATAAACCGTTTCTGTTACGGGGATTTTACTACCTCTAACGTGAATATAATATTTCATTTCAGTCTCCGTTTATGATTTTTTCTTAGTCATAAAAGGAGGGCTCCTTATCTCAACCATAGCTATTTCTCACTTTTATCAAATCAAGGAGTTCTCCTCACTATAAGAGTGAAAATATGGTGCTCTTGTTCCAAAAAAAATTATATGTACCAAAAAACAGCAAGCTCTTCTGAACTTGCTGATCTATATTTTAATAAGTTTCTGTTTAGTAGGTAACAATAAGATATTTTGCTATATAAGCAATGTAATACCTAGATAATCTATAATTTATTCTATGCGCGCTATTCTAAATTCATTATTAATCTCAACAGCTATGGTTCCTTCTTCTGCTAACAAATAAACTTCTCCGTAATCCCAAACTTCTCTTTTTTCATTAGAATTAGAACCAGAATAATCTATTTTATTTAGTTCCGATTTAGAAATTTCTTGTCCCGTATTCAAAATAAATGTTTTTGAATCTGCTATTACTCCTAGAAATTCTTTTAGTTTATCATCAGATACAATATCAGATGAAATACGAAATTTTTTATTATTAAATTTAACTATCCTACAATCAGATGGATCAATTGCAAGTTCCCCACCTGCTGAATTATTATTGAACTCTTCCAAGCTCAGCATTTCATTATTGGATTGCACATCCGAACTCAAAGAAACCTTATAATAAGAATCATTTATAGAAATAGCTAAACCATCACTAAAATTATAGAGCCCACTATATGCTAATGATACTGTATCACTATTACTTTTAGTAACAACTTTCTGGCTATTTCTATCAATTACTAATGTTTTAAAAAAAGATTCCTTCACAGTACCTAGATCATTTTCATCAACAATTTGATTCATGATTGTATAATCATTTCCTTTATATGTAAATTGATTAAATGATTGATCATGAAACTCTATTGTTTTATTGTCTACCAATCTACATGCAACTAAAGTACAAATTCCAATAAGAACAACTAAGCTAAATAAAATTTTCCTCATGCTACTTCACCTCCTTTATAACATCATCAAATAATAAGAGTGCCCTTTGCCAATTTGTTGTAACCTTTAAGTTATTTAGTTCGATCATTGTTAACAGAATTCCAATTATTCCATCTAAATAACCAAGATTATCTTTTGTTTTTATATTTTCAAATTCCGCGGTAGTATTAAAACCATATGTCATGTCTTCTCTAAAATCACTAATTAACTTTTCCTTAAGAGATTTTATACAGTCATCAAAATCAGTTGTTTTATAAATTTTTTTAAAAAATAGGCAAATCTCAATTGCTCCAGAAAATCCGTGACATAAAATAGATTGTTCCAAACCATTACTTCTCCTGATGGATGCTTTCAAGATGTTACAAGCTTTAGATTTTAGTTTCTTATCTTCTAGAGCCAAACTTGAATACAGATATAGTAAACTAATTCCTGGGCTACCGTAGCACCACGCATCTCGAATAAATTCATACTGTAAATTGCTTTTTTCTGTTTTCTTTAGTTCAATATCGCTTAATCCCTCTTTCCACATATAATTTTTTAACTCGTGTTTTTCGTATAACATTATAATTTTTTTGATTGCTGCAATAGATTTTTCATTAGAATAGCCTTTTAATTTTGAATAAGACAACATTGCGCCAACACCCGCAAGGCCGTGTGCTAAACCAAAATTTAGACATCCTAACGGATAAAGCTTAGACTCTGTCTTGGACATTTGATTCTTTGATTCCACATAGAAGCCTGTTAAAGTAGAATTTTTTAGTGAAAACTCAGATAAGAAATTGATAATTCTGTTTATTATATAATCATTTTCATCTTGCTCCTGAGATAAAAGATAAACTAATACTCCAGATACTCCTTCTATGATGTCATAATCTGTAGGAGAGATTTTCTTAATATCTATATTTTCAATCTTACTTAACGTATAGTACTTAATGTACTCATTAAAACTAATCAATAAGTTATGATATTCTGGGTGTTCTTCAACTAAATGAAGTATACTTATTCCAATTCCAGAAACTCCTGAAAATAAAGAATCCGATAAAACACCATAATTTCTCATTTGTTTAACCATAAAGTTAACATATTTACCCGTTCTAGCGGAGTATTTTCTTTCACTAGTTAAACTTGTCAATTCTGAAGATAATAATATCAATCCAGGTAAACCAGAAGACAAGGTCAATAAATCATAATTCGGTTGTTCAGCATATCTTTTTAACTGCTCATCAAATTTAGCAAATACTTTCTCAGATAAATCAATAATAACTTTATTTTCATCCATCAGACTCCTCCTCGTACTTTTCTGAATAGTAAAGTTCCCTATAATATTTAGATTTACTTATAAGGTCGTCATGTTTTCCTTCATCAATAATTCGTCCATCTTGCATAACTATAATTCGATCTGCTCTACTCGCAGCCATTAGATTATGTGACACAAACAAAGCAATCTTATCTCTAGAACGAGTTACAAATTCATCAAATATTTCTTTCTCTGAAACAGGATCAAGCGCTGAACTTGGTTCATCCAAAATGTATATGCTTGCATTCTTGAAGAAAGTCCTAGCCAATGCTACTTTTTGCCATTGTCCTCCTGAAATTTGTCTACTATCGTTAAACCAGGTCCCTAAACGTTGATTAAGGTTGAAATTGTTTTCTGCGGTTAAGAAATTTAATTTTAAGTTATCAATATGTTTCTTTATTTTGGAGTCAGATATACTGTTTACATCACTTAGGCCAATATTTTCTCTCACAGATAATTCAAACTTCACAAAGTCCTGAAAAAGAACAGAAACATTATTTTGATAATAACTCAAGTCTAGGACATCACTAGATTCGTTATTATAATATATTTGACCCTCTGAAGGTTGGTATAATCCCGATAGTAATTTTACTAAGGTACTCTTACCAGAACCATTCTTCCCCACAATTGCTACAAGTTCACCCTTATTAAACTCAACATTAATATCCTCTAAAGTTTTTTTGACACTTCCTGGATAGATAAAAGAGAGATTATTGACTTTTATTTTGTCAATGCGCTTTTCAATTCTTGAGATTCTACTATTCTGAATTGAAATATTACTTACTTCCATATCAAAAAATTTAAATAATTGTTCCATGAATAAACTTGTGTTATAGATGATATAAGTATTTTGGATCATAGATTGTGAGTAGGTATTTACACGAGTTATTGCTTGAATAAGGCTTACAAAATTACCTACTAAAAGTTTACCGCTTCGAATTGACTGTATCATCATAAAAATAGCTATACCATTAATAAAATTCAATAAAATATCCAAACTTCCTCTGAAAAGAACTTTCTTTTTCGAAATATTCAAATCCTGATTCATAAAATTTCTTTTCAATGTTCCATATTTATCAATGAAATATTGACTAATACCATTTAGTTTAATCTCTTTAAATGAAAAATCATGAGTAAGAAGATAATTGATGTACCAAACTTCCCTCTCCGAATTTGCTCGCTCCCATTGAATCAAAAATTCTAGCTGGCCAACACGCATAAAAATTACTAAGGAAATAACAGGAATTATCAGTAAAAAAGTCGATACTGCCACATTCCAAGTGGACACATAAATAATACTTGTTAATAAAGATAGAAACCCTGTAATCACACCAATGATAGCATTGAAAAGTTGGAACGGCTTATATGTACTATCTTGTACAATATTTTCAATGAGATTGTATGTATCTGCTTGTTCAAAATCTATTAAATTTAGAGATGATGTTTTTTTCAATAACTTCAAATTGAGATTATAGGACAAGTTCATATTAAATTTCTCACTTATATATGAGTTTAACTGACTTAGTATTGATAGCATCATTTGCATTAATATATAGACAATTAATACTGAAAAAATGTTACTTCCTTTTTTTAAAACAGCATTGATTAATTCTTGATAGATAAATAAGCTTGCTAAAGGAATTATTGATTGTAATATGTTTAAAATTATTAGATAGCTAGCATATTTTCTTTCTATTCGAAAAATTAATCTTATTGTTTTAGGAATTGTCAAAATTGTTTGAAAAAAATTTTTTAGTGTAAATTTATCCATGATTGTGCCCATTTCTAAATTCTTCACTGATTATCAATCCGCGAATTATAGCATAAATCTTAGTCTCATTTTCTCTCTTTATACCAAATAAGCGATTATTGTGTACATGAATGATACTATCATAAATGATATATGTATAGTCATCTGATAATTGAATACAACTGTCTGATAATTTCTTAAGTCTTTGACATAGTTTAGATAGTTCTGGAAGAAGATTTATTAAATATCCCTTTATTAAGTACAAATCAATTAATGCAGTATTCCTATTTTTATCTCTATTTTGGCTGTCTAAATGCTCTGGACAAGCAAATTCTAAAAATTGTATTATTTCTTTATTGTTATCTTTAAAAAATGATTTGAGATAAAAGTAGTTAAATATTATTGCTAAATCATCTAGGGTTAAATCTAATCTTTTCTGCCGAATTAAACTTAATGAATTGATGACTATTTCAGTATCTAGACAAAAAATTTCTTCTACCAAAGGAATTCTTTCTAGTCCCCCATACCTTTCGATTTCTCTGTCATACGTTGAAATATCTATATTTGATATTAACTTGTTTTGTATGCAGAGTTGAAAAATCTCTTGAATTTTTTCAAAACTTTTATATAAATTCTGCGTTCTTATCCTTAGTCGGATATGAAATTTTGGATCAGTATATCTGATATAGAAGCTCATCCCATCATCTAAATTTACTAACTTCAAAATTCGAGGCATTATATCCGAAAGAAATTCCTCTTGCCTATCTGCCGACATATACAATTTAAAGTAGAGCCATTCATCAAATGGTATTTTCTGTCTAACATTTGTCGGAATAACCTCTGGTAATATTTCTTTTATGTACCTAGGTTCCTTAATTTCATCCTTAGCAAATACTGGAACAACTATATCAGAAATATGAGTTGTAGATTCCTTCTCTACAAGGTGTGAATCAAAAATACACTCTGATAGACATAATTCTTCATTTTTATTACTACTTTTTCTTACAATATCTTCAAAAAGTTGATTATCTAGTGGATTATTACGGTTAATTAATATTCGATTATCACTGTTATCAACATACAATTTTGTCGGAAGATTGTTTTCAAGAATAATCTGATGAATATCCTTCGACAACATCCTTCCACTAAGCCTCCAACGTTCAGGAGCAACAATAATGTCCTTAAATACTATTCTAGGAATATGAGAAAATTTTTGATAAACCATCTCCCAAGGGAATATTCCGAAATGATCTTCTTGAGCTATCTCACATAAAAACCGTAATTCATTGCTAAACATCATTTGGTTATACATATTTGTACTATAAAATTTTAAGAGTTCCTTAGTTTTAAAATTTCTAGCATAAAAACTATTCTTAGAATCAATACCAATATATATATCAGATAAAATTTGACTTCTCTTATCCATATTCGTAAAAAGTGATAATACTTTTTCTCTGACATTTGTTGTGCGCATAACATTAGCATGACGAAGATTCTCTGGTAAAAATGTTATTTCACAAGAGTTATACCCTGATACGTGATTATTGTTTTCAACAATTTGAGTGATAGTTTGATGATAATGTTCCAATTTATCTGATAGAATAGAAAACCTGCCTGAGCTAGCTCCTAAATTCTTAGAACATCCTGTATTAGTTAAGCTTAGTACGCTTTTACCATCTACTTTATTAACATAAAAGAACAACTCAAATCCTAGATTGATTTTATCTTTGTCTTGATTAAAAAAATCTTCTTCATTATAAAGTTGAATATTTCCACCTGTTTCTAAGGCTTTTTCAAAATTATTGAGATATTCTAATTCTTCTTTTTCACTAAAATATACAGTAGAAGGCGAAGATTCCCAGAAATCATTTTTGGGGTGCTGATATCCATATGGAGAACCAATTCCTAAATTAGAATCAAACAACTCCATCAACTGAACTTCTCTATTTACTCCGTACTTATCTAAAAATTTTTCTTTATAATCATCTAAATAAGTACGCTTTACATGATCTGAATTACTTACTAGAAACTCAGCAAATTCTACTATCTGAGTTTTATTTTCATTACCTAATTGGATTTGACCATCATTATAAAGATCAATTTGAAGAAAATTAGGGGTTTCAACTAACGATGACATTAACTTGTAGATTTCTTTAAGCTTTTCAATCCCATCCCCAATTTCCAATTCAGAATATTCAACAATTAAGTTGCTAATTGCTATTAGTTTAAAATAATAAAGATTTTGCTTATCGATTTCTTTGACTTTAGAAATGAATTCTTCAAACTTAAAATTCATTATTAATTCTGAATTAATATTTGAAATTAGAAAATGACTATCAATCAAACTCATGATATATGATGTTGCAATATCTCGATACTCTTCACCATAGGATTCAACAAGTTTTTCTATAATACAGTTAAAATATACATATTTATCACAACAAAGCTCATCAATAAGTTGATAAACTTTAGTGAACTTTATGTTGACTTCTTCAATTTTAGTATCATTTATAGAAAACAATTGAACAACTCTATCTCCAAATTGATAGTTGGCTGGATTTATTTTATAGGCTAATTCTCGAGAATATTCCTTCTCAATCTTAAAAACTAGACGTATTAACCACTCTGAATCCAAGA
The DNA here is from genome assembly GCF_000186445.1 of Streptococcus agalactiae ATCC 13813. Taxonomy (GTDB): domain Bacteria; phylum Bacillota; class Bacilli; order Lactobacillales; family Streptococcaceae; genus Streptococcus; species Streptococcus agalactiae. The sequence continues at coordinate 1,504,124 of NZ_GL636070.1, forward strand.
GTACTTTTTTTAATGTTTTTCCATTCAAGTTTAATTTCTCTGTAGAAGAAAATGAACCTATTGAAGTTTCACTAAATAAACCAAATGGTGTTGAGCGCTCCTTACTACGCTTATAATATTTATATACAGATTCTGATAATTGGTTGATTTTTTTCCTTTTCATTGAATCACCACTATAATATTTTTGAAGCGATTCATATAAACTCCTGCTGGCTACAAATAGTTGCTCCTGGAATATCTTATTCTCTCTTATAGTTTCTAAAAATGAATTATAATCACATTCCAACAATTCATGTATTCCAATGATTGCATTACGAACCAAAAAATTATTTGTAGTATATTTATGTTCCATTAGCAGCTCCAACTTCTAAATTATTTTTATAAATCTTCAAATATTATTTTGGAAATTTATAAAAATAAAGGTAGTAGACTACTATCCACTACCTTTATTTTAGCAATAGACATATTCGTCTAAAGAGTAATATCCTAAACAAATATTCTAATATTTAGAGGGACCTTACTCGAAAAGATATAGAGTCCCTTTCTTTCTTAGTCAAGATTTGCAAAAAGATAGTTACTAAACAAATAAATTTTATCCAAAATGGCAACCACAAGTTGCAGTTTTGATTGCACAGGTCATCAAAATACCCGTCTTACATCCAGGAGTACATAATGATTTACTAGTTACCCGAGGTGAAGCTCCTGAGTTGTTTTCCTTTGAGATTGTGACAAGATCCAAATTAAAATCTTCATTGTTCATAATAAAATTCCTCCAATTATTTTTTCTTTGTTCGAACAAATATATTGTAAGATACCTAGTTCAGAATTTGTTCATAATTATAGAGAATGAACAAATTTTTTATTTAGAATGCATGAAATATTTATACTGATACTCTGGACAATTAAATAAAAAGATAGTTGACCAATGAAACTGCTGAAAAAGTCTGATATTTTTAAAATATCATGAACAATACTGTCTTGAAAAGATAATAAAATAGACATAAAAAGCGGATGATCTGCAATCTTTAGATTTCAAAATATGCTGTCATTCGCTTTTTATCTATTGAATTTTGTTGTATTCTACTCTTTTAGTGACCTCTAACCAATTTACCTCTTTTTACATATTTTTTGAATTTCAACATTATTCATAACAGCTAAATTACAAAAATACGATAATATGATAAAACCAATTAAGTATACTAGAATCATAAAAATTTCATTTTTCCCAATTTCTAGGATCATATTAACAGGTAAAACGATAGGCAACCAGAAGTTATTTAAAAATACTTTATTGGTTGCAAATATAATAAACAGACATTCGATAAAAGAAATTACTAGATTCCCTCCCTTTCCCATGATAAGACTAAGTAACATATGGAAATGGTTAAGTAAGACTAATAATAACCAAGTAATCACACCAACATACGCAAAGTAAGAGAGTCTATTAAATTCAACTCCTACCACTATCCAAACTGGAACTCCCAATAAAACCATAAGTAAGTCTGTCGAAATAAGCTTTATTCCCCAAATAATTCCACTATTTTTTTCGCTTTTAATATTTTGAAAGAAATTTGCTTTTTCCTCTTGTTCATGAAGAAAAATAGAGAAAATTGATGCTAATATACAATATCCTAACATAGGTAAAAAAATGATATTTTCAATTACAACTGAATTATTTGTAAACTGTAAATAAAGAGGAATTGTGAATAATTGAATAATTGATAAAATTAAAATAAGATTTAAAGTAAGAGAGCCTTTCAACTTTAGCAACTCACTTTTTAGAATTTTGTTCATTAGTTATCCTCCACTTCAACAAACTAAGGAAACTCACAAAAACTAAGATTGAAAGAGATACTGATATTAAAATTGTCGATATTTCAACTCCACTTAATGCTGCCTCTAAATCACCTGAGGGTTTTAAATGTAAAAGAGCATAAGCAATTTTATAGTGATAAGTATAAGGAAATATGAACCAAACCGATGTCTGAGCTATTAGAGGAGCAACTAATAAGCAAATAAGAGAATTTGTAGCCAACAACAAGTAGGGATTTATCCACTTTGCTAGAAAATATAATAGTGGTAATACCCAAGCAGAAGAAACACCAATAAGTAATAAACAAATCAAATCTTTACCAATGTCTACTGATATCACACCTGAAAAAAGAAATGAGATGCCATAAAATATTATCGTAAAAATAAAGGTTGAAATCAAAACATCCTTGAACTTCAACAGTATCTTCGCTAAATAAATAGTAAACGTATATCTACCCAAGCTAATATTTTGAAACGCACCTGCATTCTCCTCCGCGCTATAATCAGCTAAAAACAATAACCCAAGGAGAGTGAAAAGGAATCCTCCCTCCCACCAATAAATTGAAAAACTTTCTAAATTGAGAGGTCCTGCTAGTATGAAAGCTATAAAAATTGCTAGCAAAGGAATAAGGATTAGTAATTTTTTATCAGAACTAGATTTTTGCTTCAGCCACTCAGATTTAAAAATATTAGTCATTTCCATCACCTCCATGGACAATTCTAAAGAATAGTTTTTCTAAATCATTTGAATTCTTATTAATATCATCGTAAAAAATCTTGCCCTGATTCAGTATAACGATTTGATCCGCAATTTTGCTGACTTCACTTAGTTGATGGCTGGACAAGAGGACTGTCATTCCAGATTTTTTTAGATCCCTAATTAAATTTAGCAATTCTTTTATCCCATCTGGATCTAGACCATTAGTTGGCTCATCTAAAATTAATAAATCAGGATTGGTAATAATTGCCATTCCTAAACCAAGTCGTTGCTTCATTCCTAATGAAAAGTGCCCTGCCTTCTTTTTTCCAGTATCAGATAAACCAACCAACTGAAGTACCTCATAAATTCTTTCATCTGGAATATCATGTAGCAATGCTCGTGTTTTTAAATTGTCAAATGCAGAAAGATTCAAATAGATAGCAGGAGATTCTATCAACGCTCCAATATCAAATCTATTTTCTTCTACAATATCCTTATGCTTTCCATTGAAAATGACTTCTCCACTATCAGCTCTTTCTAACCCAAAAAGAATTTTCATAATGGTGGATTTCCCAGCCCCATTTACTCCCAGAAGACCACAAATAGTACCTTCTTCAATTTTAAATGAAACGTCTTTTAAAACCTCTTTGTCTTTATAGCTTTTTCTTAGATTTTGAATGATAACTTCCATTTTTTCTGCCTCCATTTCTTTTATTATAATACAAAAGAAATTTCAGTATTTGTTCAGAAAAAAATTGAGCAAAAAGTCGATATCTCTTTGATTTTTTCAAATTTTCGAAATAAAAAATCGCATAAAATCAACGTTTTTAAATGAAAGATTTCATGCGGTTTTGTTTATATTAGGCTTTTTGACCAGCCCCTAAAATTTTTTAATTAATAAAGTGACCTGTGCACCACCATTTTGTGGATTTGAGAGTATTAATTGACCTTGATGTCTCATAGCTATCTTTTGAGCAAATGAAAGTCCTATTCCGTAATGCTTATCATTTCTTCCTTTATTCTCTGTGTAAAAAAGTTTTCCTCCATCTTTAAGAGACTCTTCTGTAAATGGTAAACCATTATTCCAAATCTCAAAACTGATAAAGTTGGAACTTTCAGATATAGTCAGTACCACCTTGCCCTCTTCTGAACAAAATCTAGTCGCATTAGATAAGATATTTATCAAAGCTCGATCTAAGTTGAGACGATTTCCTTTAATCACTCTGGTATGGGATTCATTAACTATTTGAAAATTAATTTTTTTTGAAGACATAATATCTCGACATTCTAATGATAATTCATCAAGAAATTTTGATAATTCAATATCTTCCTGATAATTCTTATCCTCAATTAGCAATCTTGAGTAATTAACCATTGAATTAAAATACTTTTCAAATATACCAACACTATGATTCATTGAGGACATAAAATCTAATTGTTTTTCATCTAGATTAGTCATCTCAAGCAACTCGATATTCCCCTTTAAAACAGTTAATGGTGTTTTAATATCATGTGCTAATGCAGCAACTTGAAATGACAAATCTTCTTTATCTTTTTTCTCCATTTCTAATAACTTTGTCAACTCTTCGTCTTTTTGATAAAGCGTCAATAAAATGTTATTACATTCTAAGATTGCAGTTTCTTTACGTCCAATATCCATTCCTGGTATTCCCATATTCAGAGATATTTTTTCAATTAGACGAAAATTTTTTGTAAATTCTCTTAAGAGCCTAATAACAGAGATAGAGATGAGTAATAATTCTAGCACTATAAAAAACAAATAAGAGACTAAATTATAGGAAATATGTCGAAAGTTTCGATTTACAAATTCGGGCATTGTTGGTCTTCTAATAACCAAAATAAAATCTGAGTTTTCATATTTTGTAAACAATATAGAACCCTCGCTAACCGAACTTCCAGTATCAAAAACTTCTTTATAATGTTGTAAATCCTGTTTTTGATAATTTCCAGAGACCAATTCGCCATTATCGCTATCAAACAATACATAATCAAAGACAGAATAATCCATTTGATTCTTAATACCGTTAGCAGATTTACTATCACTAATTGAAATATGATAGTCTGTTCCATATGTGTTCAACTGACCTGTAAAAATAAGAACGTAGCTCAATACAAGCAACATAATAACATTTGCAACTGTACCAATCACTATTTCAAGAACTGTCCTTAAAATCCGCTTATTAATTGAATACCTTTTCATCATTCCACTTATATCCCATCCCCCTTATTGTTTTAATGGGATTAATTCCATAGGGACCAAACTTGACTCTAATTTGATAAATGTATTCCGAAATTGAACGAAATAATGCATCTGCTTCATCATCATAGACACATTCATAGATTTCTTCTCTTGTATAAACCTTATTTGTCTTACTAGATAATAGCTCTAAAATATCATATTCCCTTTTAGTAAGAGAAATAGCTTCACCATTAACACACACGAGTTTTTCTTGAAGGTAAAATGTTAGTGGAAATAATTCTCGAATAACAGATTCATTAGATTCAGCATTTCTATAACGTTCTTCTCGTTTTAAATGCGCTGCAACCTTAGCAACTAGTTGATTAACACTAAATGGCTTTGTGATATAATCGTCACCACCGAGATTTAAGCCAGATACAATATCATCTTCAGAATCTTTTGCACTGACAAAAATAATCGGAGAGGATACTGATTTACGAATCTGTTTACAGATTTGCAGACCATCAACATTTGGCATCATAACATCAAGCAATATTAAATCAAATCCATCAAAATCACTTATTTTTATAGGAAGCCTAACTTCTTGATAAGTCGTCACATTATAGTTTTTCATTTCTAAAATTGTTCGCATCAATTTTACAATTTCAAAATCATCATCAACTACCAAAATCTTATACATACTAGGTACCTCTTTTATCTCATACTACTATTTTACACTATTATTGCACAAAATTTGTAATATTTAGTAGCCTAATTTATCCATTGTTTCCATTATTACTAAGAAAACAATTATCATATAAAATTCGAATAGCTTCATCTGGTTGGTCCTTCAAATTATACTTTTCTATAATCAATCCTAAAGCTGCAGAGACTTTAGGAGTCGAAATTGAAGTCCCATATGCATATGTATACTTTCCTTCAAGCGTTGGAACAAGAATCCATTCTTTTTCATATAATTTATCAGCTACCCATTTATCATATCCTACTTTAGAAAGCGCTTGACTTCCACCTCCTGTTGCATAGATATCAATGTCGCCATTCCCTTGATTTGAGAAACTAGATACAAGATCATTATCATCTACTGAACCAACTGTAACAACATTGTCTAATTCAGCCGGAATATCTTGTACAGTTCCATCAACTTGACTATAATCTTTTCCTCTTAAACTACCAAGATAGTTTTTTAATTCATCTTGATTCTGTAAATCCATCCCTTCATCACCTACTGAAGCAACGACAACGGAACCTTGATTATGAGCATAATTAATTGCCCGTTGATAGATATTGATCAAAGCTGTATCATCATCTTCATCAGTGGAATCTCTTAACAAATATTCTCCTAAACTAAGGTTAATAACATCAACATCATCTTTTGCTGCTTGAATGAGCGCTTTGAGAATCCATTGGTCTTGAGCATTCCCTTCATCAAAAACACGATACATTCGTATTTTCATGTCAGGTGCTATCCCTAAATATTCTCCACTTGATGAAATTTGTCCCACAACAGAGGTCCCATGGCCAATTTTATCTACAACATTTTGGTTATCAACTATTCCTGTTTCCAAATCTGATGTGAAATTTTGTACTGAAATAATGTGTGAATAAATATCTGGATTATCATATGTAATACCAGAATCTATTACACCAATTGTTGCTTTACCAGAAGACTTATGTTGAAATTTACTTCCAGTACTAATACTCTTTTGCATATCCCACTGATTTCCCCAAAAATCTAAATTAGTATTTGTATAAACCTTGTCCCCATACAAATAAGTAATATTAGGCTTTACAGTCATAGTATTATCTATAACTATGTCATCAATATAATTAGAGTTTTCTTTTTTTATTGTATCTTCACTTTTTTCGGTAGAAATAGTTAAAAAATTTATTTCAGGTATTTTATCAGTAACTTTAATTCCTTGACTTTGTAAAACATCTTCTACATCCTCAATAGATTTATTTTCACTAACTAAAACATTATAACTAATTTCCTTATTTTCATTAGCACTTACTCCTGATGACACAGAACCGCTAGCTAATATAACAATAAACAATGATATAAAAACATTCGACAATAAGCCTATCTTTTTCATAATATCATCTCCTTAGTTTTTTATTCCTTTTTATCAATTTTATTTCAGAATTTCTTCAGAGTACTCAATATTTGGTATCAATAAATCCGAAAAATGCTATTCTTTCACATTTTTTTCACTGTGTTCAAATTTTAGTTCATCCTTGCTTGAGTCTATTTCATTTAAAATTTTGACAAACTTTTCCAACCTCCTTATTAAATACTCATAATCATCTATTGACTTATCTAACTTAATTTGATAGATTTCGATTTCTTTCTCAACTTGTTCCAGTTTTATAGCCGCAGTTAGATTCATCTTGGCATAGTCATATTTGGCCAAGCGGCGGTTCTCTATATCGTTATTGTCCAGGTTAAGCAAGACTTCCGCAACCTTGTTGAGATGATCTATGTGTTCCTGAATCTCTGTAATGGTCAAATCTAATTGAGCAATATCCTTAATAATCTCGTCTTTAATATCTTGATAAGACTTATTCTCCGTACCCAACTCAATAAGAAGATTAATCTCTTCAATCTTTTTCTTAAGTGTGTCAATGGTCGGTCTTTTTCTTTTAGAGATAGTCTGGCTATCATTGGTTAACTGACGAATGAGTTCACGCCCTCGCATATAGCGATTGAGTTCGGACGCCTCCTTATTGTAAATGAAAAATTGTGCGGTCTCACGGATAAAGGCATGGTAGTGTTTACCACTCTCTGTCTCTTTAATATCTAAATGACGGTTTGGGATAAAGACCAAGCCATCTTTTTTAACGCCGTAGTTCATTCTGATAAAGAGACCATCTTTGACTAACTTATCAATCTGATGGTCAGCTAAGACGACATCAAACTCTTGAACCTGGTCTCTTTTCTCCTTAAATGCCTGATAAGCCTCTTGCAAGTCTTCATAAGCTAGCTTTTCCTTATCTTGTTCCTCACAATATCCCTCAAAGTCGGAAATAAGTTGCGACTGGTCAATATCAGGAACTTCTCCACGTTTCTCAAAGTAAGTTTCGAAAAATTGAACATCGTAGAGATTTTTGGAACTGACTTTTTGATTATTGACTGTAATGCTCTGACTATTTTTTGTTAGAGTAAACGCCACATTCTTTTGTTTTAGAGACATAGCAAGGTTGAGTTCTCTTGCAAACTCCAAAAGTTGTGAAAGGTCACGAACTCTGGGTAAGAGAAAATCTAAACATTGCTCAATCGCTCGCTTGGCAAAGTGCTCTCGAAAGTATTCCTCGGTATAGGGTTGACGTTTATCTAGTTGCTTGCCTCGAATAACTCGCTTCATGGGCATATCCGTCATCAAAAAACGAGCGTATTTTCTTGAAAAATCAATCTGAACATTCAATGCTTCTGCCTTGGATAAAAAGTCGTCAAAATCCTTACTATTCTCCATCAGAAAATAAAGACGTTGCTTCAATTCAAATTTGTGATTACTTTTGCGATAGGTCACAAACTTCTCATGAGAATAACGGTTCGGTGTGATAATTTTGGCACCTGCTTCTTTGGAAAGACGGTCAGAAATCATCCGTAAATTTCTCTCCTGAGCATAATCCCATTTGAGTTTCTTATGAGAATTGAGGTCAACAGAATTGATGAGGATATGGTTATGAACATGCAACCTATCCGTATGGGTTGTCACAATAAAGCGAAAGTTTCCGCCAGTCAACTCCTTTATCGTCTCATAACCAATACGATTGATTTCTTCAGGTGTAAGATTATCCTCAGGTGAGAATGACTGGATAAGATGATGAGCATGAATTTTATTTTGCTTGATTTGTTGCCGGTCATTTCTCGAATCATAAAGCCTATCATTATTGACAAAGTTTGCCTGATACATCTCAACTATTTCTTCATAATTAGGGAAGTCGAGGTAATTGCTCATTCCAAAATCTGAAACCAATTTGAGTTGGTCAGTCTTAGCTGGATTTAGAATATACTTGATAAGACTTTTACGGTATTTGTTGCCATGAACCGCAAAATGTTTAGTGACTACCATAAAATTCCCTCAACTTTTGACACTTGACATAGAAGTCCTTATCAACTTCCGCAATCAGCTGACCTATGCCCGTTTTCAAATTATCTCGCTGCTCTACTGTCAGAAGTTTTGTCTGATTGACTGTTTTAGCTATCTGGTTAATGTTATTGCCAATTCGACGTAATTCAAAAACCAAGTCTTGGTAGTTACTGGTATCAATTGTTAAAAAGGTCATATTTGGATTAAGCAAAACCTTTCTGGCATAAGCAGAAAAATTTTGACAAGAACTTTGGCTAATATGATTGTTCAGGTTCGCAAGTTCCTGGTCTGTTAAAAAGACTTTTTTGAGATTGGTTCGATAACGATTTTCCATATCTAACCTCCCATATACTTATCTCGAAATTCTGAACTGAGTGGTACTGCCTTCTCTACTTCTGTCATCAGTTCTTGAACACAAGTCAATATAATTCTTAAGTGTTCTGACGTGACCTGATGGCCTCGTTCCGCTAGAGTTGCTACCTGTAAAATATCTCTACTGATTTGTTCTATTTTTTGAGATTGCCACAGAATAAACCAATCTCTGATGTCATCCTTGTTATTGACAATGTCCAATAGTTTTTGTCTAACAAAGGGAGAAAACTGCTCCGCATTCTCCTTTCTCATCAGTAGTTGAATCTGCTCAAATTCCTCAAGCGTCAAGTTGATTTCCTTACGAATTGTCCGATAACTTTCTGTCATGATGATACACTCCTTCTCACATTTCCCTCTAGCGGGTTAGCACCGATACCATATCTGATACGGGGGCTCCCTAAAAGCCTCAAATCTTCCCTTTTCGGCTTTTGCGAGCTCAGATATTGTGTCCACAATATCCCAAAAATCTTATCGCCAGCCGACCAAAACCTTTGAGTTTTGATAGCCGACGATAAGATAACTTGGTGGCTTCGCCCCCAAACCCCCAGTGAAAAATCATGGATTGATTTTTTTAGGAATGATATTAGGATAATAGAGGTGATTTGGAAAAGGTATCACAAAACAAAAAGTAGGATATTTCTAACCTACTTTTCATTTCCTTATATTATTCAGAAAGAGCTGTCTCATATATGGACATCTTATGTTTAAATGAGTCTCTTCCACCTTCCAATTGATTGATAATATGGTTTTTTATAAATTTTTCACTAACATATCCCTGTGATTCAATCCAAGCATGAGCCCCATCTGATTCCATAATTACCACTTGATCGGTCATGGAATTTGTTACAATTGTCGCATTATGGGTTGCTAAAATAATTTGTCGTTGAGCTTTCACGTCTCTAAACTGTTGAACTAAATGTCTGTATATATAGCGGTTATCCAAATTATCTTCAGGTTGATCAATAATTAATGGTCTGAAATCCTTTGAATAATCACTATATGCTAGTAAAAAATCTAACATCGCTACAACTTTTTGACCCAAACTTAATACACTAACTTCTTTATAAAGAATGTCAAGATGTTGTGATGTTTCTTTTGAGTTAATGTTAAACTCCAAAAAAAGTCTTTCATTGGCTACGTGTTCTTTTAGCACTCTCTTTAACTCATCTAGTAAACTACTATTTGCGATTAAAGAATAAATACTAGTTTTTAAATAGGGTATGTTAGAATCATTAATCTCGGAATTATTTCTCCACTTATTCTCATGTTTTGCAAAATTCTCCTCAGAAATATTTTTTAATAATATAAAATACCTATTAGGAATATTTTGTTTCAAAATAACGTTAACAAATCCTTTTATTCCTAACTCCTGATAAACAAGGTATAGAATATCTGCAACATCCCGCTTACTAATTCTATAATTTTCAAATGAGAAATTGAGAGTTGAATTACTTTTGAAAAGAGTGCTTTCAAAATCTGGTACTTCCCATCTATCAATTTGCTCATAACAGATTCTTAACTTACCAACTTGAGTTTGATTGAAATCATCAATTATTTTGAGTATTGAATCCTTACGAACTCTCCTATATTTATCAAGTTCCTGTAGTTTAGCTTCGAATGATTCTAGAGTCTGAGTTCTTAAACCATAGTTTGGTCTCGGTAAATTTTTATTTTTTAGCATTAAGTCGGAAATAAATTCTGTAATTTTTTCTCCATCCGCTGTTCTAACCAACTCATTAACAGAATATCTCCTATCAAACATTTTTTCTAATATTCTAGTTTTATCAACTAATTTGAAAAATTTTCCCTCAACTTTGTATACTTTCGTATATTGAGAGCGTGTCCACTCTTTGATAGAGTCAGAATTGTAGTTATAAGGATATCCATACCTATTCTCACGATTTTGCCCATAATATTGTAAGATATTGTCCCTATTTTCCTGCAAGACATCTGGCAAACTAACCTCAATGATATATTCAGCATCCTCTAAAACATAGAGTACAAAAGCATTTGCATGGTTACATAGGAATTCTAATTTACTCTGCTTGTCGCAATCCTGAGAAAGTACAAATTGTAACATATCTATTAGTGTACTTTTCCCTGTACCTCTCCCTCCAATTAAACAGTTCATAGATGGTGAGAATGTTAAAAAGAAGTCTCTATCTTTTTCTAACTTATCACCTGTAAGAAAACTTCTATCGCCTCCACGACTTTGAATGTATAAACCTTTTATGTAAGACTTTTGTTCAAAATTTGGTTCAAATAAACTTACTGATACAGTGTAATCAAGCAAAGCTTCTTGGAACATTTTAAAAGAAATCTTTCCACCTTTTATCCACATATTATTCTTTCCGACTGAATCAATATCATGTGAATCATTATCTAATAAAAAATTTGGTTCACAATTAAAATCTGTCAATAAACGATTTTTCGATCCTTCAACAGAATTTATATTTTTTACACCAATAAATCGTGTATTTTCTTTTGTAAAAACTTGTCTCTTATATGCACCCGACAAGTGAGAACCTTTTTTCAAAATATTATAACTATTGAAATGAGCAATGTAGTTAATTATGTTTTGATTATTAAAATCTTTCATGATAGTCAACGAATGCTGATAACTTCCATCTTTTTCACTTATAATATTTTCACATAACCATTGATTAACCCAAGATTCTTTTTCATGATCGTATATACAAACAATATGTAACTTATCTGCTGCACTAATTTCTACTCCATGTAAAATATGAGGATGTATATTATAAGTCGGATAGGTTCTCGTTATAATTGAAACTGCTGTTTGAAGTTTTTTAATACCTTTGGTAGTATTATGATCAGTTACTACAACTATTTCTATTTCATTTTTTAAGATAGCTTCTGCTAACAAAAGAAAACTAATGTACTCTTTTGGGCTAGAAAAGATAACTTTATCAAAGCTACCAAAAAATTTTGTTTTATCAACTTTGATTTTCTTATTTTTGAAAAATATATCAAATAATTCATCTTCTGTACTTTTTCTATATTTCGTTGAAGTCCAGCTCGAAAATAGCTTATAATCATAAGAAACAGGTGTATGTAAATGAATCAAGGTCTTATGAAAACTACCGAATTTCTCTTTGGTATTTGTTAATTCTCGATAAACAGATTTTATCTTATTATTAAATCCTCGCAATTCTAACCCCCAAAAAAATATTATCTTTAAAATCAATTATTTATTTTTCTCAAGTAATTCCTTAAGTAGGAGTTCACTCTCCTTCACCATCTCCTCCTCTACCTTGCTCCATTTTCCAAATAGGCATTCTTGTAGCACTTCTGCTGCGGAACCTTCAGCAGTTTCAGAATCATAGATACAAGTTCTATCTCTTTGATAAATTTGAATCTGGTCAAAGAGATTTTCACTTTCTAACTCCCTCAAGTTATCAACCAAGTTCTCAACAATCCCATCGTGGTGTTCTTTTGGTGTTGCTCTAGCCTGAGTCGGATCGATGGCATAAAGCTCTTCGTAACGAATCAAGGTGCTGAGATAAGAAAGCTCTGGTTTGGTACCAATCACTGCTAAGGAAACTTGGTAACCTTTAGAAGATAATAATTGAGCAGTCTGACGAGGAACTTGAGTAGTTCGCAAGGTTCCCTCAATCAGCAAATGGTAGCCTTGCGTACTGAGTTCATCAACCAACTGTTCTACCATTTTTCCTGCAAATCCCTTGGTATAGTCCACGCTATCCTTGCCATACTTTTCTTGCAGGGCTAAGTAATTGGGATGCTGAGAACGGTAGCTGTCACCATCGATAATAATGATATTACCTTGAAATTCCTTTTGCTTGATACGATGAATAGTCGTCTTACCTGCTCCGCTTTGTCCACCAAGCAAGATAGCTTTCGGTTGATCTGGAATCGTCTTTCCTCGGGTTAAGGCCCGAATGGTTCGCTGCAAGGCCTTCTGAAACTCAGCCTCACTAAATTCTTCCAGTCTCATTAAGCCACCACCCGATGATGCACCATGTCTAACATCCGCTCTATACCATCTAAATAGCCATTGTAACGCTCTATTTCATCGAAAGTAGCGACAAGGTAAATTTTCGTATTGATCAATTCGGCCAAGTCATCACTCATCAAAATCCAAGGATTAGATTCATCATCAAAAACAATATCTTGACTATCCTGGTATCTATAAAGCTTTGATAAAATGGCTGCTCCACGTTCTTTTATCACTTCTACTTTTAAAGTCAGATGGTAATCTTCGACAGGTGTTAACATCTTGTCCTCTCCTACAATATCGACATAAGAAACGTTAAATTTCTGACAAATACGGTCGATGAGTTCAGTTGAAACAGTGCTGGTACCATTTTCGTAGCGACTCAGGCTATTGCGTGAAATCCCAACCATTTTCGCAAATTCTGGCTGTGTTAAATCGTGTGTTCGGCGTAGTGATTTTATATTGTCTCCGATCATAGATAAAGACCTCCTCATATTTGCTTTCATTATACCATAAAAAACGGATAACGCACCATATTTGGTGCATTATCCGTTTTTAGGTTTCTTCGATTGCTTAAACTCCTCTATTCGCTTCTCCAACTGCTCAGTATTCAGTTTATTTTTCGCTTCTTGGATTGACTTATCAAGAATTTGTTCCTCATCGGTTATAATGTCCCTAGATATTTCCACTCTCTCACTAGACTTGAAACTTGAATCAAAGACCACATCTAGGAGTTGCTCTACTTTGGTTAGTTCACTATCTGACATCTCTGATAGTCGATGAATCAGTCGTTTAAATTGATCCTGGTTCTGTTTTTTCTTTTGAAAAAATTTCATTATCTTCTCCTTCAATTATAAAAAGGTAGCCCGCATAGGACTACCTGACTTATAAATCATCAATGGCTACTGAAATAGCCTGCAACTTTTTATTTTGGATTTTCTTTTCATCAATCAATTGATGAAGTTCTTCAATTTGCTTTTGACAGGCTGAAATATCCTTGTTGTTTTGTGCAATAGTGTCTGCCAAGTGTTGTTTATAGTCGCTTGTGATATTTACTTTCTTCGGCTGGCTTTGTTTAACTTTTGATTCGGGCGTCTGTACATCTTTAGATTCTGACTCCTTTTGTTGCTGTTCAAAAGCAGCCACATAGTCTACTTCTTCAATTGGTTTTTCATCTTGTTTATGGAAAAGTGCTGCAATTTTTGCTCGTTCTTCATGGGATGATGTTGGTTTCACATCATCTAGTGGCTGATCAAAATTCCATGTTTTACTCATTCTGTATCCTCATTTCTGTAATTTGGGTGTAGTGTGGTTTCTTTACCAAAGGCTTGCTCTAGTGCTTCATGAAATGACAACTGACTAGATTGTTGCCGTTTGATAAAGGTACTGTACATAGCTGTTTGTAGTTGGTCACGATAGTGTTCCAATTTCTCCGTCTCACGTGAGACCTTTTCTTCTTGTCTAGCTACTTTTTCAGCCAGACGTTCAATCACACTCATAGGGTGTCCTCCTTGTCACATTCTAGATTATGATAGCGGACTTGATTTTGTTATCACATCAAAAGTGTGCTCTCGTTTAGGTGGAGGATGATCTCTAT
>NZ_GL636070.1:1520048-1527093 GCF_000186445.1 Streptococcus agalactiae ATCC 13813
ACTTCATTAGTCACTTGAACGGTTGAACCATTAATCGCCACAAATTTCCCAGAAGTATCTTTGACATATTCTAGACCAATGTCATTATGATTGAGGGAAGAATGCGTGAAGACTCCTGGTTTTTCTTTGGAGAAGGTAACCTGCGTTCCGTCTTCCAAGAAATACTTGGCAACTACACGAAATTCCATCTTGTCTGTTCGCCAATCACCATTTCCATCATTTCGATAGGCAATAAAACCTTCGGTTGGATCATTTGGCACAACCAATTTCACGGCATCGGTTCCAGCTGGTGATACAAGGTTGGTAATATCGTAAGTCACTCGACTAATCTTTTTACCATCAAATCGTGCATTTTGAAGATTTTGATAGTTAAAACTAAGGGTCTCACCTGTTTTGAAGCTATCATAGACAAAGAATCCTGTTGAATCCAATATTCTTGAGTAGCCACCCAGCATGGCATCGTCAGTTGAAATGATTTGATTAGGATTTCGGGTAATTGCTCCATGTTGTGCTTGGGGTTCACCGTTATTGAGATTGAGGGCTTGAGCAAGGGCTTCAGAAATATAACCTTCTTCACCTTTCGAAATCTCGGCCAAGTCACGTTGATAGCGTTCCATTTCTTTGGTATTGTAGGCATCAATCACTTCATTTTCTTTTCTGGCTGCGGCTTCTTTTTCTTGATTACGTTTTGTAATAGCTTCAATCTCGGCTGCACGATCTGAAACTAATTGTTGTTTCTCCTGATTAGCTTGATCTACTGCGGCTTGACCTGCACGGTTTTCAGCATCAACAGCTGCTTGACCTGCCTGATTACGCCTTTCAATGGCTTCATTATCTGCCTTTGCCTTAGCAAGTCCAGCTTCATTTTCTTTTTGAATGGCCTGATTTTTCGCAACAATATCATCTGCCTTGGTTTTCTTTGTTAGATAATCCGCTACAGCTTGTTCGTTAGTTGATTGAATAGTTTCAACAGCCTTGCCATAGTTTGTATAGTCCAGTACAGATGTTCCGTTTCCTGATGAGACTACTTGTTCTTTTACTGTCACATCAGCATCTGCATACCGAGTTTTTAGGTCTTTGACTTTGGTATCAACCCAAGTATTTGTCTCTTTACCAGTTTGGTTGGCCCCTTCGTAGGCCTGTGACAGCTCCTTATTTTCCTGTTCGATGCGAGCTTTTTCATCCACATAAGCTGCTTTGTCAGCTTTGTAGGTTTCAGTAACTTCGTTGATAGCCTCAACTTGATTTTGGGCATCTGCTTCTGCTTTTGAAATTTGTTGGTTAGTTTCTGCCGCAGAAGTTGTATTTCCTAAATCCATTTGGCTATCTTCAACCGTAGAAACACCTTCAGCCTTTGCCTCTTCAACTGCTTGTGTTACCGTATCATGTGGTACGGTAACAGCAATCGCTCCATTAGATTGTCCAGTTAACGCTAAAATTTCAGTTTGTTCAGATACAGGTTTTGGCTGTGCTTCTGGTAAATTTGTGGCTGGATTCTCCGTTCGTTGGATGTTGGTGTCAACTGATGATGTGACTTCATCAGCATGTGCAACCGTTCCTCCCCAAGCAACAACAGCCGTCACCATGGTTCCAAGGGCAACGGAACATAGAGTGCGATATTTTTTACTCTTGCGAAAGACGTGTTTCTCGCCTTTTTCCTGATTGACAAGAAAGTGATGATTACATGTTTTGGTCATAAATAGTCCTTCTTTTCTTTTTTATGTAGCAACAAATTGTCACTCTTTCCTCATCATAAAAAAGAAGGCTTGATTTTGTTATCACAATAAAATGAGGGAAAAGAAAATGTTGCTTTTATACCACAAATATTGTAAAATTGTAGTGTAAAAGCAACAAGTGGGAGGCCGTATGTCAAAAAAAGAGATTCTACTCGATTTTATAGAAAAGAACAATGGAATTGTCACAAACAAAGATTGTAAAGCACTAGGTATTCCAACAATATATCTGACAAGACTAGAGAAAGAAGGCATTATCTTCCGAGTTGAAAAAGGTATTTTCCTAACCCAAAACGGAGACTATGATGAATACTACTTCTTTCAATATCGTTTTCCTAAGGCTATTTTCTCTTATATTTCGGCACTGTATCTACAACAGTTTACAGATGAAATTCCACAATATTTTGATGTGACAGTTCCTAGAGGCTACCGCTTTAATACTCCTCCAGCTAATCTAAATATTCACTTTGTCTCTAAAGAATACAGCGAGCTGGGAATGACTACTGTACCTACTCCTTTGGGAAACAACGTAAGGGTATATGATTTTGAACGTATTATTTGTGATTTTGTAATACATCGAGAAAAGATTGATTCCGAACTCTTTGTCAAGACACTTCAATCTTATGGGAACTATCCTAAAAAAAATCTAGCAAAACTCTATGAATATGCGACAAAAATGAATACTTTAGAAAAAGTTAAACAAACTCTGGAGGTTCTAATATGAACAAAGCTAAATTAACAGCACTCTGTCATAAAATATCAAAGAATACTGGTTTAACCTTTAATTCCGTCATGACCTATTACTTCCTAGAAGTCATTTTGAAAAAATTAAGTCAAAGTTCTTATTCAAATCACTATATCTTCAAAGGAGGATTCCTACTTTCGAATGTCATCGGAGTTGAATCTCGTAGCACTGTTGATATTGACTTTTTATTCCATCAAATAACACTCTCAGAAGAAACTGTTAAACAGCAACTCAAGGAAATTTTAGCAGATTCCGAAGAAGGTATATCTTTTGTGATTCAATCAATCACAGCTATTAAAGAAAGTGATGACTATGGTGGCTATCGAGCAACAATTTCGTGCCAACTTGAGAATATTAAACAAGTTATCCATTTGGATATTGCGACAGGTGATGTTGTAACTCCTCAGCCGATTACATACGACTATAAAGCTATTTTTGATGAAGACAATTTTCCAATCATTGCTTATACAATTGAAACAATTCTAGCTGAAAAACTTCAAACCATCTATTCACGTAACTTCTTGAACAGTAGAAGCAAAGATTTTTACGATGTTTATATTCTTTCCAAACTGAAGAAAGAAGACATTGACTTCATTCAGTTGAGAAATGCCTGTCAGAGAACATTTTCATATCGCGAAACAGAACTCGATTTTGTAAAGATTATTGAACTACTCGAGAGGTTCAAATCTGACCCTATTCAGAATAAACAATGGCAAAATTATTCAAAAAAATATAGCTATACAAAAGGGATTTCACTTGCAGATGTTCTTGATGAGATGATTCGTCTCATAACAGTTCTCATTTCTATAAATTCTGATTAATCGTGACAAAAAAACACAAAAGATATGCTAACATTTATTCATTTTGTTAGCATATCCTTTTTTTATTTCGTCGTATAAGCAAAACTCAAGCTACTATCCACTCCAGATAATTTACGGAAGGTGTAGTTTGGATTGCCATTATAGTTGGTTTCTGAGATAAGAAATGAGCCATCTGGGTAGACTTTTTCGACGAAAGCCACATGTCCGTATTCTGTTGGTGTGCCATGTCCTCCTCCCGCAAAGGAAAGGATAGCTCCTTCTTGTGGACTTGTCCCTATCTCCCCACCGAGACTTGCGGCTGTTCGTACCCAATCTTGGCCATTGCCCATGGTACTGATAATTGGAATCTTCTCACCGTTTTTACCTTTGAGTTTTAGCCCCAGTTGGTTGATACGGGCTGCGACTCCCCAAGTACATTGGCCGAAAGCGTAACCCATCCCGTCACCACCTCCTGGAATAGAGTTTTCAAAAAGGTCTCCTCGTACAGCTTCAAGTGCTTTTGGATCACTTTGTGCTGTCCCACCGTTGGGTTGACTAAAGCCTTTTTCAATTTGGTAATACCACTCACTTGCCCGTGTCTGACGCTCAAGTAGCTTATCCCCTGAATTTCCTTCCCAGTAAATGAGGAAGAGTTGGGCAAGACTAGCTGGACTACCTGTATTTTTGAAGAAATCTTTTAACCAGTTGGTGTAATAAGGACTATCCCCATGCAACATGAAATCCAGTTGTAACTCTAAGTCATACCACTTTTGATGTTTTCCTTTGGCATATTCCAACAATAAAGTATGTCTGCGTGACCCATCCGCGGTATCTGTCCATTGGCCTAAGCCTAAACCACGTTTGAGAATATTTGGGTAACGTCCATTGTATATAGTTGGACCATTAAGTGAGAGCCAGCCCTCATCATCCCACGAACTATCAGTCGCACCAACTGGCGGAGATAAATAGTCGCCTTCAGCTCGTTTTGGATTAATGGAAGATTCTACCGACCAATTTCCTAAAATAGCTGCTATAGCTTGATTTGTCGCACCTTTGCTTTTAAGATAGTCATAAATTGCCTTGGCTCTCTCGAACTCATCGCCGCCAAACTGACCGATAGTTGGAAGAATGGTGGTCTGAACCTGGATTACTTTTGGAAAGTAGAAAGCTGGATTGACATAGACCAACTTATCCGTATCATCATCAACCTTTTGATAGGTGACTTTTAGACCCGTTCCGTCTTTGGTCTGACCAATAATATCTCCTGCCAAGACATGTTGATGTTCACTCACTCGGCCTGAATGAATGCCAAACAAGGTTAGTTTAGTCTTATTCACTCCCTTACCAGATGTCAAAACAACGTTCTCTCCATCAAGAGATACCTTGCCATCCATCGGAGCTACAATGACTTGACCTTCTTTCGCTTCTAAGATGATATGGTGATGCAGCGTTGGTTTCTCATCAATGACCTCATACCCATATCGGTAGGTCATGCTTAAGCTATCCTCGTCAGTCTGTCCCTGAAAGGGATTGTCCAATTCTTGAAGGGCTAGATAGTTGCCTCCTTCTGTCAACTCCTTTAACTCTTCCTGGTCCTCATCAGACAGCTTGTAAGTAGGTTCTTTATATAAGTCAGACATGGATTTAATAGAATCTCCACCATTTAAGTCTGTCCACACTTGACTGAGAAACGCTTTGTAGGTCACACCACCTGTTTCCATGAAATCGTCAAGCTTGTAGTCTTGGTATTGATGATTCATGTAAACCATAATCTCATCAATCTTGGTGTAGTAGGCAATCCCTTTTTCATTGGTTCTCGTATGTTCCGCATCTTCCCACGTCATGTGGGTATAGGCCTTGGTCAACTCCATCTCATCTTGTTGAATGACACTACTACCTGAAACACTCATGAAAAAGCTCATCATCAAAAGGAGTATCAAGAGAATGCCTGAGACAATCCAAGTCAAAGGATTTCCCGCAAGGACAGAAAAGAAAGTCACACTTCCCTTAATGGCTTGGACGATTCCTTTGATACCTGCGACACTTTGTTTTCTCACATGCTTTAAAAAGGTCTGGTAACGTCTTCTTGGTTTAAGAGGTTTCTGGCGTGTGAATCCTTTTCCCTTTTTGAAGTTCTGGAATCGTTCCTTTCCATGAGAAAATTTTGTTTTGGTAAACCTCACACCTGTCTGTCCACTTTTTACTACCACCTTACCTGCTTGAAAGGTAAACCTTCCATAGCGTCTGGCTTTCAAACTAATATCCTTCATGGATCTTAGACCATCTAAATCATCCTCCTGTGCTATCAGGTCAAGGGATTCAGATGCAACTAAGCCTAATCCAACTTTGACTTTGGTAGAGTTTTTCTTAGTCTTTTGGACTTTCTTGAGTTGTTTAACCTCACGCTTGGCAGAACTTACGTCTTTTTCTGCACTTAGTCGATCAAATGATTTTTCTTGGTGAAACTGAAAGCGAGACTTCGGGGAAGGATTTTCTTTTTGGAAAGTAAACTTGGGATTAACTGCCTTTTGCTTCTCACTTAGTTTCACTTCTGACAAATGTTTTCTTGCAGTCCGCAAACGCTCTTGAGCTTGAGGAAGTCGATAGTTCTTGATTTCCTTTACCTTCAACAGTCTAGGAGAAACATAGGTAATTTCCTTTAGGAACTTCTCTTCTGCTTCCTTTTGGCTACTGAGTAGATTTCCTTTTATCTCTGTTTTCTTTTCCTGAAAAAGAGAATTTTGGGCTGGTTTTCGAAATCGTCCTTTTTTAGGAACAGTCTGTTTTAAGGCTCTAACTTCTTTCCGATAATGCATACGGGCTGATTTTAAGTTGCTTCGAAAGTTTTGCCTAGCATGTTTGACTAGCTTTTTATCCTCTTTCATCTCATGTCCTCATTTTTTCAGGGTCCGTACTCATGATGTCAAAGAGCTTGGTGTGTTGTGGAATCTTATTTTTAAATGGAACAACGGTTGAACCGGCCTTGATTAGCCCAGCACCTTTTTCAGGATTGACCAAGTATTTCTCCAGTTCCTTGGAAAGTCCAAGCATATGCACCAATTCTTCTCGATCGCTCTTAGCCTGTTTTAAAAGAATCATGAACTCGCTATTGGCAATAATGCGTCTGCCGTTGGCATCCAAAAGAAGCGTTTCTACATTCTGAGTAATGCCTGTCGGTATCGCCCCATACTTACGGACACGACTCCAAAGTTTAAAGAAGAAATCAGAGGCATACTTGTCCAATAAGAGAAGCTGCATTTCATCAAAGTAAATCCAGGTCTTCTTCCCTAGCTTTTGGTTTTTGACCACCCGATTCCAAATTTGGTCAAAGATAACCATGAGGGCAATTTGTTTTAATTCATCGCCTAACTTTTTGACATTGTAAATCAGGAAATGACTGTCTGTTTTAATATTGGTCCGATGTGAAAATATGTCCAGCGACCCTTCCACATAGAGTTCCATATCCAGTGCCAAGTCCTTAGCTTCCTGTTCAGGTTGTTGAGCTAAGACAAAGACCCATTCGACCAAGGACGGTGTGTCAAAATGCTTATAAGTGAGTCTTGTCACACGGTCAATCAAGGACTTTTCACGACCATCCATTTTACGGTCCAAGAGCTTTCCAATCCAAGACAAGAGAAATTCGGACTTGACCTTAACCGGATCCTCATCCATATTCTCATCAGATAGATCTAAGACATTTAAGAAGGTGGTAGAATCTGGGGCAATATCAATACTCTCCCCACCAAAGGCTTGACCGATAATACTGT
>NZ_GL636070.1:1529200-1555410 GCF_000186445.1 Streptococcus agalactiae ATCC 13813
CCTCATTTTCTGGGTCAACAATAATAATTTCAGTATCACTATCTGCTTCCTTGAGCTTAGTTGAGATGATTTCATGTTTTGTCGCCATCCCTTTGCCAGCTCCAGAAGTCCCTAAAATCAAACCTGACGGAGTATTTAACTTGCCACGGTCAATACTGATGATATTACTTGAGATTTGATTGATGCCATAAAATTTCCCACCCTTGTCCTGAATATCTACGGAAGTCCAAGGGGCATTCACGGCAATGTTTGAAGTCAATAGAGACCGAGAAATACCTTCGAGATAGTTCTTCCCAAATGGCAAGAGACTATTAAAGGCAGCTTCTTGCATATAGGTCAAGTTATCGATAATCATATCATTTGACCCAGCCACTTGCTTGATAATATCAAGAGATTGTTTGAGTTGGTCTTCAGTATCCGCCAGCACGCCAATTAGAAATACGGTGTCAAACAGTTTATCTCCTGTTTGAGTCATGGTTTGAAGAAGAGCCTCAGCTTCATCAATATTGTTTTCAAGAACATGCCCGACCTTCTCCAAATAGATTCCAGTCCGAGCCATCTTTTGTTGTTCCCCAATCTTTTGCGATTCCATCAAGGTCTTCTTGGTTCGCAGCTTGGTCATGGTTTCAGACTTGGTAGAGCCTTTAGCATGTAGGCTAATCATCACTTCTAAATCTGACTGCATGAGGTCACGAATAAATTTATCCCCTAACTCCATGCCATAGTCACGAACATAAACAATCTGTAATAATCGATCGTCCAATTCAATATGATTCTTGTGTTTAAAGGAAAGGTAGATTGGGGCAATAAAGTGTTTGGTGGATTGACCTGAGAGGGTCAAATCCTTGTAAGAAAACGGTAAATGATTTTCACCTCGTAACATATCCGCAAGGACATTCACTCGCTCCTCTCCACCAAGTAAACCAAGAGATACATCAATCTCTGAAAAGCCACTTTTGAAATATTCCCCAATCTGTGACAGAGAACGAAAAGCTAGTTTTGGTGTTTGGTCGCTCTTGCCAAATGAAAGAAACTTGACAGCTGAAAAGTTGTTCTCACCCGCCTCTAAGTTGGCATTCATCATGCGATTCAATTCATCACGATAAGCATCAAACCCATCTTCCTGTAAGGGATAGAGAATACTCTTACGGAATTTTTCCAGATTGACCTTTTGATTGAGGATGGTCAGTTGGAAATTAGTCTTATCATCCAGTGAATTGATTAAATCGGAATATTTCTCAACAATAGCTCCCTTATCATCTAAGCCAACTGTTTGATAATTGACATCTCCTAAGAGATAGGTTTGTGAGAAATAGCTTGGACTGACCTGCATAAGGCCATTCTGAAAAAGCCCTTGATAGGCTAACGTATTTACGGTAGAAGGTCTGATCTCCTGCTTCTGCGTTTTCGTCTTTTGCTTTTTGTCATTAGAAGAGGTCTTTGGTTTCATTAAGTGTTTTAATTTTTTCACGTTGGTCTCCTTTTCTTCCAGTAAATGTACGATCTGGTACTGTTAGTTCATAATGAAAACGGTACTTGAGGTAGGTTTCAAATGGTAAATCATTAGGGCGATAGACCCCAAATAACATGAGTGGAATGGTAAAGCTAAAAACAAAACCATAGACAAACCAATCCCCAAATTGCCAATAAAATAGGTTCAAGCCCAGTACCAAAATGGTTAGGGCGACAGCTGGAAATACAAAAATAACCTGTCTAGTTGTAAATCCTAGCCATGCCCTGTGTTGAACCTTTGAGATATCCTTAAAGACACGAGTGTTCATAAATGTTCTCCAATCTAAGTAAGCTATAAAAAGAGGAAGCGAGATAATGACTCCCTTCCTCCTACATCCCCAAAATACTTCGGGCGGTTCGTTGACTGCCAACTAAGGCAATGATTAACAATATAGCCTGTACCAAGCCACCAAACATAATGGCGAGTGATTCCATCACTCCAGCTCCATTTGATACGGCAATCTTTCCAGCCGATTCAAACAAGGGAACAAGAGATACAATTAGAAAAATCAAAATACCTTGAACGGCATAGACCATGATGTTTTTAAGGTAACCAATCCCAACACTTCTCCAGTCATCACTAAGAAAGGTCGGAATGGTAACAGGGGCAAAGGGTATCATCAGATAGAGTTGTATAAAGCGAATGGTAATCAAGATATTGACAACCATGATACTGGCCATTCGTACCAACCAAATGAGAATCGCAAAAAAGCCAATAATCATTTTACCTACAATTCCAGATCCCTTAATGCCTGAGATGGTATCATAATTAGCACCACCATTCGTGACAAGCTCTGCCACTTGTTCAATAACATAAGAGGCAATGGCAATAATGGCTTCCACAATAACCGTCGTATTGGTAATCACGACCGCGACCATGATGTAGCTGACAATCATAGGTGCCATAGCTTCAAAGGTCATTGCACCACCTGAGTTTGCGATTTTCTTGGCCATTTTTGAAAATTCGAGTACGAGAACAACCGCAAGAATAGCTACTCCCAAGGGTTGCATAATCCCCTTGGTAATGGCTGTCATGTAAGACCAAACCGTCGGATTAAAGTCCGCTAGTGACTTAACCAAGTTGGCGGTTGATTCTAAATCCACTTGAAACCCTTCAAAAAGGCTATCGCTAGACACTTTTTCAGAGGCTAGATATACAAAAGATGACGTAAAATTCATTATCATGTCATGTGCTGTCCTCCCCTAAATGGTAATCTGAGTCACAAAAGCACCCGCGGCTCCCACCATGACCCCACCAACAATTTCTAGAATGGCATTTCGGACACCTGGCCCACCATCTTTAATGTTGGTTGAAAGGTTGATAATGCCCATGACAACAAGAAAGGCTCCTACTGCAATCAAACCTTTTTGTAATAGAGACATGGCTTGGGAGAACATGGAGCTAGCGTCCACTCCGTAAACAAAGCCTGATAGTTTTTGATTCATATAATTCCTCATTTCTATTAATGTAGTGTCGTTTCTGTGCTTAAATCCCTTATTTTATGGCCTGACAATTCTAGCTCTTCCTCAGCGGTTAGGGGATTGATGCGATAGTGCCACCAGCGTTCATCGGTTTCCTTATCCGCAAGCCATTTCCAATTCTTATGTTTGGGTGGAAAATATTTCTTGGTTCGAAAAACAGGAACCCCTGCAATGCGTACAAGGCACTCATCTCGTTTCATATTCCCGACTTCATCAGCCGTCATCAAGTCACGGGCAATTTTCTGGTGAGAGGTAGAACTTGAGCCAGTCTGCCCAAAAGAACGACTGGTACTTCTGACATCAATGGTTTGTTTGCCTAATAGACCACTCATAAATTTGAAAGTTTCCTCGTCATTTCCACCCAAATAGAGGAGGCTATCACAGTTTCCCAGAATAGTTTTCCAAGCCTCTTTTTCCTTATAAAGTCCTTGGAGTTGGGCGATATTTTGTAAGATTGGAACTAGACTCATGTTCCTAGAGCGAACTGTTGAGGTTTGTTCAGCAAAGTCTGGGATTTCTCCGACATTCGCAAACTCATCCAGATAGCTTCTAACATGAATAGGCAGTTGCCCTTTAAAGTCAACATCAGCCTGTCTGGTCAAAGTGGAGAAAACCGTAGAGAAAAATAAAGCAGATAGGAAACGAAAGGTAGTGTCATTATCTGGAATAACAAGATAGACCATGGTCTTTTGAGTGCCCCACGTTTTCAAATCCATAGTGTCTCTTTGCGTCAAATCAATCACCGATTGGATATTAAAGAGGGCAAATTTAGCTGTTGTGACCGCAATCACCGAATCCAAGGTCTTGTCCTTGTAGTTCTGAAAATCCGCCCAGTTTCTCATGGTAAAGTTCTCATGACCGTATTTTTTAGCGTAATCTTCAAACAGGACTTCAAGAACACTTTTGTCCTGATTATCTCCCTTTGATAAGAGTTTGATGAGTTTCCCAATCTCAGAAAAGGCTGGATAACGGCCACGCTTACGTCTTGCTTCCTGCTCTTGCTTGGAACTTCCTGGAGGATTGTAAAAATCTACCAAATAAGAGGCAATAGCTCTCACCAATGTCATGGAAGCCTCGTCCCAAAATGGATCACTGCGAGAACCATTTCCTTTGGTATTATTAAAATAGACCGTTAACATGCGGTTCAAATCATTCTCTGTTTCTACATAACGAAAGGGATTAAAACCGTCCGAATTGGTCATATTAACCAAGTCTAAAACCTTGACCTGATAACCGTTCTCTAAAAAGAGTTTACCTGTCTTCTCAGCCAAATGGTCTTTCGGATCTACGACAATATTGGAACAATTAAGTTGGATAAGGTTGGGTTTCACAAAGCGAAAGGTCTTACCTGCCCCAGAACCCCCAATGACAATCAAATTTTTATTTCGGTCAAACTGGGGTTTCTTCTTTTCCAACAAGGTTAGACGAACATCACGAGCCAAAATCGTGTCATTTAAAGGATTCTTACTGTAAAAGTTCCACTTTTCCTTACTGGTTCCAAATCGTGCAGAACCGTATTCTTCCCCTTCTCGATACACCTTTTGTCCTGTCGATACATAAAGATAGACTAATGTCATCGTTAGAACCCCAAGGATAAAGGCAAGAAGAGATTTTTGAGTAAAGGAAAATAGCCATAAAGGATTGAAGACTTGATTTAGCCCCTCTCCTAAGAGGTAGGCAAAACGTTCCATAGGTGGGGCATTGGTTAAACTATCATAGAGCAGGGTTAGACGATGGCAGAAATAACCAAAGGCGAGACCCAAGAGTCCAAAGACTAAAGCTTTTCGTCTTGAATACATTACAAGGTCACCTCCTTGGTTTTGACTGCCGAAGGTTCTGTCACTCTAATTTTCTCTTTGGCCAGTTCTATCTCTTGGTCCAAGGTTTTATCAAAGGTTAAACCTTCTAGCTTCTCTGGATTAGACATCAGTTTCTTCAACAATTCATCCAAGTGATGATCGAGCAAGGTCTTATCCTTGGCATAAAAGTAGAGATAGTCTTTTTGCCAACTAATTGCGATTGGCAGTTTTTCTGACTCCATCAACTCCTTAAATTTCTCCACATCGATTGGCTTATCTAGAATGTCTTTACTAACATCAATCGCTTCAATGACGTAAGGGCTTTGAAGGAGTTCTTCCAGTTTTTGAACCCCAATCTTATAAGCTGAATCTTGAGCCAAGGCTTGCCTAGCCGACCACTCTAAGAGCTTTAAGAGGGTTCTAACTGTCAATAAACTACTTCTTTCCACGTATTGCATCGCTTGACGTTCTTGTTGTTCAGATGACATGGTGACCTCCTCTTTTTTTCGATTCCCTATCAAACATAAGGTGCTTCCATAATACGGAAGCACTCTTGATTTTGGTATCACAAGAAAGTTACGACATAAGCCAAACTATTCCAAAGTAAATGTAAGGCGATTGCCGTCATACAATCAGCTTTCAATCGAACAGCAGCCAAGGTCAAGCCAAGACAGCTATACATGAGCCAACTCCCTAACTGATTGGGGCCATGGGATAGAACAAAGAGAAAACTGGTCACGCCTATTTGTACAAAAGGGAATGTCAATTTTTCCCACAGCAATTGCCTATAAACAATCTCTTCAAGGATACTTGCATTGACCAGAAACAATAAAAAGATAATAGGGGGAACCTGTTTTCCTACTTGTACCAATACCGCTTGATTCCTAGTCTGACCTGGAAATAGGAAGCTGATGAAGACTGCAAAAGCAACCATAGCCACAAAGCCAAGAAGCAACCATCTTAGGCGATTTCTCAAGGTTATATTTTTTGCTTGAACAGTTTTATGACGGGCAATCTCTAAGCAAGTCACACTTAATAGGACCAATTGTAGCAAGACTATACCCTCTATTGTCAGATACTCTTTCAGGTATAAACTCACCAGAAGACCGTTAAGCTGTATAGCTAGATAAAACACCACTATCCTTATCATTGTCACCTCTTAAATAAATCTTCATAATCAATTTCTAAGACTAGAACAATACGCTCAACCCATCTTGTTTGTGGCATCAGACGATTGGATTTGTAATGTCGCAGTTTTTGATAGAGACGATTAAACTCACTTGGATAAACATATTGACCGTTGAATACTTTACGTGCTAGTTCTGCCCAAGTGAGTTCTTTTTCGGCCAGAATGATCTCTAAATTGTCCCAAAATCGTTCATTCATCTTCACACCTACCCTGTCACCTGTTTCATCAGACTGGCCTGAAACAGCTCTTCTTTTACTTGTCTGGGAAGAAAGGTACGCACTTCGTCTAGCCCAATAGCTGGATAGACATGATTCTGACAGACAATGAGGGGCAACCGAAGATTCTGGTCTGGCTTTTGGAGAATAAGCTGAATCATCTCATTCAAACTTATCGAATATTGACGCTTAAAGCAAAGAAATCGTGGCGACAATAACTCAAAACAATCCATTGTTTTGGCAAAGAGTGACAGTAAGATTTCACGGTCTACATCACACGCTTTTATACAACGATAAGTCACACCATAGGTCGTCAAAATGGTTAGTAAATCTTGATTTGTATTGGCATTATTTCCTAGATATACCTCAAGCATAGGCACCTCCTTATAGGATTAGGCTATTTTCAACTGTTGGTTCAGGAGTTGAGAAATAGCGACTCATATCAATGGGCATCCGTCCTTCACCAAAGCACTTGACTATCACTAAAGTCGTTAAAATGCCATCCTTTCCTCTAGCAGAATAATTTTCACCAAAGGCACGAAAGGCCAGGTGATTGTCTTTCGTCAGTAGTGTATCTACACCATTTTTAATATCCCTAGTTTCCATAAAATCCGAAATCTGATGAAGATTGGATTCGTAGAATAGGGGATCATTCATCTCTTTGTGGTAATCATCTTCAAAAGTCACCTCAAAGTCACAATCAAAATTGGGGAGCGACAGTATCTTTTGTAATAGCTGATTGGTTTCAGCTTGGTGAATACGTTCTTCTAATTCAGTACAATCTAGGATACTTTTCTTATGTAGTAAGTTCATGTTTTTCTTCCTCTTCCGTTCTTCTAAATTCTCTGGCAATGGCTTCAATAACTGTGACAGTCACGCTATTGCCGGCCTGTTTGTATAGCTGGCTCTTACTGGAAACACTTTCTGCTCTTTCATAAGCCCAATCAGGAAAGCCTTGAAGTCTGAAACACTCTCTTGGTGTCAGTCGTCTTATTCTCAGGCGATAAACTTTCCCCTCTAAGACAATGCCTGTGACTTCATACCACTTATCCTGTCGATATTCCAGAGCAGCAACCACCACTCCCATATTGTCTGAAGTCGTCAGAGTATTGGATATTCCCTTTCCCACACGTCCCCTACGTTTGGTTGAGTCTGGATAAGCCAGATTGACAGAGTCTCCAAGAGTTGCCTTTGCGTACCCTGTTTTTGTGGCTTCCTTGATTTTCAGAAATGGCAGCTCCTCCCTCAGCAAAATCTTTGGCACCTTATCTCCACCTTGCATGGTGGTCAAAGTCGGTGACAAGCCAGATATATCGAATACTCTTCCAGTCTGGTCAAAGCTAGTCGGCAGATTTCCTGCGACAACAACCCCGTGTCTGTCTTGACTTGTCAAAGTAAACATAGGGTCTTGATTGTCCTTAAATCGACGACCATGTTGCCGTTTTTCTAGTCTATCTAGTGTTAAGACTGGAATGGCGATTTTAGCTCCCTCTCCTTTACCTCTTGTTAGTGTAGGAGCAAGTCCACTCGTCAGATAGACTTCACCATTCAAACCACGTTTAGAGGGATTGATATTTCCTAGCCTTTCAAGATGAGCTGGGCTGTTTTCTCTTCTGAGAGGAAATATGAATCTGGAACGGTATCTTCTAGAATGTCCGATAATAAAGACCCGCTCTCTGTTTTGCGGGACTTGGAAGTCCTTACTGTTAAGCACCTGCCATTCGACATCATACCCCAATTCATCCATCGTGGAGAGGATTGTGGCGAACGTCCGTCCCTCGTCGTGATTGAGTAGGCCTTTGACGTTTTCCAAAAATAGAAAACGTGGTTGGATTTGTTTGGCCGCTCGAGCAATCTCAAAAAAGAGAGTCCCTCGAGTATCTTCAAATCCCAGTCGTCTTCCTGCGAGTGAAAAAGCTTGGCAAGGAAATCCTCCGCAGATGATGTCCACTTGCCCTCTAAATTGTCTAAAGTCATGGTCTGTGACCTCTTTAATGTCATGGTATTCTATTTCCCCTTCTGTGTTAAACATGGCTTTATAAGATGTTCTGGCGAATTTATCAATTTCACAAAAGCCCAGGCATTTATGACCCTGTGATTCCAACCCTAGCCTAAAACCACCTATCCCAGCAAATAAATCTAAAAATTTCATTTTTTCTCTCTTTCCAACTAAAAAAAAGCCTTACACATGTAAAACTCTTGCTTATATATGATCATCCATTTCTGGTGCACGGATGATTTCAACAATCAAAATGATGATAGAAATCAGATAGATTCCACCTAGTATCCACCAAATCATCTTATTCACCTCCTTTTACTTCTTGTCGTCTCAGTTGCTTGGTCCACTCTGACAGCACACCATTAAATACGTATTCAGCTATTACTTCCGCTGACCGAGCAAATCGCATATGTTCCAAAGCATACTGATAACGGTCACTAAAATAAATCATGGCATAGTCACTAGCTGACTGAGATAGACCTGTCTGTCTTAACTGGTCATGAACCAAACCCCAAATATAGTCTCGATCGTACTTGGTCACGCCATCAACTTTTGAAGTAAAGTTCTCTTCTTGTTTCTCATCTACCAGCTGCCTCTCCTCCTCGTCCTCAATAAGGAAATCACTCCCTTCAGTTTCACTATATTTAGTCTCACTTCCTTCAGTCTCACTAGGGGCTGAATTTAAGACCGGCCCCGTCTTTCTTTGAGACTCCCCTAGTGTTTTTTTAACACTAGCCCCGTCAGTATGTAAGACTGGGGTAGTTTCATGTTCTAATTCCCCCAAGTAAATTTTATTTGCCATTCGACCTTTTTCACTAGAGGACTGTTGGACTTCATCAATTAAGCCATAGTCACGTAAGGTTTTCTTGATAGAGAGTAATTTTGACTTTGAACAGCCTAAAAGTGCCATCAGATTTGAATTGGAATAAATCAAGTAAATAGCCCCATCCTCATCAATCCAGCCCTTACTCAAAGACAGCTCCAACCTATCTTTTAAAACCGCGTAGGCTACCTTAACCTCCAGCTTTATATCCTTATAACGTTCACTCTCAAACAAAATTTTAGGGAGTTTATAATAACGCTCTGATGTCTGATACTGATTAGCGGTAATTCGTTTCATGATTGTCCCTCCAAGACTAATATTCCAACATTTCCAAATTCATCAAATCGGATTAAACCTGGTTGTTCCATTTCATCAATTAGCTGTGTTGCTTTCACAATATCAACTCCTAAAATAGCCACAAGATGACACATCACGATTTGGCGTGATGATTGTTCCTTCTTTTTCATGAATTCCTCCTGAAAATAAAAAAACGAGAACACTTAGTAAAATGTTCTCGCTGAACTATTATTTTTTATGACGTATCTATTTTTTGTCTACGCAGTCGACATCCAAACAGACATTCACATCAATGTACTTTTTTTGAACCTTTTTTATGTCAAAATCACTCTTTTCAATAAAGACAAAATGCTTGAAAAAGTGCTTAAAATAAAGGATTTTTACCCGTTGCTTCGTTGTAGCAACACTACGCACTCCACGTGATGTGTCATTGGGAATAAGTCTACTGGTTGAATTTTTACTAAATGATACCCTAATTCTTCAAATAGTTTGATATCACGCGCCATTGTCGCTGAATTACAAGAAATATAAGTGATTTTATCTGCTTTTGTTTGGGCAGCAGAATATACAAAACTCTCCGTTAATCCTTTTCGTGGTGGATCAACCATTATAACAGTTGGTTTTATACCTTCTTTAAGCCACTTTGCCATTGCATTTTCAGCCGAATCAGCAACATAGGTACTGTTAGTTATCCCATTTCGAGTAGCATTTTCTTTGGCATCACTTACTGCTTTTTCAACAACTTCAACACCATAAACATGTTTTACTTGTTTAGCAACAGATAAGCCAATTGTTCCTATACCTGAATAGGCATCAATAACGATATCCTCTGAGTTTAAATCTGAAAAATCGATTGCTTTTTGGTACAGTTTTTCAGCCATTTCAGTATTAACTTGGTAAAAAGATTGGGCTGATATAGCGTAAGTATTTCCTAACATTTGGTCCTCAATAGTATCAGAACCATATAGAGTACGAAATTCTTTCCCAAAAATAACGTTGCTATTACGATCATTAATATTTTGCATAATTGAAACAACAGAAGGAAAGGCAGACACCAACTTTTCAATCATTTGGTCAATGCGGAATATTTTAGGACGTGTTGTCACCAAAACCAACATTAATTGCCCTGTATAATGTCCTCGACGAACAACGAGATTTCTAATTAAACCAGATTGCTGCTCTTCGTCATATGGTTTAACATCAAATTTTCTTAATAAATCTCGTGTAAAATTAATCAGAGCATCAATCTCTTTTTCCTGAATTAAATAATCTTCAATGGATACCAGAGTATGTGAATTTTTTCTGAAAAAACCTGTCTCTAGCTGTCCATCAACACGACGAACTGGTACCTGAGCTTTATTTCGATATGCCAAAGGGATTGTCATACCAAGAGTAGGTTCTACTAAAACATCAGATATATGAGCAATTTTATAAAGGTTATCAGCTACTTGTTTTTGTTTAAATAACAGCTGTTGTTCATAAGTAAGATGTCCCAAATCAGCAATCCCTGTACGTAAATAGGTATAGTCTAATCCTTCATTTCGGTGAGGAGAAGTCGTTAAATATTCCTCAACTTTTCCATATCCTATACGCTTACGTAATTTCAAGACGCGCATCTTAATAATCTCACCTGGAAGAGCATTTTCAACAAAGAAAACAAAGCCATCTACTTTGGCAATACCCATTCCCTCATGGCTAATGTCGCTAATTTCAGTTTCAATAATATCATTTTTATGTAACATAATTTTCCTTTTATATCTATCATTTGAAGTCTTTAGTTTATACACTAAAGATAAAAATAGAGTGACAATAAATCACTCTATTATATCATAATTAAAAATGTTAACGCAGTCCCATTTTCTTTAGGATCTTTTTGTACTTAGCAAAATCAATTGTTAACCCTTGACCACCATACTGGTCATAATCATCTACCCAATCTCCTTCTCTTGGAATTGTCATTTGCTTAATACCATTTTTAGCATCTGATAAAATTGGAATGCCATCTGTTAGGACAAAGCTATAAGATAAATTACTTGAAGTTAAAGCATAGGCTTTACCGATAGCAGCAGAACCTGTAAAGAGACGACGTGGGTCTTTTATTTGAGAGACAATAGCTCTCATAACTTGTTGTTGACGTTGTGTTCGACCAAAGTCCCCATCATCGTCTTTTCTGAAACGAGCATAATTTAGAAGGGTCCTTCCATCCATGTACTGAATCCCAACCTTAATTTTTTGGCTAGGTACAACGCCATTTTTCATCCTTAAATCATCAGGAACTTTAACTGAATCAGCAGATTGTCCACCGACAAGTCCAAATTTAGCATTAATCTTGACACCATTAGGAAACAGTGTATCAATAGCATCTGCAAATGTCTCAAAGTCAACCATAACATAATATTTTATATCAATATCAAAATGATTTTTCAACGTTTGTCGAACATACTCTGCTCCTTTATGATTATCTTGTTCTCCCAAATTAAAAGACGCATTTAATTTCATATCATAGTAACCTTCCGTACTATAATTAGGAATATTGACTAAGAGATCTCGCATAAAACTCACCATCTTAACCTTATTATCCTTGTTACCAACATTAGCAACCATTATGGTATCTGTTCTCGCATCAGTAGATCTCTCGCTGACACGTTTATCACTACCTAAAATTAAGATATTAGTCCCATCAACAGCATCTTTTCCCTTAAAATCTTCAATAATTGCAGGGCTATAATGTGACTTCCCATTATTCACATCACGCATTCCTTTAACAAACATGAAAACCATACCTGATAAAACAATTAGTAATATAATACCTATGAACTTTAGGAAACCCTTAAATTTTTTTTTCTTTCTAGGGGGGGTTATAGCCTTTGGAGGGAAAGGCGCCATAACCTTCACCCTCTGTTTTTCTTTTCTGGCCCTTTGTTTTTTCTTCTTCGGAGCTCTCTCTTCTTGATAAATTGGTAAACCTTGTGAGGTTAGCTGAGGCTCTGAGTAAAAATCGTCATCTTGATAATAAGAATCAGAATAAGGTTCCTCATAATAAGAATTAGTTGGTGGACTTTCTGTCCTTCTCTGTGGTCGTACTGCTGTTTTTTTATAATGAAGGTACTGAAATTCCATCTTTTCACGTTCATTAAGATAATGGATGTTTTTTAAAAGATAGTTATATCGTAGCTCTTCATGATGATTTAGCTGACCGTAATTATTTCTTGACATATTTTCAGGTGATTTACTTTCAATAATAATAGTTCATACTACCAAACTGTGATAACTTAGTTAGATAAATTAACCAGTGACTCTCCAATTACAGTAGCTATTTTTTGTGGTGTAAGATAATCGGTATCAATAATCATATCAGACAAACCACTATAGAGTAACATGCGTTTTTGATAAATATCATAAAATTCTTCTTTTGAATGGTTTAAAAATAATGGTCTTCTATTCTTCTCATCTTTTTTTATACGATGATATAAGACTTCAAAACTTCCTGTTAAAAGAATATTATTATGACGATTTAAAGTTAAAAGACGACGATTTTCTTCAAGGAGTACAATACCTCCTCCACTAGCTATCACAAGTCCTTCATTTTTTTCTTTAAAAGTTCGTTTAAAAATTGAGATTCTAAAGCACGAAAGGAGGCTTCTCCTTCTTCTGTAAAAAATCGGGAAATTGACATACCAATATGTTTTTCAATCAGACTATCCATATCAATTACTTCATTTTCTAAGCAGTTGGCAACACTAGTCTTGCCAACTCCCATGAATCCCAATAATACCTTAGGCATTAACTAATCCCTCCAAATGTTCTAAAAAGTTAGGATAGCTTGTATTAATAGCTTCTTCACCAGATAAATCTACTTCGCCTTCTTTGACCAAGAGAGCAGCAATAGCTATCATCATTCCTATTCTATGATCTCCATGACAATCAAGTGAAGCAGCGTGAAGAGGGGTATTACCACGTATAATCATACCATCTGCTGTAGCAGTAATATCAGCACCCATCTGTTTTAGCGATTCGACAACGACCTGAATCCGATCTGTCTCTTTCACCTTTAATTCCTGAGCATCTGCTATGACTGTGGTGCCTTGAGCTTGTGTTGCTAAAAGAGCAATAATAGGTAATTCATCAATCAGACGTGGAATCATAGCCCCAGAAATATGAGTAGCTTGTAGATGAGAGTAATCAACTGTAAGGGTTGCTGATTTTACTTGATTATCAACCGAAGATAACTTAATTTTTCCACCCATTTTACTGACGACATCAAGGATTCCAGTTCGTGTCTCGTTTATACCTACGTTTTCTAAAATAATATGACTGTTAGGAATAATAAGACCCGCTACTATCCAAAAGGCAGCACTCGAAATATCACCAGGAACTCTTATATCTTGTCCTACTAAGCTCTGACCGCCATTGAGTCGAATTTCTTTATCTTTAATATCCAAATGTCCACCAAATTGCCGAATCATGTCCTCAGTATGATTCCTTGTTTGCTCTTTTTCTACAATGAGAGATTCTCCCTTAGTTTGTAAAGCCGCAAAAATTAAAGCTGATTTTACTTGTGCAGAAGCTACGGGTAAATGGTAAAAAATAGGTTTTAATTTTTTGTACCTTGAAGTTTTAATGGTGGTAAATCACGGTTAGTTACTCCCGAAATTCTAGCTCCCATTTTGCTTAAAGGCAATGCTATACGATCCATAGGTCTCTTTGACAAACTATTGTCTCCAACCATCGTCACTTCAAACTCTTGACCAGCTAACACACCTGCTATCAGACGCATTGAAGTACCAGAGTTTCCCATGTCTAAGAGATTATTCGGTTGTGTTAAACCTGCAAATCCTTTGCCATAGATAGTGATTATCTCGCCATCGTCTTCAATTAGAACCCCCATTTGTTTAAAAGCCTCTATAGTTGATAAAACATCCTCGCCTCTTAAGACATCAACAATTCGGGTAACTCCCTGAGATATACTCCCAAAAATAATAGCCCTGTGACTTATTGATTTATCGCCAGGAACACGGATGGTTCCCTTGAGAGTATTTGCATTAGTCAGTAATTTCATGATAACTCCCAAAATCTATTTTGCTATTATTGTATCATAATATATGCTATATTTTGAATTTTTTATTTATACTATAGCTCCTCTATATAGCTGTAACATCTTTTATAAATTAACTTCACATGTCATACATCATTATGTTATAATATTGTTACAAAAATCACATTTTAATTTTCAGAATGCATTTAAAAATAAACAGCTACTATTTTATGTTATTTTAGAGGTTAACAGATGAAAAGAAAACAGTTTATAAAATTAGGAATTGCAACCTTACTAACGGTTATTTCGCTTTACACACCAATAAACCTAGCTACAAATCATACCACAGAAAATATTGTTACTGCTCAAGAGTATAAAACAAAAGAGAATGGTACTTTACCTTTTAAACACAAACGACAATTGGTTTTAGGAGAGTTGGATGACAAAGGTCGTGCCACATTCGCACATATTCAGCTAAAAGTTAAAGATGAACCCAAGAAAAAGAGAGTAAAACGTTTAAAAACAACCCCTGTTGGATGGCACAATTTTAAATTCTATTATAATGATGGTACTCAAAAAGCTTGGCTAATGAGCCGAGGCCGTCTTATTTGCCACCAATTTAGTGGACTAAACAATGAAAGAAAGAATTTAGTTCCAATGACGAATTGGCTAAATACTGGAAACTACAATAGCACGAATTCATCTAACCCTGAGAGCATGCTATTCTATGAAAAACAACTAAAGACTTGGCTTTCGACTCATAAAAACTACTACTTAGATTATAAAGTAACACCAATTTATCAAAATAATGAACTAATTCCAAGAAAAATTGAATTAAAATATGTTGGTATTGATAAGACTGGGAAATTATTACCTATTTTTATCGGAAACAAATCCACTCAAGATCAATTCGGCATCAGCACTGTTACCTTAGAGAATACCTCACCAAATGCTACCATTGACTACCTCAGCGGAAAGGCTCAAAATACTGTCTTATCAGCTAAAGAACAAAGAAAACTTATCGCTAAGCACGAAGAAGAAAAACGACTTGCAGAAAAGAAAGTTGAAGAGGAAAAAGCTGCTGCTGAAACTCAGAAAAAACTGGAAGAAGAGCAAGCAAGGCTTGCTGCTGAAGCTCAAAGGAAGCAAAAAGAGGAGCAAGCAAGGCTCGCAGCTGAAACTCAGAAAAAACAAGAAACTCTAGTACAAGAACAAACTAGTCAAGGCTACAAACGTGACTATAGAGGAAGGTGGCATCGTCCAAATGGACAATACGCTTCAAAAGCAGAAATCGCTGCTGCTGGATTGCAATGGTAGAACTGTTTATTATCAAATCAATTCTATTATTATAATGTGTACATAAAAACCATCTTGCATATGCAAGATGGTTTTTATTATATTTTCAACTGTTTAATAATCTGAGACTATTTTTTTAAGTTGTAGAATGATTTGATACCTTTGTATTGAGCAACTTCACCAAGTTGGTCTTCGATACGAAGTAATTGGTTGTATTTAGCAATACGGTCAGTACGTGATAATGAACCTGTTTTAATTTGACCAGCGTTAGTTGCAACTGCGATATCAGCGATTGTTGAATCTTCAGTTTCACCTGAACGGTGTGATACAACTGCAGTGTAACCAGCTTCTTTAGCCATTTCAATAGCTTCGAAAGTTTCTGTCAAAGTACCGATTTGGTTAACTTTGATAAGGATTGAGTTAGCAGCTTCTTCTTTGATACCACGTGCTAAGTAATCAGTATTTGTAACGAAGAAATCGTCACCAACTAATTGTACACGTCCACCAAGGCGTTCTGTAAGAGCTTTCCAACCATCCCAGTCGTTTTCATCCATACCATCTTCAATAGTGATGATTGGGTATTTGTTAACCAACTCTTCAAGGTAATCGATTTGTTCTGCAGCAGTACGAACTGCTCCACCTTCACCTTCGAATTTACTGTAGTCGTATACTTTACGTTCTGCATCGTAGAACTCTGATGAAGCACAGTCAAAACCAATCATGATTCCGTTTTCGCCAGCTTCGTAACCAGCTGCTTCAATAGCTTTAAGAATAGTTTCTACGCCATCTTCAGTACCTTCAAATTTAGGTGCAAATCCACCTTCATCACCAACAGCTGTTTCAAGACCACGTTCTTTAAGGATTTTCTTAAGAGCATGGAATACTTCAGCACCCCAACGAAGTGCTTCTTTGAAAGTTGGTGCACCAACTGGCATAATCATGAATTCTTGGAATGCGATTGGAGCGTCTGAGTGAGAACCACCGTTGATGATGTTCATCATTGGAGTTGGAAGAACTTTAGTGTTGAATCCACCAAGGTAGCTGTAAAGTGGTACTTCAAGGTAATCAGCTGCAGCACGTGCTACGGCAATAGAAACACCAAGAATAGCATTTGCACCTAATTTACCTTTATTAGGAGTTCCGTCAAGAGCGATCATAGCACGGTCGATAGCTTGTTGGTCGCGTACATCATAACCAATGATTGCTTCTGCAATAACGTTATTTACATTGTCAACAGCTTTTTGTGTTCCAAGACCACCGTAACGAGACTTGTCGCCGTCGCGAAGTTCAACTGCTTCGTGTTCACCAGTAGAAGCTCCTGAAGGAACCATACCACGTCCGAAAGCACCTGATTCTGTATAAACTTCTACTTCAAGTGTTGGGTTACCGCGTGAGTCAAGGACTTCGCGTGCGTAAACATCAGTAATAATTGACATTACAATACTCTCCTTATGAGTTTTAATTTTTTACATATTCATAATATCATAATCTTTAGTTAATAACAAGGAAAAACCCAGTGAAACCGCTTTATTACGTGGTTTTTGATAAAAAAATCACTAATTCTTTTCAAGTTTACCTGTGCTAATGCAACCCATTTAGGTTATAATAAAATTAGCAAATTCAAGGAGAAATTATGACTGAACTTGACAATAAAATCCTACAAAAAGCAAGCGGTGAAAATCGTCTTGATCCTGATCAACAACGTTACTACCTTGGTACTTATAAAGAAAGAGTTGTGCTCCACTTAAGTTTAAAAGAGGCACAAGAAGAAAAGTTTCAACTTGCTATAACATCTGCTCTTAATAATCTGATACTTGAATATCCTAATCTTAGTTTAAAATTATCACCAAATCTCCCTACTGATGTTCAAATGTTCTACATGAAGTTAGCTAACCGTCTATCACTAGCTGCTACGATTGTTAATGAAGCAAATGCCAATTCTCCATTTGGTATTATTATACATAGTGATAAGGCTGAAAACGTTGAATGGAACGATTTTGAGACACAATTCCCTGATTTATTCAATTCACCAAAAAAAGAGGAGTCTCCTAAAAAAAGTCTATGGCAACATTTCTTTAGTCAAAAATAACAAGGAGGTCTAATGGAAATTTGGGATGCTTATGACCAATATGGGTTCATTACAGGTCTTACACTTAATAGGGATCAAAATATCCCACAAGGCTTATTCCACTTAGTTGTTGATGTTATCCTTTTTCATGAGGATGGTGACGTATTGATGATGAAACGGCACCCTAAAAAGAAAGCTTTTCCTGCTTATTTCGAAGCCACCGCTGGCGGATCTGCCCTTAAAGGAGAAAATGCTAAGCAAGCTATTCTAAGGGAACTCAAAGAAGAAACTGGTATCGTTCCTCAATGTCTAACCTTTCTTAATAGAGAGTGGTTCTCTGAGCGTTCTTACTTTGTAGACCATTTTATCGCAAAATACAATGGTGCAAAAGATATAATTACATTGCAAGAAGGAGAGACCGTTGACTATATCTGGTTAAAACCAGAATATATTGATTTATTTTTATCTAAAAACAAATTAATACCCTCTCAAATAAAACTCTTAAAATCCTTAATCTAAAAACTAGGCTTAATAAAGGCCTAGTTTTCATTTGCATCAATAATATCAAATACCTTAAGCAAATTTTTTTCATTAATCTGATACGCAGCTTCTTCTCTGACAATTCGTTTTGCACAAAAAGCAATTCCTACCCCAGCGGATTTGATCATTGGTAAATCATTGGCACCATCTCCCATTGCGATGGTTTGTGAAAGGTCTAAGTGATTTTCAGAAGCCCACTCTTTTAACTTTATTTTTTTCACTTCTTTAGTGACAATCTCTCCCTCAACTTCGCCAGTGAGAAAACCACCTTTGACACCAAGACGATTCGCTTTGACATAATCAACTTGTAATTGCTTAGCTAAGATATCAATCGTCTCGTGAAAACCTCCTGATACAAGACCAACTTTCATCTGACGCTTGTGACACTCTTTAATCAATTCATAAGCCCCTGGAGTAAAATGTATTGAGGATAATATATCTGTCAAAATAGTAACAGGCAAACCTTTAAGTAGCGCTACTCTTTTCTTCAAAGCTTCTTCAAAATCTAACTCGCCACGCATTGCAGCGTCAGTCAGTGCAGCAACCTGTTTCCCCACCCCTGCTTCAATAGCTAATAAATCAATAGCTTCTTCCATTATTAAGGTTGAATCAACGTCCATGACTAACAAACCTTTAATCATTTAAAACCTCCAAAACTTTTTTACTATTGTACCTTAAAATTAGCACCTTTCATAGATAGCAATTAAAAAAAGAAGAGTACTAACTCTTCTTTTTTAGAAACGAATACGTTCTTGTGTCTTTTCATAAGACGTCACAAAACGGTCAGTTACACCTGGTTCCACAGTCTCAAGTGCGTATGAAATTTCATCGAAAGATGCTTTATAGTTATGTTCAACTTCAAATAAGTACAAAGCTTGTTCAAAGCTCTTTTGCACATTTTGTTCAAAACTACGATAACGGTTTGAATACTGTAGTAACTGCTCTGTGAGAGTCGCATCTTGAACAACTAGATATGTAGCTTGCTCTAAATTAGCGATAGCATTTGTAGTCACATCATTTAAACGTGAAACAGCCTCAATATCAATACGACCGCGACTGAGTTCATTAATAAGTGCCTCAATTTGAGAACTTGTTGTAAAGAAAGTGCTTAAGAAGTCTTGCGGGATTCCTGGAAGATTGCGTTTTTCCATGAAACGTTTAATCATATGGAGCTTGTTAACATACTTATCCATATTTTGGCGTGCTCGTGTCTCAACGCTTTCAATAGTTTTAACGGCTTCAAAAACTTCCATTTGATTTTCTTCAACAGTAGTCAATGTTTTCAACGTACGCTCAAATAAAATTTGTAGATGAGTATAAGGTGAAGCTTCTTGACCAAAATTTTCTACAGAAGGTAAAACCTTTGTTTCAATTTCTTCCAAATCATTTGTGAAGGAACGTAAACTTAAGCTTTCATTTTCATTTAAGATATATTTAGCAGATAATCGTTTGATTTCATGCCCCAGTTGTTCATTGTTAGATTTTGCATGAGCAAGGAATTGAGGAATAATTTTACTATCCTTATGAGCTACTTTATAAGCAGCAATCTCACGTTCAAAAATATCATAAAGTTTATCAATTTTTTCTTGAATATGTTCATTTTCATCGCGAGCACGATCTAGATCCAAACTAACTAAACCATCTGAATTCGAACGAATAGCCTCACGAACTTCTTGAAAACGTTGTTCAATATCCTTTTCAGGGAAATGGTAGTTTTCCTCTAAAAGACGACGATATCCTGTCTCCAAATCATCTAACTGATCTGGAAAATCGTCTTCTAATTTAGCAACAATAGCTGGAATTTGTTCTGTAATTTGCCCTAAAGCAATCGTATGCTCCTCTGCTTTATTCAAAACTTCAGAAGCTTCAATCGGGTCACCAGTTGAGTTTAAGGTCACAAAATGTGAAAATTCAGCCTCGATATTTTTCAACTGCTTTTCAATTTCTGGCATGGTTGTCCCGTAATTATCTTCTTTTTCAGAAATTGATTTTTGAAGTGTTTCGTATAGGTCCAAAGCATGTGTTACACGGGCACTATTTTTCTCTTCTTGCTCTTTTAAAACTTCTAAAGCTTCACGAATCGAAACAATATCTTCTTCTATAATAGTTAGCTGACTATCAACATTATCAATCTCGTGCTTAGCACGCACAAAATTAAATGAATCATTAAGATTTTCAGCTTCAACTAAATGAAAATCAATATCTTTAAATGAATTAGTTGATAAATCAGTCCATTTTTGGTTCCATTCTCTAAAAGTTGATTGACTTTGGCCAATCAAATGAAGCAATTTGACTTGCTCAATCTCCTCTTGCACAGGAAGGTCAACTAACTCTTGTTTTCTAGTTTCTAAGTTTGCAATTAATGTATCATTACGTTTTCTT
The DNA here is from genome assembly GCF_000186445.1 of Streptococcus agalactiae ATCC 13813. Lineage (GTDB taxonomy): Bacteria > Bacillota > Bacilli > Lactobacillales > Streptococcaceae > Streptococcus > Streptococcus agalactiae. The sequence goes on from NZ_GL636070.1 coordinate 1,549,838, forward strand.
ATTACGACGCCGACTACGTAGGCAATAATCACAAGCAGGACTATAGCCACAAGCAGCAATATGATTCCGCTCGACATTCAACTCTCCTTATAATGGTCTAATTTTCTAAAAATCTACTATAACGTTAAGATTATAGCATACTTGAACTGTTTTTCAAAGCTATCTTTGGACTAGATATCTAAGTTACTATAAACAGCATTAGCTTCAATGAATTCACGTCGTGGTTCTACTCGATCTCCCATTAGCATATCGAAAATCTTATCTGCTTCTGCTGCATCATCAACTGAGACACGTGCCATCAAGCGGTTTTCAGGATCCATTGTTGTTTCCCAAAGTTGATGGTCATCCATCTCACCTAGACCTTTGTAACGTTGTACAGTAGGTTTTGAACGTCCTGAACTATAGGTATCTAGAGCTTGACGTAATTCCTCTTCTTGATTGACCCCTGGCTGAATATAAGCTTTAATCTCACTTCCTACTTTGACACCATAGATTGGTGGTTGAGCGATATAAACATATCCTGCTTCCAAAACAGGTCGCATAAAACGATAAATCAGAGTTAAAAGTAAAGTTCTGATGTGAGCTCCATCAACATCGGCATCAGTCATAATGACTAATTTTTGATATCTGACTTTTGATACATCAAAATCTGCACCAAATCCAGTTCCCATAGCTGTGAAGAGACTTCGGATTTCTTCGTTTGCTAAAATTTTATCCATTGTAGCTTTTTCAACGTTTAGAATCTTACCCCTAATCGGTAAAATTGCTTGAAACTCACGATTACGTCCTGATTTTGCAGACCCTCCCGCAGAATCTCCCTCCACTATAAAAAGTTCATTCATCTCAGCATTATTAGATGAGCAATCAGCCAGTTTCCCAGGTAAGTTTGAAATCTCTAAGCCTGACTTTTTACGTGTTACTTCACGCGCCCGTTTTGCTGCAATACGGGCTTTAGATGCCAAAATTCCTTTTTCAACAATCTTCTTAGCTACTTGTGGATTTTCTAATAGGAATCGATTGAAAGCTTCGCTAAAGAGACGATTTGTAATTTTAACAACTTCAGAATTTCCAAGTTTTGTTTTAGTTTGTCCTTCAAATTGTGGATTTGGATGTTTAACAGATATAACTGCTGTTAAACCTTCACGAACATCTTCTCCAGTTAAATTATCTTCATTTTCTTTGAGAATCTTATTCTTTTTAGCGTAATCATTAATCACACGTGTCAAGGCAGTACGAAATCCTTGTTCGTGCGTTCCTCCTTCATGAGTGTGGATGTTATTTGCAAAACTCATAACAGTCTCTTGATATCCAGTAGTATACTGCATTGCTACTTCAACTGAAATACCATCTAATTCACCGTCAGTATAAATAGGATTTTCAAAAATCACTTCTTTGTTCTCATTGATAAACTCAACGTATGAACCTATACCACCTTCATAGTGATATTCTTTTTCAACTTCTTGACCTTCTCGCTTGTCTGAAATGGAGATTCTTAGTCCACGATTTAAAAAAGCTAATTCCTGAATACGTTTGGCTAATTTATCAAAATCAAATACAGTGGTTTCAGTGAAAATTTCTGGGTCAGGCGTAAAGTGAACTGTTGTTCCTGATAAGTCAGTATCACCGATAATTTCAAGATCATTAACAACAACACCGCGTTGGTATTCTTGATAATGAACCTTGCCATTTTTATAAACCTTGACATCTAATTGTGTTGACAATGCATTAACAACAGATGACCCTACACCATGTAAGCCACCAGAAACCTTGTATCCGCCACCACCAAATTTACCACCGGCATGGAGAACTGTAAAAACTGTCTCTACAGCTGGTCTTCCAGTTTTTTCTTGGATATCTACCGGAATACCGCGACCATCATCAACAACTGTAATAGAGTTATCTGGTTCAATGTAAACTTTAATATGTCCTGCAAATCCAGCTAAGGCTTCATCAATTGAGTTATCAACAATTTCCCATACAAGGTGATGAAGCCCTTCTTTCGAAGTCGAACCGATATACATGCCTGGACGCATGCGAACAGCTTCTAAACCTTCTAATACTTGAATCTGACTTGCGTCATATTCTTGAGCACGTTGTTCCATATTCTTTGTTTCTTCTGTCATTTACTCTATTATCTCCATCAATGATTTTGACCCATCGACTAATAAGGTATCAAAACCAGCCGATTCTCCTGCTTGCTTATCTATATCACGATCGCCTATTACTAAACAATTATCAATTTGGTATTTTTCTTTCAAATAAAGCATACTCTCGGGACTAGGTTTCCTTGAAAAGCCGTTATCAGCAGTCACTACTTCTGTAAAATAGTCAATAATTTCTGTTTTTTCCAGAATAACTATAACTTGATTATCACGATGAGACACCAAAAAATTACGACTACCTTGTCTTTGAATTTTCGCTAAAAGTTCTTTTGCCCCTTGGAATAGAATTGGTGTTTCCAAAACCTTAGCTTCATTAGCCTTATACTCTTTTAAAAAATCAGCTTCTTCAGGGATAAAATATGCAATTGCATCTGCTGTTGACTCTTTTAATTTTTGATACACACTATCGTGGTCTGCTTGATATCCAAATTCTTTCAAAGTCTCTACAAAAGCACGTGTGGAACTTTCGTAATTATCAAGTAGTGTACCACCCAAATCCCAAATATAATCATGATAATTCATACCCTTTATTATATCATATTATTACGATTTTTTATAGCTACCACCTTACTTAATTAACTCACTCCTCTAAAATATTTCGATTATTAAAAGGCTGGATTATCTTTCCAACCTTTTTTTGTTATATACTACGATACTTCAAATGTGATCCATTAGCCTTGGCCTGACGAACTGTATTTTGATAAGACATGGATAAGACCAATCCAATTCCAATAAGATTACTTAGTAATGAACTTCCACCTTGCGAAATAAACGGAAGTGGGATTCCTGTTAGAGGTAATATACCAACTGCTGCACCAATATTTTCAAAAACATGGAAAACAATCATCATGATAAAACCAGTTGATATAAAAGTATAAAATTGATTATTAGATTCAATGGTGATCCTTAACATACGGTAAATGATAATGAGATATAACCCTAAAACAATCGCCGAACCAATGAAGCCAAAATTCTCAGCAATGACAGTAAAAATCATGTCACTTTCACGAACAGGAACCGAGAGCTCTAAAATATTAAAACCTTTACCTGTTACCCCGCCACTTCCAATTGATACCATACCCTGTGTTTGTTGATAAGCAATTGAGTCTGCAAAACTAAATGGATCAATCCAAGCAGATAAACGGTTGATTTGATATGTATCCATCCCCAAATTATAAAACCATTCCTTGCCGTTTGGTGAGATAAAAATCATCAAAAAGCTAGCTATAAAAAGAACGATAGTAGATAAAATTGGCAAGATTATCCACCAAGATATGCCCGATAAAAGGATTAAACCTGACAAAATGGCAAGGAAAACTAATGCTGTTCCTAAATCTTTTTGTAACATTAGAAGAATCATCACTGGCAATGTAACCAAACCAAACAATCCTAGCAACTTCCAATCATCTTGAAAAGTTTTGCGATTTTTCTGATGAAAACTAACAGTTATTCGAGATAACATTAAAATATAGGAAATCTTCATAAACTCTGACGGTTGAAACAAAGTTACCGAGCCAATGGTCACCCAATTTTTAGCACCTGTTGCCGCAAAAAGCTGTGGACTATAAAAAATTAAGGGAAGAACCATTAGGGTTAGTCCTAAAGCATACAGATAGGGCGTGGCTTTCCATAAAAATTCAGTACTGAAAAGCATAACGACAAATGCAATAATACACCCCATAATAATCCAAGACACCTGCTGAAACATCGCGATATAGATATTAGAAGGATAATCATTCATCGTTGCAACATAAATTGAGGCTAAACCAATCATTAATAAAAAAATACTGGTATCACAACAGCATAATCAATTTGCCCTTTAAAATAGTTTGATTTTTGTGACATAGGACTTCCTTTTTTATTCATGGTAATTATTATAACATTTTTTCAGAATCTGACTTATATTTTTTGCAATAAAAAATGCAACTCAAATCATTATGAGTTGCAAATATTAGGAGATTGTTCTTCATCAGTAAAACAAAGAACATGAAAAGAAAAGTTTATTTAGGATATTTAAAGTATACAAAGTTCACCTTAAACAAAACTTAAATAATCTTATTTAAGTTTTGTTATTTTCTCAACACTAGTCTAAAGAATAAAATCCTTCCTAACATCTCAAAAAAGGTTTTAATATGTCCCCTGCCAACTTCTCTACCATTAAAATAGGATATATTAAAGGTTAAAATACACGATACATCCATAATAAAAAGCATATTTTTTTATTTTATTCTATTTTAAAATACTTTTTGGGGCGAATTTTGGTCCGTTATTATGATAACTTCCTCAGTACATCAAGCACTCTCTCAACTGTAACAACCTCTTCTTCTCTCACTTCTTCGTGTAGTAACACATAATCAAATATCTTTCCGTTTTTACGCACTATCGCTACTGTGTTCCCTGAAATATAGCCTTTATCAATCGCTTCTTTAAACTCATCTATATCTGTTCTGATAGACAAAAAGATAACAAATAACCGCTCGTTAAATGAGCGGTTATTTGTTACTTCAGTTTTTCTTTGACAGCATCTACTGCCCCTTCAACAGCATCTTTAGCATCATCTGCTAGTTCTTTGCCTTTAGCAATTGTTTTTTCGATAAATCCTTTTGCTTCTAACTCTTTATCACCGGTTATTTTGCCAAAGCCTTCTTTAGCACCACCTTTTGCTTGATCTAATTTTGATTTTAGTTTTTCTTGTGACATACTGCACCTCCTTATTATTTTTATTAATCATAACATCTATATCTTTCTTTAGCAAATAAAAACAAGAGTCGCTAGTGTCAGGCGACTCTTGTTTTAGTGATTATCTCATGGTTATGCGAGTATGGATGTATACTATAAAAATAGACAACACTTTGTGTGTTATAACCTGTTTTAAAAGACACAAAAATCTCTGAAGGAAGAATTTACCGTCTGATGAAGAATATGGCGCTCCCTAAAATGGCTACCGTTAAGACAAAAACAGCTCTTAAAAAGACTCAAAAAACGTATCCTCAAAACTTACTCAACCAGAAATTTAATCCTGATAAACCTAATCAAGTATGGTCTACTGACTTCACCTATATTTCTATTGGATATAAGAAATATGTCTATCTCTGCGCAATACTTGATCTCTATTCTAGAAAATGTATTGCTTGGAAATTGAGTCACCGTATGGATGCAAAGTTAGCATGTAACACTCTAGAATTAGCTCTTAATAAAAGAAAGATTGAAGGAACACTTCTCTTTCATTCCGACCAAGGGTCACAATTTAAGGCCAGGGAATTTAGAAAAATAATTGATGACAACAATATCATGCATTCTTTTTCTAAACCTAGATATCCTTATGATAATGCCGTAACTGAAGCATTTTTCAAGTATTTAAAGCATAGACAAATCAACCAAAAAAATTATCAAAATATCAAACAGGTTCAA
>NZ_GL636070.1:1555589-1557649 GCF_000186445.1 Streptococcus agalactiae ATCC 13813
AATAGTATGATTATTACTCAAGAGATGATTTTTATTTTAAATATAAAATAATTTTCACCATGTAATATTTCATACTTTATATTATACTTATTAAGTATATTCTTTACTATATTTAATCCTAATCCATTACTATTATCCAATTTTAGATCAAAACTAGCATCTAAAATTTTATTTATTTTCGAAATTTTATTTTTATCATATGAGTTTTCTATAAGTAACCAATCATTAGCTATTTTGATATTAATTATTCCATTTCGATTAGTATATTTTACTGCATTGCTAATCAAATTAGAAAATACAATATTTAGTGCCGTTTTTCCTATATAAATATTATAGTCTAATAATTCCTTATTAATATTATTTTTTTTTGATTTACTAAGATAGAGTATTTTTCTAATACTTCATCTAATGTATCACCAACATTTAAATATTCTTCATCATTATTCAAGTCTTTTATAGAATAAAAAGATAATATTTGCGAGACATTCTTTGTTAAGTTATCTACAATATTAATACACTCACTGATATAAAAGTCTCTATCTTTATATTTTCCGATATTATATTTCATATTCTCAAGTAATATCTTTAGGCTGGAAAGAGGAGTTTTAAGTTCGTGGGACGCCCCCTTAAAAAAATCATATTTCAATTTTTCTAACTTTAAAATTTCCTTATTTTTAAATTCCAAATCATTAATTGTATTCAATAAAGCACAATATAAGTCATTGATTTGCTGTTTTAGTTGTCCAATTTCATCATTAGAACTAATTTTCAATCTTGTTTCTTTGTCAAGTTTTATCATTTTATCAGTAACCATAGTTATTTCTTGTATATTGTTTTTTATAGATTTAGCATAAATTAAAGAAATAACAATGGAAAAAAGAAATGATATCGATAAAGAATATGGTAAAAACTTAAGGCTCAAGTCTTTCGCGTCTTTTTGCATATCAGCTGTTGAAACAAATTGAAGATGTATTTTTTTGCCATCATGAAGTTTAATTTCCCTTTCTTCAATTATTAAAGAATTACTATCACTTTTTACATTAACATTTATATTATCATTTATTTGTAATTCATTTTTGTTATTATTTTTTTTTATAAATACCTTTATGTCACTACTTTTAGAATAAAGCTCCAAAGTTTGGTCTAAATATTTTAACTCTTTTCCATTCATATTTTTAGAAATTTCATCTGCCATAATGTGGATTTTTACTTTCCTCGTCTCCAAATATGTTTTAGGAAAGATAAAAAAGAATAATGAATGAACTAATATAATTAGTATTCCAAGAATAGAAAATATTTGTATGAACATTTTTGGGAATATTTTTAATTTCTTCATTTTCTCTCCAATTTATATCCTACATTTCTTATAGTAGTTATACAGTCTAATTGTAATTTTTTTCTAAGTTCTTTTATATATACATCTACTACTCGATCATAAGGGATCTCTTCGCTATCCTTCCAGACATAATCAATAATTTGCATTCTTGTTAAAACTTGTCCATCATTATCCAATAAACATTTTAGTATTTCGAGTTCTTTTGCATTTACATCTATTTTTTCATCATTTATTTTAGCTGTATAACTATTAAAATTTACCGAAAGATTCTTATATTCAAACTTCTCTAAATGTCCAAAATTCTTCTTAATTAAAGAATCTATTCTAGCCTTTAAAACAGGCAATGAAAATGGTTTTTCTACATATCCATCTACTAAATTAGTAAATGCATCAATTTTATATTCTTCATCACTAAATGCAGTCAAAATTAGAATTGGTAAATTGCTTTTCTTTCTAATTTCTTTCAACACTTCTAAACCATTTATAAAAGGTATCTGAATGTCTAAGATAACCAAGTTTATATCACTATTAAATTTTGACAAGGCTTCCCTTCCATCTTTAGCCTGAATAACAGTATATCCAAATTCTGAAAGGTATTCACTTATTCCCTCTCTTATCAACTTATCATCTTCAACAGTTAATATTTTCATAGATACCTCCATTTAAATCTATACATAATATTATACAGTATATTATTTGATTTTTATAAGTCAAAAAACATTCG
>NZ_GL636070.1:1558881-1568773 GCF_000186445.1 Streptococcus agalactiae ATCC 13813
GATTCTAAACTACCAGAATACATTAAAATTTTATTTGCAATTCTATTATTCTCTGATTTATTTAATATTTCTTGGCTAGTTGAATAATCTACAAAAACCATATTTTCGCTAAAATCAGATGATAATCCTGTATATGTTTCCTGTTTTTTACCAGAAAAGATTCCTATAATTTTAAATTTATGACTTTTTATTTTTCCACTTTTTTCCGTATCTAGTAATTCAAGATCAATTTCATCACCCAATTTTAGTTTGTTTTGTTTAGCAAATTCTTCATGAACAAGAATTGAATTCTTATCATTTTCTTCTATATTTTTTCCTTCTTTAAAACTAAATACTCCACTACTAAATAAAAGATTTCTTTTAGTATTACTTGTAGCTTCTAGTGACACAACATTTTTAAATTCGTCAGATAAATCTTCTCTATTTATACTTTGCTCACCACTAACTACTTTAAGATCTTTCAATTTTGCTAATCCATCATATTGAAATATTTTTTCTTCAACCTCTTTTATTTTTTCAATATTCTTAAATTGATTAATATTAAAATATTTACCATCTTTTTTTGTAATTGATATTGAAGAATTAGAACTTTCATATAAAGCCTTTTCTATTTCATTACTTGATTTCATTATTGTTAAACATGAATACAAGCAAGAAAGAACAATTGTTAAAATAGCAAATATAATAAGTGTTCTATTTTTTTTCTGGTAATATATGCTATAGCATTTTTTATCACTTCCTAATTACTCCTCTCTATTTTTACTCCGCAACTATTGCATCCACTGGATTAATATTTTTACATCGCCTACAACTAATGTTTTTAAAACTATTTCCATTAAAATTTCTTCATTTGACAAACTATCTCAATGATAGAGCCGTTTATATATGAAGTTACTGAATTTCGTATCTATTTATTCAAAGGAAAATCTCAAATAACTCATTATGAAGAATGCGATACGAAATCTAATTCTCATGTTTATATAGTTTTATTATCAAAAACTACCTAATGCTCTATTGAAAAAACTAGACTTAGGGTAGCGATGATAAACAATGAACTGATGTCTGGTTAAGGAAATAGTTATTAAGCAATACAGATTTTATGATGCATACTGGCTGTTTCAATAATCATCCCGTACTTGACAGTACCTATCTAATTTTACATAAGTTCACCTCCCAATTTAGCTTACAATAAATAGACATTTAACTCTTAAAGCGAAGAATTACGTTTACTAGTAAAATTATCAATCTATAAGTTACTAGACACCAGTGACAAAATAGTGTTGCCTAAATACTAGATTACATACCTTTTATGAAACGTTTATGAAATAAAATTTTTTCCATATTATATTAATTTTTTTATTTTCAAAAGAGCTATGCTAATTTCTTTTATCCCTTACTCTAATCCATTTATATGAAATTCAGTTGTAAAAATAAAGTCTTATGCTAACATAGTAGTTTATGTTTTATTAACGTTCTTTTGGGCGGCATTGGAGCGCATAAATTTTACGCAGGAAAAATAGGCCAGGTTTTTTTATATATTATTTTTAGTATTACCTTTATTCCTGGAATTATCGACCTTATCGAAGCTTTGATGGCTCTCGGAAAACAAACTGATGAATATGGAAATATCATCGTTTAATGAAACAAAAAGCCTCACGCTCAATTTTTGGTCGAGGAGAGCGTGAGGCAAGACAGTATAAGAAATAAGCATTAAATGGCTCGTTTTCTTGTAGCTATTTTAGCAAATTTAGAAAGGTTAAGCAATCTGAACGGCTCCCTGTCAAGTAGACAGTCAAATAATAAAAGATAAGTTATGCAACCTGATTCCTGAATTCTAGAGGAGTCAGGTTGTTTAATTTTGATTGATAACGTTGTGTGTTGTAGAATTCGATATAACGTGCCACATCATTGACCAACTCATCATAAGAGTTGTATTTCTTAAGGTGGTAAGACTCAGTCTTGAAAAACCCAAAGAAACTTTCAGTTGGTGCATTATCAATACATTTGCCAATCCGGGACATGGATAAGGTCAGACCAGCTTGTTGTATGATATAACGGTATTCTTTGGAAGTATATTGACTACCTCAATCGCTATGGATGATAGGTGTGGCTCCTGGATTGAGCTCTAGCCCCTTTTTAATGGTCTTCATAACAAGTGGATTTCATTGTTGTGACTAATCTCATAAGCGATAATAGAACCGTTATACAGGTCTTTAATCGCACTGAGATAAGCTTTAGCTCCCAGACCGTATTGAAGATAGGTGACATCTGTGCACCATTTCTGGTTATGAGCTGTGGCTGTAAATTCACGATTAAGAATATTTTCTTCGTAAAATCTGTCACCAGCTTTTGTACAAGCATGGCTAACACGACGAATGACTGAACTAATCCCCAGAATGTTCATCAATCAACGAATCCGTTTCTTGTTTTAAGTTGTCCCAAGTTGACGATTAATAAATGTTGTCATACGGCGATAACCTAAGATACCATTGTAGAGTCTATGAAGTTCCTTGATTTTAGCCATTAGCTTTGTATTTTTTGTCTCAAAATCTGTTTTTTGACGATTGAGCCACTTGTAATAGCCTGAACGAGACCCCTTCAAGAGTTGGCATAAGGCCTGAATAGGCACATTAGATTCCTCATCGTAATAATTCTTGATTACTTGGAACTCCGCTAAATGCTTACCTAGTCTTACCGTCTGTTTCCTCGTTTGATGTCTTCTAACTTTTTTAGTAAACTAACCTCGATTTCTAAGAGACGATTACGTTCCTCCAATTGTTTAATCTTGAGTTTAAGTTGCTCAATCTCGGTTAAATCAGGCCTACTCTCCAACCCTTTCACACGTCTATCAACCAAACCTTGTGAGCCATTCTTCTCAAGCTTACGCACCCAAGAATAAATTTGTTGGTAGGAAACACCAAACTTCTCAATAGCTGCTTGATAGTCTTTCCCATGGGCAATGGTGTAGTTAACAATCTCTACACGTTCTTCAAATGTGGCTTGCCTTCCTTGTTTCATACGGCTATATCCTCTACTAGTGGCTTTCAAGTCTTCACCACTAGTATACCGTTTTATCCACTTTTGGAGAACAGAGCGACTTGAGATATCATACCATTTACAAATATCTCTAAGAGAGCCTTTTCCATCAAGGTAGCCTTGAACACCCTGTTCTTTAGCTAATGTGGAGTATATCAATGGCGTATTTCCGTAAACGCGACAACGGGTGGGAATATCGAATATCGTATAAACATATAATAGGAAATATATTACTTTGCAATATTACTTCCACTAAATATCAACAAGTCATAAATCATTATAGTCAAACGCATGTGCAAGATACAGTAAAGCGTTTTAACATACATGTAAAAGCCTGCGTATCCATGGCTGTTCACGAGGGATATATAGAAAAAAATTTTTGTTTATTCACTAAGGTTAAAGCAAAAAATAAGGGGCGTAAATAGAGATAAAATTTCTTGAAACCAATGAATACTTACGCTTGATAAAAATTTGTAAAGAAAAATCACAACATCAATCGTATGCAGCGTTATACCTCATCGCTAAAACTGGCATGCGCTTCGCTGAATGTTTAGGTTTAACAGTTAATGATATTGATTACACTAACAAATATTTATCAATTAATAAAACTTGGGATTATCATTTCAACCAAAGATACCTGCCAACAAAAAACAAAAGTAGTATCAGAAATATACCAATTGACAATGATACATTATTTTTTGCATGAATTTACAAAAAATAAAAACGACAGATTATTCGACAAACTTTCAAATAATGCAGTCAATAAAACTATCCGAAAAATAACTGGTCGCGAGGTACGAGTGCACTCTCTCAGGCATACATTTGCAAGCTATCTAATTTCCATCTCTCAAGTTTTAGATCACGAGAATTTAAATATCACTTTAGAAGTTTACGCACATCAATTACAAGAACAAAAAGATAGGAACGATAAACTTAATCAGAGAAATTTGGGGCGGATTTGGGGCAAAATAGCTCTAAACCGCTATTTACATGCAATGAATATGTCCCCTGCCGGAATCGAACCAGCAATTACTCCTTAGGAGGGAGTTGTTATATCCATTGAACTAAGGGGACCTAGTAAAAAAACTGCCCACAGGCAGATTTTTTACGTCTTGGTTGTCCAGTTTTAAAACATAGTTACTATCCTCAAACAACCAAGCATTTTTAAAATCTGATCATCAAAATTAACGACGGATTTCTTTAATACGTGCAGCTTTACCTTGCAATGCGCGTAAGTAGTAAAGTTTAGCACGACGTACTTTACCATAACGAACAACTTCGATTTTATCAACACGAGGAGTGTGAATTGGGAATGTACGCTCTACACCGATACCACCAGAAATTTTACGTACTGTGTACATTTCTGAGATTCCTTGACCTTTACGTGAGATAACAACACCTTCAAAGATCTGAATACGTTCGCGAGTACCTTCAACAACTTTAGCGTGAACACGTACAGTATCACCAGCACGGAACTCAGGGATATCAGAACGAAGTTGACCTTCTGTCAAACTTTGAATTAATGGATTCATTTTTATTCTCCTTCTCTTACTAATCTTAAGTACTTGTCTCAGCGGATTAGCCGTTTTTTGTGCGTCCATTACACACTCTCACAATTCTACCAAATTTTAACCTGCTTGTAAAGCTATTTTATCTAGAAGAACAAGGTGTCATCCTTTAGAATAGTTATTTGTATATTATTGAAATTTGATTTACTGTTTCTAGGTTAGCTTTTTTCTGATTTTTGAGAGTTTAATTCATTTAATATTATATGATTTTTTAAACTACGTTTTCTATATTAGCTTTCGTGTCACCTGACTCTTTCCCATAAAGTTGAAATCCACATCAACTTTTTATCTTCTAATGCATTTCACCATCGCGACTTAAATGCTTGTAGACATTATCCTAACCTAAGTTCTTACACATTCAATTGGATTTTACAGTATTTTAATGACAATCATAAAATCAATTTCTTTGAAGAAAATTATATTAGCCACATAATTTTTGCATTCATAAAATTTACAAACTTCATTTTTATAAACTTTAAGAGAATAAAAAAGAGAACGGAATATTCCGTTCTATAAACTGATAAACTCTTTTAAAACTCATCACTAACTATCTAGATTGAGCACCATAAATCGTATGAGCATGTGATATGGAGTAAGCAACAAGACATACAATAACAAAATAAGGAGTGTTGGCAAAGCCAAAGACTTCGCCACCTATTAAGATAGGACCTAACAGAGTATTCGTTGCACTCCCAAAAACGCTAGTATAGCCTAAAGCAGCAACTAAAATAACTGGCAAACCTAAAATGGGCGCAATAATCACTCCTAAACTTGCTCCTATTGCAAATAAGGGAGTTACTTCTCCTCCCTGATAACCTGCAGCCAAAGTAATAACTGTCAAACACAATTTTAACAACCAATCATAATCATAAAGATTCTTATTAGTGAAGCTAGCCTCAATTAGATTTGTTCCCAGTCCTGAATATCGTCCAAAATGGAAGATAAACAATAAAAAAGTAGCTAACAATCCAAGTGTGAAAATCCGTTTATATGGGTTTAGTAACCTACTAGAAGCAATTAATTTAGCTTTAGCCAATAAATAAGCAAATAAATTGCCACACAGACCAAAACATAGTCCTAAAACCAATAATTTTAGAATAATATCTGGTGTTAACGCCATTGATGTTGCTATACTATGAGAAAATTTTTCTAAACCTAAAGAATGTGAGACGAAATTTGCTGTCAGAGCAGCAATTAAACTTGGTAATATATACGAAACCATTAAACGACCTACTACCAAAACTTCGATCGCAAAAAAAGTAGCAGCTAAAGGAGTCTGAAATAAACCAGCAAAACCTGCTGCCATTCCCATTACTAGGAAAAGTTGAGAAGCGTTTTGTAAACGGCAATATTTTTGAAAGTAGTGTGAAACGGTAGCCCCAATCTGTACAGCAACCCCCTCACGACCTGCACTACCACCAAATAAGTGGGTTAACCAAGTTGTTAATATCACGAGAGGAACAAGACGTTTCGGAATAGTCTCCTCATTACCATGACCTACTTCAAATACCAATCCCATCCCTTTAACACTCTTACCCCCAAATTTTTGATAGACAAAAACTATAAATAAACCAACAATGCTAAGAAAAGGGAGTAGGTAAGCTATATAATCACTTCTAAAGGCTGTCAGGAATAATAGAACACGTCCAAAGACTGCTGTAATAGCCCCAACCACACCACCGATTAGTAAGCTAAACCCTAAAACAAGTACGTACTGAGCATAATTATCAAATCGTTTAATCACCGTCTACAATATTCTCCTTTTGATAAACACGAGATTCTGTCATAATGTCTTTGAAAGTTGCTCGTATCACATCGTCAAATTGATGATTTTGGACTTTCTTCAATACATTGTTAAGCACTTCGTTTTCACGATTATTATCTAAAACTGGAAGTCGGTGTTTCTTTTTAAATGCTATGACCTCTAAAATTAGACCCATTCTAGTTTCTAAAAGGCTTACCAATTGCTGATCTATTTCATCTATTTCTTGACGAATCTCTTCTAATTCCATATCTATATCTCATATTCTAGTTACAAAAGATGGTAAAAAAGTTAAAAAGACGACTCGTGTTCGTCTTTTTGGTAGCTTAGTTAAGTTTAGAAGCAATTTCTTCAGCAAAAGCTTCTAAGTTTTCAATGTCTTCGTCTTCTGCCGCTAAATCAACTTTAACACAATCAGCACCTTTTTGTGCTCCTGTTAATGCGAATTGAGCCTCGAACTCATCAACAGATTTGCAGAAGTAATCATAGAAAGTATCACCTGAACCCACTACGCCGTAAACTTTACCAGATAAATCAACTTCTGCTAAATCTTCATAAAAGTCCACGATTTCATCTGGTAAATCTCCATCACCATATGTATAAGTGGCAACAATTGCAATGTCAGCATCTTCAAAATCTGCAGCATCAACCATCGTACACTCTTCTACTTCAACATCTAGACCCAAGTCACGTAATTTATCAGCAACAATGTCAGCAATTTCTTCAGTATTTCCGGTCATGCTAGCATAAACAATCTTTGCTAAAGCCATATCTTCCTCCACTTGTAAATTACCACTATTCTATCATATTTTTAAAGAATCGTGAAGGTTATTTTAGATAGCTGTCATAGTTTTCTTGTAGCTTATGTAGTAAAGTATCTTTCTCTGAATCACTTGTAAAGGAGGCCTTCACAGCGTTTTGATTAAAAACAAGAAAGTCTTCTATTTTCGTTCCAAAATAAGTTACGAAAAGACTATATTCTTTCGTCAAATTTGTATCGGAAACAGTACGATTATCTGTATTAATTGTAATCTTACCTCCAGCATCATAAAGTTCTTGATAAGGAAAACTTTGAATACTTGAGGCTGCTTTCGTTTGTAAATTGCTAGTTAAACACATCTCTGCTACAGCATCTTCTTCGACAAATCGCTTTATTAAAGCCCTCTGTCCTGTTAAAGCTGTCACATGTCCCATACGCTTAATCCCTAAATTTAAACTATCCGCAATATGCTTAGCACAACCACACTCACCTGCATGTAAAGTCATCGGGTAACCTGAGCGTTTTACTTCCTGAATAAGATCTACTAAACTATCTGTTGGATAGGAAAATTCATCACCTGCAAAATCAAAACCTACCAGGCCTTTGGGAGCCAAATCAACAATGTGTTTAATAATTTCCTTGGTCGTTTTATGAGACGATTGGCGCATACCGCAGACAAGGGCGCGTGCAACGATATTAAATTCTTTCTGAGCATCTGCTAAACCTTCTAAGACTGCAAAGACTGTATCACTTGCGGTTAAACCTTTATCCATAGAGAGTTCTGGCGCAAAACGAATTTCAATATAAATAACATTTTCTAAAGCTGCCTGTCTAGCAACATCATAAGCAGCAAAACGTAATGCTTCCTTCGTTTGAAGAAGCGGTCTGATAAACTCAAACGTTTTAAGGTAATCTACCAAGCTTTCTGTTTGAGCTGGAGCTATAACATATTTTCTTAATTCTTTATCACTATTTGGCAGTATTATATCAGCCATATTAGCCAATTTTCTAATAGCTGGTAAAGAAAGTGAGCCATCTAGATGACAATGCAACTCCGCCTTAGCCAATTCTTTTAATACTGCTTGTGTCATAATTTATCTCCTATTAAAAAGCATTTTTACTATATTAACAAAAGTTAGCTAAAAAGCAATACATTTACAAAATATTATCATAAAAAAGATTGTTAGTTAGCAGTATCCGAATTTTATAAAAAAATAACATACCATCATATAAAAATAAACAAACATTGCGGCCGCTATCTTAATTTCTTTCCTCAATAAAAGATTTAAGCTATAATATAGTCAACAATATAGCCTTGTTCTTCACTAAAAGACAAAACAGTTAGGTAGGTAAAAAATGATTATTTTTCAACAAATTCTTGATAAAATCAAAGAGTACGACACCATCATTATCCATCGACATATGAGACCAGACCCTGATGCTCTTGGTAGCCAAATCGGCTTAAGGGATATCATCAGGCATAATTTCCCAAAGAAAAAAGTACTTGCTACTGGTTTTGACGAACCCACACTCGCTTGGATTGCTAAAATGGATCAAGTGACCGACCAAGACTATCAAGGCGCTCTTGTTATTGTTACAGATACAGCAAATACCCCTCGCATTGATGATGAACGTTATAAAAAAGGTGACTTTTTAATTAAAATTGACCATCATCCAAACGATGAAGTCTATGGAGACCTCTCTTATGTAGATACTAACGCCTCTAGTGCAAGTGAAATTGTGACAGACTTTGCTCTTTCTTGTGATTTGTTGTTATCAACAAGTGCAGCAAGAGTTCTATATAATGGTATTGTAGGAGATACAGGACGCTTTTTATATCCTGCTACCACAAGTAAAACACTGAAGATTGCTAGCAAACTTCGTGAATTTGACTTTGATTTTTCTGCAATGGCACGTCAAATGGATTCCTTTCCTTTCAAAATTGCAAAATTACAAGGCTTTATTTTTGAGCAACTTGAAATTGACAAGAACGGCGCTGCATGCGTTACTTTAACACAAGAAGACTTAAAACGCTTTGATGTAACAGATGCAGAGACTGCTGCAATCGTTGGTATACCTGGAAAAATTGATATTGTAGAAAGTTGGGCAATTTTCGTTGAACAAAGCGATGGGCATTATCGTGTGCGCCTACGTAGTAAGTCACACATCATTAATGAAATAGCTAAACGTCATAATGGAGGCGGCCATCCTTTAGCCAGTGGAGCTAATTCTTATAGTTTGGAAGAGAATCAAGCTATTTACCAAGAAATCCAGGAAGTACTTTCTTTATAATTTTACTTTTTTTATCAAAACACTTGTCAAGGCTATTCTTATTTGATAGAATAGAGTGGTTAATAACTATGACTCAGACGAGTTATGGCAGAAAGGAAATTTTTAAAGATGAAAAAAGACATCCATCCAGATTATCGTCCAGTTGTTTTCTTAGATACAACTACAGGTTACAAATTCCTTAGTGGTTCAACTAAATCAACTAAAGAAACAGTAGAATTCGAAGGTGAAACTTACCCACTTATCCGTGTGGAAATCTCATCAGATTCACACCCATTCTATACAGGACGTCAAAAATTCACTCAAGCAGATGGACGTGTGGACCGTTTCAACAAAAAATATGGTCTCAAAGACGCAAACGCTGCTCAATAAGCATAGCATTAATTTTAAAAGCACTTCTAATAGAAGTGCTTTTTTCTATGTTTGAGCCTATCACGTACGAAGAAAAAAAGATGATATCGTATCCGATATCATCTC
>NZ_GL636070.1:1570133-1583610 GCF_000186445.1 Streptococcus agalactiae ATCC 13813
AGATGATATCGTATCCGATATCATCTTTTAAATATTAATGAGACATAAGGTCTTGGGCAACTTCACGTCCAGACATTTTAGCTGGGAAGTATGTTGGCCAGTTTTCCATTTCCTCAAATAATTTTTCTTGGCTTTCTGAACCCCAGAAGATATGGAAGTGTTCAGCTTTATTCGGTTTAATACCATGGTCACTAAATTGGATATATTTGAATTGACCAGCATCTTTTTCCTTAGCTTCAAAGAGATAACGTACTCCACGATTACCTTTTTTATAAGTTAAGATTTTGTAACCTGCATATTTGTATGTAAATGTTTGTGATTTACCATTACGTACAAAGGTCATTTGGTGTTTTTTACCATCAATCTTGATTGATTCTACGTCAGTCTTGTAACCTGCTGTATAATATTTTTTGTACTCTGCAGCAGTCATATCTTTTTTAGATTTAGCTTTGTAATCCCAAACTGGATCAAGTGTTCCATCTTGAAGAAGAGGATATACTGATTGCCAATTACCAGAGTAATCTGTCAATTTACGGTCTTTAACATCTTTAGTTTTAAAGTAACCTGTTTCAACTGTTTTAGTTTTATCTTCTTCAGGAGCTACTTCTTTACCTGCAACATCTGTTGTCTTTTTAAGAACTTTCAAATTACGTCTCATAACTGAGAAGTAATCTTCGCCAGCTGCCATTTCTTTTTTAGAAAGTCCTTCAAGTGGACTAAGCACAGCTGTTTTCACGCCAACTTCATCTGCTAAAGTTTTAGCAACTTTATTTGAAGCATTTTCTTCAAAATAAATGTAGTTGATGTTATATTTCTTGATGTATTTAGCTAATTCGCCTAAACGTTTTGATGAAGGTTCTGCATCTGGAGTAAGACCAGCAATTGGAACTTGATTTAAACCGTAATCAAGCGCCATGTAACCAAACGCTGCGTGTTGAGTCACAAAACTCTTTTGTTTAGCATTTGACAAACCATTTTTGTATTCTTTGTCAAGCTCTTTTAATTTTGCAATGTAAGCATCTGCATTTTTATTAAATGAAGCTGCATCTTTTGGATAAGCTTTGACAAATTTATTACGGATGTTTTCTACAACAGAAATCGCACGTTCTGGAGACAACCATACGTGTGGGTCAAGTTCATGATGATGCCCTTCATGACCATGTCCTTCATGTTCTTCACCTTCTTCTTCGACGCCTTTAGTAAGTAACATATCGCCAGTACCTTTAATAGTTGTTACTTTTTTGGATTTAACTGATTTAGCTACTTTTGGAGCCCAAGTTTCCATGTTATCATCCATGTAAACAAAAGCATTTGAATCTTGGATGGCAGCGATGTTTTTAGTTGATGGTTCAAAATCATGCGGCTCTGTACCTGCTTTAATTAACATAGATACATCAGCTTTATCACCAACGACATTTTTTGTAAACTCATAAACTGGGTAAAAAGTTGTTACCACTTTAAGTTTACTATCAGCCCAAACTTGTTTAACTTGAACAAGTTGCCAAGCTGCAAACATAGCTACAAAGCTTATCAATAAAAGAAATTTCTTTCTCATTTTTTCTCCTTTTTATTTAACCCATTATTTACCGGTTAATATTTTACTAGTAAAGTATAGCACGATATTTTTTTTTTGCAAGTTTTATATACTTATGCAAGCGTTTTTATCTTAAAAACCCGGAAAATATTCCGAGTTTTTTAATCTCCCATTGAAAAGCGATTTGTCATTAAATTACTTGCATCAAATAGAATACGATTTAACAATTCTTGGCTTTCTTTTTGAACATAGTCACTCATTTCTTGATTTTTCTGTTGAAAATCAATCTCTTTATTCTCAGCAACTTCTCTATCAATACCATTAATATGTGCATGTCCTTGGGCCATCGTTCTCTCGATATAGCTTTCAATATCAGCTTCATGTTGATAAAAGTGTGGATCTGCTAGAGCTGCAATTAAACGATTGGTCCAATAAAAATTATCTGTTGAAGCATCCTTGGTTGTATTCGAAAAATAGTCTGGTACAGTCTCAACTTGTGTAAACAACGGCACCATGGTTGCAAATGGCATAGAGCCATAAGATAACCATTGAACACCTGTCGTTTCAAGTGATTTATTTGGTCGCAATTGTAGAATAGACGTTTGACTAGTTCGGTTGATACCAACTGAACGAAAAGCTCTCCTACTTACCGCATCCCCTTCTGGTCCATATGGGTCATACACACTGTCTTGATAATGATCACTCAACACATATTTAATATCCTCAACAGTAATTTTTCGGTAAGGCTTTTGACACCAGGGAATAAACAAACTACGTGGATCCTGTTCAATTTCAGGATTTAAAAAACGCTGCATTGCCCAACTTCTTGGTGTGTTGTAATGACGATCTTTATCACGTTGGCTACCAAAAGCATATCGAGGATTGAAATGCTCATTAGAATAGGTCAAATCTAAATGGTATTGTTCGATAAACTCTTTCAAATCACTAGAGCACATGTAGTCATCACAGTTATTAAATTCAAAATGATCAATTCCTAGTTGGTTAGGATTAGTAACATAAACATCATCAGGTACGCGACGAGCAATCCAATGATGCCCACCAATTGTTTCTAACCACCATATTTCTTCGGTATCTGAAAAAGCAATACCATTTGATTCATAGGTTCCATATTTTTCCAAAATAGCACCTAAACGCTCCACACCTTCTCGCGCTGACTGAATATAGGGAAGCACTAAAGTGAGTATATCCTCTTCCCCTATACCATCTGAAACCAAAGGATCTGCACCCAAAACGCGGGAATTCGTTGTAATAGTTTCTGTAGCACTCATCGCTACATTTTTACTGTTAATACCGGCTTCACCCCATATACCATCTTTTCCCAATGCGTCCGGTACTGAAGTATAAGGAAGTGGGTTATCTGGTAAATCTACTTCAAAATTTGATAAAACTGATTTGTAATGACGCGGTTGATCTTTAGATGTCATTACCTTTAATTTTTTGGGTGTGAAATCGCCATTAACAGAGTCTTCCGTTCTAGCGATCATAGTCGAACCATCATAAGAAGCCTTTTTACCAACCAATATTGTTGTACAAGCCATGCTAATATCTCCTTCTATAATTCATCTGCAATTTTATTTATTTTCCGTAAGCGATGGTTAACGCCACTCTTACTCAGAGGCGTTTCTAAACTGTCTGCTATTTGTTGAATAGAGTAATCTGGATGAGCCACACGCACCTGAGCTACTTGTCTTAAATCACTAGGCAGTGCATCAAAACCAATAGTATCCATAATCTTGATAATATTATTGATAGTCTTCATACTAGCTGTGATTGTTCTAGCAATATTAGCTGTTTCAACGTTGTTAGCACGGTTAATATCATTACGTGTCTCACGTATCATTTTAATCTCTTCAAAAGCATCTCTAGCTTCCATGGCATCAATGACTATCAAGAAATCCATAATATCTTCTGCTTTTTGCAAATAAGTTACTGCTCCATGTTTATGTTCAATAACCTTTGCATCTAACATAAATTTTTTCATAAGATTAGCTAAGTCTTGTGCATGGTCTAGATAAACAGAAAAAATTTCTAGTTGATATTTTCCAGAATCAGGTTCTCTAACAGTACCCGTTGATAAGAATGCTCCCCTGAGATAAGCTCTTCCATTTTCATCATTGTCCAATATAGAGTGTTCAATACCAGTTTCAATACCAAAAAAAGCATCAGCCAACTTCAAATCAGCAAGAATAACATCAACTTTTTCTTCAATAAAAACAGTATACACACGATTCTTTCGTAAGTTCGTTTTTTGATGGTATTTGATTTCTGGCTGCAAATGATAATGTTCTTCTAACATGCTATAAATATGACGAGCAATTTTAGCATTTTCTGTGGTAATAGAAAGGTTGAGGCCGTGGTTAGCTAATCCTAAACTACCTGACATTTTGATAATAGCTGACAGTTCCATCTTATTTTCACTCTTATGACCTAGCAACTCTTCTTTGACTTTTACTGTAAAACTCATAAATGTGTTCCTACTAAATTCATTAGTTCCTCAACAACGAAGTCACCATGATGGAAGGCTCCACCTTTTTCTAATTTTAAAAAGTTAGACGAGATGACACGTCTGGCATGTTTTCTAAGCCCTGAAAAATCATGTTCAACCTGTACCAAATACTCATCAAAATGATTGTTTTCCATATAAGACTCTGGCACTTTTTCAATATTAACCAAAACTGTATCGATAGCATCTTGTCCTAAATGACGTTTCAATACTTCAACGTGGTCTGCGTCTGTAAAATGCTCAGTTTCACCACGTTGTGTCATAATATTGCATACATAAGCTACCTCTGCCCGAGTTTCTAAAAGAGCTTGTTTAATCTCTGGAATAACTAGGTTAGGTAAAATAGAGGTGAAAAGTGACCCTGGACCCAACACAATCATATCACTTTCTAAAATTGCATCAACAACTTTGCGGCTGGCCGTAGGAGTCTCTTCATTATAAGTATTAGTGACATACACATGGTCAATCATGCCTTTATAATCGGCTATTTGACTCTCTCCAACCACTTCATGGCCATCTTTAAAAACAGCATGCAGAGTGAGCGGATGTTCACTAGATGGATATATCTTTCCTGTTGTATGAAAGAACTGTGTTAAACTCTGCATAGCGTTATAAGTTGAACCTTGCATTTCAGCAACACCAGCAATAATAAGATTTCCTAAAGGATGACCTGCAAAATCCCCATCACCTTCTGCAAAACGATATTGGAAAATTTGTTCGTAAAACTTCGGCATATCACTCAAGGCAACCAAAACATTTCTTAAATCTCCTGGCGGTGTTAGTTGCATAACTGAGCGCAACTCACCTGACGAACCACCATCATCTGCCACCGTGACAACCGCTGTAATCTCAACATCTTCTAAGCGAAGACTTTTCAAAATAACTGGAATTCCCGTTCCTCCGCCAATAACGGTTATTTTAGGTTTTCTCATGAACGATTCACCGTCTCCTTACGCTTATTTTTATCACGATGGCTTTCATTCACTGTCCAATCTGCTTTTAAATCTTCTGATAATCTATGAGCAAAAGCGGTGCTACGATGTTGCCCACCTGTACATCCGATTGCCACAGTCAAAACAGATTTCCCTTCTTTTTGATAGCCTGGTAAGATTGGCTTTATTAAGGCAAGAAGATGGTCATAAAAATCGTCTGATTCATCAAAACTCATGACATAGTCATAAACCTCAGTATCTAAACCTGTCTTATCTCTTAATTCTGGTTTATAGTATGGATTTGGTAAAAAACGCACATCGAATACTAAATCCGCATCCAAAGGTATACCATATTTAAACCCAAAACTCATAACTTCAATACGAAAAGAACTTTGACTATCTTGATTTGAGAATTCTTCAGAAATGACCTTACGTAGTTGTCTTGGTGTTAATTCACTAGTGTCCACAACGTTCTGACTCATACTTTTAAGCGGTGCTAATAGTTCTCTCTCTAGAGAAATACCATCTAACACTCTGCCGTCGGCAGCAAGAGGGTGGCTACGACGTGTCTCTTTATATCGTGACACTAGCTCGGTGTCAGTAGCATCTAAAAATAGAATCTTAAAGTTAATATTATCATTAATTTCAAGGCTATCCAAAATAGAGTTAATTTCTCTAAAGAAAAGACGACTACGCATGTCAACTACCATAGCAATCTTGCTTGTATCTCCTGATTGTGCTGCTAATTCTAAAAACTTAGGCACTAGAGTAGGCGGCATATTATCTATTGTAAAATATCCTAAATCTTCAAATGACTGAATAGCCACTGTCTTTCCTGCCCCACTCATACCTGTTACAATCACAAGTTTGATTTGTTCGTCTGACATTACGATTACCTCTTTCTCTTATGTTTTATGCCATTATACCACAAATGGCTAGCAATTAGGATTTTACTTCAGAGGAAAAGAAACTCATTCTAAATAGTAAAATCTTGTCGGAATGCTCCCAAATTTGGTAAACTAGACCCAAAGGAGTTTATTATGCTTTATGAAGTAACCTCATCAAACACTCAAGGCGTTGATGGAAAAGTTTATCTCTCCAATGGAAAAATTGTGGAGACCAATCACCCTTTAAATCATTTACCAGGATTTAATCCTGAAGAATTAATTGCTTTAGCATGGTCAACATGTTTAAATGCAACTATAAAAGCTATTTTAGAACAAAAAGGATTCAAAGACCTAAAATCTCGTGTTGATGTTAATTGCCAGCTCATGAAGGAAAAGCAAGTAGGTAAGGGATTTTATTTCCAAGTTAACGCTGTTGCTAGTATTGAAAAACTGTCATTATCTGATAGTAAGCTAATCGTTAACAAAGCACACAGCAGATGTCCGATTTCAAAATTAATTTCAAATGCTAAAACAATCAATCTAGACACTGTTAAATGGTCAGTTTGAATCTTTACAAGTTAGTGCTTTCATATTATAATAAAACACGTGCATAATCGAGGATTTCTCGGACTGGTTCGAAAACTTCCCAGAATAAAAAACTAAGTGACTGAAAATATGATTGAATTTAGAAAACTAAATTCATTTTTTCGTGTGATCTTGGTAACTGCCAAGATCTTTTTTATTGCCATGACTATTGTTAATAGTTTCATAAAAGCATAGAACATTCACTAATATTAAAAGAAAGGAGACAAATGAACAAAGAAAAAATTATTATCGATTGCGATCCCGGTATTGATGATACCTTAGCACTGATGTATGCTATTCAGCATCCTAAGTTAGAAGTTGTTGCTATTACTATAACAGCAGGCAATTCGCCTGTTGAGCTAGGACTAAAGAATACCTTTGTAACGCTTGAATTACTAAATCGTCGCGACATTTCAGTTTATGTTGGTAATAACTTGCCTTTACAACGTGAATTTGTATCTGCTCAAGATACTCATGGAATGGATGGCCTTGGAGAGAATAACTTTACATTGGCGCAACCAATTATCTTTCAAGAAGAATCAGCAGATTGTTTTTTAGCAAACTATTTTGAACACAAAAATGATACTTCTATTATAGCTCTCGGACCTCTGACCAATATCGCTCGAGCCTTACAAACTAATCCCAAATTAGGCAAACATTGCAAGCGATTTGTTAGCATGGGAGGAAATTTTAAATCACATGGCAATTGTTCTCCAGTTGCTGAATACAACTATTGGTATGATCCCCATGCTGCACAATATGTATTTGAAAACCTTGACAAAAAAATAGAGATGGTTGGACTAGACATCACACGTCATATTGTATTAACCCCCAATCATTTATCTTATATGGAGCGTATTAATCCAGACGTATCAACTTTTATCCAAAAAATCACAAAGTTCTACTTCGATTTTCACTGGCAATATGAGCATATTATTGGATGTGTGATAAATGATCCTTTAGCTATTGCTTACTTTGTTAATGAAAATATCGCTACTGGTTTTGATAGCTATACCGATGTTGCTTGTCACGGAATCGCCATGGGACAAACAATTGTAGATCAGTATCATTTTTATAAAAAAGATGCTAACAGTAAGATTTTAACCTCAGTCAATACTAATTTATTTTGGAATGATTTTATGACCGTCCTATTACATGCACAAAATTCAGTCATCATTGAAGACTTAGAAATGTTAGGACTTAACAAATGACAAAATCACCTGCTCGTTTAATTTCATTTATCTCAATCGCTATCGCCATCAACCTTATTGGGGCTAATTTAGCTCTATTTTTACGCCTACCTATCTATCTAGATACTATAGGTACATTGCTAATAGCAGTTATCCTGGGACCATGGTACGCTGCCAGCACTGCTTTTCTCAGTGCACTCATCAATTGGATGACTACTGATATTTTTTCACTTTATTATTCACCAGTCGCCATCGTAGTTGCTATCATTACTGGTATCTTGATTAAAAGGAATTGTAAACCCTCTAGCCTATTGTGGAAATCACTGATTATTTCTTTACCAGGAACTATTATTGCTTCAGTTATAACAGTTATCCTTTTTAAAGGAATTACCTCTAGTGGCTCAAGTATTATAGCACAATTCTTACATGGAATTGGATTAGACATGACAAGTAGTTTGATACTTGTTCAAGTTGGAACAGATTATATTGATCGACTAATCAGTCTTATCCTTGTCTTTTCGACAATCACATTGTTAAAAAAACATAGTCCCAATTTAATTAACCAACGATTCTAAAGACCATAATAAAAAAGCGCACTAGCTAGCGCTCTTTTTATTATGGTTTGATACGATGTAACATACGTGGGAATGGAATAGCTTCGCGAATATGTTTGGTACCAGCAACAAAAGTTACCATACGTTCAATACCTATACCAAAACCGCCATGAGGAACAGAGCCGTATTTACGAAGGTCAAGGTAAAAGTCGTATTCTGATTTAGCCATACCTAGTTCATCCATTTTAGCCACAAGAGCATCGTAGTTGTCTTCACGCATTGAGCCGCCAATGATCTCTCCATAACCTTCTGGAGCTAAAAGATCAGCACAAAGAACGCGTTCTGGATTTCCAGGAACTGGTTTCATATAAAATGCTTTAAAGCTTGCTGGGTAATTCACTACAAATGTCGGCACTCCAAAGTAATTAGAAATCCAAGTTTCATGTGGTGAACCAAAGTCATCACCATGCTCTAAATGTTCATAATCTGTATCTTCATCTGCTTCATGCTCTTGAAGAAGTGTAATAGCATCATCATAAGAAACACGCTTGAATGGCTCTGCGATATAACGTTTGAGAGCCTCAACATCACGTTCTAAAATATCAAGTGCTTGAGGCGCACGATCTAGAACGCCTTGGATCAATGCTTTAACATAAGCTTCTTGAAGGTCAAGTGATTCCTCATGTGACAAGAAAGAATACTCGGCATCCATCATCCAAAATTCTGTTAAATGGCGACGTGTTTTAGATTTTTCAGCACGAAAGACTGGACCAAAGTCGAAAACTCGGCCTAGAGCCATTGCTCCAGCTTCAAGGTATAATTGACCAGATTGGCTAAGAAATGCTGGTTTCCCAAAATAGTCTGTTTCGAATAACTCTGTTGAATCTTCTGCTGCATTTTCTGATAAAATTGGGCTATCAAATTTGATAAAACCATTTTGGTCAAAGAATTCATAAGTTGAATAAATAATAGCGTTACGAATTTGCATAACAGCCATTTGTTTACGAGAACGCAACCAAAGATGACGGTTGTCCATCAAGAAGTCTGTCCCATGCTCTTTAGGAGTTATAGGATATTCATGTGACTCTCCAATGACTTCAAGGTCAGTAATATCAAGCTCATAGCCAAATTTTGAACGTTCATCCTCTTTAACAATCCCTGTTACATAAACAGATGTTTCTTGGTTGAGACGTTTAATAACGTCAAATTTTTCAAGACCTGATTCTTCACCATATTTTTCAATGAAGTTTGGTTTAAAAGCGACACCTTGGAAAAAGGCAGAACCATCGCGCAACTGTACAAACGCAATCTTACCTTTACCTGATTTGTTAGCAACCCAAGCACCAATAGTAACTTCTTGACCAACATAATCTTTAACATCAACAATTGAAATAAGTTTTTTTGACATAAGTTTCTCTCTATTTTTATTTAATTAATTTCATTACTTCCCATAAAGACATGCAGTCTACGAACAGCTTCTTTAAGGGTTCCAAGATCTGTAGCATAACTCAGACGAACATTTTCCGGCGCTCCAAAACCAGCACCCGTTACTAAAGCAAGTCCAACTTCTTCAAGAATGGCATCCGTGAATGCTGTAACATCCGTATATCCTTTCATTTCCATTGCTTTTGTAACATTTGGGAAAAGATAAAAAGCACCTTGTGGTTTAACAACCTCAAACCCAGGGACCTGACACAACAATGGATAAATGATATTAAGGCGTTCTTCAAATGCTAGCCTCATTTTTTCAAATGACTCTTGAGAACCATTTAAAGCCTCAATAGTAGCATACTGTGAGACAGCCGTAAGGTTAGAAGTTGTTTGACTGACTACTTTAGACATTGCCGCTATAATATCATGATTACCCACTGCAAAACCAACACGCCAACCTGTCATCGCATAAGTCTTAGAAACTCCATTTATGACTATCGTTTGGTTTCGAATGGACTCTGAAAGGCTTGAAATAGGGGTAAAAATATTGCCATTGTAAACCAATCGACCGTAAATATCATCTGCTAAAATTAGGATATCATGTTCGACTGCCCAATTTCCAATAGCCTCCAACTCCTCAGCTTTATAAATCATACCTGTAGGATTTGATGGACTATTAAGAAGTATGACTTTTGTCTTATCAGTCCTAACAGCTTCTAACTGTTCCACAGTTACTTTGAAGTGATTAACTTCTTTTGCTGTGACAAAAACTGGCTTACCTTCAGCCATCTTAATCTGATCAGCATAAGATACCCAATAAGGAGTCGGAATAATTACTTCATCACCGGGATTCAGTACTGTCATAAAGAAAGTATAAAGGATAAACTTAGCACCAGTTCCCACAACCACCTGATTAGGTTTAAGGGAGTAGCCATAAAAACGTTCAAAATACGCATTAATTGCTGACTTCAACTCCGGCAAACCACTTGATGGTGTGTAAAAACTTGCACGTCCATCTGTTATAGCCTCAATAGCCGCTTGCTGAATGTTTTTAGGAGTAGCGAAATCAGGCTCCCCTAAAGTTAAACTAAGAATATCTCTTCCTTGTACTCTGAGTTCTCTTGCTTTAGCTCCCGCAGCTAAAGTAACACTCTCTTCCATATTGAGTACACGTTCTGACAAATAGGTCATCACTCCTCCTTTTATCAACGTACTACTATTATTTAATCTTGAGTCGCACTGTCAACATCTTATTTTTAGACAATGATCTTTACCATTATATCAAAAATTTAGCCATTTCAGTCAAGACCTTGTTAATTTTTTCCTTAGAAATTTCAAAATCTCTACCAAGAGAATGCATGATGGTTTGTCCATAAGATTTAATAACCAATCTGCTATCCAAAATAATTACCGCTGACTTTTGTTCTTCTCTCCTTGTAGTACGTCCCAAGGCCTGTTTTAATTTTAAGACAGTCATTGGTAAAGAATAGTCATAAAAGAAGTTTTTCCCCTCTTTTGTTAAACTCTGCGATAGTTTCTGGATAAAATAGTCTTTGGGATTATCAAAAGGCAATCGCGTGATAACTTCAATAAGACGATCACGATGTACAAAGTCAACACCTTCCCAAAAAGATCCTGTACCTAAAAGAAGATTGCTTTCTCCACGATCAAAACGTTTTTTAACGTTATAAGCTAAGCCATTTTTATCTTGAGTAAGATGTTTTATCTCCCACTTATCCAAATAATCAGATACCATAAACATTGTCTGTTTAGAAGTTAATAAGACTAAGGTAGGCTGCTTTAACGTCATTATATCTTGTAAACGCTTGGCTATTTCGTAAGCATACTGTTCCGGTGATAAATCAAGTATATTAGGCATAGAGGTATCAATCCATACTTTCTGATTGGCATTTTTCTCATGCGCTATCTTCTCTGTGCTTATACTTGAAAATCCTCCTAAAAGATCTGACAAGTAGACTTTGGGACTGATTTGTAAAGTAGCTGATATCATATAGGTCTTTTTTGTGGGAGGGAGGAACTCTGAAAATTTAAGAAAATCTTCTCTCGCCCCACGTAAAATGGTTAAACGCTTCTCATTGACTTTATCAGTTTCAAACCAATAGTTAGTATAAGTAGCTGTGAAAAAAGTTTGTAAATCATCTAATCCTACTACTTCTAAAGCGTTTATACTATTTTTTAGACGTTTCAACCAGGTCTCTGAAAATTCAAAAGAATTATGACGATAAAAAAGTTCTGCTGCATGACTTAACTCATAAGAAATACTTTCCAGAAGGCGCTTTTGTAATAACGGAATAGGACTATCAATTATTTTTTGAATAACCTGCAATTGGTGACTAATATCAAGTTGCCCACGAGAAAAATTTTCCAGTCCCAAAACAAGTTTCTGAGCTTCATCAAAAACTAAAACCTTCCCCTTTGCAAAATCTTTGTCATCCTGAACACGCTCAAGAAAATAAGCATGATTAATAATAACAAGTTGACTTTGTGCAACTTTATCATAACTGCGTTTCCAAAAATCCAGATCATAAAAAAGTGATGATTGAGTCACTTCTCCATCGTGTTTTAGCTGGTCAAAGTAAGATTCTAATCGTTGTTTTTGTTTAATTTCATCCAAATCACCTGTAGTCGTTTCCGTCAACCACACTAGCAGTTGCATTTTAAAACGATTTATCAATCGATTTCGATCCTGCACTTGGAGGCTCTTATAAAACGCATCTAACTTCAAGTAATTTCTCGGTCCTTTGATACTGTGACAGGGAATATGAAAAAGTTCTTGAATGTGCTTTATTTCTTTAGCCATTATTTGATCTTGCAAAATCTTTGTTGGAACAGATACTATTATTTGTTGTTTTTGAGACTGATCCAATAAAGGCAAGAGATATCCATATGTTTTACCAAGTCCTGATTGAGCTTCTAAAAACGTTGTTGTTTGATCATTAAAATGCGCTTTAACCAAGTCAGCAAAAACAATTTGCTTAGGGCGAGCATCCATACCTAACAAAGCCATGTTAACTTGAAAATCACTAGATAATTTCTTAGGCTTTCCAACAGCTTTTTCTTTTTTTAAGACCAATCCTTGCCAGAAATAATATTCTTTAGGATTAACGAAATCAGCTTCTTGATAAGCTTCTTCAATCAATAAATAGGATTCGAACAAAAGATTATCAGCAAATGTTAAAATGGTCTCCAACACTTCTTTAGGTAAACTACTAATTTTAGCTTTTAACTTAATGAATAACTGTGCTGTAGCTCTTGCATCTGCAATAGCAGTGTGCGCATCTGTTAATTCAATATTTAAGCTTTCTGCTAATGCCCCTAAAGAATATTTTTCTAAACAGGGATAAAACACTTGTGATAACTCTACTGTATCTATCCTTGGTGTACGTAACTCGAAGCCTTCTAAAAATAGTTGCTCAGCCAATAAATTTGCATCGAACTTTACATTGTGGGCAACAAAAATACAATCTTCAATCAATTGATAAATGTGATGCGCCACTTGACCAAAATCCGGAGCTTTAACCAACTGCTTATCCGTAATACCTGTCAAATGAACAATATGCTCATCCAAAGATTCATGAGGATTAACATCTGTTTCATAACTATCAATAATTTTATTTCCTTGGATAATAACAATCCCAACCTGAATAATAGAAGCATTGGGACCTGCTCCAGTAGCCTCCAAGTCAACTACTGCATATTTTCTAAGTTTTTTCTGGGTCATAGTAAGTCTATTATAGCACGCTATATCTATAAAACAAAACATGACTGTACCTCAAAGATGCCATCACTCCAATAACCAAGATAAGATAATTTTTTAAG
>NZ_GL636070.1:1585292-1587707 GCF_000186445.1 Streptococcus agalactiae ATCC 13813
CACTGTGAGTTTCACTCACAGTGTTAGCATTAATCATTTTTAATGGAATACCATACCACCATCGACAACTATTGTTTGTCCAGTGATATAATTTGAATCATCTCCCGCTAAGAAGCCTACTGCATTAGCAACATCTTCTGGTTCAGACAAGCGTTTCAAAGTGATATCTTTTGCAAACTGCTCCATACCCCATTCATCATCTTTGCCTGCATTCTTACCAACTTCATGGGCAATATCAAACATCATAGGTGTTTTAACAATACCTGGTGCGTAGGCATTGACTGTGATTCCTTCTGATGCCAAATCCTTTGCCAAAGTCTGTGTAATACCACGAACTGCAAATTTTGTACCACCATAAACAGTCAAATTAGGATTCCCTTCACATCCTGCTTGTGAAGTTGCATTTATAATTTTTCCGCCATGACCTAATTCTCTAAAATGTTTTTGAGCTGCTTGACTTCCCCAAATAGTTCCTCCGACATTGATTGCAAAAGCCTTTTCAAACTGCTCTTCAGTAATAGTGTCAAGAGGGGTTGTTGGGGCAATACCTGCATTGTTAACAACAACATTCAAATCACCAAAAGTATCTACAACTTTTTGGAAAGCATCAAAGACTTGATCACGTTTTGAAACATCTGCTACAACTGCAACAGCATCCTCAGGTGATAGTTTATCAACCGCAGCCTGAGCAGTCTCTTCATTATAGTCTAAAACGCCTATTTTAAAGCCGTCTGCATGAAGACGTTTCGCAATAGCAAATCCAATTCCTTGACCAGCACCAGTAACAATAGCAACTTTTGACATATCTTCCACCTCATATTCTTTAGTCAACCAATTAGGTTGCTCTCAAAAAGTCAGTGTTCTTAAACTAAGTTCAGCTTTAGGCTTGGCTTATTGATTACTTTTATGATACACCTTTATGAAAACGGTGTCAAGAAATTGCTGTGAGATCCCATATTTTCTGAAACTAGTTGCCATTTATTTTCCGCCACTCTTTTTTTAACAAAGTCTTGATTTTTTGGTACACTATCATTATGAAAATCTATAAAACAATAAACCACATTGCTGGTGAAAATACTTATTACCTCGTTAATGATCAAGCTGTTATCCTCATTGATCCAGGGAGCAATGGCAAAGAAATCATTGCTAAAATTAAATCCTTTGAAAAACCTTTAGTGGCTATCCTCTTAACTCATACTCACTATGATCATATTTTTAGTTTAGATTTGGTCAGAGATACTTTTGATAATCCACCTGTTTATGTTTCAGAAAAAGAAGCCGCTTGGCTATCTTCCCCAGATGATAATTTATCTGGGTTAGGCCGTCATGATGATATCATTAATGTTATAGCAAGACCGGCAGAGAACTTTTTTAAATTAAAGCAACCCTATCAACTAAATGGTTTTGAATTCACAGTTTTACCAACACCTGGTCATTCTTGGGGAGGAGTCTCATTTGTTTTCCACTCAGATGAATTAGTCGTTACTGGCGATGCTCTATTTCGTGAAACTATCGGTCGTACTGACTTACCTACCAGTAACTTTGAGGACCTCATTACTGGTATTCGCCAAGAACTATTCACCTTACCTAGTCATTATAGTGTTCACCCAGGCCATGGCATGAATACAACTATTGGCCACGAAAAAAACTTTAATCCTTTCTTCCAATGAACATAAAACGTCACTCTATTTTTCTTTGGTTAACAACAAGTATCCTTGCTATTTTAATGGCCGTCGGGATGACCATTTACTTCAATACTTACCAAGCCTCCCCATTAGCTAGGAGAATTGCTAAAACCGCTACAAACCATAAGAACTACCTTCTTTTTAGAAGCAAGGGTAAGGTAAAAGCAAATATTATTTTCTATCAAGGGGCTCTTGTGGAAGAAGAAGCTTATTCTCAACTTGCTAGAGATTTAGCTGATAAAGGGTATAATACCTATATTTTGAAGACACCTTTAAATTTGCCAGTTTTATCACCTTATAAAGCTAAAACAATTATTAATCAGAACCACTTAACTAATGTTTACCTTGCTGGACATTCTTTAGGAGGAGTTGTTGCTAGCCAAAATGCCAAAGTAGCCCCTGTTAGAGGGCTCATATTATTAGCTTCCTACCCTTCAAGTAAATCCGACCTATCTCATAAAAAGTTAAGAGTACTCTCCATTACAGCAAGTAACGATCATATTTTAAACTGGGAAAAATATGAGGAAGCTAAAAAACGCCTCCCAAATTCAAGTACTTTTCGAACTATTGTCGGGGGAAACCATAGCCGATTTGGTAACTACGGACATCAAAAAGGGGATGGTAAAGCTACCCTTTCTCACAAATCATCTGAAAAACAATTGGCTACGTTTATTTCAAATTTTATCCACTAGCATGATATCTACAATTAATAAAAAGAGATGAAAAAGAT
>NZ_GL636070.1:1589345-1596344 GCF_000186445.1 Streptococcus agalactiae ATCC 13813
ATAGATTTCATCTCTTTTTATTAAATCTTAAGGTAACGTCTCATTGATAGGACAGATCCAAGTGAGCCAATAATAATACCAATAATCACCATACCACCAATAATTGCTGGAACCATAATATCCATAGGATACAATGAAACATGGCTTGTCTCAAATTTTGGATTAAACTTGTTAAACACAAATTGATAACCAAAATAGAAAATCAGCGATGGAACGATAGCCCCTAAAATCCCTACCCAAGCACCTTCAAAAAAGAACGGTCCTCGAATATAAGAATTTTTAGCGCCAACTAATCTCATGATTTCAATATCTGTACGGCGTGACATAATCGACATACGAATAGTATTTGAAATCAAAAAGATAGCAAGGACAATTAATAAGGCAACACCACCAAATCCCCATATACGGATGTTATCTGTGAGATTAGATAGTTTTGTTGAATCAATAGGTTCTTTAGTATAATCAACACCTTCAATGCGTCCAATTGCTTCACTGACACTCTTAGAAACTTTTGCAGAACTTGTCCCAACTACGTAAACATCTAACAAAGCATCTTTGTAGGTATCATCAATAACATCTGAACCATACTCTTTTTGAACTTCTTTTAATTGTTCAGCTTTACTTGAATAAGTGACTTTCTCTACACCAGAAATACGTTTAATCTTGTCATAAACTTTATGATAATCAGGATTATCTTTTAGCTTTCCGTCCTTATCTTTGACTTGTTTTTGAGCATCCGTTGAGTCAACATTTAAAAAGGCACTGATAGTAAAATTACCTGAAACATCAGTTGTTAACTTTTCAACATTCAGTAAAACTGATGAAAACAAGCCTACAAGAAGTAATGTTATGGTAACTGATGTTACAGAAGCAAAAGTCATCCAAAAGTTACGTTTTAAGTTTTTAAGCGATTCCCAGAAATGTCTAAAGAAATTAATCATGATAACCATATTCTCCCTTCTCTTCATCTCGGATAACGCTACCTGCTTCAATCTCAATGACACGATGACGAAGTGTGTTAACAATTTGACTATTGTGTGTTGCCATCAAAACAGTCGTTCCTTGAAGGTTAATACGTTCCAATAGATGCATGATTTCCCAAGCGATTTCTGGATCCAAATTACCAGTAGGTTCATCTGCAATTAATAATTTTGGATTATTAACAATCGCACGTGCAATTGCCACACGTTGTTGTTCTCCACCAGATAACTGTGTTGGAAAAGAACGCATCTTGTGTTTTAAACCTACTAATTCTAAAACTTCTGGCACGCGTTTTTTAATATGACGGCGCTTAGCTCCAATAACTTGCATCGCAAACGCAACATTCTCATAAACTGTTTTTGTTGGTAGTAATTTATAATCTTGGAAGACAACTCCAATACTACGACGTAAAATAGGAATTTGACGACGTTTGAGTTTATTGAGATTGAATTCCCCTACCTTTAATCTACCTGAACTTAATTTTTCTTCACGGTATAGGAGGCGAATCAAGCTAGATTTACCAGCACCTGACGGACCAACTAAATACACAAACTCACCTTGCTGAATTGATAAATTTAAGTTTCTCAAGGCAGTTGTTGAACGGCGATACTTTTTAGTAACACCAGACATTTCTATTAGTGCCATGTTTCTCCTTCATTATTTTTAGTCTTCAATGCGCCACTTAAGGTAGGCATCAATAAAGCCATTGATTTCTCCATCCATAACCTTATCTACCTGAGCAAGCTCAAAGTTAGTACGATGATCCTTCACCATCGTATAAGGGGTGAAAACATAAGAACGAATCTGACTTCCCCAAGTGATTTCTTTTTTATCACCCTTGAGAGCATCTACTTCTTGTGCTTTCTTTTCTTGTTCTAACTGATATAGCTTAGCCTGCAACATCTTCATAGCGCGATCGCGGTTCCCATATTGAGTACGGTCAACGGTAGACGATACCACAATTCCAGTTGGAATATGCGTCAAACGAACACCTGTTGATACTTTATTGACGTTCTGACCACCAGCTCCTCCGGAACGGAAAGTATCCATTTTAATGTCATCATCACGTACTTCTACTTCAATCGTATCATCTAACTCTGGCATCACTTCAACTGAAGCAAATGAGGTATGACGACGTTTAGCCGAATCAAAAGGTGATATACGAACGAGGCGATGAACTCCCATTTCTGATTTCAACAAACCATAAGCATTGGGACCTTCAAAAGAGAGGGTAACCGATTTAATACCAGCTTCATCCCCTGCTTGATAATCCAATACTTCTACTTTGAAACCATTAGCATTGCCAAAACGGGTATACATTCGTAAGAGTAAATCTCCCCAATCTTGCGCTTCAGTTCCTCCTGAACCAGGATGGATTTCTAAGATAGCATTATTGTGGTCATAAGGCTCAGATAAGAGAAGCGTCATTTCATAAGCACCCATTATCTTATCTAGCTGCATTAGATTTTCTTCTAATTCTTCTTTCAAAGAATCATCTTCGTCAAGCATCTCAAGTAAGAGTTCTGTTTCGTCAGATAATTCTTGCATATTATGGAAAGTATCATACTTACCTTTTAACTCATTCAGTTCTTGAGATGTCTTTTGCGCTGCAATATTGTCATTCCAAAAGTCTGGCTCAGTCATTTGATTTTCAAGAAGAGCAATCTCCTCTTCCAAACGATCTAAGTCAAAGAGACCTCCTGAAGCTAGTCAACTTCTCTTTATTTTCTACTATTTTTTGGCGAATTTCAGCCACTTCCATGAGATTTCTCCAATCTTTGTTAATCTGTTTTATTTTATCATAAGGTTCTTAAAAATACCATAAAAGGCTTAAAATTGCCATTTATGACGGATTAATTCCAACTCTTTTCGGCTATCTTCATCTTTTAAGGTTAAATTACTCATAAACTCCAGTATCTCATCGTTTGGTTTTTTGACAATTTCTCCCAATGCCCATATAGCTGTTGCAGTATGAATAGGGTTATTATTTTTATCAATAATCTCTATTAATTTGACCACTGCGGTTTTATCATGAGCATTTGCTAGCGCAATAATGGCATTACGCTGTAAAATATTTTTACCTCGCCAACTTCCAGCAATCATACCAAATTTTTCTTTAAATTGTCCATTTGATAAACTCAAAAATGGTATTAATTCTGGTTGAGCCAACTCAGGATCAATCTCTGTCGCCAATGGATTATTTATACCTTTGTTATAAGGACAGCAAATTTGGCAAATATCGCAACCATAGATAACTGTTTTAATCTTTTTTCGAAACTCTATGTCCATCATTCCCTTATCTTGGGTTTGAAATGATAGACAACGCTTGGCATTCATTGAGCCATCACCAATTAAACAAGAAGTTGGACAGGCATCTAGACAACGACGACAGTCACCACAATCATAATCGACAGGCTTGTCTGGCTCGATCTCTAAATTGGTAATTAATTCTCCCAAAAACATATAAGAGCCATATTCTTTAGAAATAACTAGACCATTTTTTCCTATAAAACCAATACCTGCTCTTTGGGCAACTGCAGTATCAACTAAAGCTCCAGTATCGACCATTGCTTTTTGTTGCAAAGGAAAATCTCGACAGAGCTCTTCAATGCCTTTTGATAGTCTGTCTAACTTTTCGCCGACCACATAATGATAATCAAGCCCCCACGAATTAGGTGTAATTTTTCCTCGTTTATAAGGTGTTTTTTGAGGTTGCTGAGGAAGTTTGTGAGGATAAGCAACGCCAATTGAAATAATCGTTTTAGCCGATTCTAAAAGCCTTTCAGGGTAGATACGATCCTCTATGACTTTATGTTCAAATCCTGAATTGCGCCCCTCTTCCACAGAAGCACGCAATGACTTTTCCAAATAATCAAAGTTATCTGCCGTCGTAAAACCAATTTTAGAGATACCAATTTCTTTTGCTAATTTTTGAATTTCTGCCTTTATGTCCATAATATTATTTTAAGTCAATTTAATAAAAGGGACAAGGTAAGAAACTGAAAAATTAAATCCTACATATCAATTAGTAAATTACTTAAACACTAGTCATCATATTCCTGAAAATGACGATAAAGGTGATCTAAGTCTTTAATCTCTTTGGTTAACTTTTGTCCAATAGTTGTATCTTTTACAAGAATCCTATCCTTGGCTTCTTCTACTAATCGCTTCGTATCAATGATATAGTTGGTTCCACTTAAAACTTCCTCAATGGATGTAAAAGGAAGGTGTGAAATTAATTGTATCCCATAGCTATTATAAATCAAAGTGTAGCCAGCTAAACCTGTATTTTTCTGATAACCTTTGGCAAAGCCACCATCAATTACTAACATCTTACCATTTGCTTTTATCGGTTGCTCACCATTTTTTTCTTTGACTGGCGTATGACCATTGACAATATGTCCAAACTTAGGCAAATCAAACTCTTGTAAAAGGGCAGTGCAAATATCATCTTTATCTCTCAGTTTAAAGTAGGGATTTTTTCTTTCTTGATGAGTTACTTTGTCGGAAACATAATAGCGCTCAAAAGTAGTCATGGCATTCTTACCAAAAAGAGAAGAATTTTCACCACACCAAAGATACCAAACGATATCTGTCGCCAAATCATCATGTTTCTCTGGTCTAGCATATGCTAGACGTATTTGACTTTCAAATAAATCCAGTAAATCCCTACCACCATAAGTTTTTCCTGCAATTTTAAAGCTTTTAAAATCACCATTACTATGCATTGGTATGCAACCATGGAATAAAAGATTATCATTATAGGTTAAATACATACTTCCTTTCTCAAATAGGAAATCAATATGTTTCTTTAAACTTTCAGAAGTCTGGAAGGCTATCATCAATTGTTGTAAAAGCTCTTCTTCCTCACTTGTTAATCGACTGGGATTTTTCGAATCAATGCATCTACTATTAAAATCTTTAAGTTGATGCACAACTCCCTTTATAGATATACTTAAATCTTTATAATTTACCTGGTTAATAAGTTGTCGATTATGCATTTGAAATTCTGGACGCCTGTCAATCAATTGGGCTTCCAATTTAAACTGTAAAATTGCTGTTGCTTGTTGTATCATATTTAACAAATCTAATTCATCTGGATGAGTCATTTCCTCTCCATCTAATATGGGGGCGAAAGAAGGTAGAGGTTCATAGTAACGGCGTGAGTAATCAACCAAGCGACGCAAATTGATACCATATCGGTCTTCAATTAAAGTAATATTATTATAACGTGCAGCAATACGGATAACATTTACCATACAAAGGTAGGAACCAGATGCTGCTCCCATCCAAGTGACATCATGGTTCCCCCATTGGATATCCAAATTTGGAAAAGCCATTAACCTATTCAAGATACGATCAGGATACCTACCACGATCGTAAATATCCCCTACAACATGTAAATGGTCAATGATTAAAACTTGAATTGTTTGGGATAATACTATAATTAAATCTTCTACTTGGTCTAATTCAAATAATTTTTCAATAATAGTATCAAAATAGCTTTTCTTCTCTGGGTTACGGTCAATCTCAGCTAAAAGTTCTTCGATAATGTAAGCAAACTTACCTGGCAATTGCTTACGTACTTTAGATTTTGTATATTTACTAGAAAAATATTTTAAAACTTGTATTTGTAACGGAATCATTTCCCATAACTTCGTTTTATAAGCACTTACTGACAAGTTCATTTTATCGAAGGCTAATTTTTCCTTTGGGTAATAAAGCAGTATACAAAAATCATCTAAATCAACAGCAACTATTTTCTGCCAATCAAAGCAGTCTAATAATTTAGCTCTAATAGACCCTGCACCTGTCCGTAAGAGATAATCAACAGCATCGTATTCCCCGTGTAAATCACTAATAAAATATTCCGTCCCTTTGGGTAATTGACAAATAGCTTCTAAATTGATCATTTCTGTTACGATATCTTCTTTTCGAGGAAATTTTTCTTTCAAGAGCTTATAAAAATTAGACATGAGACCTCCTTAAGGCACCTTAAATATAAAGCTTCTAAACACAATTATGAAAGCGCATTCTACAATGACATATCTATTATAGAATGACTTTAAAACTATTTCAAAAATTTACTGTTTATCTCTTTGAACTACAATATGGTACAATACCCTTATGACCAAACTTGCTATCATGAGTGATTTACATATTGACCTCAATCATTTTTCTACCTTTGAGACGAAAACGTTAATTAATTTGCTTAAGAAAGAAAAAATTGATCACCTCCATATCGCTGGGGATATATCTAATCATTTTACTAAAGATACACTTCCCTTTATCAATAACTTAAAAAAGCATATTAAACTTAGCTATAATTTAGGAAACCATGATATGCTTGATTTAACAGAAACAGAAATCCAACGCCTTGACTTTCAAACCTATCGATTTGACAAAAAAATGCTACTAGCTTTTCATGGCTGGTATGATTACAGCTTTTCAAATAATAGAGATATCAAGGATGTTGAAAAATTAAAAAAGACTTTTTGGTTTGATAGACGTTTAAAACGTCCAAATAATGATGTAACTATCCAAGCATCAATTTTAAAACGCTTAGACGAAATATTAGCAAAAGTCGATTCTTCAAATATCATTATTGCTATGCACTTTGTTCCCCATAAACAGTTCACGATGACTCATCCTAGATTCTCTCCTTTTAATGCTTTTTTGGGGAGTCAGGCTTATCATGATTTATTCCAAAAATATCATATCAAAGATGTTGTTTTTGGTCATGCACACCGCTCATTTGGCGACGTTAAAATTGGAGAGACTACTTATCATTCTAGACCACTTGGATATATTAGAGAATGGAATTTAACTATTGACTTTGTCAATCAGAATCCCAATCATAACCCTAATTTAACCTGGAATCTTAGCAAAAGGTATAATGCCGTTAAGCATTTGGATAGTTTTGAAAACTATCGAAAAAAATATTTTGAAGACGAATTACGCAACTCTATGACAATATTTGATTGCTAAAAAACTCACTTAGATATTCTAAGTGAGTTT
>NZ_GL636070.1:1597736-1642234 GCF_000186445.1 Streptococcus agalactiae ATCC 13813
GAAACTCACTTAGATATTCTAAGTGAGTTTTTTTATCAGCTAAACTAAATAGCTTTTTCGTCTTGTCCTAATTTACGTTGGATAAATTTAACAATTTCCGTTAACACTACCATCAATAAACTTCCGATAACTACAGTTAACCATTGTGTTGAACTTAAATGAGTTACATGGAAAAGTTTATTAAATCCAGGAACAACAATAGTCACCATCAAAAGAATGAAAGCTACTGGAATAGACCAGTTAAAGGTTCTATTTTTAAAAGCTCCAACTGTAAAGATTGATTGGTAAACTGATTTAACGTTAAATGCATGTACCAATTGGATTAAACCAAGCGTTGCAAAGGCCATCGTAAGGGCATCTGCGTGAATCATGCGATAACCAGCATGTTCTGGATACATCAATGCCCAACCATAGACACCAAGTACTAAGATAGTTTGTAAAATACCTTGATAGATAATAGCTCCCATAACACCACCATCAAAGAAGTTTGACTGGCGACCACGAGGTTTATGTGTCATAACTCCTGGTTCAGCTGGCTCAACTCCAAGAGCGATAGCTGGAAGAGTATCTGTTACCAAGTTAATCCAAAGAAGGTGAACCGGTGCAAGTACATCCCATCCTAATAAAGTTGCAAAGAAAATTGTAAATACCTCTGCCATGTTGGCTGAAAGAAGATATTGAATAGATTTTTGGATATTTGAGAAGACTTTACGTCCTTCCTCAACAGCCACAATAATAGTTGCAAAATTATCATCAGCAAGAACCATATCAGAAGCACCTTTGGAAACTTCTGTACCAGTTATTCCCATACCAATACCAATATCTGCTGTTTTTAGCGATGGAGCATCATTAACACCATCACCAGTCATGGCAACGACTTTGCCATCGTTTTGCCAAGCTTTCACGATACGCACTTTATGTTCAGGAGAAACACGTGCATAGA
This sequence comes from Streptococcus agalactiae ATCC 13813, assembly GCF_000186445.1. GTDB lineage: Bacteria > Bacillota > Bacilli > Lactobacillales > Streptococcaceae > Streptococcus > Streptococcus agalactiae. The sequence continues at coordinate 1,598,680 of NZ_GL636070.1, forward strand.
CAGAATATTGTTTAAATACTTTTTGAAACTCTTCGTCACTTAATTCATTAAGTTCAGCACCCGTAAAGACATGATCTTCTGTGTCATTTGCATCAATAATACCTAGACGCTTTGCAATAGCTTCTGCAGTATCTTGATGGTCCCCGGTAATCATAATCGGACGAATTCCTGCTTCTTTAGCAACTCGAACAGCTTCTGCCGCTTCTGGACGCTCAGGGTCAATCATTCCCACTAAACCTGAGAATACTAAATCTGACTCAACAATATCAGTCTCTAAAGTTGGAATTTGTGTTTCATATTTATAAGCCATCATCAAGACACGAAGAGCTTGTTTTGCGAGTTCTTTATTGGTATTTAGGATAGCCTCTTTATCTTCAGCCGTGATATCACGAACCAAGCCATTATCTTCAATTTTAGTAACTCGTTTTAATAATTGATCAGGAGCACCCTTGACTGCGATAAAGTAGCGACCATCTGATTCTTTATGAATCGTAGACATTAACTTACGATCTGAATCAAATGGTAACTCAGCGACACGTGGTTCATTTTTCAAAACTTCACGGACATCAAAATTCTTATCTAAACCAAATTGTACCAGTGCAGTCTCTGTTGGGTCACCGATTAATTTTCCTGAAGGATCAATCTTAGTATCGTTGGAGAAATTCATAATACGTAAAGTGTTATTATCAACTGAAATTTCTTCCGAAGATGATTGGAGAACGCCATTAGTATACACTTTTTCGACAGTCATTTGATTCATTGTCAGAGTACCAGTCTTATCCGATGCAATGATTTCTGTAGAACCTAAAGTTTCAACTGCAGGGAGTTTACGAACGATAGAATTACGTTTAGCAAGAGTTTTTGTTCCCATTGATAAGACAATCGTAACAATTGCAGGAAGCCCTTCTGGAATAGCTGCAACTGCTAAAGCAACTGAAGTCATCAATCCTTCAATCCAACCTTCTTTACGGACAAATATCCCCACTAAGAAAGTAATAACCGCAATAATCACGATTAAGTAAGTCAATAATTTAGAAAGTTGAACTAAACTTTGTTTCAATGGTGTTTCAGATTCATCAGCATTTGCCAACATATCAGCAATTTTACCAACTTCAGTATACATCCCTGTGTTAGTAACAACACCATATCCTCGACCATACGTGACATTTGAATTTTGATACGCCATATTCACACGATCACCAATACCTGCATCCTCTGCTACTACTTGAGATATGTCTTTCTCAACAGGTACTGACTCACCAGTTAGAGCTGCTTCTTCAATTTTTAAAGACGCGGCTTCTAAAAGTCGTAAATCTGCGGGAACAACATCTCCTGCTTCTAACATAACGAGGTCACCAGGAACTAGTTCTTTAGAATCCACCTCAATAGTATGACCATCACGACGAACACGCGCAATTGGGCTTGACATATCTTTGAGGGCTTCAATAGCTGCTTCGGCTTGCCCCTCTTGATAAACACCAAAAGCTGCATTTAAGATAACAACTGCCAAGATAATCAATGCATCCGTTAAGCCATGCATACCTTCCGTAATAACAGAGAGAGCTGCAGCAACCAGTAAGATAATAATCATTAAATCTTTGAATTGGTCAAAAAACTTAGCTATTAGACTACGTTTTTTCCCTTCTTCAAGCTCATTGCGACCATACATCTCTAAGCGATTTTTCGCTTCTGTTGTTGATAATCCTTCACGAGAAGATTCTAAAGACGTTAGAACCTCTTCTTGACCTTGTGTGTAAAACAAGGATTTTTTCTGTTCTTTTAACAAAACCTTTCCTCCTTTGGTCTCTCCACAAACAAAAAGAGACCTGTTTTTATGAAAACAAGTCTCGCTGTTTAAGACAACGCCGGAAATTTCTTTCGTAATGACGACATTGCCACGGTAAACCGTCTGCTACTCCCTTGATATGTTAATCATTGTAACAGAAAAAAATCCATTTTTCAATTAATTATCCTTGCTATCACTAATAATCTCAAGGGAAAAAACGAAGTTCATCTAGTCGAAATAAACCATACTGCAGTTTATCAAATAAATGGCTCTCATAAAGAGATCCCAGCGTCTTCAGTAGACGAAATTCATAATGACTACTCTTTTGTTAATGGTAATTATCTCAATACCATTGAATCTTTAATTCATAATTTGCAAAACAGGCTCCTGTCTCCGTTTGCTTAAGGACATAATTGATGTGCAACCTTTGCTGTGACAAATCAAACTGATAGTGACTTGTCTCTGTAATCAAATGTTGAATACCAAGTGGAGTGGGGATATTAACCAAAGCAGGCGTTTCACGATGAAAACGCATTACAGACTTAGGATTTGAAAACCTCGTCATAAGCAATTCCTCATGATTTGCCTTAATAACTACTCTCTCGCCCTCAGCATTAATATAATTCAAATAAACGTAACTTCCTTTTTCAATAAATTGACAATCGTGAATCTCATGAATCATTTCGGTTTCGTTGTCAATTTGAATGTTATTGTTAATTTCTAGTTTCATGACTTCTCTCACTTCTTTTATCCTTCTATTCTACCAATTTCTGACTCAAGTTTCAATTTTTGCTATAATATATATATGAATGAAAAAGTATTTCGTGACCCCGTTCACACTTATATCCATGTAAATAATCAAGTCATATATGACTTGATTAACACTAAAGAATTTCAACGTTTACGACGCATTAAACAAACCTCAACGACTTCTTTTACCTTCCATGGTGCAGAGCATAGTCGTTTTTCACATTGTCTCGGAGTTTATGAACTGGCTCGTAAAGTTACAGAAATCTTTGATGAACATTATTCTGATCTTTGGAATAAAAATGAGTCCCTGCTAACGATGGCTGCCGCCCTACTACATGATATCGGACATGGCGCATATTCTCATACATTTGAGCGTCTCTTCAATACTGATCATGAAGCTTACACTCAGGAAATCATCACCAATCCTACCACAGAGATTAATGCTATTTTACGAAAGGTGGCTCCTGATTTTCCTGATAAAGTAGCTAGTGTTATTAATCATAGCTACCCCAATAAACAAGTTGTTCAATTAATTTCTAGTCAAATTGATTGTGATCGAATGGACTATCTTCTCAGAGATTCTTACTACACTGCTGCTAGCTATGGACAATTTGATTTAACACGAATTTTACGCGTTATTAGACCAACCGATTCTGGAATTGCTTTTGCTCGTAACGGGATGCACGCTGTGGAAGATTATATTGTTAGTCGCTTCCAAATGTATATGCAAGTTTATTTCCATCCAGCCAGTCGTGCTATGGAATTACTCTTACAAAATTTACTAAAACGTGCTCGCTTCTTATTTGATACCCATCGCGATTTTTTTGAACAAACTTCTCCAAATCTTATTCCTTTCTTCACGGATCAATATGATTTACAAGATTATTTAGCCCTAGATGATGGGGTAATGAATACTTACTTTCAATCTTGGATGCAAGCTGATGATAACATTTTGGCAGATTTAGCTAATCGTTTTATCAATCGAAAAGTCTTTAAATCAATTACCTTTGAAGAGGCTGACAAAGAAAATCTAGTTAAAATGAAAGAACTAGTCTCACAGGTTGGTTTTGATCCCGATTATTACACTGGTGTCCATGCTAATTTTGACTTACCTTACGATGTTTATCGGCCTGAACATTCAAATCCACGAACAGAAATTCAAATTATCCAAAAGAATGGACAACTTGCTGAATTATCAAGCTTATCACCGATTGTAAAAGCATTAACTGGATCTAATTATGGTGATCAACGTTTTTATTTTCCAAAAGAAATGTTGACATTAGATAGCTTATTTTCAAGTACAAAAGAAGAATTTCAATCTTACATCACAAATGAGCATTTGACACTCACGAAAGATGATAGCCATTCATGACAAACCCTTTATTTTTTAGTAAGATATAAGGTGAGTATTTTAGGATATTGAATAAAGAGTGGGAGATAAAATGACTTCAATTAAACTTGTTGCCGTAGATATTGACGGCACTCTATTAAATAGTAAGCGTGAAACTACACCTGAAGTGGCTAAAGCTGTTCAAGAAGCAAAATCAAAAGGCGTTAAAATTGTTATTGCTACAGGACGTCCAATCATCGGAGTCCAAGATCTTTTAGAAGAATTGAAACTCAATGAAGAGGGGGATTATGTTATCACCTTTAACGGCGGTCTAGTTCAAGACACAGCCACAGGAGATGACATCATCAAAGAAACCTTAACCTATGAAGACTATCTGGATTTCGAACTATTAGCGCGTAAATTAGGCATCCACATGCACGCCATTACAAAAGAAGGAATTTACACAGCAAATCGTGATATTGGTAAATATACAATACACGAAGCAACTTTAGTTAATATGCCGCTCTTCTATCGTACTCCTGAAGAAATGGGAGACAAAGAAATCATTAAACTAATGATGATTGATCAACCTGACATCTTAGATGCAGCAATTGCTAAAATTCCAAAAAAAGTTCTCGATAACTACACTATTGTAAAATCAACTCCTTTTTATTTAGAAATTTTACCCAAAAACGTTAATAAAGGCACTGCACTTCTCCACCTTGCAGAGAAAATGGGATTAACTGTAGATCAAACAATGGCTATTGGTGATGAAGAAAATGACCGTGCTATGCTTGAAGTTGTTGGAAATCCTGTTGTTATGCAAAACGGCAATCCTGAACTAAAAAAAATAGCAAAATATATCACCAAATCAAACGAGGAAAGTGGCGTAGCCTACGCACTACGTGAATGGGTAATAAACTGATGTATCATGTTACCGTTGGAATATCCGAAAAAGAATATGATGCCTTTGCTATTGCATCGTCTCAAACCAATCTCCTCCACTCTTCAAAGTGGGCACAAGTAAAATCAAATTGGCAAAATGAACGTTTAGGCTTTTATAAAGATGACCAATTAGTTGCTGTAGCTAGCATCTTAATTAAATCATTACCACTTGGTTTTACAATGCTTTATATTCCACGTGGACCTATTATGGACTACAGCAATAAAGAATTAGTTGGCTTTGTGTTAAAAACACTAAAAAACTTTGGACGAAAGAAAAGTGCTGTTTTTGCAAAATTCGATCCAGCACTTCTTCTACGTCAATATCACCTTAAAGAAGAGAATGTCGCCGAAGAGATAGATGAAAGTAGACAGGCAATTGATAATCTTAAGTCAGCAGGTGCCCAATGGATAGGTCCAACGAAAGCCATTTCCGAAACCATCCAACCTCGTTTTCAAGCGAACATCTATACCAAAGCAAATATAGAAGAAAACTTTCCAAAACACACTAAACGTCTGATAAAAGATGCAAAGCATCGCGGTGTTCAAATTTATCGTGCCAACATTGATGACTTACCTAAATTCGCCACGGTTGTAGCATTAACCGAGAATCGTAAAGGTGTAGCATTACGTAATGAAAACTATTTCCATCAACTAATGACAATTTATGGAGAAGATGCCTATCTCTATTTGGCTAAAGTCAATCTTCCTAAAAGATTAGCGCAATTTAAAGAACAACTTCTTCAAATCCAAAAAGATTTATCAGAGACTCCATCCCATCAAAAAAGTCGCCTGACAAGGCTAAATCAACAAGAAGCTTCTGTTAAACAATATATCCTTGAATTTCAGGAGTTTAGCAAGAAATATCCAGATGAGCCTGTCATTGCAGGAATTTTGTCCATTCGTTTTGGCAATGTCCTGGAGATGTTGTATGCTGGTATGGATGATAGCTTCCGTAAATTTTATCCACAGTATCTCTTGAATGCTAGGGTGTTCGAAGATGCTTTCAAAAATGGTATTGTATCTGCTAATCTAGGCGGTGTCGAGGGAAGTCTTAACGATGGTTTAACAAAATTTAAAAGTAACTTCAATCCAATGTTTGAAGAATATATTGGCGAGTTTAATCTAGCAATCAATCCATTATTATATAAATTGGCCAACCTAGCCTATACTATTCGAAAAAAACAAAGACACTCTCACTAAGAAAGGAAACTCATGTATAGAGAAATTACCGCTGTCGAACACGATCGCTTTGTGAGCGAATCCAACCAAACAAACCTACTTCAATCTTCTAATTGGCCCAAAGTAAAAGACAACTGGGGTAGTCAATTACTTGGCTTTTTTGACGGTGAAACCCAAATTGCCAGCGCTAGTATTCTCATCAAATCACTTCCTCTTGGCTTCTCCATGCTATATATTCCGCGTGGACCAATCATGGATTACTCCAATCTAGATATTGTAACTAAGGTCCTTAAGGACCTTAAAGCTTTTGGCAAAAAACAAAGAGCTCTCTTTATCAAGTGTGATCCTCTCATCTATTTAAAAATGGTCAATGCCAAAGATTTTGAAAATTCGCCCGATGAAAAAGAAGGGTTAATCGCCATTGATCATTTACAGCGTGCAGGTGCTGATTGGACTGGTCGGACAACAGATTTAGCTCATACTATCCAACCACGTTTTCAGGCAAACCTATATGCTAATCAATTTGGACTTGATAAAATGTCTAAAAAAACTCGTCAAGCTATTCGAACTTCCAAAAATAAGGGAGTAGATATACAATTTGGTAGCCATGAACTACTTGAAGATTTTGCAGAGTTAATGAAAAAAACGGAAGACCGTAAAGGGATAAATCTTAGAGGAATTGACTACTACCAAAAACTCCTTGATACGTATCCTAATAACTCATACATCACAATGGCTTCGCTAGATGTTGCAAAACGATTAGAAAAAATAGAAAAAGAATGTCAGATAGCTCAATCTGAAAGAATAAAATCACTTGAACTTAATCGTGAGAAAAAAGTTAAACAACACCAAGATACGATTGATCGATTAAATAAAGAAATTGATTTTCTCAAAGAAGCTCAAAAAGCCTATGACCGAGACAGTATTCCATTGGCTGCAACCCTCACTCTAGAATTTGGTAATACATCAGAAAATATTTATGCTGGTATGGACGATTACTTCAAATCTTATTCTGCTCCTATTTACACTTGGTTTGAAACAGCTCAAAGGGCTTTTGAACGTGGAAATATTTGGCAAAATATGGGGGGGATCGAGAATGACTTATCTGGTGGTTTATATCATTTTAAGTCTAAGTTCGAACCAATCATTGAGGAATTTATTGGAGAATTTAACATTCCAGTGAACAGATTGCTTTATAAAGCCTCTAATTATGTCTATGCCTTACGCAAAAAACGTAATAGCTAGTTAGGAAAGGATACTTTTATGGCGCTTAAAGAATTAACAGCTAAAGAGTTCGAAAGTTATTCAGGAAATTACGATTTACAATCGTTTATGCAAACCCCTGAGATGGCAAAGCTTCTAAAAAAACGTGGGTATGACATTACCTACATGGGCTACCAAATCGATGGGAAAATGGAAATCATCAGTATTGTTTATACCATCCCAATGACTGGTGGACTTCATATGGAAGTCAATTCTGGTCCAGCCCATTCCAATTCTAAATATCTGAAACATTTTTATAAAGAACTACAGAACTATGCCAAATCTCAGGGCACTTTAGAATTATTAATTAAACCTTATGATACCTACCAAGAGTTTACTGGTGAAGGTGAGCCTAAAGGTGCACCGAACACTTATCTTATTGATGACCTGACTAGTATAGGTTATCACCACGACGGGCTTCATATTGGTTATCCTGGCGGTGAACCTGATTGGCATTATGTTAAAAATCTAGAAGGTATCACTCCTCAAAATCTTCTTAAATCTTTCTCTAAAAAAGGACGCCCCTTGGTTAAGAAAGCCATGTCTTTTGGTATAAAAATACGTGTCCTCAAGCGGGAAGAACTACATATCTTTAAGGATATTACTTCTTCTACTTCTGATCGCCGGGACTATATGGATAAATCTCTAGATTATTATCAAGATTTTTATGATAGTTTCGGAGATAAGGCGGAATTTGTCATTGCAACTCTAAACTTTAGGGAATATGATCATAACCTACAATTAAATGCAAAGAAATTGGAAGAACAGATTACAGTCCTTGATAATCACCATCAAAATAATACAGATTCTGCCAAATACCATCGTCAACGTACTGAGCTTGTCAATCAACTAGCTAGTTTAGATAAACGTCGCAAAGAAGTCGAACCTTTTATTCAAAAATTTGGAAATCAAGATGTTGTTTTAGCTGGTAGCCTCTTTATTTATAGTCCTAAAGAAACTGTCTATCTTTTCTCTGGCTCATACACAAAATTTAATAAATTTTATGCGCCTGCAGTTCTTCAAGAATATGTTATGCAAGAGGCTTTAAAGCGTCAATCAACTTTCTATAATTTTTTAGGTATTCAAGGAAATTTTGATGGTTCAGATGGCGTACTTCGCTTTAAACAGAATTTTAATGGTTACATTGTTCGTAAAATGGGTACTTTCCGCTACTATCCAAATCCATTAAAATATAAGAGTATTCAATTACTAAAAAAAATCTTACACCGAACATAAAAAATAAGCTTACATAAGCTTATTTTTTATGCATTATAGAAAGCAACATTTATTTCTTTACTATTATTGTTTACACAAATAATAACGTTCGTTATTTAGCGAAATTTTATTACCAATATCATTATTTTCTTGCCGCTCTGTTAATCAAGTGATAAAATAGTAAAAATTTATCTTCAGGAGGATATTATGGTATCGCTAAAAACGGAAATTGCTGGTTTTAGTTTTGACAATTGTTTGATGAATGCAGCGGGTATTTATTGTATGACTATGGAAGAGTTATTAGCTATTGAAAATTCTGAAGCTGGTTCCTTTGTTACAAAAACAGGTACCCTTAAAGCTAGAGATGGAAACCCTCAACCACGTTATGCAGATACTGACTGGGGATCAATTAATTCTATGGGACTCCCTAATAAAGGCATTGACTATTATCTTGATTTCGTGACTGAATTACAAGATCAAGACAATAGCAAAAATCACGTTTTATCATTAGTAGGTTTATCACCAGAAGAGACACATATTATTCTTAAAAAGATTGAAAACAGTAGTTACAATGGCCTAATAGAGTTAAATTTATCGTGCCCAAATGTTCCTGGAAAACCTCAAATTGCTTATGATTTTGAAATGACTGACCTCATCCTTTCAGAAATCTTTAGCTATTATCAAAAGCCTTTGGGCATCAAATTACCACCTTACTTTGATATCGTTCACTTTGATCAAGCAGCTACAATTTTTAACAAATATCCTTTAGCTTTTATTAACTGTGTTAATTCTATCGGAAATGGACTTGTTATTGATGATGAAACTGTCGTTATAAAGCCTAAAAATGGCTTTGGAGGTATCGGTGGGGATTTTATCAAGCCTACCGCCTTAGCTAACGTCCATGCTTTCTACAAACGTTTAAATCCTTCAATTAAAATTATCGGAACAGGTGGTGTTAAAAACGGCCGTGATGCCTTTGAACACATTCTATGTGGAGCTAGTATGGTCCAAATCGGAACCGCTTTACAAAAAGAAGGACCAGAAATTTTTCAGCGTGTAAGCAGAGAGTTAAAAGAAATAATGGCTGATAAAGGCTATCAATCATTGGAGGATTTTCGAGGACAACTTAATTACCTTTAAAAATAATAAAAGAGCAAACCTTGTTTGCTCTTTTATATTGATTTTACCAATCTTTATCAAATTCACGTTCTTCACGTTCCTCGGGCGTTAAATCATCCTTTACAGGCTTTGTTATGATGTTTCCTTCATTATCTACTTTAGGTTTTATCGTATTCATATATAACTTTAACAGAGCTATCTTTATAATGGCAATAATAACAAAAGCAATAAGGATAATTAATATTATAGCTTTTTCTGACATTCTCTTTCGCAACCTCTCTTTTAACTTATCTTTTAGGAATTATAACATCACAATTAAGATAATTCAAGGGTATGCTCTAACACATTTGAAACTCTAAATTCCTTTGAGCTCTCTAGTCGTTTATTGAGTATTGGATATAAAAAAGAACCTTGTCGCTATCAATAAACATTGATATGACAAGGTTTTTCTAGACGAATTATTTAACAGCGTCTTTAAGAGCTTTACCAGCTTTAAATGCTGGAACTTTTGATGCTGCAATTTCGATTTCTGCACCAGTTTGTGGGTTACGACCTTTACGAGCTGCACGTTCACGAACTTCAAAGTTACCAAAACCGATTAATTGTACTTTTTCACCTTCAGCAAGGTAATCTGCTACAGCTGCAAAAACTGCATCTACTGCTGCTGCTGAATCTTTTTTAGTTAATTCTGTAGCTTCTGCTACTTTTGCAATTAAATCTTGTTTGTTAGCCATGTTAACAAATCCTCCAAATAAATTCTAAACTTATACAACATAAGTTTTAACAGATTATATGATATCTAAAAAAAGGCTTAAGGTCAAGTATTTAAAGTCATTTTAGGGCTTTTTCTTAAAAATATCGAAACTAAAATTATCGTTTACTAAATCAATTGCAGTCGCTTTCAAATAAATACCTTCTTTATTTTTTAAATCTTGCAAATTAATATTAATAACCGATTTTTTAGGTTTTATATCTACAAAGTTTGGCAATTTATAAGATGATTTTATATATTGTAACACATCTTTTTCTGGAAGCGGAAGAGTTCCTACTGAAAATGAGGTCACTTTAAGTTGAACAGCGCCATTTGTTAAACGATAAGGTTCAAAATAGATGTATAAAGGCACTTCATAACCTAATAATTGATAAGAGCCTTTAAATAGTATAGAAGATGAAGCAGCATAAATCTTATAATTCATCTTCTTAGTTTGATATTGTTTTAAATAAAGTGCAATTGTCTTATTCAGTTGCGACTTATTGGTCGTAAAAGTACCTACTTTTACTTTATCTTGTACCCCAGTCGAAATTTTTCCTGTATTAGGCTCACGTACTTGAATTAAGCGACTTGCAATCACTGCTGTGAAGGAAAGGTTAATTGCCAACAATAAGAGAAATGCCCATTTCCAGAAATTTAAATTACGGCCAGTTTTTTCTTGTTTCATTTATTTTCTCCATAACGGCGTTAGACATGATTTGATAGCCAATATTATTGGGATGAAAATGGTCTCCAGTAAAGAGAGCATCATTAGTGATGCTTGCCTGACTATTTGATGACTCTGTAATACCCTCTTTACCATTTATTCCCTTATAAAGGCGGTCATTAATTGGGACAAAATAAACATTTTCTGAAGCATCAACTACTTCTTTTGTAGCTTTATTCCAATTATCAATAACGGTTTGCATTTTAGTTAATTGTGGAAAGTTTAGGTAAAAAGGATTATAAATGCCTAAAACATAAATAGGCAATTTAGGATTATCTTGTCTTGCTTTTGCAAGGATTTCTTTCAAACGTTCCTTATATGCTTCTGCTGGTTTCTCAAAGGAATTTAGTGATAAATGACTGAGCTCTTTACGAATAACAGCCAAGACATCATTACCACCAACAGTTAGCGTCAATAAATCAGCTTTCTCTAAATCTTTTTCGATTTGAGGATCTGTCGTCATACGTTTTAAAATTTGTTGACTAGTATTCCCAGACACACCATAATTAACAGAAGTCACTTGGTAAGAGTATCGATTATGGAGTGATTCTGATAGCAGTGGGACAAAACCACCTTGAGAGGTTGTATCGCCCACACCTTCGGTCAGAGAATCTCCAAGAGCAACATAGTTAAGTGGGATAACTTTCTTTGTTAGGAAGTCTTTTTTTGTTAATTTAGGATTTGATTTTGGAATGATCAAGGAAAAAATCCCAAAAGATAAAAGAAGACTTACCAGAAAAAAAGAAAGTCCGGTAAGTATTTTTTTCTTATTCATAACGAACCATAACAGCAAATGCATCCTCACCAGTATGAGTTTGGATGATTGAGCCAGTTTCTAATACGGATATAGGAGCACCTAGAACAGCTAGTTTTTCTTTAAAGTTATTAGCCATATCAGCTTTACCACAGTAGGAGATGCCAATTTCAGCAATTTTTCGTGTTTGGGCACTTTCAACAAAATTATCTAACCATTTGCTGAAGGTCTTTAGACCACGACCTTTAACAATCGGTACTAATTCATGGTTTGTTAGCTCCATAATTACTTTTATGTTAAGCAATGAACTTAGGAGACCTGTTACACGTCCAATACGACCACCTTTTACTAAATTTTCAAGGGTCGATACGCCAATAAATAATTCTGACTTCTGGCGTACTTCTTCCACACGAGCCAAAATTGTATCTAAATCAGCTCCCTCTTTAGCTAATTTCGCGGCTTCTACAACCTGGAATTTTTGACACTGGTCTGTAAAAGTAGAATCAATAACTGTAACATCTGCACCAGCAATATTAGCTCCCTGGCGTGATGCTTCAATAGTTCCTGATAGTGTATGCGTTAAATGAATTGCAATGATATGTTCCGCACCTTCATTCATTAATTTTTCATAAATTTCTGCAAAAACACCTACAGGCGGTTGACTTGTTTTTGGCAATTCCTTACTTCCACGCATTAGGTTCAAGAATTCCCCTTGTGCTTTTAAGTCATTGTCTGAATACAAGGTACCATCTATCATAACTGACAAGGGAACAACTGTAATGTCAAGCTCTTTAATAAGTTCTGGTTCAATGGTAATGGAAGAATCCGTTACAATTTTGATTTTACTCATATCCTATCCTATTCTATACTATACTTTAATATTTCAATACCCTTATTATAACAAAATTTAAGTGTATCAACATTAATTTCTCCTAACAATGTTAGCTTTTTAAAGACGTTACCAAAGCTAACTACCAAGTAATTCTTTAGCTTGAGTACGTGCAGTGTCTGTTACATTGTTTCCTGCCAACATTTTAGCGATTTCTTCTACACGTTCTTCATAGCTTAAAAGCCTTACCGTTGAAACTGTTGAAGAGTCACTGGAAATTTTTTCAATAAAATATTGGTAATCCGCTATTGCAATAACCTGAGCTAAATGAGAAATTGCTAAAACTTGTCCATGACTACCAATCTTGTGAATTTTTTGAGCAATAGCCTGGGCCACGCGACCAGAAACTCCTGTATCCACCTCATCAAATACAATGGAAGTTTTATCTTCCTTACGTGAAAAAGTAGATTTAATAGCTAACATCAATCGAGATAACTCTCCTCCTGAAGCCACTTTTACCAATGGCTTAAAGCCCTCTCCGGGATTCGTTGAAATATAAAATTCAACGATTTCGTTCCCTTCTTTATTAAATTTTCCTTTTGTAAATTGAACTTGGAAATCAGCTTTCTCCATATAAAGCTCTGTTAATTCTTGTTTGATTTCATTTTCCAATTGTTTAGCTAGCTTATGACGCTCTAAACTTAATTGATTTGCTGATTCAATCAAATCGTGTTCTAAAATCTTTAATTCTTTTTCTAAAGCATCTGAGGACTCTTCACTACCTGTCAATAGACTATATTCTTTAGTAATGTTATCAAAATAGTCTAAAACATCATTCACATCACCGCCATATTTTCGCGTTATTGTGTTAATAACATCTAGTCTATTTTCAATTTCTTGTAGTAAACCAGCGTCAAAATCTAAATCATCGATAACGTCACCTAAACGTTTAGTAACTTCTTCAATAACGTAGTAAGCTTCTGAAAGATTGGTGGAAAGATCTTTATATTCTCGATCAAATTCTTCTAAAGCCATAAGGTCATTCATTGCAGAACGAACATTCAATAAACTTGAAAACTCTTCGTTATCTAACATAAGATATGCATTTGTCAAAGTATCTGCAATATTCTTATGATTCATTAATTTATCACGTTGCTTGAGTAGCGTTTGATCTTCATCTAATTTAAGGGCTACAGACTCAATTTCTGCTATTTGAAATTCTAGCATTTCAATACGTGATTTATTCTCTTGTTCATTTTTTTGCTTATCCAATACGCGTTTACGAAGCTGACGATAAGCATCAAAAAGACTTTGATAACGTTCTTTTATGACATTAAATTCTGTATTACCAAATTCATCTAACATCAGAATGTGCATGTTAGGTTTCATTAGTTCCTCTTGGTCATGTTGACCATGAATGTCTACCAAATAATGCCCCACAGCTTTTAGTGTTGACAAATTCACCATTTGCCCATTAATTCGACTAACGCTGCGCCCATTTTGAAAGATTTCTCGGCGAATAATTAATTCATCTGCTAATTCAATGCCATTTTCTTCCAATAATTGGACTAATGATTGATTTTTTTCAACAGAGAAAAATCCTTCAATTTCTGCTTTGTTAGCACCATGGCGAATCACTTCAACGCTAGCACGGGCTCCTAACATCATATTCATAGCATCAATAATGATAGATTTCCCTGCACCAGTCTCACCAGTTAAAACAGTCATTCCTGTTTCAAAATTAAGTGAAATTTCTTCGATAATAGCGAAATTCTTAATAGAAATTTCTAAAAGCATAAGGTCCTCTACTAATCTTTTTTCTCCAACATTGCAATCATTGATTGACGAATGTAATCAGCATCTGCTTCTGATTTTGCAATCAAAAGGAGACTATTATCGTCAGCTGTCAAACTAAAAATATGTTCTTGACAATGTGACATTATGAAGGTTTTAATTAATTGACTGTTACCTGGTATAACATTCATATTGATAAATTGCTCTAAACCTAGTAGCTTATCTGATATTGATAAAATACTTGTTTTAATAGGCTTTGCCACAGCAGTTGTAAAGATAGGGTCGTTTTCATTTGACAAACCGTAAATATAGCGACCTTTTGCTGATGGCACTTTTATAATGCCAATTTCATTCATATCACGTGAAATAGTTGCTTGAGTTAGAGTTACCCCATAAGCTTCCAATCTGCGTAACAACTCATGTTGTGTTTCAACAGCATGGTTAAGAACAATTTGCTTAATTAAATTTAAACGTTCACTCTTCTTCATTTTTCTTAAATTCCTTATGTGCTTTTTCTATAACATCTTGTATTTGGTCAAACACAAGATTTTGTGGATCTTGACACTTTTGCAAATGCATTAAAAACTCAATATTTCCATGTCCACCTTGAATGGGCGAAAAATCAAGATGTTTAACCGTATATCCATAATCTTTCGTGAAATTGGTCACTGTTGTCAAAACCTTTTCATGAACCAACTTGTCTTTGACAATACCATTTTTACCAATTTGCTCACGACCTGCTTCAAATTGTGGTTTAATTAATGCCACTACTTGTCCACCATCCACTAAAATTTCTTTTAGAGCTGGCAAAATCAAATTAAGAGAGATAAATGAGACATCTATCGATGCAAATTCAGGCAGTCCCTCCTTGAAATCTTCTTTTTGGGCATACCTAAAATTATATTGTTCCATAGAACGAACACGATGATCCTGACGTAACTTCCAAACTAATTGATTTGTTCCTACATCTACTGCGTAAACTAAACGCGCTCCTGATTGTAGCATAACATCAGTAAACCCACCCGTAGAGGCGCCAATATCTATAGTTAGCTTATCTGCAACTGAAATTTCAAAAACTTGTAAAGCTTTTTCTAATTTCAATCCACCTCTACTAACATATTTTAGTTTTTCACCTTTTAGTTTTAATTCAGTATCGTCTGCAACCTTTTCGCCTGGTTTATCATAACGTTCTCCATTGATAACGTTAATCACCAGTCCTGCCATAACACCACGTTTCGCTTGCTCTCGTGTATCAAAAAGTCCCTGTTTATAGGCAAGAACATCTACCCTCTCTTTAGCCATTCAACCGTAATCCCTCTATTATATCTATTATTTTTCTAGCATTAAAGTTAGCTTTTTTCTCTAGATTTTGAAAAATTGCCTGAGCTTTTTTCAAAGTATCGTCAAGTATTTCCTGTGACTTATCCAAACCCAATAAATTTGGATAAGTTGTCTTTTCTGCTACAATGTCTTTATTTGGTGTCTTACCCAATTCTTCAAAACTAGCAGTCACATCTAAAATATCATCACGTACTTGAAAAGCATGACCGATTAAAAGGCCAGCTTGATGCAGTTTTCCTTTTACTTCTTCCGACTTCTCAGCTAAAATACCTGCTGCAACAAAGGGATAAGCTAACAGGCGTCCCGTTTTATTAATATGAATCAAGCTTAAATCGTCAATAGATAAAACTTTGTTTTCTCCCTTCATATCTAACATTTGTCCACCAACCATGCCAAAACTACCCGCAGACATAGACAATAACTCTATTAACCTAACAGTAACATCAGCTTTAAAACCAGCTTTTACAACTAAATCAAATGGGTCTAAAAAAAGGGAATCTCCAGCTAAAACCGCTGTAGCTTCATCAAACTTTTTATGGTTTGTTAAGCGGCCACGACGAAAATCATCATTATCCATCGCCGGTAAATCATCATGAATTAAAGAGCCAGTGTGAATCATCTCCAAAGCAGCAGCCACATCATAATGACCATCTATTAGTTCAACTCCAAATCCCTCTAAAATTTCTAAAAGGATGCGTGGACGAATACGTTTCCCACCTCCATCAACTGAGTAGAGGATAGCCTTAATTAAATCAGGAGAAACGACACTATGTGTCTGTTTGTAATAACGATGAATAGCTTCATCAATTTTTTCAATAGTAACCATCAAGTATCCATTTCTACTTCCGTTCCGTCAGCTTGCATCACTTTTACAAGCGTCTCTTCAGCTTCTTTTAAAGTTTTTTGTAACTCTTTTGAAATAAGCATTCCTTTTTGAAATTCAGCAATGGCATCTTCTAAGGCAACATCACCTGTTTCTAAACGTGAGACAATTGTCTCTAATTCCTGCAAATTTTCTTCAAATGTTTTCTTGTCTGACATCCTTCACCTCAACTTCTAAAAGACCATCTTGCATCTTAACTTGCAAATGATCTCCTTCATTTATTCCATTAGTAGTAGATACTAAAGTATGGTTTTTTTCGATAATAGCGTAACCACGCGCTACAATTCTAGAACTATCCAATGATATAAGCGCATCTTGAGCCTTTTCAAAACGTGCTAGCTTGCTGTCATATTGACTAGTCATTGTACTTGATAATAGTCGTCTACTTTGCACAACACGCTCTTGGTAAGTATGAAGCCGCTGTTTTAAATCTATGCCTTGCAGTTTTTGATGAAGCAAACCTTGCTTTTGTCTTACTGTTTGTAGTTTATCACGCATAGAATATGTTAACTGCTGATTTAGGTTATCTAATTTTTGAAGGAAACCATCATATAGACGCTCTGGTTGCCTAAAAATAACTGATTGCTTTGATTTTTGCAACCTCTCCTCTTTTGTCCTGATAAGACGAAGGCTAGACTGATACATTCTATTTTCACGTTCAGTAATCCAAGACAAGATATCAATTTTAGTAACCGTTGTAGCAAGCTCAGCTGCTGCAGTTGGAGTTGCTGCTCTGCGATCGGCTACAAAATCTGCTAAAGTTGTATCAGTTTCATGTCCGACACTAGAAATAACGGGAAGACGAGATTCAAAAATAGCTTCTACAACACATTCTTCATTAAATGCCCATAAGTCCTCAATAGAACCTCCCCCACGGCCAACAATTAATAGATCCAAATCCTTTTTCTCGTTAGCTAAAGCAATAGTTTGTGCTATCTCCTGAGCTGCGCCCTCTCCTTGAACTTTTGTGGGGAAAAGTAATATTTCCACTCCTGGGAATCGACGAGATACTGTTGTAATAATATCCCGAATAACAGCTCCACTTGGACTAGTCACAACTCCTATTTTTCTAACAAATTGAGGAAGTAATTGCTTATGACGATCATCAAAGTAACCTGCTTGAGAGAGTTTCTTCTTTAGTTGTTCAAATTGGATAGCAAGAGCTCCTATACCATCCGGTTCTGCTTTTTCAACAATAATAGAGTAGGAGCCGCTTGGTTCATAAAGTTGAACACGGCCAACTACATTAACCTTCATCCCTTCCTCTAATTCAAAACCCAGTTTTTTGAATTGACCTGACCACATTGTCGCCTGAATGACTGATTTATCATCTTTTAAAGAGAAGTATTGATGGTTTGGGCGACGACGAAAATTAGACACTTGCCCAGTTAAATAAACCCTCTCTAAATAAGGGTCTTTGTCAAATTTTAATTTTAAATACTTAGTCAGTGTCGACACGGATAAATAGTCTGACATAGCACCTCCTCATGAGAGTTTTATTAACTTCATTATACCAAAAAAACTTAAAAAATACCTATTTGCTCTACAAATAGCTCGATAAAGCAAAAGAAGTGTCATGCTAACACCTCTCTACTTATTTTTTATTTAGATAGTCTAGCCATTTCTTTTGGAATCTCATCACTAATCGTTGTCGGTAGAACAACGTAGGCTTCTTTAGATAATTCTTGAGCAATTGCCGAATGTAGATAAACTCCCACTGATACCTTATCTAGAGGAGAGGCTTCTTTAAATTGCGCTAACATACCTGCAATCATACCACACAAAGTATCCCCCATCCCTCCAGTCGCCTGGTAAGGACCTCCTACTATAATTTCTTTTTCGTCTAAATCTTGAAAAATACGCGTATGCGAACTCTTAGCGACTAAGATCGTCCCTTTGGGAAAAGATTTAAGAGCGGTTTGGGTATTTTCTTTTGTCTGTTGCGATACAGCAATACCTGACAATCGCTCCCATTCTTTTTGATGAGGTGTCAACACTAAATTCTTAGCCTTTGTTTGCGGAAACGCACCTTCTGATAACAGAGTCAAGGCTGATCCGTCAATGATGACACTTTGATGTGATTGAATCTTCTCCATGGTCCGGTTCAAAATTTTTCGAGATGATTCTGATACTCCTAATCCAGGACCAATTACAATAACATCACTTTGAACAATTGATTTTTCCAACCATTTGTAATCATCACTATCAAACGCCATTACCTCTGGTAGTTGACTATGCAAAGAGGGGATATTGCAACTTTGGGTTGCTACAGTAACTAATCCTGCACCAGTTTTGACACAGGCCAAAGCTGCCATTATAATAGCACCTCCATAGGGATAAAAACCTCCTATCAGAAGAACACTACCATAATCACCTTTATGGCTTGATTTAGGGCGTGGCTTAATTAACGCCCTCGCTTCTTGTTCACCAACAATCATAGACTCACACTTCTAAGAGCTGCTTGATAAGTTTGTTCCAAAAGCATTGTAATCGTCATAGGTCCTACGCCCCCAGGAACAGGTGTTATCATACTAGCAACTTCTGCCACTTGTTCAAATACAACGTCTCCAATCAATTTACCATTTTCATCGCGATTCATACCAACATCAATCACAACAGCACCTTCTTTAACGAAGTCTTTTGTAACAAAGTGCCCCTGACCAATCGCAACAATAAGGATATCAGCCTCCTTTGTTACCTCAGAAAGGTTTCGAGTTCTTGAATGTGTCAAAGTAACTGTTGCGTTTTTATCAAGGAGAAGTTGTGCCATTGGCTTACCAACAATATTGGACCTTCCGATGATAACAGCATGTTTTCCCTCTAAATCCACATGGTACTCTCTAAACATCTCCATAATACCAGCTGGCGTACAAGGTACCATCATCGGTCGTCCTGACCAAAGATGACCCGTATTCATTGGGTGGAAACCATCAACATCTTTCTTAGGATCTATTGCTAAAATAATTTTTTTATCGTTAATATGTTGTGGTAACGGAAGTTGAACTAAAATACCATGGATACTTTTATCTTCATTGTATTGATGGATAATATCAATCAGTTCTTCTTGAGAAATGGATTCAGATAATCGTAAAGTCTCACTTTTAAAACCAGCTTCTAATGCAGAGCGTTCTTTATTTCGAACGTACACTTGGCTAGCTGGATTATCCCCAACAAGGATTACAG
Organism: Streptococcus agalactiae ATCC 13813; assembly: GCF_000186445.1. Classification (GTDB taxonomy): domain Bacteria; phylum Bacillota; class Bacilli; order Lactobacillales; family Streptococcaceae; genus Streptococcus; species Streptococcus agalactiae. Next base: position 1,618,529 of record NZ_GL636070.1, read on the forward strand.
CTAAACCAGGTATGATACCATGCTGTTCCTTTAACCTTTCAACTTTTCGCCCTAACTCAGCCTGCATTTTTTGTGATAAGGCTTTACCATCTATTAATTCAGTCATTGATACTCCTTCTTCATCCGTTTTTTCTATATTATATCAAAAAATAGCGATTATGCTATTTTATATCGCTATTCATTTTGTATCAATTTTAATCAATAGAAAAGGCAATGAATCCCTCATCGCCTTTTTACATATGACTTATTTAGTACTATTCATTTTAGCACGACAAGCCGACTCAATTGCATTAAGTTTCGATAAACTATCTGCTTCTGTACAACCAATCGTATAAAGGTAACATTTTATCTTAGGTTCTGTCCCTGACGGCCTTAAAGCATACCATGAACCCTCATTAAAATAATATTTTAAACAATTTTGCTTTGGAAAATCCTTATAACCATCCTTGAAATCAATAGAATTCTCCAATGTCATCTCACCTACTTGTAATATTGGGTCCTGTCTAAAATCCTCCATAATACGACTAATACGTTCTTGCCCCTCAGCACCCTCTAACTCAAGAGAAAATTGGCGCTCGTTGTAATAGCCAAATTCATCGTAAATGGTTTGCAAAACGTCTAAAAGTGTTTGCCCTCGTTCTTTATAATAGGCAGTCATTTCTACTACCATCATTGAAGCACTCACAGCATCTTTATCACGTACAAAAGTGTCATAGCAAAAACCAATACTTTCTTCATAGCCAAAGAGATAAGTTTTATCCTTTGAGATATCATATTCATTAGCTTTTCCACAAATATTTTTAAATCCTGTTAAAGTTTCAACAGTTTCAATATTATATTTATCTGCAATAACTTTTGATAGATCACCAGTTACAATGGATTTTACCAATACAGGATGATGTGGCAAATTCCCTAAGGCACATCGTTGTGAAAAAATATAATAGGAAAGAAGTGCCCCTATCTTATTACCATTTAAGAAAATATATTCTCCCTTACTATCTTTGACTTCCAATGCTACTCGGTCACAATCTGGATCTGTGGCAAGTAAGACATCTGCATCAACTGACTTTCCTAGAGATTCTGAATAGGCAAATGCTTTAGGAACTTCAGGGTTTGGATAGCCAACTGTTGTAAAATCAGGATCGGGCATTTCCTGCTCAGGTACTACATAAATATTTTCAAAACCACGGCGTCTTAAAACTTCGCGCACAGGTAAATTTCCTACGCCATTTAAAGGAGTATAAACTACTCGGACTGACTTATCAATGTTAGTATCATTAATAGTTAAACCAAGCACTTCTTTTTTATATGCTTCTTCAATACTCTCATCAATATAACTTGCCAAACCACTTGCCAGAGCCTCTTCAAAGGGTATTTGCTTAATTTGCTGATAATCGGTTATAGCATCCATATGATTGGCAATTTGGTCAGCAATATCATCTAAAATCTGAGATCCTTCTTTCCAATATGCCTTATAACCATTATAAGCTTGAGGATTATGACTAGCAGTAACCATCACACCCGAAACACATCCTAGAGCACGAATAGCATATGAGCACATTGGTGTTGGGCGAATCCCTTTATAAATATAAGACTTAATACCATTTGCTGCCATAATGGAACAAGTTAATTCTGCAAATTCCTTAGATTGATAACGGACATCATAACTAACTGCAATTCCACGTGCAATAGCTTCAGGGCCATGATCAATAATCGTATTAGCTAATGCTTGTGCTGCTTTCCCCACCATATAAGTATTCATACGATTGGTTCCTGCTCCAAGTTTACCTCTCAATCCCGCCGTTCCAAATTCTAATGTTTTGTAAAAACGATCCTGAATTTCAGATTCATCTCCTTTAATAGCTTCTAAATCTGACTTAATATCTTTACCGAGTGAGTCGTTTTCTAACCACTCTTGATAAATCTCTTTATAATTCATATGAGACATCCTATTCTAAGACCAAAATGGTAAAAATCAGCTCCATGATAAGAGATTTTAGTTCTTCAGGAGCTAACTGAATAGTATCAAATTAACCTTATAAAGTCAACTTATTTTATAAATTAACTACACTTAATATATTTAAAGCATCTAAATTTTTTTCATCACCCTATCATTCTTAATCTACATTATATATAGACTTACCAACTTCCAAACAATACAGTAACAATTTACTCATAACAATGGAATAATAAAAGTCTAAAACAAGTTGTTTTAGACAATGAAATTATAATACTTTACTTAAGAAGTCTCTTGTGCGGATTTCTTTTGTCTGCTCAAATACTTTCTTAGGGGTCCCTTGCTCAACAATAATCCCTGCATCCATAAAAATGACACGATCCGCTACTTCACGTGCAAAACCCATTTCATGAGTGACAATAACCATCGTCATACCAGATTTAGCTAAATCTTGCATAACAGTCAAGACTTCACCTACCATTTCAGGATCAAGAGCTGAAGTAGGTTCATCAAAAAGAAGGACATCAGGATTCATTGCAAGACCTCTTGCAATAGCAATCCGTTGTTGTTGTCCTCCAGATAAGCTTGCTGGATAAGCATTAGCCTTCTCTTTGAGTCCAACTTTTTCAAGTAGCTCGTATGCTTTTGTCTGAGCATCAAGCTTAGAAAGTCCCTTTGTCTTAATAGGTGATAAAGTAATATTTTCTAGTACAGTCATATTGGGAAATAGATTGAACTGTTGAAAAACCATGCCCATTTTTTCGCGCATTTTAAAAATATCATTCTTTTTGTCTGTTATATCAATCCCTTCAAAAGTCACTGTTCCCTTTGTTGGTACTTCCAAGAGATTCATTGTTCTTAAAAATGTTGACTTACCAGAGCCAGAAGGGCCAATAATAACCACCACTTCTCCTTGATGAATATCCAAGTCAATGCCTTTTAAAACCTCATTTTTCCCAAAACTTTTATGAAGTCCTTGTATTGAAATAATTGGCTCAACCATCTATTTTTACCCCTTTCCCAAGATATTTCTCCATTTGTTTTAACAAAGCTGAGAGAATCGTTGTCAACATTAAATAGTAAAATGCTGCAAATAATAACGGTGCAACTGGTGAGTAAGTAGCCGTTACAACTGATTGTGCTCCGTTCCATAATTCCATGACACCAATAGTTTGAAGGAGAGCACTATCTTTAATAATTGTAATAAATTCATTCCCTAGAGCAGGTAAAATATTTTTAAAAGCTTGGGGTAAGATAACATAGCGAAGTGTATTTTTAGGTCGAATCCCCAACGAGTAAGCTGCTTCTATTTGTCCAGATGGTACAGCCTCAATCCCTGCACGTACAATTTCCGAAATATAGGCACCACTATTTAAGGAAATGATAATGATACCAGGTAAAAGTCGTGTAAAATCTAAATCTAAAACACCAAAGCTAATTGTTGGTAAATTGTTAAAATGCATCCATGCGAAAGCAATCATAATTTGAACTACCATCGGTGTCCCACGAAATACCCATACATAGAAATTAGCTAATATTGTGAGAAAATGTAAATTAGTACGCTTTACTAAAGCAATTAACACGCCTATAATAGTTCCAAAAAAAACAACACATGTTGAAATCATAATGGTTACCATCACACCATAATTAAAATAGGACCAATATTGTGGTAAAAATGAAAAATTCATTGACATCTCCTAAAAAAGTAATTGCCAATAGTCTATCACACAAAGAATAAAAATACAAGTTTAAATAAATATTTTTGTTTTTATTCTATTTTAATGTATATTTAGATATAAAAAAAGACCTTCAAGGTCTTTTATAATTATCAGTATAATAAATCGTAAATTTCCATTGCGATAAGGTCAATGCTGTCAAATGAATATGATTCACGCGCTTCTACATCACGTAATGTGAAAACAGGACCGTTTTCAGGGTCATTACTAAAAGATACTTCTGCTACAACAACACCTTCACGTTCAAAATTACGTTTTAAATTACCACCATCAGTCGCCATTAATTCGAGGCGATTGATGATTCTCACTAAATGTGATTCCATCTTACTTACTCCTATATATTTTCTAGTCTTTTCTATTTTAACACAAAAGTGACCAAAGCAACATGAAAAGCAACATTTTTACTAACTTTTTAACGATTTTATCGTCTAAAATCCGCAAATAACGATTTTTCTCAGTAGTCATCTATTTTTCAATTTAGCACTCTAATATATTCAGTGCTAAAAACAGAACTTTTTTCTTGATTTCTATGCTTTAGGTGCTATAATAAAAGCATAAAGTTTGACTATATTTGACTATATACACATCAATAGTTAAATGTCATAAGAAAGGGGTAGCCTATGCTCTGTCAAAACTGCAAACTAAACGAATCAACTATTCATTTGTATACAAATGTTAATGGAAAACAAAAGCAAGTTGATCTTTGTCAAAATTGCTACCAAATTATTAAAACTGACCCTAATAATCCACTTTTTTCAGGTTTAAATCATGTTTCACATGCGCCTGGTGGCATCAATCCTTTCTTTGATGATTTCTTTGGAGATTTAAATAATTTCAGAGCCTTTAATGGCCAAGATTTACCAAACACTCCTCCTACACAAGCAGGAGGAAACCGAGGTGGAGGAAACGGTAATGGACGAAATAATAATCGCAACCAAACTGCAACTCCTCCTCAAGCCAAAGGGATTCTAGAAGAATTTGGTATCAATGTCACTGAAATAGCCCGCCATGGTGATATTGACCCTGTTATTGGACGTGACTCAGAAATTATTCGTGTTATCGAAATCCTTAATCGTCGTACAAAAAATAATCCTGTACTTATTGGCGAACCCGGCGTAGGGAAAACTGCCGTTGTTGAAGGACTTGCTCAGAAAATTGTTGATGGTAATGTGCCTCATAAACTTCAAGGCAAACAAGTTATTCGTTTGGATGTTGTGAGTCTAGTACAAGGAACGGGCATTCGTGGTCAATTTGAAGAACGCATGCAAAAGTTGATGGAAGAAATTCGTCAACGTCAAGATGTTATTCTATTCATAGATGAAATTCACGAAATAGTTGGAGCTGGTACAGCTGGCGAAGGTAGTATGGATGCAGGTAATATTTTAAAACCTGCCCTTGCACGTGGAGAATTACAACTAGTAGGTGCCACTACTCTCAATGAATATCGTATTATCGAAAAGGACGCTGCCTTAGAACGCCGTATGCAACCTGTAAAAGTCGATGAACCTTCTGTTGAAGAAACCATTACTATTTTGAAAGGTATCCAAAAAAAATACGAAGATTATCATCACGTAAAATATAATAATGATGCCATAGAAGCAGCTGCAGTACTATCTAATCGTTATATCCAAGACCGCTTTTTACCTGATAAAGCAATAGACTTATTAGATGAAGCTGGTTCTAAAATGAACCTAACACTAAATTTTGTTGATCCAAAAGAAATTGATCAACGTCTCATTGAAGCAGAAAATTTAAAAGCGCAAGCGACTCGTGAAGAAGATTACGAACGTGCAGCTTACTTCCGTGACCAGATTGCAAAATATAAAGAAATGCAGCAACAAAAGGTCGACGATCAAGATACACCTATTATTACCGAAAAAACAATTGAGCACATCATTGAAGAAAAAACGAATATCCCTGTTGGTGATTTAAAAGAAAAAGAACAATCTCAATTAATTAATCTCGCAGATGACTTGAAACAGCATGTGATCGGCCAGGATGACGCTGTCATTAAGATTGCAAAAGCTATTCGTCGTAATCGAGTTGGTCTTGGTAGCCCAAACCGTCCTATTGGTTCCTTTTTATTTGTAGGACCAACCGGTGTTGGTAAAACTGAACTTTCTAAACAACTAGCAATTGAGCTCTTTGGTTCAGCTGATAGTATGATTCGTTTTGATATGTCAGAGTACATGGAAAAGCATGCTGTTGCTAAATTAGTCGGAGCGCCTCCAGGATACGTGGGATACGAGGAAGCTGGACAACTAACTGAAAAGGTTCGTCGAAATCCTTACTCGCTCATCCTTCTAGATGAAATTGAAAAAGCTCATCCCGATGTCATGCATATGTTCTTGCAGGTCCTTGATGACGGTCGATTAACAGATGGACAAGGAAGAACTGTTAGTTTTAAAGATACCATTATCATCATGACCTCAAATGCTGGTTCTGGTAAAACTGAAGCAAGTGTTGGCTTTGGTGCCTCACGAGAAGGTAGGACGAATTCCGTACTAGGTCAACTAGGTAACTTCTTCAGCCCTGAATTTATGAACCGCTTTGACGGTATTATTGAATTCAAGGCTTTAGATAAAGAGAATCTCCTCAATATCGTTGATATTATGTTATCTGACGTTAATGCACGTCTCGCCATCAATGGTATTCATCTAGATGTCACTGATAAAGTGAAAGAAAAATTGGTTGATTTAGGTTACGATCCCAAAATGGGAGCACGTCCATTACGTCGTACCATTCAAGAACATATTGAAGATGCTATCACAGATTACTATCTTGAGAATCCAAGCGAAAAAGAACTTCGTGCTATTATGACTAGCAATGGAAATATCATAATAAAATCTTCTAAAAAAACTGAGGAAAGTACAAAAGGTTGAGTAAGAAACTCAACCTTTTTTCACACTCTTCTCAAAAAATAATAGCCTCTATAAAGCTGTTTCTCTCCTATCTCGTCTTTAAATTTTAATACAATTATTAAGGAAATATTCCAAAAATTTTAGTATAATAAATAAAAAATAATTAAAGCTTTTAAAATCATAAAACACAATCAGGAGAGAGAACTATGACTAATCCTACTTTCGGTGAAAAAATAGATAATGTAGACTATAGGTCACGATTTGGTGTCTATGCTATTATTCCAAATCCAACTCATGATAAAATTATTTTAGTACAGGCACCTAATGGTGCTTGGTTTCTTCCAGGTGGGGAAATTGAAGAAAATGAAAATCACCTAGAAGCTTTAACTCGTGAGTTAATTGAAGAATTAGGTTATTCTGCAACAATTGGCCATTACTATGGTCAAGCTGATGAATATTTTTACTCTAGACACCGTGATACTTACTACTATAATCCCGCCTATATTTATGAAGTTACTGCCTATCATAAGGAGCAAGCGCCACTAGAAGATTTCAACCATCTAGCCTGGTTTCCTATCCAAGAAGCTAAAGAAAAGCTAAAACGAGGAAGCCATAGATGGGGTGTCCAAGCTTGGGAAAAAAATCACCATTCTAGGAAATAATTCATACCTTTCTTCCTAAATAGTGTTATAATAAACCTAATAAGAATCAGGGGGAAAATAGTTATGAGACTAATTAATACAACCAGTAGTCATCCTGAACTAGTTCGAAATCAACTCCAAAATACAGATGCAAAATTAGTGGAAGTCTATTCAGCTGGCAACACCGATGTCGTTTTTACAACAGCACCTAAACATTATGAATTATTAATTTCAAACAAATATCGTGCTATCAAAGATGAAGAATTAGAAGCTATTCGTGAGTTCTTCTTAAAGCGTAAAATAGATCAATCTATTATTATTCAAGAGCAGATGAAATCACTCCATACTGCCAAGTTAATTGAAATTTCATATCCAACAACAGCATAATTAAAAGAAGCCTAATCAAGGCTTCTTTTTTGATGACTACTAAACAAATATAGCATTAAATAATTTTTATTAAGCTTCAAAACCTTGAGCTACTGCTTCAGGATAATATTGCTCAATAATTGCTGCACTAGCATCACAAACAGCTACACCATACGAACGCATCCTTGTGGTTGGATCAATACGGCGTGAGCGTTCGCAGACTTCACCTTCAGCGTGTTCAACAGTAAATGCAACACCTTCAAATGATACTGAGTCAGCTGGTTTGTCTGCTTCATCAGCAATTGTTAATTGTGAGACAATCATCAAGAGTGCAATATCGCTATTTAACGCTGTTAATAACGTTTTCACTTCTTGACTAGCATAAATTGTTAAATGTGCTTCTAGAGATTTACCAATGACTTTAGCGTTACGTGCTTCTTCGAGAGCTTTTTGAGCTTGTGTTCGTAACGTCATGAATGCTGACCACTCTTCAAGAATTTCTTCTTGACCAGAGAATGTCTGTGCAACAGGCATTTCTGCTAATTGAACAAATTCCTCCTCCTCATGTTCAAGGTATGACCAAATTTCTTCAGCAGTATGTGGTAGAATCGGAGTCAAAAGTTTTGTAAGTTTAACTAAAATATCGTAGAAAACAGTTTGCATACGACGTCGTTCTGGACTGTTAGCCGCTTCAATGTAAACCACATCTTTTGCAAAATCAAGGTAAAATGCTGATAAATCAACTGTTACGAAGTTAACGACAGCTTTATAAATTGCCATAAAATCATAAGCAGCATAAGCTTTGTTGATTGTATCCACAACTTGATTAAATTTAATAGTCATATAACGATCAACGACACCTAAATTTTCATAGGCTACTGCATCTTGTTTAGGATTAAAATCGGAAGTATTTGCAATCAAGAAACGCAATGTATTTCTGATCTTACGATAAGTTTCTGATGTTTGTTTTAAGATATCCATTGAAATACGAACATCATTACTTGAATCAACAGAAGTTACCCACAGACGCAAGATTTCCGCACCAAATTGTTTTTCAACATCACTCGGAAGAATTGTATTTCCTAGAGATTTAGACATTTTCTCACCTTTACCATCAAGTACAAAACCTTGAGATAAGACTGCTTTGTATGGAGCGTGACCATTAACAGCAACTGATGTAATTAGTGATGAGTTGAACCAACCACGGTATTGATCAGAACCTTCAAGATAAAGATCTGCTGGATAGGAAAGGTTTTCACGAGCATTCATTACTCCATTCCATGATGAACCAGAATCAAACCAAACATCCATGATGTCTGTTTCTTTCTCAAAGAGACCATTAGGTGAACCTGGATGAGTATAACCTGCTGGTAGAAGGTCCTTAGCATCACGTTGCCACCAAACGATTGAGCCGTATTCAGCAAATAAATCTGCAACGTGATCAGTCACTTCTTTTGTCATGATAGCTGTACCATCTTCTGCATAAAAAATTGGAAGTGGAACACCCCAAGCACGTTGACGTGAGATTACCCAGTCGCCACGGTCACGGATCATGTTATAAAGACGTTTTTTACCCCACTCAGGTTGGAAATTTGTCTTTTCAATTTCATCGAGGATTTCTTGACGGAATTTCGAAACAGAGGCAAACCATTGTGGAACCGCACGCCAAATGATTGGCTTTTTCGTACGCCAGTCAAATGGATATGAGTGGTTGATAACTTCGCTGGCTAAAAGAAGATCTCCCAATTTTTCTTTTACAAGTGGTGTCACTTTGTCATAGAATTGACCTTCAAAATCAGGACCAGCATTTTCCATCATCAAACCACGACTATCTACGGTAACTACAACATCAAGTCCATTAGCAATACCAACGTTATAGTCATCTTCACCAAAACCAGGAGCCGTGTGGACAATACCTGTACCAGAATCTGTTGTAACATGGTCTCCAAGGATAACCAACTCTTCTACTTCTGTATCCCATGGATGTTCTGTAACAATGTGATTAAGTTCTTTACCAGTGTGATGAGTCACAATTTCAAAGTTTTCCCAGCCAAACTTAGCAGCGAGACTATCTACAAGAACCTCTGCAAGAAGGTATTTACGCTCACTACCTACTGGTGCAACTACAACATACTCCATATCTGGTCCTACTGTTAAACCGCGTGAAGCTGTTACAGTAAATGGTGTTGTCGTCCAAACGACGATATAGGTATCTGTATCAAGAATTCCCTTACCATCTTTAACTTTATTGGCATAGTAGAGTGATGTCGAATCAATATCATGATATTCGATTTCAGCCTCAGCAAGGGCAGACTCTGATGACCATGACCAATACACTGGTTTAGCACCACGATAGATATATCCTTTATCTGCCATAGCACCGAAAACACGTACTTGATCTGCTTCATAATCTGGTGTCAGTGTAATATAAGGATTTTCCCAATCAGCAGAAACGCCCAGACGTTTAAAATCATCACGTTGTTTGTCAACTTGGCTGAGAGCATAATCACGACACATTTCAAGGTATTCAGCCAAGTCCATTTCTTTACGTTTAACCCCTTTTTTAGCTAATACTTGCTCAATTGGGAGTCCATGAGTATCCCAACCAGGCACATAAGGAGCTCGAAAACCTGACATTGATTTTGAACGTACAATAATGTCTTTAGAAATTTTATTTAGTGCATGTCCTACATGAATATTCCCATTAGCATAGGGAGGTCCGTCATGAAGGTGAAAGGCTGGTTTTCCTTCATTCAATGCTTGACGTTTTTTATAAATATCAGCTTGATCCCATGCTTCTTGCCATTGAGGTTCCTTATTTGGAAGCCCTGCACGCATTGGAAAAGCTGTTTGTCCTAAATTCAAGGTTTCTTTTAATTTCATACTAACTCCTTATCTCATAGTAATAGTTATCACAATTTTTTAAATTGCTAAATAAAAAAGCTTTCATCACATAAAGGACGAAAGCTCGTGGTACCACCTTAATTCAGAGCAGAAAATAGCTATTTCTTACTCCCTCAACAACCCGTAAGGTGGGTTAAGCCTTCTACCTTACTTAAATAATAGTTCAGGTAGAATGATTGAAAATGATAATTTCAATATTAGGGATTGTAGGGCTCTCACCATCTCCTACTCGCTGATAATATAATATTAAAACCTTGTTTTTCTTAATCTTCAATATTTAATTTAAAAGTTTGAGTTTCACCTAAATTGATCGGTTCTTCCATTTGGAAATTATTAGTATCTAATAAACCTGACTCTTCAAGTTGTTTGTTACTTTCTTCAACACGACGCTGTAATTCTTCCATTTCATCTGGTGAGAATTGACGAGTAGCATCAAATGACTCAGTGTCATCCACCACTGGTAAAGCATCATCTTCATCAAGAACTTTTTCAACAACTTCTTTGAAAGAAGCATCAGAATTTTGAAGATAAATAGCTGTTGGTTTCAACAATTCTTCCCAAGCAGATGAGTTAGCTAATTTTAACTGACCTTCTAATTCAGAAAGTAAGCGTTGGTGGAAAACACGTGATTGACGTTTCAAATCTTCTGTTTCTATAGCGACACGCTTAGCATCATCTGTCGCATCACGAAGGATTTGATTTGCTTTTAATTTAGCCTCATCAATTAAATGTTGAGCATCAAATGTAGCTTTCCCCATTAGGTTAGATGCTTCATCCTGTGCTGAAATTTTCACACGTTCAGCAGTTTCTTGAGCTAAAATAACTGATTGACTTAACGATTCCTTCATTTCGTTGAAGTAAGCGATTTTCTCTTCTAAATCTTTAATGTATTGCTCTTGCTCACGATTACGTCTAATCAAGTCTTCGTAATCGTCAACAACAATCTCTAAAAATTCATTAACTTCTTCTTCGCTATAACCGCGAAATTTTGATGAAAATGTTTTATCTTTAATTTCAAGTGCTGTAAGTGGCATGTTTTCTCCTTAGTTATGTATCATTTTGTCTACTTCTAACTTATATTTTTGATTTTTAGTTAACCCTAGGTTATGATTCAACGTAAATCGACCATATCCTCTAACACTAATCAAATCCCCCTCTACTAATTGTTCAGAAACTCGATTGACGATTGCATAATTGACCTTGACTTTATCTGCCTCAATCAATTTCGTCGACTGTGTTCGTGAAATCTTTAAAATCGTTGCTAAAATTTTATCAAGACGTAAACTGGAAGCAATAACAGTTAGTTTTTGAATATCTTGTTTGGGAGTTAGAAATTTGGACAAGGGAACTTCAGCTAATTGTACACTAGCAGTTCCAATTTTTGTAACTGAATGAACAAGGTGATTTGTCATTTGACTATCGACCAAAACCTGAGCACAGCCTTCTTCAACTAGGATATCCCCTAAAATTGATCGTTTTACACCTAAGTAATTCAGTAAAGTTCCCATAATTTTAGCATGGGTAAGGTGATTAAATTTAGCATTATACTTTATTTCAATTAGGCTAAGGTTAAAATCAACCATATCTAACTGATAGTATTCCGGTGCTATTATTACTTTAACATATTCTGTTTGAAAATACTGACCAGAAGTGTAATAATGACTACCTCGCCTCTCTAGAACACTTTCGAGTATTTTAAATTCCCTAGGATTTAGAAATTCAGTGGTAATAAACGAATAGGTGTTTTCGACATATTGAGCTAAATGGTCTATTTTATTGATAAACGCATACTCTTCTGGTCGAAAATGCTGATAAATATCATCTAACGTCATCTTATGTAAAAAGCAAGATTAAAAATCTACTCAACATATTTAGTAAAAAGAATGCTACTATTACTGTAAAATCTAGACCTAAAAATTGTAGATTAAATCTTCTGAGTGGGCGAATAATCGGATCAACAATCTGTACCACTAGTCTACCAATCCATGAATCGTATGCTCCCGGAAACCAAGATAACAAGGCATAGGCTAGTAAGATATAAGAATAGACCCTAATTGTTTTTAATAATATTAATAGTACTAATATCATATTTATCGTCTCTTCATATCAAAATCAAAACTCGTCTCTTGACCAGTCTTTGGAATATTCATCTCCTCAATATCGACCATAACATTGGCTGGTGTTAATAGAAACATTGAACTCCCAACCTTTTGTAATGAACCATATAATACTCTACTTGCACCATCAATATAATCCAAGCAACGTCGTGCTTGCGCATCAAGCATATATTGAAAATCAATCAAGACACATTCATTAACGATAAGTAAATCAACAATTTCTTGTGCATCCTCATACTTACGGGGATACTTCAGAGCAATTGTTACTTGTTCTCTCTGTTGTCGAACTGAGTCTTTATTTTGAATCCTAGGAGTAGCTTGCTGATAAGCATTGTCTCTCTGTACCCTTTGTCTCTCCTGACGATTAGGATTATAGGTAGAAGTTCTCGGACGACTACCAATCATCTCTTCCTCTGCGGAGTTAGTCATATGACTACGCTGAGAAGCTTCCTGTGCTGTAGCTGCTCTGGAATCTCTTTGCACTGAAGTTCTCTCTTGTACTTCGTGTACTTCATTTTCACTTACATCGTCAGTGTCAAAATAAGAAATAATTTTGTCAAATCTATCTTTTAATGCCATATTCCCCTCCATTATTTAAAGAATGAAGTTCCTATCCTTACAAATGTTGATCCATTTTGAATAGCAATATCATAATCTCTACTCATGCCCATGCTTAATTCTGTAAACGGCATTCGTTCTATGTTCCTAGCTTGAAGCCTTTTCCTAAGACTCTCAGTCTCTTCAAAAATTGATGATATTTCCTCTTTAGTTGCTTTTAAGGGAGCCATAGTCATGATGCCGATAAGTTCAATTTTATCGTACCGAGAAATTAAGTTCAGTGCATCATCTATTTGCTCAATAGTAAAACCATGCTTACTGTCTTCTCGTGATATATTAACTTGTAGAAAACATTTAACTGGTTTTTGAGCACGTTTTTGAATCTCAGCTGCTAACTTAACAGAATCTAAAGCATGAAAATAATCAACATAATTAATGACATCTTTAACTTTTCGACGTTGTAAACTACCAATGAGATGCCATGTAAGCTTTTCATCTTTTAATGCTTGATATTTTTCAAGAAATTTATCAACACGATTTTCACCGATATGATTAACACCTGTTCTAATAAGCGCTTCTGTTGTTTGACAGTTAACATATTTTGTTACAGCTACGATATGAACTGATTCAGGAGCGCGACCTGCTTTTAGTGCTAATTTACTAACATTGTCAAAAATCGCTGTTTTATTTTCTTGTAAATTCATCATTTTAATTAACGGTTTTTAAAGAATGGAGGTGTTTCAAGTTCATCATCCATATCATCATTTTCTGAAAACGTTGACATAGACAACTTGCTATCAAGTTCACCTTCTGTCGGACGTGAAATATTATCACGACGAAGGTCCCAATTACCAAAAGCAGAACTTTGTTGCTGATTTTGTGCATGAGGCTGATTTTGTTGAGTTGGCATTTCGCGAGACTCTGTCATATCAAAGTTGCCACGACGATCAAAGTTTGAATTTGAAGTACTTTGACGTTCTGAAGGTGCTTGATTAGTTGGAGCTGATGTTGTAAAACCAGATACTTGATTAGTTTTATCTTTACGCACACCTGTTGCAACAACTGTTACGCGGATTTCGTCTTTCATATCCATGTCAATTGAAGTGCCTAACCAAATATTGACACCTTTACCTGCTGCTTGGCTAACAATCTCTGATGCTTCCTCTGCTTCAGTAAGTGTCATATCCATACCGCCGGTAACATTGACAATAACGTCTTCTGCTCCATCAATCGTTGTTTCAAGAAGTGGTGAATAAATTGCTTTTCGAGCAGCTTCAGTAATACGTTCCTCACCAGAACCGATACCAATTCCCATCAGTGCATTACCTTTATTTGCCATAACTGTTTTAACATCTGCAAAGTCAAGGTTAATTAAACCTGGGTTAGTAATCAAATCTGTAATACCTTGAACACCTTGACGTAAAACATTATCTGCTTCACTAAGAGCTTCAAGCAATGGTGTCTTCTTATCTACAATTTCAAGAAGATTATTATTTGAAATGATAAGCAGTGTATCAACTTGTTCTCTTAATTCTTGAATACCTTCGATAGCGAAGTTAGAACGTTTATTACCCTCAAAGCCAAAAGGACGTGTGATAACCGCTACTGTAAGTGCTCCTAAACTCTTTGCAATACGTGCAATAACTGGAGCCGCACCTGTACCAGATCCGCCCCCCATACCTGCTGTGATAAATACCATATCAGCGCCAGTAAGTGCTTCTGTTAAAACTTCTTCACTTTCTTCAGCTGCTTTACGACCAACTTCAGGTTGTCCTCCTGCACCAAGTCCGCGAGTTAATTTTGGACCAAGTTGAATGACAGTTTCAGCTTTTGAGCTACTTAAGGCTTGAATATCAGTATTTGCTGCAATAAACTCAACGCCAGCGACACCTTCGTCAATCATGCGGTTAATAGCGTTACCGCCACCGCCTCCAACACCAATAACTTTAATAACTGCACCTTGTACTGATGCTGTATCAAATGAAAATACCATTTTTATTCCTCACTTATTGTTTTAGTCAAACATACTTCCAAAAATTCCTCTGATGCGCTCACCAATATTAGCTTTAGGCTCAGTAGGCTCTTGAGCGTTTTCTCTTGCTCGGATTGGTTCTAAATTAGAATCTTCCATAGAAGAGGTTAACGGCTCAGAATAAGGCATTGTCGACATTGTATTTGTTTTTTCTTTATAATCAAAGTCGACTGGTTTATGTCTTAGCATTTCGTCGCCAGTTACAGCATGTTGTGCGATAATGTCAACTTCTGACATCATTCCTACATAATCAACGATACTAATAACATTAGCGAACATTGGATTGCGAATACCTACTTGGTTTGGAACGTGCAATTTAACTCTAGTTCCAAAAATTTGTTGAGCAACCTCGACAACTCCTGGCATAATTGCACCACCTCCAACAAGAATAATACCACCAGGTAAATCAAGTAAACGACCTCTACCCAAGTCTTGTTTGACATGTTCTAAAATTTGACGAATACGTCCTGAAATAATTTGCGAAAGATAGCTTTCTGTAATTTCAACAGGTTCCTCGTTACCAACAACATTAACTTGAACTGTATCAGAAGTACTTGCTTCTTCAACATTAGCTTGTCCAAAGTTGAATTTCAATGCTTCGGCAATTTCTACTGTTGTACGTAACACTTTAGAAATATCTTTGGTGACATAATCGCTACCTTCAGAATAAATATTAGTATATTGCAATTCTTGATTACGCATAGAAGCGACTGTTGTTTGTCCGCCTCCCATATCAATCACAGTTGCACCAAACTCACGTTCACCTTCGTTTAGAACTGATTTTGCTAAGGCTAGAGGGGCAATCACAACATGCTCTACTTTTATACCTGCTCGTTCAACAGTTTTACGAAGATTATGAAGGATAGTTGTTGGTCCAGTATAGATAAGACCACGCATCTCAAGGCGAATCCCCATCATCCCTCTAGGGTCTCTAATCCCTTGGAAACCATCTACAATGAATTCAAGCGGAATCAATGAAATAACTTCTCTTTCAGGAGTAATGCTTTTAGTCAATGCTGATTTAACAACACTTTCGACATCTTCATCCTTAATTTCTTTTGATTCATTGGGAACAGGAATCATTCCTTGAGTTGGTTCAATTTGGAGAAGATTTGCTGGTAATCCAACATTGATTTTGTCAATGGTGATGCCTGCTTTCTCCTCAGCTTGTTTTACCGCCTCTTTGATTGCAGTTGCTGCTGCCTCAATATCAATAATTATACCATCTTTTACACCGGAACTAGGGACGTTGCTAACCCCAATTACATTCATTTCATTTGCAATAAATTCTGCAACTAAAACTTTAATCGAGCTTGTTCCTATATCCAAACCAGTAAAAAAGCCATTTCTAGCCATTCACTCGACCTCGCTATCTTTCCATTCTTTTCTATTCTACATCTGCCAAAAACAGAATTATTCAGAAAATATTATACCATAAAAAAAGCAGAATTGTTACCAAATTACGTTTTTTTATTAAGCAACATCAAATTGAAATATTTCTAACTTATTTAAACCATTCGCAACTTATAACAAACTTAAATTTTTTTCAAGAAATCAATTTTTACTAGCAATCTATGACTGACTTGATATGTATAAAAAAGACTGATAAATCCAGTCTTTTTTTTATCGCTAATTAACATTTTGAGGGTTGGGTGCCTGCTCTGTTGCTATCTGTTGTCCTTGTTGATTAGTATTTGAGTTATTTGTTTGTCCTTGACTATTTTCCGCAACCTGACCATTTTGTGTTTGTGTTTTATCAGTTGATTTATTTTTTGTATCTTCCGCTTTCACAGGGGTTGATTCAATAGTACTTGTTGTTGTGTAAACTCCCACTTCCATATCAACAATAGAAGGTTCCTTAAGGTTCTTCTTAATTTGTTTGTAAAAAGGAAGTCTTTCTTTAAATTTAGATAATGGTATTCTAATACTATTTCCATCATGCATATCTAACAGCAGGAGGTCAGGTGTCGTTTTAGAATCAGCTAAACTTATCACCTGAATCTCACTTATTAAATCAGGGTCTAAAGCCTTTAAATCTTTAATTAATAGCTTAATACTATCTTCCTTATCAAGGTTAATTGTTAAGAAGTGCTTTGGTAGCTCTGAACTATTTACAGGATCAGCCTTTTTTCCAGTTTCCAAGACAGGCTGATATCCTTGCTTTGTATGTGCATATGCAATAATCTTATTTTCTTGAACTTGAATATGAAACTTATTGGGAAATTGATAAGTCATCTGAGCTGTTTTTACCCATACATCTTCTGCAGCTAAACGTTGTTCAATAGCTTTATGTTTAAAAATTAAAGAAAAGAAATAATCGTTTTTTTGAATATTCGTTTTTTCTATCAAAATATCATCAGGTGTATGCTGATTTCCACTAACTGTTATTGTTTTTTGCTTACTAAAAGGAGTTAGTAGGAAAACGGAAACTAAAATGACTAGGAATGCTACTACAAATATAGGTGCAGTTCTAATGCGATTAGTTTTGGCTAAGCTGTTGACTATTTTTTCTTTTTTCTGTTTCTTTTCAATCTTAGGTTTTGAAATCTTTGGAAAATGAAGCTTCTTAATTTTAGTAGTATTTTGAGGTTCTTCAGGAGAAGAAATATTTAATTTACTTCTTTTATCTAAGCGTAATTTTTCGTTAATACGTTTTTGTTCTTCTTCATCTTCTTTGCGTTTTTTTAAAAATTCAAGGTTACGCTTTTGCCATTCCGTTAAGACAACTTCTTCTTTTTCTGGGGTATCTGATTTCTTCTTAGGCATGTTTTATCCTTTTGTTACTTTTGCCATATCATCAATTAATAATTGATAAAATTCATCTTGAGATTTTATTTCAGATGATTGTGACATGTTTTTTTCGTAACTCTCACTGTTAGAAATTAATAAATTTATCTGTTTCTCAAGTGTATTTATGTTTAATTCAGATTCTGGTAACTGCAATGCGTAGCCCTTTTCTTCAAAATAAGCAGCATTCTCTAATTGGTCACCTCGGCTCGCTTCACGTCCAAGAGGGATAATAAGATGAAGTTTTTTCATAGCTACTAATTCAAAAATAGTATTAGAGCCACCTCGTGTAACAACCACATCTGCTAAATTCATTAAAGGCTGATAAAGGTCTGTAACATAATCCACGCGATAAAGGTTCTTCTTCAATCGATTGAGAGAAGAATCGCCTGAAATATTGATAACATTATATTTTTCTTCCAGCTCAGGTGTTTGAGTAATAAAATCATTGAATACTTTTGCACCTGCTGATCCTCCAATAAATAGTAAGATCTTTAGGTTTGGATCGAAGGCTTCTTTTATACTAGTTAAGTCAGTATTTTCAAACGACTTTTTACAATCCATGACTTTTGTTACAGCACCAATATGCTTAGTTTTGATTAAATCTTTAGATTGTTCAAAAGTCGTATACATAATAGTCGCAAATTTATAAGCAATCTTATTTGCTAACCCCATTGATAAATCTGATTCATGAACAAAAACAGGAACTTTTAATAGGCGTGCAGCTACTACAGGAGGTACTGAAACAAATCCCCCTTTTGAAAATAAGGCTTGGGGTCTAAGTTTAGCAATAATAGCAATCGATTGAAGAACGCCAACCCCTACTTTAAAGACATCTAACATATTTTGCCATGAAAAATAGCGACGTAGTTTCCCAGTAGCTATAGAGTGAAATGTGATATCAAGTCCAGACTGATTAATTTGTTCATGTTCTATGCCATTTTTATCACCAATATAATGTACTTCCCAACCATCTTTGATAAATTTGGGGATTAATATTAGGTTTAGTGTTACATGACCTACCGTACCACCACCTGTAAAAACAATTTTTTTCCCCATAGTTACTCTCCTCTAAGACTTTCGAAAGTATCAATGAATTCATCACCACGGACTTCGAAATTCTTATACATGTCCCATGATGCATTTGCAGGACTTAGCAAGATAACATCGCCCTGTTGTGCCACCTCATAAGCTTTATGTACCGCATCTCTAACATCTAAAGCATCGCTATAAGTTACTCCTGCTTTTTGTGCAGCACGTTTTACTCGAGATGCCGATTCCCCTAAAACAACCATATGTTTAAGTCCAGTGATATCTGGTATCAATTCATCAAACTCATTACCGCGATCAAGACCTCCTGCAATTAGGATAACTTTAGTATTATCAAAGCCAGATAATGCTTTTTGAGTTGCCAATATATTAGTTGACTTGCTGTCGTTATAGAAACTAATACCATGAACCTTACCGAGTGATTGCAAGCGGTGTTTAACACCTCCAAAATTGCTTAAAGTTTCTCTAATAACTTGATTACTGATACCAGCTAGTTTAGCAACCGCAATAGTTGCTAGAGCATTCTCTACGTTATGGCTTCCTGGGACACCAATGTCATCTACTGACATAATATTCTCCCCTTTATAGAAAAGTTGCTTGTCTTGTACGTAAGCACCATCAACTTTTTCCGTAGTAGAGAAAGGAACGATTGTTGCTTTAGTAGTTTTAGCTAACTCTTTAGAAATACCTTGATTAAAATTAAGTACCAAAAAATCAGATGAAGACATTTGATTTTGGATATTCCATTTTGCAGCAACATAATCTTCAAAAGACCCATGATAATCTAAATGAGTTGGCATTAAATTAGTAATTACTGCAATATGAGGACGAAATTCCTTAACTCCCATTAGCTGAAAACTTGATAATTCCATAACTAGAATATCTTTATCATCCGCAGCCTGAACAACTTCACTAGCAGGAAAGCCGATATTCCCAGCTAACAAACCTCTCTGACCTCCAGCATTTAAGACTTCTGCAATCATCGTTGTCGTTGTCGTTTTCCCGTTAGAGCCTGTAATACCTATTAGCTGAGATTCTGAAACTAAGTATGCTAATTCCACTTCAGTCAAAACAGGGATTTGTTTTTCTAATGCTTTTTTGACCATAGGATTGTTATAAGGTATTCCTGGATTTTTAATCATGTAACAAAAATCCTCATCTAACAATTCTAAAGGATGACTACCACAAACCACTTTAATACCCTCTTCCAACAAAGACTGTGCTGTTGGATTTTCATCAAATGGTTTGCCATCATTAACTGTCACTATTGCTCCTAACTTAGCTAACAAACGTGCAGCGGCTTCTCCAGATCGTGCTAAACCAAGGACTAAAACTTTTTTATTTTCAAATGTTGTTATTGTTTTCATTACTCGTCCCATTCTATCATTATTATCCCTATTATTTTACCTTTAATCAGTGGCTTTTTCAAGGTAAAGGATATGTCTCTAATTTCTCAAAACAAAAGAACTTAGGAGACAAAATCCTAAGTTCATAAGCTATTTCTTCTTTTCTGACAAATTCAATGTTTCTTTAAATGCTGTATATCCTAGAGGAATCATTATAAGCCCAATATACAATTCACCTGGCAATTGAAGGATTTTAATAAAACTCATAACTGCCAAGACAAGTAATAAGGCTACCAAACCTACTAAACCAATAGCGTTCAAAGTATTACGTACTGTTTTTGGTGCCATAAAAAAGTAATATAAGGCAATCAAAAGGGCAACAATTAAGTAAAACATAGAACTCCTTTCTTATTAATCATAAATAAGAAATACTTTGGATATTATTCAGCTGATTTTTTCTTTTTATTAGCTTTGTCACGTGCTGCTTTATTTAAAATTTGTTTACGAAGACGAATAGACTCAGGAGTTACTTCCATGTACTCATCATCTGCTAAAAATTCAAGTGACTCTTCTAAAGTAAGGATACGAGGCGTCTTGATGACTGCAGTTTGATCTTTAGTTGCTGAACGGACATTTGTCATTTGTTTAGCAGTTGTAATATTGACTCCGAGATCATTATCACGAGAATTCTCACCAACAATCATTCCTTCATAAACTTCTGTACCTGGATTTACAAAGATAGTCCCACGTTCTTCAATACGCATAATTGAATATGTAGTTGCTTTACCATTTTCAATAGAAACCAAGACACCACGATGACGACCACCAATTTCTCCTTGAACAACCGGTAGATACTGGTCAAAAGTATGATTCATGATACCATATCCACGTGTCATTGAAAGAAACTCTGTTGAATAACCAATCAAACCACGTGCAGGAATCAAGAAAATCAAACGCGTTTGACCATTACCAACCATCTGCATATCAAGCATATCACCTTTACGCTCTGACAAACTTTGGATAATAGCACCCTGATATTCTTCTGGAGTATCAATTTGAACACGCTCAAACGGCTCGCATTGAACACCATCAATTTCTTTGATGATAACTTCTGGACGTGATACTTGAAGTTCATATCCCTCACGACGCATTGTTTCAATGAGGATAGATAAATGTAATTCTCCACGCCCTGAAACCGTCCATTTATCTGGCGAATCTGTTGGGTCAACACGCAAAGAAACGTCTGTTTGTAATTCTGCTAAAAGACGTTCTTCAACCTTACGTGACGTAATCCATTTACCTTCGCGACCTGCAAATGGTGAATTATTCACCAAGAAAGTCATTTGAAGTGTTGGCTCGTCAATACGTAAAACTGGTAGTGGTTCAATAGCATCTGTCGGAGTTACTGTCTCACCAACGAAGATATCTTCCATACCAGAAACAGCGATTAAATCACCCGCTTTAGCCTCTTGGATTTCTTTACGTTCAAGTCCAAAGAAACCAAAAAGTTTTGTTACGCGGAAGTTTTTAGTTGTACCATCAAGTTTTGAAAGAGTAACTTGATCTCCAACTTTGACAGTCCCGCGGAAAACACGTCCAATACCAATACGTCCTACAAAATCATTGTAATCAAGAAGAGAAACTTGGAATTGAAGTGGTTCTTCCGAGTTGTCAACTGGGGCTGGAATGTGATCAATGATAGTATCAAAAATCGGTGCCATTGTTTTTTCTTGATCTGAAGGATCATCTGACATTGAAGATGTTCCATTGATGGCTGAAGCATAAACAACAGGGAAATCTAGTTGGTCATCATCAGCACCGAGCTCAATGAAGAGTTCAAGAACTTCATCAACAACCTCTGATGGACGAGCTGATGGCTTATCAATTTTATTTACAACAACGATTGGAATTAAGTTTTGTTCAAGAGCTTTCTTCAAAACAAAACGTGTTTGTGGCATTGTTCCTTCGTAAGCATCAACGACTAAAACAACACCATCAACCATTTTCATAATACGCTCAACTTCACCACCAAAGTCCGCGTGACCAGGTGTGTCCATAATATTGATACGAACATCGTTGTATGCTACGGCTGTATTTTTTGCAAGAATGGTGATACCACGTTCTTTCTCGATATCATTTGAATCCATTGCACGTTCTTCAAGCTCTTTACGCTCATCAAGAGTATGTGATTGTTTTAATAATTCATCAACGAGAGTTGTTTTACCGTGGTCAACGTGGGCAATGATCGCAACGTTACGGATATCTGTTCTTAAATTTGTCATGTTTTCCTCTATTTTATAATGTAATTCTGTTAACTTATGAATTATAACACAATTTTTCTTAAAAAACAGAATTTACACAAGTGTAAATGTTTTCATATTAACTGCCTATTTGTGATAGGAAAACTTTTCATCATTTCATTATTTATGTCATTTATTTTCTACTTTTTTCAATTTAATTCATTTCTACAAAAAGAGAAGAGAGTTATTAATAGTAACTCTCTCCTTAGTATATTACTTAACTCTACCCGTCCAGTAATTGAAACCGTCCTTTAACACGTAAAGTTGATTAAAACCTTCTTTTCTGAGTAACAAAACAATCCTTGGAATAGACTGACCACGGCTTGCGTCATATAAGAGGACAGGTTTATCTTTGCGTAAAGCCGATAAGGCAACTTTAAATTGACTTGCTGGAATGTTACGTGCTCCGAGAATATGCTTTCTATGAAAAGCACCAGCTTCTCGGATATCAATTAACTGTCCTCGTGACATTTCTTTTTGAAAAGACTCGTTATCTAAAAATTTAGCTGCCCTACGAACCCTCCAATAATTCCAAGATGCCCAAGCAACAAAAGCCAGAAGAATAACGATAATTAAAATAACAGACATATCCATATCTTATCTCCTTAACTTGCTTGTTGATTGGCTAAGCTTGCTGCACCAATAATACCAGCATCATTACCTAGTTCAGCAATCTTAATTTTAGTTGACTTTTTAACTTGTGGGAAAGCAAATGTGACAAAGTATTTCTCAACGCGACTACGTAAAAATTCACCTGCTGCTGAGACACCGCCACCAATAACCACAGAATCAGGGTTTAAAATATTTGAAATATTAGCTGCTGCCAGTCCAAGGTAACGTGATACACGTTCAACAACAGAATTAGCAAATTTATCCCCATCTTCTGCTGCTATAAAAATATCTTTACTTGTAACAGTATCACCGTTGTCAATCGCTGCTTTAATGGCAGACGAACCTTCATATTGTTCTGCGAGTTGACGTGCTACTCTAACAACACCTGTCGCTGATGCAACTGTCTCAAGACAGCCTTTGTTACCACATGTGCACGTAA
>NZ_GL636070.1:1644269-1650817 GCF_000186445.1 Streptococcus agalactiae ATCC 13813
CTCCATTTTCTGGATCAACAATCATATGCCCAATTTCTCCACCTGCTCCTGCAACACCATGGATGAGGTTACCATCTGCGATAACACCTCCACCTACTCCTGTTCCGAGGGTTACGAAAACAACATCGGGATTATTGGCACCAGCACCTACCCAGCGTTCACCAAGTGCTGCAACATTAGCATCGTTATCAATAAAAAATGGAATTCCAACTTCTTTTTCAATAACCGAACCTACTTCTTGAGTATCAGCCCAATTTAGATTAAAAGCACCTGTTACTGTTTTACTAGTTCTATCAACAGCTCCTGGAGAACCCATACCGATACCGAGAAAGTCATCTTTTGTTAATCCATAGAGGCTCAAACGATGTTTGAGAGATTCAACGATATCAGAAACGATATGTCTTCCGTTTTCTAAAGTATTGGTCTCAATTGCCCATTTTTCTTGTACTTCTCCCTCAAGCGTCAAGATACCAAATTTAATGGTCGTTCCTCCGAGGTCAATTCCCAATAATTTCTTACTCATTTTTTATTTTCCTTCTCCAATTCTAGTCTGTGCTCTCTTCTTAAAATCAGTTCTGCTTTTAAATAGTCATCTCTACTTATCAGACCATTATCGTAGAGACGTTGCAATTCAATCTTCATAACTTCGATATCATAAAGACGTTTACCAATATAAACATAAATACCAAATTTTTTCAAAAGATTCTGCACATCGAATAAAACTTTCATATATAAATTTTAACAGAAAACCATTCAATTTTCAAGAAAATCCGCAACCGCTTGCTAATTGTTATTATGACGTTAGGCTGACTATCTATAATAGAAATCATAATCTCTTTTCTACCATTTTTCGAATATAAATATAAACTATAAAAAGGATTTTATGATTATGTCTACCATCTATTTTATTTCTTTATGCATGAGTTTTATCTTAAGTTATTATGATATAAAATACCAAGAGTATCCTATTTTTCTATGGATATTATTCACCATTTCAACGATAATTCTCACACCGATTACAAAAGTTTCTATTGTTTTATGTTTATTTGGGATTTTAGCTGAAGTGGTTGATATTAATATCGGAAGTGGAGATTTCCTTTATTTAGCCACAATTGGCTTATCTTTACCTCTTCATCAAATGCTTTTTATTATTCAAATAGGTGCTTGGTTAGGAATTATTTATTGTTTAGTTATGAGAAAAATGAAAAAAACGATAGCTTTTCTACCGTTTTTAAGTATCGCTTATATAATCGTCACCAGTTACTCTCTTTTATTCTAATCACTTTAAATTATCAGGAAAGTGATAAAGTTGTGGGTACTGGTCGCATTTTGGATTTTTAGGATGACAAATTGCACGACCAAAATAAATCATGGATTGATGAGCAGCTAGCCACTCTTCTGGCGGTAAAACCTCCATGACTCGTTTCTCAATTTCTAGTGGAGAAGCCGACTGTTTGCAAATCTGGTGGTGTTTACAAATCCGAGTGACATGAGTATCTACGGCAAAAGCCGGAATACCAAATCCAACACTCATGACCACATTAGCCGTTTTCCTTCCAACGCCAGACAAACTTTCTAGCTCTTGACGAGTTTGGGGGACTTTCCCATCAAAATGCTCTATCAATTGTTTAGCGCATTGATTTAAGAATCGAGCTTTATTACGGTAAAGCCCAATTTTAGAAATATAGGGTTCAATCTCTTTGGGATCAGCTTGTGCCAAAACTAAAGGATTTGGAAAGCGTTCAAAAAGGGCGGGAGTGACTTTATTAACAGCTGCATCAGTTGTTTGAGCTGATAGCATTACAGCTACCAAAAGCTCAAAGACATTAGTAAAGTCTAAGCTAGGTTTAGCATCTGGAAATAACTTAATAATCTCACGGATAATATATCGTGATTTTGCTTTTGATAACATTTTATTCCTTATCTTTCTTTTTTATCATTATATCACGATATCTTTCAAAATAAAGAATATCAGAACTGAGGTTTGCAATCCATTAACCCTATTTTATTTTTTTAGTAAAAGCTCATGCTAATTGTCTTTTGAGTTGTTGGTAATCAATTTTTCCAGATGGCATCAAAGGAATTTTAGATACAATATGATAATGCTTAAACCCATACTTCTTTTCAAAATGTTCCGATAACCACTTCAAACACTCTTGTTGCATCTGATTTTCAATTAAAACAATACAGCAATGTGACTCTTGCCCATGACTTTGACTCTCTTTTGTAAATGCTACTGCATCCTTGATATAAGGGCATGTTTTTATTTTTTCGATTAATCTAGGTAAATAGAGCTTAATGCCCGATTGATTGCACCAATCGTCACCACGACCAAATAGATATAATTTGCCATCTATCAGTTCACCATAATCACCAGCACAATATTCACTTGAAAGGCCACAGATACTATACGGTGTTTTTACAAAAATTCTTCCCTCTTTAATCCTAACAGCTACATTTGGAACGATTTCTCCAACATACTGTGGCTTATCTCGGATATCACGACCATCGTACCATGACACATAATTGAGTTCACTAGCACCATAGAAGATTTTCACTGACACTTTAGGATGCTTTCTATATAAACCTTCCAGTAATGAGTCAGAGACATATTGCGAAGAGGTGATAATAGTTTTATTGTCTAACGCAGTCTCCTTGCTATATTGTTCCACTAACTTGAGATAACTAGGAAGCAGATATAGATGCGTTACACCAGTTTTTTCCCATAAAGTCTGCCAGTATTTTACAGAATTTTTCTGTGTGACAACAAGCGTTCCCCCCAGTAATAAAAGGGATAGCGCTAAATTTAAGTTACCAGTAAATGAAAAATCACCCTGAATAAACAGTCTGCTATTGGAAGTGAACGAAAAATAAGCATTCTGAATGCTAAAAAAATCAGACCACGAAGTGAAGCTCCTCCACAATAGTTTAGCATCAGCTGTAGTCCCAGAAGAAAGAACACCAAAATCAGCTAGTTGAGGAGCATACTGCACTTCTTTTTCTAATCGACTTATTTCATTATGAGTAAGGTTAGGTTTACAAATAATAGGAAGAGCTTTTTGACATAACTTTGAAACAAATCTTACTAATTGGTTAAGCAGAGAGTGTGTGCTAATCACATGTTTCCTATTGTCTTGTGACGCCATATCTTGTCTGACTAAGTTATAAAATTCTCCATAACTGACCTGTAAATCACCATCAAATAACTTTTTATCGCTATTGGTTTTAACTATTGTTTTCAATGATTCAAGCATTCTTAACTCCTAAGTACTCTATTGATATGGCCATTCCGACTCCTCCTGCCCCTGCAATGGCAGTTAGGCCCATAGGTTTATTTTTATATTTTAATGCCTGCATAAGATGAAGGATATTAATAATTCCTGAGCAGGCATAAGGGTGTCCGTAAGCTAATGCCCCTCCAAAAATATTGAACTTTTCTCTCTCTTCAGGATAATAATGATTAAATAAAGCATCAATCGCTGCAAATGGTTCATTCCATTCAATTGCATCATAATCCGATATTTTAGTATGAGTTTCTGTTAATAGTTTTTCCGTAGCCGTGTGAACCAATTCTGGACTAAGCTTGGGATCTCCTGCTACTTCTACAATGTGAACAATCCGGAATTCTGTTTTCTGACTCTGAAGCGTTAGAAATGCAGCAGCATCGTGCATTAAACAAACATTTCCAATAGTGAGCAAAGGTGAATTTTCCATCAACCTTGGTAATTTTTGAAAAAATGTTTCTTTTAGTTTTCTAACGCCTTGATCTCGCATCCCTTCCATTGGTAAGATTACCTCTTCTAAATAGCCACCTTGTTTAGCTGTTAAGGCGCGTTTATGGCTCAAGAATGCCAATTTATCTAACATTTCTCTTCTAAAACCATATTTTTGACAGACTCTTTGTGCCCCTTCTAACATTACAGTTTCAGCATAAGAGTCAGGAGAAAACTGAGCAACTGTATATTCTCCGTTACGATTATCTTCTTTAGCGTAACGTCTCATAGGTTGAAGAGAACTACTTTCAATCCCCCCAACAAGAACTTTTTCATTAATACCGGCACTGATTTTTAGATAACCAAAAAACAAGGCAGAACTTGATGAAGCATACTGCATATCAATCGTTTGTACTGGAATATAGGATTCATTATCAGAAAAAAGAGTCATCAAACGACCAATATTGCCCCCAGTACCAACTGTGTTCCCACAAATAATACTATCAATATTAGATTCTGATTCTATTTTTTTTATTTGATTTAAGAGGTGTGCTCCTAAAAGTTCTGGACGGTAATGTTTAAATTGCTTCCCTTTTATACCGATAGGTGTTCGTAGCCCAAAACCAATATAAACATCTCTATTCTTCATATGTTCCCCTCACACATAATATTTGATGCTGAAAAATAATCACTGTGTTATCCACTACTTGCACTGAGAATTCTTGATTCACCCTTACTGGAGATAAAAAAGTCAAATGAATCTCCTTTATTTTTCCTTTTCTAACTTCCATTATTTTTTCCAATAATAGAGCCGCAGGCACAATAGCTGCTTCCCCTTGGTGAAAAGGATTTTTATCTCGCACTAAGCTAGTGAATTTTTGACATTCTTCTATTGAAATAAGACTAACCTTCTCTTGCAGGACAGTCACTGGATGCTAGTGACATTGGCTTAAGTTTTGGTAAATCAAGCATCCTCAAATGGTAAATCCATTGCTGATCAGTTACCGTTACCTCAAGGATTCGCTTAGAAATCCATTTAATATTATCAGATGAACCATCCTCTCTTTGATACAAACTAAGTTCAACAATTACAAAATTAAGCGGCAAATCTCGGCACATAGCTATAGCTTTTTTAAATAGTTTTTTCATCTTATCTCCCGTCAAAATATAAGACCAGTATATCATAATTTTATATATTGTTAACTTATAATATCTACTAAGTTTACAATATAATTTTTTTATGCTATTATTAATTTCGTTAAAGGAGGCTATCATGTCATTTCAAACAAATTATATCCATTTGGCTGACGAAATATTATCTGGAAAGACTAGCATTTCTTATGAACAAGCGCTGGAAATTCTAAATAGCGATGAGAACTGGTGGGAAATCTACGCTGCTACCTTATACCTTAAAAATCAAGTTAGCCGAAATAATATTCGCCTTAACGTTTTATTAAGTGCTAAGCAAGGACTTTGTGCAGAAAATTGTGGTTACTGTTCTCAATCTAAAGAAAGCACTGCTGACATTGATAAATTTGGTCTGCTTCCTCAAAATGTCATTCTAAAACAGGCTATTGTCGCTCATCAAAATGGTGCTAACGTCTTTTGTATTGCGATGAGTGGAACTAAGCCTAGCAAGAGAGAAATTGAGCAGTTATGTCAAGTCATCCCTGAAATCAAAAAAAGCCTCCCTCTAGAAATATGCCTTACCGCTGGTTTTTTGGATAGAGAACAACTTCATCAGCTAAAACAAGCAGGAATTGACCGTATCAATCATAATCTCAACACCCCCGAAGAAAACTACCCCAACATTGCAACGACGCATAGCTTCAAAGATCGTTGTGATACTTTAGAAAGAATTCACAATGAAGACATTGATGTTTGTTCTGGATTCATTTGTGGTATGGGAGAGAGCGATGAGGGGCTCATCACATTAGCTTTCAGACTAAAAGAGCTGGACCCCTATTCTATCCCTGTCAATTTTTTACTTGCTGTTGAAGGAACACCTCTTGGAAAATATAACTATTTGACTCCCATTAAATGCTTAAAAATTATGGCCATGTTGCGTTTTGTTTTTCCTTTCAAGGAATTAAGATTAAGTGCTGGACGGGAGGTCCATTTTGAGAATTTTGAATCATTAGTCACCTTACTTGTTGACTCAACTTTTTTGGGAAATTACCTAACAGAGGGGGGTCGCAATCAACATACCGATATTGAATTCTTGGAAAAATTACAACTAAATCATACTAAAAAGGAATTAATTTAAATGAAAACAAGAACAACTACCTATATTGCACTCATGGTTGCACTACTCATTGTTTTAGGTTTTATCCCAGGGATCCCATTAGGTTTCATTCCAGTCCCAATTGTCTTACAAAATCTTGGTGTTATGCTGGCAGGTGCTCTGCTTGGTAGTAGGAAAGGTTTCCTAGCTGTGGCTATTTTCTTGCTCTTAGTTGCTATTGGTGCACCATTTTTACCAGGAGGGCGGTCAGGTCTCGTAACGCTGTTTGGGCCAACAGCAGGCTATCTGCTGACTTATCCATTTGCAGCTTTTTTTATCGGCCTAGGGCTTGAGAAAGTGAAAACAACAAAACTCTGGGTTTAATTCCTTATTATTTGGATATTTGGCGTACTATTGATTGATATTTGTGGTAGCATCGTTCTTTCCTTTCAAACTTCTCTCCCCTTAACTAAATCACTATTTTCTAACCTTATTTTTATTCCTGGGGATACCTTAAAAGCATCCATTTGCTTGATTATTTATCGTAAATTTGCAGACAGATTAACTCATCTATACAACTAAATAAAAGACAGTGCCCTTAGGTACTGTCT
>NZ_GL636070.1:1652447-1677062 GCF_000186445.1 Streptococcus agalactiae ATCC 13813
GAGACAGTGCCCTTAGGTACTGTCTTTTATTTATAGAGAGTCATTATCCTACACTAACACATTTTAGTCATTAATTAACGTCAAAAAGTTTTCAATCATTTTCATTCCATCAATACTCCCGATTGACTCAGGATGAAACTGCATCGCATATACCTTTAAGCTGGGGCAATGGAATGCCATGATTTCATTATCCTCATTTGATCGTGCAATAATAGCAATATTCTCTGGTAAATCAGTCACTACCAATGAGTGATAACGCATAACTTGGGTTGGACTATCAATTCCCTTAAACAAACTAGTATGGTCGTTTATTGTTACCCAACTTTGTTTACCATGCATAACGTGATTTGCTAAATTTAATCGCCCACCCAAGCACTCAGCAAGCGCTTGATGCCCCAAACAGATACCTAGAATAGGTTTCTGTCCTATAAACTGATTGATTAATTCTAATATTTTCCCAGCATCCTTTGGGTGTCCTGGTCCAGGTGATAAGACGATAGCTTCTGCGCTCTCAGCTAATAAAAAAAGGTTAGGATCATCATTTTTTATGACGAATATTTCTTTATAGACACTTAAATATTGCTTTAAATTATAGGTAAAAGAATCGTAATTATCTACCAATAGTAACATTTTATAGACCTTTCCTTGTACTTTGACCTCATTATACACTAATTGTAAAATATAAAAAAGGCTTAGAGGAATAACTACTGCAACCTCTAAACCTCACAGATTATGCCTTTTGAATAGTCTAAATTTTCTAGACCTCCATCATGCCAGCTTGTAATTGGTACATACGATAATAAGTCCCTTTTTGGTCTAATAAAGACTCGTGATTCCCATTTTCAATTATCTTTCCTCTATCAAGAACATAGATACAATTAGCATCTTGAATGGTTGATAAGCGGTGAGCAATGGCAATTGTTGTTCGACCTTGACGCATTTTTGCTAACGAATCTTGTACAATCTGCTCTGTTTCCGAATCAATATTTGCTGTCGCTTCATCTAAGATTAAAATTTTAGGTTTACTAGCCACAGTTCTGGCAAACGCTAATAGTTGGCGTTGTCCAGTTGAAAAACTTGACCCACGTTCTGAAACAGCTGCTTCGTACTTATCTGGCAACTTCTGAATAAATTGATCAGCATCAACAAACTCTGCTGCGTCCTGTACCTCTTGATCGGTGATGTCTTGGTACATTTTGATATTAGATTTAATAGTGCCATGATATAAAAAGGGGTCTTGTAAGACGAGTCCAATATTCTTTCGCAATTGTTCTTGTGAGTAATCCCTAATATCCTTCCCATCTAATAAAACTTGTCCAGATTGAAATTCGTAAAACCTCATAAAGACATTAATAATAGATGATTTTCCAGAACCTGTCGCTCCTACAAAAGCAATCGTTTCACCTTTTTTAACACTAAAAGAAACATTATCAAGGATTTGTTTTTTTCCATCATATGAGAATGATACATTTTTAAATTCGATATTTCCTTCTCTCACAAAAGCTTCTGTATTTTTTTGGCTTGGTTCAAAACCTGTTTCATCAATCAAATCAAACACACGCCCTGCTGATACCATTGATGTTTGTAAGGTTGAAAAATTTTGCGTTACTTCAATTAAAGGGTCAAAGAGACGATTAACGTACTGAATAAAAGCATACATCAATCCTGCCGTAAGACCTCCTTTAACTCCTGTAAATCCAAAATAAGCCATAAGAACAGCATATGCTAGGAGTTTTAAAAGAGACATCGCCGGTCTTAAGAAGAGACTATCAAGAGCCATAGAACGATTGGCATACACAACATGCTCTTTGTTAATTTCCTCAAATTCAGTCTTCAAGCGCTCTTCTTGACCAAAAGCCTGTACAATGGGAATTCCTTCAATACTTTCTGATAATTTACTATTGATATCACTAAGTAAACTTCTCGTTTTAGCAATGACAGTGACTGATTTTTTCCGATAGACATTCACTAATATAAAGATAACAGGTAACAAAAGAGCGACGAGTCCTGTTAGTTTAATGTCTAGCATCAACATAGTGTACAGAGTAACTGTAAAAATAAATATCGCCGAGATAAAACTCGATAAAATACCCGAAAACATATCAGATATTGCTTCAGTATCATTAGTAATACGTGACACAATAGATCCTGCCGGTGTCCTATCAAAATAAGACATGCCTAGCCTTTCCATATTAGCAAAAGCATCTCTACGAATATCTCTAACAATACTATAAGAAACACGCGCAAAAAAGAGATTCCCAAAATATTGAATTAAGGTCTGCAAGACATACATTGAATAATATCCCACTAAAATAAGAACTGCTGTTTGATTAACATTTGTCAGATAGTGATCAATGAAATGTGAAGCAATTAAAGGAATAATATTTTTAACAACAGTCGTCAACAATAAGAGAGATAGAGCTAATACTGTAAACCATTTATAAGGGCGTAAATAGGAGATTAATCTCTTAAAGACTTGCCATTGATTAGACTTCATCAAATGCTTCCTCCATTTCTAATTGCTGTGAGGCATACGTTTCAGCATACCAACCACCTTTATTTAGCAACTCTTGATGCTGACCTCGCTCGATGACTCTGCCGTCTTGCATAACTAAGATAAGGTCTGCGTGCACAACAGCTGATAAACGATGTGCTGAAATAATAGTCGATTTCCCTTGACGATTCGTTTTAAGATTCTCAACAATAGCATGTTCCGTTTTAGCGTCCACTGCTGATAGAGAATCATCCAAAATAAGAATATCTGGATCTAAAATCATGGCACGACTCATCGCAATCCTTTGTTTTTGTCCACCAGATAATGAGATTCCTTTTTCTCCAATTAGAGTCTCAAATCCTGCTGGCATCTGTTCAATGTCATCGTAAACATGTGCCAATTTAGTTGCTTCTTTGACAGCATTGATAGATAGAGTTGGATTTCCAAAGCGAACATTTTCTAAAATACTGGTAGCAAATAAAAACTGATCTTGAGGAACATAACCGATTAGTTGACGTAACTCAGACAATCGATAATCACGTATATCATGTTTATTTAAAGTAATTTTCCCCTGAGTCACATCATGTTCACGTAGCAATAACTTAATAAGACTTGTCTTCCCTGATCCCGTTTGACCTACCAAACCTAAGGTTTGACCTTTTTCTAAGGTGAAATGAATATCGGCTAAGGTTTCTTCATTGTCGTATCTAAAGAAATCAATATCATATCTTAATGTTCCATTGACAACAGGTTTGATAGGATTTAAAGGATCAGTTATATCCGATTCTTGCTCAAGTAGACTATTAATACGGTTATAAGAAACACTACCACGCTGTACCATATTGAACAAGAAACCAATCGCCATCAAGGGCCATACCAACATATCTAAATACGTCACAAATGTTACCAAGTCACCAACAGTAACTTGACCTTTTGAAATCATAAAAGCTCCCATAGCCAATGTTAATACGTAGGAGGCACCTATAAAAAGAAGAACTAAAGGATCAAACATGACATCATAAGTCATGGTCCGCATGTTCTTCACGAAAGTCATCTGATTAACCTCTTGAAAAGAAGCAATTTCTTGTTCTTGATAACCAAATGATTTAGTCACTTTGACGCCAGAGACACTTTCTTGCACTTTATTATTTAATTCTGAAAAGGCTGCCTGAGATTCTTTGAAGGTTTCATGGGTTTTTCGCCCCAATTTACTAGTTGCTAAGGCCATTAAGGGCAAAGGGATAACCGCAATTAATGTCATTTGCCACGAAATAGTAAAGAACATGGTGATAAGCGTTACTAATGCTGTGATAGAGGCATCCACTGCTGACATAACTCCTCCTCCTGCAAGACGTGTTAGAGAATTGATGTCGTTGGTCGCGTGCGCCATTAAATCACCTGTACGATATTTCTGATAAAAAGAAGGAGACATTTTTGTAAAATGTTCAAATAAACGGTATCTGACAACTTGGCCTAATTTGTAAGAAGTCCCTAAAATATACATACGCCAAATATAACGCAGCCCATACATAGCTAAAGCTGACAAAACCAAACCTAATAAATTCCATAGTAATTGTGGTCTTGTTAATTTTCCAGTTGTAATAGCATCAATAACTGATCCCATGATTTTAGGAGGGATCAGATTTAACACTGCAACTAAACTTAATGACAAAATCCCAATAAGATAGCGCTTCTTTTCTTCCTTAAAAAACCACCACAAATTTTTTATAATAGACATATTTTTCCTTTCTCAAAGATTGAAAAACATCATAATTAAGTCAGAAGACATGAAAAGTGTTTTAAAATTCTCATTTAACAACTCTCTATTATGCCTCTATAAGCTTACTTTCGTCAACTAAAGTGATTCTTTTTAAATAGTAAAAGGCTTGAACAATGTCATAGCCTTTACATTATTTTCATTTTCTAATAGTTAGAAGCCAACCTTTTATGTTTCGATAAGTCCATAGGGCGAAAGGACCGCCTAAGGTATTTGTCCATAGATCGTCGATTTCAAAAACCCGATTAGCATCTATTAAAATATCTAAAACAACTTGAGTACACTCTATGAAAAGAGACATCAAGAAAGCAAGTAATATAACGCTTTTATATTTCCGTAAACTTGGCTTTAGGGATAGTAACCCTATAATGAGAGGAAACAGCAGTAAAATATTCACTACATTTTGACCAATAACCCAAAAAATCTCTTTAAAGCTAGTTAGCTGATCTAAACTACGAAAAGAATTAAATGGTACTAAAAGAGCTACAATTCTTCCGAAGCGCTGAACATTCGGAGTTGATACCCCCTCAATCATAATTTGAGGCCGAAAACACATCCTGACAATAATAAGACAATAGATAACCACTAACATCCAAACGAAACGACGACTAATCTTTGTCAATTCCCCATCTTCAGTAAGTAATCTTTTAAGCATTACTGCCCTACCTTCGCTTTTTGACGATCGCGTTTCATTGTGTTTGAACGTAATTGTCCGCAAGCTGCATCAATGTCCGTACCATGTTCTTGACGAACAACACAATTAACTCCATTTTTCTTCAAAACGTCATAGAAAGCTTCTACACGCTCTTTAGGACTACGACTATACTGGTCATGTTCTGAGACAGGATTGTAAGGAATTAAATTGACATAAGATAATTTGCGAATCTTTTTCGTTAAATCTGCTAACTCTTGAGCATTTTCTGGGGTATCGTTAACACCATTTAACATAATATACTCAAATGTTACACGACGGTTAGTCGTCTCAATATAATATTCAATAGCCGCAAACAACTTTTCAAGAGGGAAAGAACGATTAATACGCATGATACTTGATCGTAAATCATTATTTGGAGCATGAAGAGATACTGCTAAGTTAACTTGTACACCTTCATTTGCAAATTCACGAATTTTATGTGCTAAACCTGAAGTAGACACTGTAATGTGACGTGCACCAATAGCTAATCCATTATCATCATTAACTGTACGCAAGAATTTTAATACATTGGTATAGTTATCAAAGGGTTCACCTATTCCCATGACCACAATGTGACTAACGCGCTCACCTTGTCCACGTTCATCAAAATATTTTTGAACAAGCATAATTTGAGCAGTGATTTCGCCATTGTTAAGATCACGTTGTTTCTTTATTAAACCACTTGCACAGAAAGTGCAACCAATGTTACAACCAACTTGAGTCGTTACACATACTGATAAACCATAATGTTGACGCATCAAAACCGTCTCAATCAGCATGCCATCAGGTAATTCAAAAAGGTATTTAACAGTTCCATCAGCAGATTCTTGAACAATACGTTGTTTTAGAGGATTGACAACAAAATTCTCGTTCAAAAGTGCAATAAAATCTTTGGAAATGTTAGTCATTTCATCGAAGCTTTGCACACGCTTTTTATAGAGCCAGTCCCAGATTTGTGAAGCACGGAATTTCTTTTCTCCATGTTCAATAGCCCAAGCTATTAGTTCATCGCGAGTTAAGCTATAAATAGAGGGTTTATAGTCGGGTGTATCAGTTTTTTTAGGCATAATATTTTCTTTCTTCATGGCGGAATAAACGATTACAGTTTATCCCTTTCTTATTTTTTCTTACGAATAACAAAATGCTGCTTTGCAGAGGTCATTTCCTTATCTTGCTCTTCTTTAATATGACATTCTTGACGGCGTTTTGTGTCTTTACACTTTTTACTTGTAAAATGAGCATTGGCATTTGACTGGGAACGATTATTTCTAGTTTGTGACTTTGATGATTGTGATTTGGATCTTGACTTACGACGCTTATGAGGTCTTTCATCATCAAATTTAATATCTCTAGGATTTGGATTCTCCAACACAAAATAAGCACAACCAAAGTTACAATACTCTTTAATATAATCTTCTAAACGTGAAATCCGGCTATTTTTTCTAATCGTACTAGCATCTTTGTAAAAGCCTCTTAGCCTCAACTGCTCGTTACCCCAATCGCCAACGATAAAATCATATTTTAATAAAATCTCAGAAAAACGTTGTCCAAAGACAGTCACATCAAAAGCTGATTTTTCATTAATAACAAGTCGAAATTCAATATCATCACTTTTAACGATATTTTCAAAATGAATGAACTGTGGGCCAGGATACTTATTATAGTTAAGCATCTCTGGTGTCACTTCTTTTCGCATAATACTCCTTTCTCTAAAATCATTGAGAGAAACGACTAGCTTCTACTCTTTATTTATCTATTTTTCATTTATAGTGTCATATTTATTAAATAATCTGCTACCACATCTCTGAGTAATTCAGGAAAAAGCAAGTCTACTTTTTTCGTTTTTAAACACTCAAAATACGATGCAAAATAATACTGATCAACGATTACAAGAATCACTTCTTCTTTGGCATCAATATCTTTCTCATTATACACTATTTTTCCATTTTTGTAATCAAATCCCGAATGTAAAACTTCTCCAAAGTACTTGCCACGAAAGCCCATACCATGAATCTTTTGTTGCGCTAAAAATTGACCTTGTTGATAAATAGTTTCATAAATCTCTAAAAGTTCTTGACTACTCACTGTCAATTTAGCGAGACGCATTTGATGAGGTAATGATTCGTGGAGATTTTTCCTCGAAAAGTCTTTTTCAAATGGCTGAACAATTAAGCCAGAATTGATAATAGCAACATCTGCACCTGCGTAAAACAGCATCGCATCCATGACTAGTTGGCACGATTCTTCTAATGATAATGGTGCTGGAAAGGATATTAAACTTTCTTTTCTAAGCTGTTCTTTACCTTCTGACTCACTCTTCTTAGCCCAGTCACTGTCCGAAGGATAACCAGTTAGTTGTTTTGTATCATATGTTGAGATTAAAATATCTTTTAGTGTATGATTATCAAAAGTTATATCAATACTCCCAACAAAGCGACCATATTTACCAGCTGCTGCAAGATATGTACCGTTAATTAGCTCCCCTTCCTCAAATAAATGGTGTGTATGTGCACCTATAATAAGGTCAATTTCTGAAAATTCTTGAGCAATCCTTGTATCAAAACGAATACCTAAATGACTCATCAAAATGCGACAATTTGCCTCTTTTATCTCATTTATTTGTAAATGGCATTTAAGACAGTCAATTGGATCTTCTATCGTCCACCCATTAGGTTCATAGGTTTTATAATAAGGAAAAGTATAAGCTAAAAAGGCAATCTTAGTTCCTTGCTGTGTCTCATAAATAATGTAAGGTTTTGCCCAACTCGGTTCGATTATGTTATCTTTTAGATTGCCAACAATAACCGTAAAATCTGAATCTTTGTAGACTTGGTCCAAGTCTTTTTTGGATAAACCAACTCCTTCATTATTACCAATAGTAGCAAGCTCAATACCCAGTTCATTCATCAATTGGACATTAGCCTTGCCCGAGCTTGCTTCTGTCAAAGGATGGCTTTTATCAATATTATCCCCCAAGTCAAGTGAAATCGTCTCTATTGGCTGCGCTTGATTGTCATGAAAAAATCGTTTTACCTTAGGAAAATTCTCAAAATGAGAGTGCAGATCATTTAAATGTAGTATTCTTATAAGCTCTGTCATACTATCATTTTATCACTTTGATAGTCAAATGTCGCAAAACAAAAAAGCCGAGCAGACGCCCGAACTCTTTGAGTTTATTTTGTTTTTTTCAAATAATCAATAGCTTGCTGAACATTTTGAACTGGTACAATTTTCATCTTCGTACCTAATCGCTTAGCTGCTGCTTTTGCCTCTTGATAATTCGTCTGAACCTTTATTTTGCCTTTTTTAGCATTTTTATCGATCGGATTATTAGGAACAAAGAAAATATCCATTCCTTTTTTAGCCGCTGAAACAACTTTAAAACCTGCTCCACCAATATCGCCAACATGCCCATTTTGCTCAATAGTACCAGTACCTGCAATCTTACGTCCTTTACGTAAATCTTCTTTAACCAATTGGTCGTAAATCGCTAAAGTAAACATTAAACCTGCACTTGGTCCTCCAACACCTTCAGTATTAAAGTCCACAGGAACATTAGATGATACTTCTGTATGGTCTGTCAAACCGATACCAATACCATTTTTACCGTTTGATAGTTTAATAACTTTACCAACTGATTCTTTCTTTTTACCTTGACTTGTGTATTGTACCTTTACTTTATCACCTAGATGAAGAGCTGCAACATATTTGATAAGTTGAGAAGAATTTTTGAAACTTTTACCATTAACTCCTGTGACTGTATCAGCTAAATGTAATCTATCTTTAAATGTCGAATTTTTAGCTAAGTTAAGCACATAAACTCCTTTATAAGTAAGAGATACTTGCTTATTAGCTAACTTTAAAGCTTGATAGACGGACTCATTTTGAGAAGTCTCCATGTAGAATTGATTAATTCTGAGATAATCGTCATTACTAAAGCCACCTGTTGTCTCCTCTTTACTAGATAATTCTGTAAAAGGAGTTAACCAAGCATAAAGAACCTGAGCTGGCGTTGCTTGACTAACAGATACCGCTACAAAATTGTACGAACCCTTAGCTTTATCAGCCTTTTTATTCACTTTCAATACCGAACGGATATCATAAGCTCCACCTGGCATTTCCAAATAATAAGGTAGTCTCACCACAAGGCTTGCTAATACTAACAATAAAAAAGCAAAACCTATAATCCACCATTTAAGCAGACCTAGTAAACTTTTATGTTTTCTTTTTGGATCTTTATTCTTCACTCATTTTCTCCACTTCTCTAACAACACTCTTTGGAACAAAAGACTTCACAGAAGCCTTAAAATGTATCAATTCACGGATGCGACTAGATGATATCGGACTCAAAGATGGCGACGTTGATAAATAAACTGTCTCAATATCATCTGCCAACTGTTTATTAAAAAACTCCAAATTGGCTTCATAATCAAAATCCTGGCTATTACGCAGACCTCGAACAAAATATTTTGCTCCCACTTCCCTTGCTAAGTCAACAGCTAATCTATCTTGCGCCACTAAAACTGAAACATTCTTAAACTGACGGATAGCTTCTTCTAACATTTTTTTACGGCACTCAATCGAAAAGTAACCTTGCTTCTCAAGGTTATAACATAACCCAATGTAAACATGATCAAATAGATAGCTGGCGCGCTCAATAATATCTAAATGTCCATTAGTAACAGGATCAAATGAACCTGTAAATAAAGCTTTCTTTGTCATTCGTCATCATCTCCACAATAATACAACCATAAAAAGACTACCACAGGAATCAGGCGAACAATGTCTATTGCCTCAAAACCGTTAGCTATCCAATTGATAAGATTTGGCAAAAAAGTAATCATTGCCATTAATAGATACAATGGATTTTTTGTTCTTGATAATGAACAAACTCCTTCATCATTTTTGAAGTGATAATGTTTTAGCAACTCTTCTAAATAGTGAAGGCGCAACAACAAATAAATCAATATGACTAAGATGAGAATAATCATCACTAACTTGTAATCCATACCAAAGCCTCCTAACGAACGTAGACCGTTACTTTAGAAATGCCATAAATTTTCTGTTTCCATATCCCAAAAGAAGCAATTTCTTCAGGTAAATCAACTGATTTGTCCGTTTCACAAACAATCATGATATCATCGCCTAATAAACCCTTGCTATCCATGATTTGGATTTGCTTTACAATTTCTTCCTTAGCATATGGCGGGTCCAACAAGACCAAATCAAATTGTCCCGTTAATTGTTCTAAAGCACGGTTGGCTTCCATTTTTAATAATTGAAATTGCCCCGGACTCTTAGTCATTGCAATATTTTCTTGAATAACGACCTGCGCACGCCTATCTTTTTCAACTAGGACAGCTTGGTCCATTCCCCTTGAGATCGCCTCAATAGCTAAGCTACCACTGCCAGAAAAAAGGTCTAAAACACGACCACCTTCAAAAAAAGGACCAATCATATTAAAAATAGCGCCTTTAACCTTATCAGTTGTTGGACGAGTTGTTTTTCCATCAAGCGTTTTTAAAGGACGCCCTCCAAATGTTCCTGTTACTACTCTCATAACCACTATTATAACAAAAAATAAGGTAGAGTTATCAAAAAAATTGCTTATAACAAACAGAGAAGATAGTATCTCTTTTCCTTCTTTTTTGATATGATAAGCTAGCAGTAAGAGAAACGAGGTTCCCATAATGATTAAAAAATTATTATTAAGTTTAATAGCCATATTATGCCTTACAACGCTAAAATCAAACTTAAGTAGCGCTGACACCATGACTATTTCTCCACAACAATACCAACACATGATAACAAATAGTGACTTAATCGCCATCACAGATAAGGCGTTAGTAAGCAAAAGTCAACAATCTGAAGCGACTATTTTTATAGGACGTCCAACTTGCCAATATTGTAGAGCTTTCTTACCAAAATTATTAAAATCTCAAGCCACACTTCATTCAAAAATTTACTACCTTGATAGTCAAAAATACAAAGGGAAACGATTGAAGAGTTTTTTCAAAAAGCATCATATTACCACTGTTCCAAATTTAGGACATTATCAACGAGGAAAAATGACTAAATATCTTGTTCAAGGAAGCCAAGCTACACCTCAACAAATCCAAACTTTCTTAAGCCAAAAATAAACTTATTGTTAAAATCAGCCAAACAAAACTGCTTGGCTGATTTTTTATAATATATTTTCAAAAGTATCTCTGACTTCTTTTGGCCAGACACTTGACTGTACTTCTCCAATATGTTTTTTACGAAGCAAGAACATAGCTAATCGTGATTGACCAATCCCCCCACCAATAGTCAGAGGGAAGAAACCACGTAATAGCGTCTTATGCCACTCAAACTCTAAACGATCTTCATCGCCGGTGAGAACAACTTGACGTTTAAGAGCATCTTCATCAACTCGAATTCCCATTGATGATAGTTCAAAGGCAGTTCCAAGCTGTTCGTTCCATACTAAAATATCACCATTGAGACCTTTAAAACCATTTTCTGATGGTGTTGTCCAGTCATCATAGTCCGGTGCACGACCATCATGTGGTTTACCATCTGCTAACTCTCCACCAATACCAATCAAAAAGACTGCGCCATACTCCTTAGCGATGGCGTTTTCACGCTCTTTAGGGCTTAAGTCTGGGTATTTTTCTACCAATTCTTCTGTATGAATAAAGGTAATACGCTTTGGTAAAATGGATTCAATATCAAAACGAGCTTCCACGGCAAGCTCTGTTAGGCGGATAGCTTTGTAGATTTTTTCCACAGTTTCTTTTAGGTAGTCCAAATTACGTCTACCATCGGGAATGACCTTCTCCCAGTCCCACTGATCTACATAAACTGAGTGTGTTGGATCGAGAGAATCTTCATCTGGACGAAGAGCTTTCATATGAACGAAAAGACCTTCTCCCTCATTAAACCCAAATCTTGCCAAAGTATGACGTTTCCATTTAGCCAATGAGTGAACGACTTCAAATTCAGCTTCAGGTATATTAAGGACTTTCACCGATACAGGATGTTCAATACCAGATAAATTATCTTGCATACCATCCCCGACCTGACTAAGAATAGGTCCTTGCACTTCGACGATTTCTAACTTATCAATCAAATATTGTGTAAAAGTATTTTTGACAAAAGAAATCTCCTGTTGCTGATGAATAAAGCTTTTCTTCATATGTTCCTCCTTAAATTATAAAATGTTAGAGCTATTATACTCCTTCAAGTAACAAAATGGAAGAGGAATTGTAGAATTATTCTGACTTTTTTACAAGTTTTTTTCTGAAAGTCATTACTCTAGAATTGTTTTTGCCATGACTTGTCGCAATTCCTTGGTCATTCGCCGTGGTCCTCTCACAGTCTTAACGCCGTGTTCTGCTAAAAATGCTACAGGATAGGTAGAATCTTCAAATTGCCTTATCAGTTTGAGTCGCATATAAGCTTTGACATCTCTTGCTCCTAAGTAAGTACTTGTTTTAAGGTCACGTTCTATCACTTGACAGACATAGCGCAAAGCACGAATAGGTGCTGTAATATAAATAAACACATAATCTCCCACCGCAATCTTTCCTTTTTGAGTCCAATCAATCAATTGATGCTCTGCAAACTCCTTATCAATATCGTAAAATTTAGGATTAGCAGGAATAATCCAAAACTCTGGCTCAGAATTTGATTTTTTATTGGGAGAAACAAGCTTACGACTATCTGATACCAATTTAAAAATTTCTATATCAGACAAAGTATTGTCTAAAACGATAGATACCCAAGTCTTTTTAGACATATGATAAGAAGGATAAACACCTTCTTTTTGTAAGAGTATTTCCATATCTTGAGGATTGACTTTAATATTCAAAACTTCAACCTCTTCTTCTGACAGTTGAGCTGGAACATTTTCTAGTTTCCCCATCTTCAATGGAAAAAGCAGAGCATACCATTTACCTGATACACGATAGGAAGCATATTGTGGGTGCTTCGCAAATGGATAATCAACTGAATCTTCAAAAGTTTTAGCTATCTTCTCCGCTAAACGATTACTTTGATCTTTGGTAAATAATAAGTCCTTACAACAAGAATCTGAAATATCACCTAATATAGCCATATAAGCCAATCGTACTTCGCCAACAAACGAACCATTATAATTTGCTGCTCGAAGCGGTAAATATTCTTCTTCAAGTGCCGAATCAATAACCTTACCAGCTATCTTTCCATCCAATGAAATCGTGATAATAGCTTTAAAGTCATTATCCATAAATGTTTGACAATAGATATACTCTTGGTCAGATTTGATAAATCCAAACTCCTCAAGCGATGAAAAAATAAAACGTTTTTTCCGGAAAAAATCTGATTCTATTGACATAGTAACCTCTCTATTCACTGTACATTATCCTCTATTATGTCGTTTTAAGAGTTAGAAAGCAAGCTCAAAGTCAAAGATGAATTCTAGTTTCTTTGTACAAAAAAAGCATGTTGCCATGCTTAAAGCTAAACTAATTGATAGCACCCTCTTATTAATTCTCTATTTATGTTTGGGATGATTATCCTCTTTATGGACATAAATGTACATAACAATAGAGAGCATAATAGTAATGATAGTCGTAATTAAAATAATCAATACCCAGACAGCATCAACACTGTCAAAAGGCAACTTAACATTCATTCCATAAAAGCTGGTAACCATAGCAATAATGGAAATACCAATGGAAATAATTGTTAAGGTAGTTACATTGTCGTTAAGGTTATTGCTGAGGACATTATTATAAGAAGAAGAAAGTTCTTGGAAAACCTGTGAATTTAAGGAACACATGTTAGATAATTGTCTTGCTTCAATAATAGCATCTTGAAGTTGTATCTTTTCATTTCTAGTATTCTCTTTATCTTGCTCAATGTTTTGTAAATCGG
This sequence comes from Streptococcus agalactiae ATCC 13813, assembly GCF_000186445.1. GTDB lineage: Bacteria > Bacillota > Bacilli > Lactobacillales > Streptococcaceae > Streptococcus > Streptococcus agalactiae. Next base: position 1,666,311 of record NZ_GL636070.1, read on the forward strand.
TCAGCATTTCAAAATTTTGCTTAGTTCCCATCATCAAGTGTACAGTTCCACTTTGTAAATTTGCCAGCCTTGCCAAGTTCGATTTGTTTGGTCTTTTACGCAAATCATTGATTAGTTTATCTCTTTCTTCAGAAATAGTATCTAAAACATCAAAATATTGCTTTGAGAAAGCAGTCACTAATGATAATAAGAGGTGTTTCGGAGAATCTACCTTTTCAACACGATTAAGTGCTTTTTTTACAAGGTTAATATTTTTATGATTAGCTAATACAAACAAGCCATCTTCTTTCAAAAATAAAGTCACTGGTATCACTCTCGGCACATGACGAACATCATCAACGTGACCTTGCGTATCCAGAAGCTGGTAAACAAGTGTCAAATGCCCCTCAATATCACGTACGAAAGAAGACTCATTTTCATCACGTGCATAAGCCAGCAATTCTGAAGGTAAAAATTTCTCCTCTTGTAAGGATAGATCGTCAACATTAATTATCTCAAATCCAAAATCGCTCGAAAACATAGAAGCACCTCACTCTAAACTTGTCTACATTATGAAACAAAAATCGAGAAAAAACAAGTAGAAAAACCTTTTAAATCTAATTAACCTTATGAGAGCAAAACAAAAAAGGACGACTAAAATAACATCTAGTACTCCTTATTAATATGCTAGATAACCAGCATCATTTCCCCCATGAACGGTATAAGTCTTCTATAATCTTAACACCTGACAGCGTCAACTGAGGCGTCATGATATGACTTACCCTTTGCCCTTCTAAAATCATTTGACTAACATAATAAGTTTCTTTCTCAAAATCACTAACCATGTCAACTTGAATCGTTCGCGCACTAGTATCATTTCTCACCAATTTTGCATGAGTGGTTTTCCAAAAATGTGGAATGATTAGACGACCTTCAGTTCCATAAATAATCATTTCATGCGGTAAATTTAGACGTGTTGTCAAGAAGATATCTACGAGGACCCCATTTGATAATTGCAAGAGTAGTTTGGATTGACTATCGCTTTGACCTTTTGGAAAAGTCGCAGTCCCACTAGCATGAGTTATAGTCGCATCAAATAGATATTGTAAATAAGACAGGGCATAGGGCGCCATAAAATGCACTGTTCCTCCACCTAACTCAAGTTCTCTAAACCATGTTACATGGTCAATGTTTGGGTAGGCTGTTGTAGATGAGATGGAGATCACTTCTCCTATTTCACCAGAGGCAAGTAATTTTTTAATCACTTGTGTCATCGGAATAAATACCGATTTTTGTGCTTCCATCAAAAACAGATTACAACTTTCTGCCAAAGCGAATAATTCATTCGCTTGGTCGTAAGTCAATGTGAAAGGCTTTTCTACCAACACATGTTTTCCCGCTAACAGAGCTGCTTTAGCAACTTTATAATGGTCTTGATTAATTGTTGCCACATAAATCACATCAATTGACTCATCTGCTAACATACCCTCTAACTCATCGTAAGCCTTTGGGAGATGATATTTGTTGGCAAAAGCTTGCGCAGACTCAAGAGTTCGACTCGATACAGCCACAACTTCACCATTTCCTGCTAAGCGGACTCCTTCAATAAAACGAGGCACCACCTTTGCCGTTGACACAACACCATACCTTACCTTTGACATAAAAACTCCTTTGACATTGATAGAGTTATTATAGCATAAGAACTAGCATCAAACAGTTTAAAGCGACTATACATAATAAGGCTGCACAATTTCTACTTATTATCTCTAAAGATCCATAATCAAATTATATCAAAAAACGCCATCATTTATGATAGCGTTTTTTTATTTTTTTACCTCACCAACTTCTTCATTTCTTCGATACGTTCTTGTGTGGCATCGAATTTTGTTTGGTAGTCGGTTTGTTTGTCTTTTTCTTTTTGGACGACTTCTGGTTTAGCGTTAGCTACAAAGCGCTCGTTGCTGAGTTTTTTGCCGACCATATCTAGTTCTTTTTGCCATTTAGCAAGTTCTTTTTCAAGTCGTGCCAACTCTTCTTCAACGTTAAGGAGGTCAGCAAGTGGGAGGAAAATTTCTGCACCTGTGATAATGCTAGTCATGGCAAGTTCTGGGGCAGTAATCGCTGAGCTGATTTCAAGCGTCTCTGGGTTTGTGAAGCGTTTGATGTAGTTACTATTGTCTTTGAAGAAGCTTTCGAGTTCGCTGTCACTTGTCTTAACCAAGATGGTGATTGATTTAGATGGAGCAACATTGACCTCTGCTCTGCTATTTCGCACTGAACGAATCAAATCTTTCAAGCTTTCAACGTCTTTGTGAGCTGTCTGATTTTCAAATGTCGCGTTAACTTGTGGATAACTTGCAAGGACAATTGATCCTTCTGCGTATTGTCCAAAAATTTCTTCTGTCACAAATGGCATGATTGGATGAAGAAGACGCAAGATTTGATCTAAGGTATAAAGAAGAACAGAACGTGTAACAACTTTCTCATCTTCATTGTCACTATAAAGAACCTCTTTTGTTAACTCAACGTACCAATTAGCAAACTCTTCCCAGATAAAGTTGTAAAGGATGTGACCAGCAACACCAAATTCAAACTTGTCAAAGTTTTCAGTAACTTTACCCACAGTCTCATTTAAATTGTGGAGAATCCAACGGTCTGTTACATTTCCAACTTGACTATTAACAACTTTTTCCACATTTTCTCTGGCTTGATCCAACGTTAAACCTTCGTTATTCATAAGGATATAGCGTGAAATGTTCCAAATCTTATTAATGAAATTCCACGAAGCATCCATTTTTTCGTATGAAAAACGCACATCTTGACCAGGAGCTGAACCATTTGAGAGGAACCAACGAAGGGCATCCGCACCATATTTCTCAATGACATCCATCGGATCAATCCCATTGCCAAGTGATTTAGACATTTTACGTCCTTCTTCATCACGGATGAGTCCATGAATAAGAACATTTGAGAATGGTTGGCGTCCTGTAAATTCAAGAGATTGGAAAATCATGCGCGATACCCAGAAGAAGATGATATCGTATCCAGTTACCAAGGTTGACGTTGGGAAGTAGCGTTTGAAGTCAGCTGCTTCGGTGTCTGGCCATCCCATTGTTGAAAACGGCCATAAAGCAGAACTAAACCATGTGTCTAGAACGTCTTCATCCTGTGTCCATCCGTCACCCTCTGGAGCTTCTTCTCCAACATACATCTCACCATTGACGTTGTACCATGCAGGAATTTGGTGTCCCCACCATAATTGACGAGAGATAACCCAGTCATGGACATTTTCCATCCAGCTCATAAAAGTATCGTTAAATCGTGGTGGATAAAACTCTACCTTGTCTTCTGTATCTTGGTTGGCAATGGCATTCTTAGCCAATTGATCCATCTTGACGAACCATTGAGTAGATAAACGTGGTTCAACCACAACGCCTGTTCGTTCTGAATGACCAACAGAATGAGTCATTTTTTCAATTTTTACTAAGTTTCCTAACGATTCTAATTTAGCGACTACTGCCTTACGAGCTTCGAAACGATCCATACCATTAAATTCATCCGCAAGTTCATTCATAGTACCATCATCGTTCATAACGTTAACTTGTGGTAAGTTGTGGCGTTGACCTACAGCAAAGTCATTAGGGTCGTGAGCCGGCGTAATCTTAACCACACCTGTTCCAAATTCTGGATCAGCATGTTCATCAGCGACGATTGGAATAGGTTTATTGATGATAGGAAGGATAACATTTTGACCAATCAAATCCTTGTAACGTGGATCTTCTGGATTTACCGCTACAGCCACATCTCCAAACATAGTCTCAGGACGAGTTGTTGCTACTTCTAGAGCGCGTGAGCCATCTTCCAGCATATAATTCATATGATAGAAAGCACCCTCAACATCCTTGTGAATAACTTCAATATCTGAAAGGGCTGTACGAGCTGCTGGATCCCAGTTAATGATGAACTCCCCACGATAGATCCAACCTTTATTGTACAAATCAACAAAGACTTTTCTTACCGCTTTTGAAAGTCCATCATCAAGGGTAAAACGCTCACGGCTATAATCAACCGAAAGACCCATTTTTCCCCACTGAGATTTAATAGTTGCTGCATACTCGTCTTTCCATTCCCAAACTTTATCTAGGAATTTTTCACGACCAAGATCATAACGTGAAATGCCTTGCTCACGAAGGCGCTCCTCAACCTTAGCTTGAGTGGCTATACCAGCATGATCCATACCTGGAAGCCAGAGTGTATCAAAGCCCTGCATACGCTTTTGACGAATAATGATATCTTGTAGAGTTGTATCCCAAGCGTGACCCAAGTGCAATTTACCCGTAACGTTTGGTGGTGGAATCACGATAGAATAAGGCTTAGCCTCAGTATCCCCTGATGGCTTGAAAACATCTTGGTCAAGCCAAGTTTGATAACGACCTGCCTCAACCTCGGCAGGATTGTATTTTGGTGATAGTTCTTTTGACATTAATTTTTCTCCTTGATTTGATTTATTTTTTGAATAATAAGATATGCTGTTTCAGTAGCAGTTAAACAAGTATTATTGATTTTATGATAATATGTAAGTGTTTCTGGGGCTACTTCAGGATTAAAGATAGCGTAATCCATGGTTGAACAAATATCGTTCTCTGACCATTTGATATCACGTTTTGAAGGCTTATGCTTGAGGCGATTTTCTGTGCGATTTCGTTTGAGACGCTCACTTAGCTCTGTTTCTAATTCTACAAATAATACCTCTTGGTTGTGAGATTGAAAAACTGTTTGAATCTTTTCTAGAAATACTACATCTCTTGAATCATTGAAATCAATTACAATAGTAAAAATCATTTCTTGACCAGTCTTAGCAAACGTTTCAAAAAATTTAAAGCGAATAGACTCCGTTAGAGCAATACTATCTGGAGACCATGGCATGAAGCGTAAAACAAAATCTATAGAATCATGGTTATGGAATAAGGTCATGCCTGTCTGTTTTGCGATTTCCTGACCAATTGTCATTTTCCCAGAAGCTTGTGCTCCGATGATAATAATATTCATCTTCTTTTTTTCTCCCACTCGCTTCGCAGTAAACCAAAGCGCATATCGCCACAACGTTGCCCCTGGGCATCTCTTCGATCACGAATATTAGCCTCTAAAGTAAAACCTAATTTGCGCGCAACCGCCTGACTTTGCTTATTATAGTCTTAGTTGGATAAATCTCTTGAATATAGGTTATCTCTTCTTCCAAGCTTTTAACAGCCGAAAAACCTGCTGGATAACTCACCTCATCAAGTTTGACAAATTCAAATATCTCCTTAGCATCTTCTAACTTGCGTTGACGCAACAATAGACGATTCGTTTCCACAACAGGTAGCTGGTTATCTACGATTTCTCCAAGTATCTTAATCATTTGTCTCCTCCATATCTACGATATTATTGATGACTTGGCTAAATACCCTGCACAGCCAAATTAGTCTATCTAGTAACTTCTATGAAGAGTAGAATAATTACTCCCACTCACTCTTCAGCAAACCATATATCAAATTGACACAGCGATTGCCTTGATTATCCTTACGATCACGGATGGTTGCTTCAAGGGTGAATCCTAGTTTTTCTGCCACGCGCCGGCTTTGCTTATTGTAATCATAGCAGCGGATTTCGATTTTGTGGAGATTGAGAAGGGTAAAACCGACTTCAATCAAAGCGGCGACAGCTTCTGTCATATAGCCATGACCCCAGTAGTCAGGATGAAGCAGATAGCCAATCTCGAAAACATCGTCTTCATGGCGATGGTTAAAGGCGCAGGACCCGATAATACGATCACTTCCTTTACCGGTAATACCATAACCAGATGGTAATTTTGCCTTTTCCAGATGTTGATAGTAGCGATTTTCAAAATAATCATACTCATCTTCTAAAGATGCTATTGGACTGAGCCCTGCTGGATAGGCAACCTCTTCCAAGCAAACGTAATCAAACATGGCTGGGACATCCCCCACCGTTCGCTGACGCAAGATAAGTCGATCCGTTTCTAGCTTGGGTAATGCTCTACCATCATAGTCTTCGAGAATCTGCATATTCTTCAACCTCTTCACTCTTACAAAACCAAAAATCCCTGTCAATTCTGACAGGGACGAATTTCGTATTACGATTTCCGCGGTACCACCCAAATTCGGATGATAACATCCGCAACTCGTTTTGTTTCAATTATTGGACTTAGCAACAAGCTTTGACATTTGTGCGGATTTCTCAGTATGACCGCTTCCTGTGACAAATGGGATTTCAAAACACCTCTAAGTTAATTAATTCTAGCAAAATAAGGCTACTTTCGCAAGGTAAATCAAATTATTTTGCAAAAACAACACCATTATCAACTAACTGTTTAATAGCTGCTGGACCAATACCTTTTAGTGCTAAAACATCTGCTTCACTTACTTTCGCAAACGCTTCAAGGCTGACAAGGCCAGCTTCTTTTAAAACATCTTGTTTATTAGCAGTTAAACCTTCTAAAAGCTCGACTGCCTTTGGCGCTTCAGGAGCCGTTTTTTTCGGTGATGCGACTTCTTGTAAAGTTTGAGATAGTCGAACATCCTTCCAATTGATCCCTTTAGCTTTCAAAAGCTCTCTTTTTTTATTCGGTTTAATACGCTTTGCCATTGTATAATGCTTTCTCCTCATTTATGAAATCTATCATAGTATCTAAAAACTACTATAACAATGTATCATAGAAATGCCTATTTGACAAGCTTTCTAGCGATAAACCTTTTAATAATGACGTTGTCCAAAAAGACCATCAGGCAAATCATGGAAAGATTTTTGGTTATGATAGTTATTAAATTTCCCTTGCAAAAAGCGATAAGCGTCTAACTTACTCTCATAACGAATATACGCATCTGCTGCTCGCTCATCCTTATCTTCCTCTAAAACTTTCTTTGCACTGTCCATTGCCATTTGGTTGATACTTATTTGCGATTGTAACCACTCTTCAAAGTCTTTTAAAAATTCTTGTTCGTATGACATGATATTCCTCTTTTTAGTTTTTTTCATTATAACATATAAATTAAATACTCAATAAATCATTATATCAAAAATAAATTATGATTTTTCTGACAGATATAAAAACAACTAGTTTTATCTAAGGAAGACCTTTTGAGATGTATGGTTCTCTATGCCATTCTAGTTTTGACATCACACCCCTAGTTAAAAGAAAACGCTCTCTAAAATTCATCACTTATACCATTCAATCACTATTACTCCTTGTTATCTTAGCACCTATGTGTTATAGTTAAGAAAAAATGATATTACTATTAAAAGAAAGAGGTGATCTTATTGTCACATAAAGAAATTGGACATCAATTCTTAGCACGACTAGGAAAAAACGCTTAAGACCAGGAGGTGTCCAAGCAACGAATTGGCTTATCAAAAAAGGACACTTTAGTGCTGACAATCGTGTTCTAGAAGTAGCTTGTAATCAATGTACCAGTTCCATCGACATCGCTAAAGCATTTTCCTGTCACATTACAGTGCTTGATCTAGATAGTAAAGTAATAGAAAAGGCCAAAGAACATATCAAAAAGGCCCAATTAGAAGAATTTATTGAAGTTATTCGGGGAAATGAACTCAGACTGCCCTTTCCTGATAATAGTTTATCGTTATCAACGAAGCAATGTTAACGATGCTTAACAATTCAGCTAAGGAGAAGGTCATAAAAGAGTACTTACGTGTCCTAAAACCTGGTGGACGTTTACTCACACATGATGTTTCTTATCAAGATGAAGACACTGCCAAGCTGATCGATCAACTTAGACATACTATAAATGTTAACGTTGCTCCTCTAAAAATAGATGATTGGAAAAATTTATTCTTACAAAATGGTTTTTCAAGTTCAGAATATCAATTTGGAAAAATGAGTCTCATGTCCCCATTAGGAATGATTAAAGATGAAGGTTTATTCAATACCATTAAAATCATCAGCCGAGGACTGAAAAATGAACGATGCCCTCATCCAAAATTAATAAATGTTTTGGAAGGAAAACTTGAAATTATCCTTGGTGTTCAGAAACATATCCTTGAAAAAGATAGCCTTATTAGCCTCTCTCCAGAAGAAACACACCATTTAAGAGCTATTGAAAATAGTAAATTTCTCCAAATAGAATTAGACTAAAAAAACGACTATTTTTCTAAGTAAAGAAATACTTGATTTCGTCAAAATCTTATAGTATCATAGAAAGGTAGCCGCTATAGTTAAATGGTATAATAGAGCAATGGTAATGCTCAGTTCCGAGTTCAATTCTCGGTGGTGGCAGAAAATATATGAGTGAAACCTTATTATAATAGGGTTTCTTTTATTTTTGTTCTTAATTTGTTCTTGATAGTCATTTTAAAAACTACCTTTATTATTAAGAATTTTTAAAAGCTGATTATTTTCCTTTTCTTCCACTTCCAGAAGCAAATGACCATATCTTTCTATTAATTGTTTGATATCTTTATGCCCCATTAATTTTGCAACCGCCCAAATATCTACTCCGTTAGCCAACAAATAACTTCCATAAGTATGTCTAGCACCTGTTGATGACATCTTAGATTCTATTTCTAATTTTTCCAATGAGCTTGCCAAGAATTTGTTAACAGCATCATTTGATATCATACCAAACCTATAGTCATAAAAAATCAATTGATCTGTATTTTTTATATGCAAACCTTTCAGCATTCTTTCTTGTTGAAATTTTAGTTCAAGCAATAACTCTTTTAAATCATGACTTACTGAAACTCTCCTTATTGAAGTCCTTGTTTTAGGCTTTGTAAAGTCATTTTTTATTGAAGAATATCTTCGATATGTATAAATACTATTTCTTTCAAAATCAATATCATCCCAAGTTACTCTATAAAATTGTTTACGAAAATAAACTATTCAAAGAAATAACCATTGATTTAGAAATTTCAAAGGAATGTTTAGAAATACGACTTTTCCATCTACTTAAAGATTATTCCAATTTGAACAATAAAGAAATAAGTACGATCGTTAGTAACTTTCAAAGAAATAAAAATCAAACCATGAATTTAGCTCTTTATGATATCAAACATAATATTATTTCTGAATACGAGCAAATAACTCCAAATAATCTGGAAAAAGCAACTCATCAATTAAATAAAAGCTATCTCATTTCCTCGCTTGATTTCATTGAATTAACAGATAACACTTTCCAAGAAAAACTAAGACAGAGTAACCCCATCTTCTTTTTGGTTCTTACTTTGATTTCGGTAAAAATACTTTTTATTGCTGGGATACAAATTATTTAACTAAAAATTAGGTGCTAAGTAAAATTAAGACTTTGCATTTTGAAGTTCATTTTTTAAATAAAAAAATAAGTTAGGAAAATAGTCCTAACTTTATTCTTTATCTCTTAATGCTTTTTCTAAAGCCTTGCTACCTTCTTTATAATATGTCTCCTTACCAGAAGCATTATAATAAAAGTTCCCTAAATCAACATTCAATTTACCATCACTTTTAACATCATATAAAACAGTATACTTAGCAGACCCATCTTTAAGTACAAAACTTTTACTTTTAGTATCAATATTAGTTACTACAAAGTTTCCTTCATTATGATAAATTCCTGATTCATCATTAATTTCTAAAACTAACGTTTTTTCACCATCATATACTTTATAATACTTTACATTTAACGAATTAGTCGAACAAGCAACTAAAAATACTGTAGATATAGCTAAAATCATCAATCCTAATAATTTCTTTTTCATAACTAAACTTCCTTTGCTATGAGAAAATCTTTTAATCTTTCAATATCTCTATCACTTAACTTACCAATAATTTTAATATTGAATCCCTTGTCCTCTAAATCATAGTACTGAATTGTATCAATCTATGAACGCCTTTTTAAATTTGCTTTTGCCCAATCAATAACTTCTAAATACTGACTTTTTATATTGTCAGACTTATTTTCATATTTAGTAGTTAATCTTAAAGTTTTTATTACTTCATCATTAAATTTGACTACTACAGCAGGACGAACCTTTGAACCTGTACCATCAGAATATTCAATACGTGAAACTAATACAGAATATACCTCAATATCACTCATTTAAAATATTCCTCATATTCTGAAAAATCTTCATCTCCAAAAAACGCATTTACACTTTCTGGATCACTAGCCTTAACTCGTATTCCTTTTAATTTTGTTTCTACCAAATTTTGAAATTCTTCATCAGAAACAGATGATTGATTTTTTATTTCAAAAGGAATACTTTGAGTTTTAACAGACTGAATCAAAAACATTTTTACTGCTGTACTCATATCCAACCCTAAGGATTGAAAAAGTTCTGTAGCATCATCTTTTAATTGATCATCAACTCTTACTGCTACTGTTGACATAATATCACCTCAAATCATTTTTGTATAACTATTGTATCACTAACTGCAATACAGCGCAAACAAAAAAGAAAATCATATTTCCCAATGAAGAGGCTCTAGAACACTATCTAGTCACACTATTTAATGATTACAACTTCAAGCAAGAACAACGAGTCCACAAAGGTTTTGGTCATTGTACAGACACACTTGAAAGCCTATTTGATTAACAATCCCAGCTTTGCCAGTGTGTTTACACAACATTATTGACACACTCCTTTTATTTTTATAAATTCCCCTTAAATACATTTAATTACTTGAAAAGACAAACAGTCATTTTAGAAAATTTTGCATCTAACCTTACATTTGATTACACCTAAAAATTTTAAATCAACAAAAGAGAGCCTAGGATT
>NZ_GL636070.1:1680312-1681607 GCF_000186445.1 Streptococcus agalactiae ATCC 13813
CAATTTTTTATCTAATTCATCAACTAATATTATCTTATCATTGATATTTGCCTCAGTCTGTGGATTATTATCTAGGTCTTCAGTAATAGTATGAACTCCTTCTAAAACTTCGTTTCTAGAATTTTCCGACCAGTTGGGGTCCTCAGCTTTCTTTTTTAAATCGTCTAGTTTTTTTCGTAGAACAGTAGTATCATATACTGTCAAATTAACACTCACTATATCAGTCTGTCCATCAGGCTTTACATGTGGTTGTCCGTCTTCACTAAATATATTATAGGTAACCCTAGCCCCTCCTGTACTCTGCAACTGAGAAACATCCCCATAGTATTGAGTACCTTGTTTAATAACATACTTTGCTGTAAAACCTTGTTTTAAAACAATTAATTGTAATGGGTCTATTTTACCTAATTTTACATCATATAAATCTATGTAAGCGTTTCCGTTTTGCATATTTTTAGTTATACTTGTATTTAATGTAGCGGCACTTCCTTGAAGCACCTCAGCTGCAAACACAGTATCTGTAGAAATATTAAATTGCCCTTGAGTAAAACCTCCAAAAAAACTAATACCAATTAGTACAGAAGCTGCACCAAACTTGAACTTCTTAATTGAAAACCGTTGTTTCGTCTGTGAAGTATCATAACTGTTATTTTTAGACCTTCTAAACATAATATTCTCCTTTACTCTGTATAACTCTATACAGAGTAAATTATAGGCTTAAACAACAAATATTAGAATATCTATACTTTTTTATCTAATCTAATCTGCTTTTTTTTTTATATATAATTTGACTTTTTCGATTTTTTGAATCATATTTTGTTAAAAAAGTATCGACTACCTAATTATTCTGTTGACTTTAAAGAAATATTCTTTAAAATAGATAACATATTAAATCAAAGGTGGTAACTCATATGATTGATTTTCTACTGTTGAAATCATTACACAGTCTTCTAGGTCTAACTATTACTGTTTGTGATCAAAATTTTTCTGTTATCAGAGAGTATAAATCCGAGAAAACTATTTCACTTTTTTACAATCATTACCTTATTTTAAGTAACTTTAGTAAAACTCAACATGATTTTTTATTTCATTATGGCTCTTTAGGAGAACTTTTTCTTGTCCACCATATTCAACAATATTATATTATCATCGGTCCCTGGCGTAGCAATGTTATTGACCCTTTACTTCTTAAGAAAAAGCTGACTGAAACACAAATCAATGCTAGTGAACAAAACTACTTTATTGATAGACTATCCCAATTACCTTTCTTCTCACTTAGTCAAATCCGAGAATTA
>NZ_GL636070.1:1681938-1760217 GCF_000186445.1 Streptococcus agalactiae ATCC 13813
AAAAATATTTAAGCAAGAAAAACACATCCCTATTCAACAATATTTTCTAAACTTAAAAATCGAAGCTGCTAAGCAATTACTAGATGAAAATAAGAAAGTAGAAGAAGTTTCCAATTTACTTGGATTTTCCACTTCTTCTAATTTTTCAAGGACATTTAAAAAAATAGTGGGAATTAGCCCACTAGAATATAAGCAAAAGCCTAAGACAATATAGTAATCGAAAAATATTCATTTTGCTTATGGTGACATCAACAATCCCAAAGAAACTCTTTCATCAAGGGGACTTTTTTATCTCCCGAATTATACTCAATTAATCTAATAACTTCAACTCGCTATATTAGACAATCAATCCATTCATCACCTCTGATAACGCTAATGAAATAAGAGAATCTCCTAACTCTCTATAATTTACCTCTCTACCATAGTTAAATAATATTTTAGTAAATCTTCAACAGTCATTTTCTGTCTTTGATGAAGCCACCACTTTAAGGTCTCGATAAAACTGGATAAAAGAAATTGTTTTAAGAAATCTTCAGGAATGTCCACCTTTGTAATATACTCCTCACGCAATCTAGGGTAAACATCGTGTTCTAATTCACTTCTAAAGCGTAATAAAAAATAGGGATCGTCAGATAATAATAACGTAGCGATACTATCTTGATTTTGTTCAAAATGTTTTAAGATATGAACTAAATACTCTTCAAACGTAACATCTCTAGCCTGCTTAAATAAGTGGTGAAAAAGGTCTTCACAGAGCTCCTTGAGTAACACTTCTTTGCTTTCATAGTGAGAGTAAAAAGTTGATCTTCCTACATTTGCAAGTCCGATTACATCTTGAACCGTTACTTTAGAATAATCATTTTCCTGTAGCAGGCTTATAAAGGCATTATAAATCGCTACTTTTGTTTTCTGAATTTGTCTATCTTTTACCATATAGGACACTTTCTAAGTTTTGTTCAGTATTGAACAAGTGTTCTTTTTTGTTTCTAGCAATTCTCTTTTATCTCCTAGATAATAGAAGAAAGAATCACACTACAATACCAGTATAACAAAAGGAGAAAAATATGACATCAAACAAAAAAGTGGCTATCGCTTTTATATTAAATATCAGCTTTTCCGTCCTTGAATTCATCTTTGGAAGTCTATTCTTCTCAGGAGCTATCTTAGCCGATGCTGTTCATGATTTTGGTGATGCAATAGCTATTGGCATCTCAGCTACTTTAGAAAAAAAATCTAAGAAAGATGAAGATACGATATTTTCATTAGGTTATAAACGTTTTAGCCTTTTAGGAGCTCTTATCACAAGTCTAATTCTTATAAGTGGATCTATCTTAGTCATGATAGAAAATATTCCAAAATTGTGGCATCCTACTCCTGTTAATTATCACGGCATGTTTATTCTAGCTGTCATCGCTATTATCATTAATGGTCTAGCTAGTTTTATTCTCCATTCTGGTCAAAGTAAACATGAGGAAATATTAAGCCTTCATTTTTTGGAAGATATTCTAGGGTGGTTAGCTATTATTGTTATATCTCTTATCTTAAATTGGAAACCGTTGTATATCCTTGATCCATTATTATCAGTTGCCATATCTACTTTCATCTTATCTAAAGCACTTCCTAAATTACTATCAACCCTGAAACTTTTTTTAGATGGTGTTCCAGATTCCATAGATTACGCTGCATTACATGATGAACTTAAGGGACTTTCGCAAGTAAGATCTATCAATCAACTCAATATCTGGTCAATGGATGGTATTGATAATCGAGCAATCATTCACTGTTGCTTAAATCAATTGATATCTGAAAAAGATTGTAAAAGAGCTATTCGAACGATTTGCCAACATTATAAGATAAACGATGTTACTGTTGAAATCGATTATTCTTTAAGAGAACATCAAAATCATTGCAAACCATTAAAAAACTAACCTGAGTGTTAGTTTTTTCCTTGACTTGGAGTTAACTCTAAGTGTTAAGATTAGGTCAATACTAATGAAAGAAGGAAAATAAAGATGACAGATACAATGATATTAAATGACAATCATAAAATACCAACTTTAGGTTTAGGTACGTGGATGATAGATAATGATAGGGTAGCTCAAGTTGTTAAAGATGCTATCGAATTAGGCTACCGCCATATTGATACTGCACAAGCATACAACAATGAAAAAGGGGGCGGTGTAGGGATTAAAGAATCTGGTATTACACGTGAATCTTTATTTGTTACGACTAAAATTGCCGCTGAACATAAAGATTATGAAAGTGCTACAAAATCAATTGATCGATCACTAGAAGCTTTAGGGCTTGATTATATTGATTTAATGATTATTCATAGTCCACAGCCTTGGAAGGAATGGCGTGAAACAGATAAACATTTTGACCAAGGAAATTTAGAAGCTTGGAGAGCTTTAGAGGATGCTCAAAAATCTGGTAAGGTAAAATCCATCGGTGTCTCAAACTTTTTAGAAAAAGACTTAGAAAATATCTTAAAAAATGGTTATGTTAAACCTGCTGTCAATCAAATCTTAGCTCACATCGGAAATACACCTTTCGACTTGATTGATTACTGTCAAAGTAAAGGTATTCAAGTTGAAGCTTATTCACCAATTGCACATGGACAAGCATTGAAATCTGATGGTATTCAAAAAATGGCTGAAAAATATGGGGTTAGTGTTGCTCAATTATGTATTCAATATTTACTACAATTAAACCTGATCGTTTTACCAAAGGCTTCTAGTAAAGAACATTTACAGTCTAATCTAGACTTTGACTTTGTAATTAGTGACGAAGATATGTCGATATTAAAATCACTTATGTTTGACGATTATGGGGAATTTTCTAACTTCCCTGTTTTTAGTGGAAAATGAAACCATATGCGGATTTTTACAGATGTTTAATTTTCAAAATTTTTAAGTTTTTCTTGACTTGAAGTTAACTCTAAGAGTTATAATGAAGTTATAGAAAAGAGGTAAGGTTATGAAAGTAGCTACATTTATTGAACCTGGCAAAATGGTTATAACTGATACACCAAAACCAGTCATTGAACAAGAGACAGATGCTGTTATCAAAATTGTTAGAGCCTGTGTTTGTGGTTCAGACTTGTGGTGGTATCGTGGTATTTCAAAACGTGAAAGTGGTTCTTTTGCAGGTCATGAGGCTATTGGTATCGTTGAGGAAGTTGGTACTAAAGTAACTGACGTGTCAAAAGGTGATTTTGTTATTGTTCCCTTTACACATGGCTGTGGCCAATGTCCGTCTTGTAAGGCTGGATTTGATGGAAATTGTACAAATCATCAAGCTGAAAAAAATGTAGATACCAAGGTCAATATCTACGTTATACTAATGCAAACTGGGCATTGGTTAAAATTCCTGGTCAACCTTCTGACTATGATAATGAGACACTTAACTCTCTTCTCACCTTATCAGATGTAATGGCAACTGGTTATCATGCTGCAGAAGTTAAAGAAGGTGATACGGTAGTTGTCATGGGAGATGGTGCTGTTGGACTCTGTGGTGTTATTGCTGCTAAAATGTTAGGTGCTAACCGTATCATTGCAATGAGTCGTCACAAAGATAGGCAGGAACTAGCATTGACTTTTGGTGCAACGGATATTGTCGAAGAACGGGGTGACGAAGCCGTTAAACGTGTTTTAGATTTAACCAATCAAGCAGGTGCCGATGCTATTTTAGAATGCGTTGGTACAGAGCAGTCTGTTGATACAGCTACCCAAATTGCTAGGCCTGGTGCTGTCATAGGACGTGTTGGTATCCCACAAAATCCAGACATGAATACCAATAATTTATTCTGGAAAAATATCGGCCTTAGAGGTGGCATTGCTTCTGTAACAACATTTGATAAGTCTGTCCTTTTAGATGCTGTTCTAACTCATAAAATTAACCCAGGCTTAGTTTTTACAAAATCCTTTGTATTAGATGATATTCAAAAGGCTTATGAAGCAATGGATAAACGTGACGCTATCAAATCCTTAGTGATTGTTGACTGAATATCGATGTTAAAAATGTATATCAAAGAAGTTAGTAAAAAGACTGGCATTACGTCAGATACCATTAGGTATTATGAGAGAATTAATCTTATTCCCCCTATTCATCGGAGTGAATCAGGAATTCGTGAGTTCACACAAAACGATATTGATATTTTAGAATTTGTCCGCTATTTTAGAGGCGCAGGTGTTTCCGTTGAAAGTCTCATTGATTATATTCATTTGGTTGAAAAAGGCGATTCCACAATCCCAGCTAGGCTAGAAATTTTAAAAGATAAACGCAACAACCTTGAAGATAGGCTTCAAGGCCTCCAAGAAGCACTTAATCGTCTAAATCACAAAATAGACAATTATCAAAATAAAGTTGTTCCTAGAGAACAAGAACTTTTTGATCCAACAACGAAATGAGGAAATCTTATGCAAGAAACAACTAAGTCTATCTTTCCTAAGGGTGAAAAAAATCCATATGGTGAATTCTTTATTAGGCAATCCTATCTCGCAGCATTAGCAAAATCTCCAGATGGGAATGTTTCAGTTGGAAATGTAACCTTTGAAGCTGGCTGTCGTAATAATTGGCATGTTCATTTGGACGGTTATCAAATCCTCCTCGTTACAGAAGGTTCAGGTTGGTACCAAGAAGAGAATAAAAAGGCAGTTTCATTAGAACCAGGTAACGTGATTGTAACTGATAAAGGCGTTAAACATTGGCATGGTGCTAAAAAAGATTCTGAATTTGCACATATTGCGATTACAGCTGGTAAGAGTGAGTTTTATGAAGCTGTTAGTGATGAAGAATATTCAAGACTAGGTTAAATTCAAGTAAGGAGGAATCAATCCATTATGAAAGAAAAACAAACAGCCGGACGTCGTCAATTAGAAGAATTTGCACCTGAATTTGCCAGATATAATGATGATATTTTATTTGGTGAGGTTTGGGCAAAAGAGGATCATTTAACAGATAAAACACGTTCTATTATTACTATATCTGCCTTAATTAGCGGAGGAAATCTTGAACAGTTAGAGCATCATCTTCAATTTGCCAAACAAAACGGAGTTACTAAAGAAGAAATTGCTGACATTATCACTCACCTCGCTTTTTATGTTGGATGGCCAAAAGCTTGGTCAGCCTTTAATAAAGCTAAGGAAATTTGGATATAAAATAACAGACATAGCAAGAGAGATACTTTCCCAAAAGCCAAAAAGAAAGATCAACCAATTATTAAACCAACTATTAGGAGAATGATATGCTTACTATTCAAGAAATGAAAGATACAACCTTTGAATTACAAGAAAATTTTAGAAGGTTAAATTATCCTATTAAACAAGTTGCTAAAGACTTGCAACTTAATATCAGTGAAGTTGAATCTCTTTTAAGTCTTGATGTTACTTATCCTGGAGATGTTTGTATGCTGAGAGATTATCTAGAAGATATGTTGAAAAAAGAGGGTAAAGAAGTTTATCCATTTTCTAGATTAGCATCTCATTCAGCAAATCGTTGGTACCCTTATGAGACACCATGGCGTTATTAAAGAATAAAGATTAATCCATCATCTTTAGAGAAATAAACAAAAATAGTCAATAGATTTTTTTTAGAAAAAAGCTATAAAATAAGTGCCTCTTAGAGAATACTCTATATCATAAGATTTCTTCTTTGAACCATATCATTCCAAAAGAAAATTATGATTGCTAACAAGACAATTATTCTAAAAAGAAACTATTTTAACGACTCTATAATTACTTAAGGAATCATAAAGAATAAAGATTTTTATGCTATCATTTCAAATTGTTGAAAAGCCAGCAATGATACTTGCTGGAGTAACTTTAGAAAATGTAAAGTCAAATCAAGAAGGTATCCAGCAAGCCATTGGCATTTGTAAAACACAACCTGATTTTCGTTTCGATTACAGTGCCACTTATCAAGTAGAGACAAGTGTCCAAGCCCCAAAAGGGTTAGAAATTATTAGGATCCCAAGCGCTACCTATGCAGTCATTTCTGTTAAAGGTCCAATGCCATCGAGTCTTCAAGAAACATGGCGAAAAATAATACAAGGATTTTTTCAAGAGAATAATCTAAAACCAGCTAACTCGCCAAACTTAGAAATTTATTCATCTCAACATCCACAAGATACTGATTATCAAATGGAAATTTGGCTTGCTATCGCAGATATTACTAATAACTCGAAAACAAACTTAATCTAGTATTGCTTAATATAAAAAAGCCCCTTCTTGAGGCTTTTTTATATTAAGTGATTTCTTTACCTGCATTAGCACCAGACTGTAAATTAAAAATACGCTCGACATGAATAATACCAACTGCTTTCGGAACCCCCATGCGTCCTTCTGCCCATTTTTTCGCTGCTTCGTAATAAGTACCTTCTGTTTGAATTTCAGCAGTTCCCACAAACCTGTAACCTAAAAGGCGTTCACGATCAACAAAGGCAATTTCAATTTTCCCATTATCTTCAATGTTAATACGAGTTTGACCATCTGTATTTTCATTATAAATAAACGTTTTATCATCCCAGAGACGCATAGAACGTTTTGGGCCAATATTGGGTTGACCTTTAGCATCAACCGTCGCGACCATTGCTAACTGACTATTAATAATCTCTTTCATTTCTTGTGTAATCATATTAATTTCTCCTTATTTTCTTGCTCGTTTTCCTTTTTTCCCAGCAGTTACTAGGAAAAGCAAACATAAACTAACGTATCCTAGAATCTCGTATATAAAATTATTTTTAGAACTTGTTTGAGGTAAATTTACATCAGACTGTGACTTATGTAATTGCTGCTCGGACCTTATTGGTGTTACAGCTACAGAATTATTAGTCTCCGCATTTATATTATGACCTTTAGCCACTCTATCACCGTCTGCCTTTTCATTAGGTAAAGCCTTATCAAAAATCGGCGTTTTATAATCAACTGGTTTTGAATTTTTCTCCACTTGTTTTTTACGATAATTTGGGACTGCATTTAGGTACCCCTTAGGTGTCTTAGGAATCAATCGGTCTGCTTCTGCCGCTGCATTTCGGATAGCTTGGAAAAATCCTAATCTATGATATTTTGCCAAAGGAATCTGACGTATTGCTTTAATCTTATCAAGGGAACTATTTAAAATATCTTTAATATAAAGACCTTCATAATCAGCTAAAGTGGCAACTGCCAAGGCATGATAACCTTCATTATCCTCGTCAACATTTAATACAGGATTACCATATGCATCTTTTTGTCCCTCGCCAATAGTATCACTCATATCAAGTGCATAAATCAATTTTCCAGACTTGTCAAAATAAACGTTCAATCCGATATAATATTCTGGCAATGGTAAAGGCGTCTTTAATAAATAAACTCCTTGTACCATTGTAGCTTGCGCTAATGGTCCTTTTCCCTCGACTAAATCTGTCAGCAAATCTAACTCTTTTTCCAAGCGCTTAACATTAGCTTCTTTAATAGCACTATTATTATAAGCTAATACCGCTTTGTTAATACTCCTCTCAAGCAAATGACCATTCTTTGTTGCCTTCTTGGTCACTAAAGCCTTCTCAGCTTTAGCTATGGCTTTATCCAAATCAACGCGATCAAGGAAAAATTGTGCTTCTTGAAGGAATTTTTGTTTTTCTCCTTGTCGGAGGTTAGATTTTGATAACAACGCTTTACCTGCAGTAGTCATTTCTCTAAACTGAGTTTGAGTAGTCTGACGTAATGTAGAGTAATCTAAACCTTCTAGTGTTTTTAAAACCTTTTCAAGGTCTACCATTGTAGAAGATAGCTTATCTGGATCAATGATAAAACGCTCACCATCTGCTAACATATGAGAATTATTATGTGTCCTAACAACCACTTTCTTATTAAAGCGTTTGTCCCCATCATTTTGATCAAAAGCATTAAAAGCAATCTGAGATAATGTAGATGAACCCTTCACTTCTTTCAAATGATTCCTTTTGAAAGCCTCTTCACGAATAGTCTGTAAATTTGGCGGTAAGACTACTTCACTAAGGGCATTATCCGAAAAAGCTTGGACCTCAATTGTCTTTAATTGTTTTTGCTCAGAGAGATTTACACTTTCCAGTTTATTGGATAAAAAAGCCATTTCACCAATTGTTTTAACCTTATTTCCGATAAACATAAGGTGAAGTGCACCATTTTGTCGAAAAGCTGAACGTCCTATTTCTTGTACAGATTCTGGAAGAACAATGGCGTAAATATGATTAATATGGAAAGCAGCATCACCTATTTTGATAAGTTTGTCTTTCAAGTCTAGAGTTCCAATACGATTATTCATAAAGGCTCCCTCTTTAATCTCTTCTAAATCTTCACTTGCTTCAAAGGATTTCAAGTTATTAGATTGAAAAGCAAAAGCACCTATTTTCCGAATAGTTGAGGGGAGCTTTATTTCTTCCAAATCATATTTACGTAAAGTTTTACTTTGAAAATCAACATTGCGAAAAGCGTTATCACCAATTTCAGTAATAGTAATACCATTGTGTTGTTTTGGAATTTCTAAGTTTTTATTACGTCTTACCTTTTGTAAGCCTTTATTTGAAAAACCTGTAATACTATTTTTTTGATAGGTAAAATCTTCCTCTAACCATTTGGTATAATCCATATCAGGCGTTGCACGCCACAATGATTTGTCCGGATTGACGTAAGTATTCTCAGTCGCAAGTTGATGTGGATTTTGGCCTGTCCGTGTGCGCAATACGACCTGATTGTTGTAATGTTCATCTCCTGGATTTCCTGTAAAAGCTTCTGATTCTATTTTTTCAAGTCCATCCGGAAGCATAACATTACTTAGATTATTATCTTGAAAACTTGCTTCTCCTATAACCTTAAGCTTACTTCCCAAAAACTCAACTGTTTGAATACGATTAGATTTGAAAGCGCGTTCTGCTAATTTTATCAAGTGATGTGGCAAGTAAAGCTTACCACCAATCTGGTTATCAAAAAAAGCTAATTCTCCAATGACCTTTAGGTTATCTGGTAACTTTACTTGTTTTAAAGACATGTGAGCAAAAGCATAGTCTGAAATAGTCTCGAGACTTTCAGGAAGATTAACCTCAGCAATATTCTTATTGTCCACAAAAGCATCTTGACCAATAGACTTATAACCATTTGGAATAGTAAGCTTAGTCAACTGGTAAGCATTAAATATTTCTCCCTCATCAATAATTTCCTTCTGATCAATATCTAAACGACTCGGTTTCCCATTTTCTCCTAGCCTACTTGTATATTCTGCAATGGCCGTCTTTTTATCTGGAGTAAAAGCAAAGCTAGCTACTTGTGTCAATTGAGTTCCATCTGCTGCATGACTTGGTAAAACTAAGTGTGATGTTTGAGATAACTTATTAATTCCAGATTTTGAAAAACCTACTAAAGTATCCCCTCTAGTTACGAAATCTTTTGCCTCCCAAGTTGATGTTTCTATGATTTCCTTTTTTGAAGCTGTATCCTGTTTTGATACTTCTACTTTGCTAGCATTATTACTAGAATTGCTTGCTTCTTGTGTAACCTCTGGTTTTGCTTTGAGGACTTGTTTAGGGTCATTTACTACTGACTCGGTTTTAGAACTAGAGTTATTACTATTTCCATCAGAAAATAAATCACTAACTGTTTCATCAACAGTAGAATTCTCTTTAGAAACATTTGTTTTCCTCTCATTATCTTCTTCGAACCAATCATCTTCTGAAGCTGACTGGGTTTGTTCTTGTTTGACCGATTCCTCTCTTTCTAATCCATATACCTCCTGGCTGTATGTCACTACTGATACTGTAGTAAGTGCCAAGGCAAGCGTTTTAAGATGTTTTTTTGTCATTACAATAAAGCCTTTCTAAAAGCCAATATATTTCTCTTAATCTTCTGATCGAGTATATTTAGTTAAATCATGCAGGACTGACAGTCTTCTAAGTCCGATGAAGTGAAATCATCCAGCATATCATCATCATAACTCTCGCTACCTTCTAGGATGTCCTGTCTCACTCGTACATAATAAATAGAGGCACATTTTTGTTTAAATGCTTGAATATAGGCTTTATTTAAATCTCGCGTAGTTGCTTGATCTGTCATGAAAAGCGTTAGCGAAATAGCTTGATCAATGTGTTTTTGAGCGGCAGCTGCAATATTGATAATCGCCTCAGGTCCCACTTCATAAGCTCCTTTTTTGTAGTAGACATAATTATCTGCATCAATCTTATAAGCAGGTACATAAACCCTCCCCAGTGCTCCTTCCTTGCGTACTTCGACAGGTGATACAACTGGTTGGAGGCTCGGAGTACAAGAAGAAAGATAACTGATTGACCCTGTCGGAGCAACAGCTAATAAATGCGCATTAGCTAATCCTATCTCTTTAATACTTTGCACAAGCTTTCTCCAGTCCTCTTGGCTTGGTAGAGTCAGGCCATACTCAGCTAGTAGATTTTTAACACGCTGTGTTTTTGGCTCAAAGTTTTGTTCGGTATATTGATAGAAATAACTGCCATCAGCATAACTTGATTCCGAGAAGCCTTCAAAGGTTCCTTTTTCTTTTGCTAAATGGTTAGAAGCTTTAAAGGCATAATAAGCCATAGCGTAAAAGAAGCAATCTGTAAAATCAATAGCTTCTTGAGAATCGTAATAAATATGGTTAGTCGCCAAAAATCCATGCAAATTCATAGCACCTAAACCAACAGCATGATTAGCTGCATTACCTTTTTTAATAGATGGAGCACTATCTAAATCAGAAGTTCGAGATATACGATCAAGGGCTCTAATGCTATTAGCAATTAATTTTTCAAAATCCGCCGCTTGATCCATAGCACGCGCAATATTAATAGAACCTAAATTACAACAAACATCATGTCCAACCTTAGTGAAAGTCAGGTCTTCTGAAAATTGACTGGCTGTATTAACTTGTGCAATCTCAGAACATAAATTAGACATAACAATTCGTCCCTCTTTTTTGTGAGGGTTTTTAGCATTTACAGTATCTTCAAATAAGATATAAGGATAACCAGATTCAAAATGAAGCTCTGCTATCGTTTGAAATAGTTTTCGTGCACTAATAAAGGTTTTACGAATATCCGCATTGGCTAATAAAGTTTCATATTCTTCTGTGATAGAGATATCAGACATTGGTTTACCATATACTCGCTCAATGTCATACGGTGAAAACAAGGCCATATCTTTATTTGCCTTAGCCAATTCAAAAGTAATATCAGGAATAACAAGTCCTAGGGAAAGAGATTTAATTCGAATTTTCTCATCGGCATTCTCACGTTTAGTATCTAAAAACGTTAATACTTCAGGATGGTGAGCGTGTAAGTAAACTGCACCAGCTCCTTGTCTTTGTCCTAATTGATTGGCGTAAGAAAAAGAATCTTCTAGTAATTTCATGACAGGTACAATACCAGTAGCTTGATTTTTAATACCTTTTATTGGAGCACCAAATTCCCGTAAGTTGGTTAAGCAAAGTGCTACCCCACCACCTCGTTTTGATAACTGAAGGCTTGTACTAATAGCACGAGAAATAGATTCCATATTGTCTTCAATGCGCAACAAATAGCAAGAGATATATTCACCACGACGTTTTTTCCCTGCATTTAAAAAGGTAGGTGTTGCTGGTTGAAAGCGATTTGCTAGCATGTCATCTACTAGGTCATAGGCAGCTTTTTCATCACCAGCAGCTAAAAACAGAGCATTCATTACAACACGATCTTCATAGTGTTCCAAATAATAACGATTGTCTTCTGTTTTAAGAGCATAAGCATTATAAAATTTTAAAGCCCCCATAAAATTTAGAAAAGCAAATTTCTTAGTGTATGCATGCTCAAAAATTTGGCAAATAAACTCAAGGTTATATTGTTTTAGAAGGTCCGATTCATAGTAGTTATTAGAAACCAAATAATCTAGCTTTTCAATTAGTGATGTGAACGTCATTGTATTAGGTTCAACATGTTCTATCATATATTGTTCAACAGCCTCTTTATCCGAAGCAAAATGATAATTACCTGTGCGATCTCTAAAGCGTGTCTTCGCGTTCAACGAGAGATATGCATCTGATTGTGTCATCTTATTTATCCTTTCTAGTGAATTGGCAAAGTAACTCCTTTACCCTTGTAACATCTTCTTGTGTTCCCAGTAATTCAAATTGATGAAGCAAAGGAACATTTAATTTTCGAGCAATAATAGGTCCAGCAATGGCATAAGTGTCACCAAAATTGGTATTTCCAGAAGAAATAACCCCTTGGCAATGTTCCCGATTTTGTCGAACATTTAAAAACTGTACAACTTGTTTTGGAACTGCGCCTTTGGTATCATCTCCTCCTCCAGCGTAAGTAGGCACAATCAAAATATAATCCTCAGTAACCAATATATTGCTACCATCTGATGGAATACGCTGGTTAGACCAAGCCAACTTTTGAACAAAACGATGGGTATTGTTAGATTTCGATGAAAAATAGACAACCTGCACTGTACTATCCATTTAAAACTCCCAATCTTCATCCAATGTTTCTTCTGTAATCCCCATAATATATGAAGAGCCGTTTCCTGAGAAGAAATCATGATTTTCATCTGCACGCGCCGAAAGTTGTGCAAAAACCTCAGGAGATATACGAGTCTCTTCTTCTGTAAATGGAGAATCATATCCTAAATTTTGTAAAAATTTACCAGCATTGTAAATGCTAAACCTGATTGCATCTTCAGCCAAATCAAAACCATCATATAGTTCGTAAAGATAGGCTTTTTCTAAATCAATCAACTGATAAAGGAGGTCAAAGACAAATGTCTTCATTTCGGCTTGCTTTTCTACAGATAATTTAGCAACTTTCTGTTGATACTTATAGCCACTGTAATAGTTATGAATTACCTTATCTCGTAAAATTAAACGAATAATATCAGACGTATTTGGTAATTTTCCTCTGGCTGAAAGGTAAAAAGGAAGGTAAAAGCCACCATATAACAAAAATCCTGGCATCATGGCTGCAGCAACCTTAGATTTCAAAGGATCATCACCAGTATAAAAAGGAATAAGTATACGTGATCGAGCTTGTAGACTTTCAGTATCTACTACCCATTCATGTGCTTCCTCAATTTGTTGGCTAGTGCATAAGGTTGAAAAAATCGTTCCATACGATCGCGCATGAATAGCCACCATAAAGGCAAAGTTAGCATAAATAACTTGTTCATGATCTGTCTGAGAATGCTTAATCTGAGCAATATCACCAACAGTAGCCTGCACAGAATCTAATAAGGTTAGACCAGTAAAAGTCCGAGTAATTAATTGCTGCCAATCAGCATCCAATGTTCTCCAAGAATTAAGGTCATTAGAAACTGGGATCTTTTCAGGTAACCAGAAATTTTGAGTTACTCTGTTCCATACCTCTAAGTCTTTGTCATCGTTTAGCTTATTCCAATTAACAGAACGCATAGGAAAAGCTTTTTCTGACAAGGCATAGTCAAGTGGCGATTGAGAACGATCATAGTATGATTGCATTAAACTAGTCTCCTAAATATTAAAATTAAGCGAGTTTTAAGCACCAAAAAAGCCTCCCAAGAGGACTGGATTTTTGTTAAAATCACACAACTATTGGAATGTTCTTCTTGATGTTTTTTTATTCTGGTAAGAAGCTAACTCTTGCTTCAAAACCACTGTTTTGTTAAGTTACGTTAAACTTTTTTGTCGGTTACCTTTATTAAGGATCTGCTTAAACAGTATACTAACACAAAGTTTTGTGTCTTTCAACATATATCACCACTATATCTTGTGTTTTCATCATAATGTAAAGAATATAAAAATTAAGCAAGCCTAATTTTTATAAAAAAAGGCTTTACCTTCATACTTTTCCTGTGTAAAACAAAAAAGGAGTAGCGATTGCTACTCCTTTTCCAAAACCCGAAATTAATGCGAGCCAAGGTTCTACCTTGTTCTTTAATATTATTATATACTAATTTCGTTAAGTGTCAACAACTTTTTGAAAAATAAATATTTTCTATATTTTTAACTACAACTCAACTTGATTTCCTTCAACCAAAAAAATTATGCTTTTGGTTTACCGTAACCTGTTAAAAGTAGGATAGTCATAGCAACTGTTTCTTTCAATGATTTCCGACGGAGTTTTAATTTTGATAAAAGATAAATCCTTCTCATTAGATTGGCATTTTTTAATTCTATAAAACGACTAAAGAAGAGTTTACGCTCCAGGGACATTTTATCGGATACTTGAGCAAAAATAAGCGAAGCACGATCAAAAGAAGTATTTATCATCTGCCAAAACGTAGCCACCCCATATTGTCTCCCGTAATTGTTTAGCGACTCTGCCCCTACTTGTCTACGCCAAAGGACTGTACTGTCAGAAATATAAGCCACATTTCCAACGGCGTAAGCTAGAGTTCCAACATAAGAATCATGGGCGCCAATTTGACGATATTCCCAAAGCTTTGCTAACTCATGATTCATCATGATAACCATACCATTTATTTGGTTAAAGGCAATTTGTTCTTGAATAACTGTTGCTGGATTATGTTCTTTCAATACTGTTAATTTTTCATCTACAGAAGTCCAGTTCGAATAAACAAGCAATGGTAGTTCTTGGTTAAATTTCTCTGCTTCTTCAAGGTAACGTTCTAAACGATTTTCTTTCCAAACATCATCCTGGTCTGAGAAAACATAAAAATCTGCTTTTTTATAGTTAACCAACTCGTAAAAACTGCGGTGACTTCCTAACTTTCTGTCATCGTTAGAATTAATAAATATAAAACGTGAATCTCTATTAACATATTCTTTAATAATAGCTACTGTATCATCAGTAGATCCATCGTCCCTTATTAAACAAATCCAGTCAGTATAACCTTGTTGTATTATGCTATCTAATTGCTGGCGAAGGTATTTTTGACCATTATAGGTCGCTAAGCAAATATTTATTTGCCAATCTTTTATCGTTTTCATTGCTATCAAAACTCCTTAAGGCTAGTTCATCTTATGAAAGCTTACAAAGTGAACGGTATCACATACTAATCGTAATTATAATATTATAATATTATATGTCATTAATCAATATAAAATTAATCAAAAATAAGAGTCAATACCCTAAAAGTCCAGCTTAACATAATGTTAAACTGAACTTTTCATCATATTGCCGAGTAGTTTACTTAGTTTTATTTACTATTATTTTTAGTCTTTTTGGGTTTCAAATAAAGAAGTAAACTAGATAACAATGCCAAAGTACCAACAAATAGACCATTCGTTGCTCTATCTGATGTACTAGGTAAGGTATGGTTAACAGAATCCCCGTTATGTTTAGGTGATATGATCTTAGCTACTCTGCTACTATTATTGTTTGTAGAAGTGAGGACTTTCTCATTTCCTGATTTAGTTATTTCTTTAGACAATGATTGAGTAGTAACTGTAGTTTGCGGCTTAACTAATATTATTTCTTCTAGATTCTTGTTTACTACTTTTTCTTTTTTAGAAATAAACATAGGTTCTTTTTTCAAGTTATCAAAATATTTGAAACTGTTAGAAATTACTATAGCGTTTTCTTTCTCTGATACTACTGCCTTATTCAAGAGATCAGACAATTTTACCGTTGCGAAATTACCAGCTTTATCTTCCACAACAAGTGTCAAGGCCTTAGGGTCTACCGCAACCTCACTCTCTCCTATCTTAACCGTTTTAGGAAGTGTCACTTTACCTTCTTGATCTATATGGAAATAATGGTAAGAAGTCTCATCCCCATATTCTTCATCTTTTACAACATGAGATAAAACTAATTGTAAACGATATGTAGGAACATAACTACTTTCCTTAGGCATGGCTAAGCTTAATGTTCGATTAGTTTCATCAAACTGAGCTCGTGAAGGAAGATTTGGTGACTTAGTACTTACTTGTACTTTAAAGTCTGACTCCTGACTATTTGCTCCTTCTGCTACTGGTGTGTAACGTAAGCGATAAGTATAAAAACCATCTGCTACAACTTTGCCATCCTTATCTAAACCACTCCACTGAAGAGCATCCATACGATAATGACCATCACTTTGCTTTGGATTATTATGGAAATTTTTACGATAAGATGGTAAAACCTTACTTTGCCAAATAACATTTCCATTTTGATCTAGAACTTGAGCAGAAATATCCTTAACATTTCTTAAGAAAGTTGCCTGGGGAGTGATTTCGTCCCTATTTCCATCTTTATTTGGAGAAATGGCAAAATATGGATTATTCGCTGCATCTCTTTCCAAAAGATGAATTGTTTTATCCTCAACCTTATTCTCAAAAGTTCCTAAAATAATTCTTTTTGGACTCTCCGGTGCTAATTCTAACTCCCCACCATTTTTGACATAATCAACATAGCCCCAAGACGCTGATTGTGTTAACAAGGCAGTATAGTTGTTGCTTTCAAAAGGAGCTGATTCATTGTACTCCAATTGGTCTTTATGAGTTGTATCATTTGGTTTATAGTAGAAACTACCTTTAGAAAGCGTCTTATAAATCGGTGTTTCAAGTGCTTGTAAGTTCGCAAAATCACCATTAAATCCTACAAAAGGAATACTCATTAACTCCTGATTACTATCCTTGGCTTCTTTAAAACGTACAAAACCTTCTAAGAAATAACCATTTGCCATCTGTTCTTTTAATTTCTGACTAAATTGACTAGCATCAATAGTAAATCGAACTTGTGTTTCTTTATCACGAAGAATTACTTTCTGCCAATTAGTATCTAGCAAGGCTTGTGGTTTAAGGGCAAATTTACCTTTATTTACTTGTTCTGTTGCTACATTAGCTTGATAATACAATTCTTTGACACCTTCTACAAGTTTATGAATTGTAACTGTGATATCAAATTTATCTCCCACTCGTTTGAGATTAATTTTAGCTTTGCCATCGTTTCCAGTAACATAATATTGAGCTTGGATAGCTTTTTCAGCATCAACTACACCTGCACCTTGCTGACGTGGTGAATAAAACGCCTTATCCTCTTCACTATATAATGCTGTTGCTGAGCTCATGAGGATGTTTTTAGACAATTCTAGCAATTTTTTAGAATCTAAATTCATCCCTTTATATTTCTCAGCCAAATGACTTTGAAGCATTGTCATTAATCCTGCAACATGTGGTGAAGCCATACTTGTACCAGACATTGTTTGGTATTGATTATTATAGGTTGAAGAATAAATTTCAAAGCCAGAAGCTGTTACATCAGGCTTGATTGCTCCTTCAGCTGTCACGCCCCAACTTGATTGTTCCAGCATACGATTGCCACCTTGGCTATCAACTACTTCAAAACTCTGGTTAAATGTTAACTGACTTGAAGTATTTTTTATACGCTCGCCATCTACTTTACTAATAACCCCCACAGGTAATTCACGGTAAGGAATTAAAAAATTTCCACGTTTTTCTTGATCGTTAAAAATAACGATACCAACAACACCTGCATTTGTAGCATGAGTGATTTTAGTCATAAAATCAAGTCCGCCACCACGCTCAATTAATGCAAGCTTACCTTTAAAGTCCTTACCTTCAAAGTCTTTTTTTGCACCATAATTGGCATAAACCACATCGTAGGCCTTACCTTTGTCAAAAGGTTTAGAAGTCACAATCGGCAACTTAACTAACTTACCTTCAATAGTTGTTTCAACGACCTCACTGATAGTTTTAAGTGATTCATAGCTAGCAACACTCAAAGTATCTTCAGAAATAGCTGGACTATTAACCGTACCGTAGTCAGGATTAGTTGATAACGGTTTGCTATAATCCATACCAAATGCACCTTCATTTCCGGCAGCCACAACAACTGCAACGCCCTTCTCAGAAGCTAATTTAAGTGCTAATTTAACTTTATCATTGAGAGCAATTAAAGAATCTGCTGTTTTTCCAAGGCTCATATTAATCGTTTTTGCTCCTAGATTAACAGCGTCTGTGATTGCTTTAGCATATGCTTCACCAAATTTGTCCGAATCAATTTTATCTGGAATACGCATTAATAAGACTTGAGCATTTGGCGCTGCACCTTCTAAAAGAAGACCATTGATTGCTGGACGTTTACTATTACCTACAAAAATACCAGCAACGTGTGTACCATGCGAAATATTCTTTGCTTCTGAACCATAACCATCTTTCATAGCTGCTGCAATATCAGCCACCGTTTCTGTATTGTTGGCGTAGTTATGTGCAAAAACAATCTTATCGTTAACCCATTTCCCATAAGTGATATTATGTTTTGCTTTTAATTCCTCAAATTCTGCCTTAGTTTTAAAGCTGTGCTTATCATCTTTTGGGCTATCTAAACGAAAAATATCATGGTTAATATCAAAGCCAGTATCAATAATAGCTACTACATTTCCCTTTCCTCTTTGGGTTATGGCTTGCAATTTTGTTATTTTAGATGTATCAAGAACAGCAAGTGATGACTTGCTTTCTGGCTTCACCTCTTCATATGCTGAGGGAACTTTCTGTGCTATTGCAGTTGAAGCATTTGTTACTACATTGCTTTCTTTATTGTTGGTTGTCTCTGGTTTAGAGGGATATTCTTCTTCAAGATCAGCCCCCAAATTAGACGTATCAAGGTTTTTAGATAACTCTTCTAATAATTCATCTTCTGTTTTGTCATTTTTTACAGATGTATCACCCATTTCTTTCGCTGTATTACTAGCAGAAGCAGCTGTTACAGATGTTTTTTCAACAATATTAGTAGTTACCGATGGCGATGGCTGTTGAGCAACATTAGCAATTACAGGTGATTGCTCTTGGTTTTTTAATTCTTGCTCCTCTGCATTCACTTGATTGCTATGCATTAATAAAATACTAGTTGTTATAAGTGTTAACTTTAAAA
Source organism: Streptococcus agalactiae ATCC 13813 (assembly GCF_000186445.1). Lineage (GTDB taxonomy): Bacteria > Bacillota > Bacilli > Lactobacillales > Streptococcaceae > Streptococcus > Streptococcus agalactiae. The sequence continues at coordinate 1,700,744 of NZ_GL636070.1, forward strand.
TAGCCTTTTTTGAGTGATGTTTATCCACTTTTCTATTTCCTCCAAAAATCAGTATGCATACTATATTACAACATAATTAATGTATTAGCAATAGAATAATTAGCGATAAATTTTATTTTTATTTTTTAATTTAAATTTTTTAATTTTTTGTTAATTAAAAGGTCTCTCAGTAATACTGAGAGACCTTTTAATTGATAGTTTAAATAGTATGTATTTATGATAAAACCATATCAAGATGAGGAATATTATCTTCTAGATAGATATCTGAGATAGGTTGAAATCCGAAAGATTGATAAAAATCTTGTAAATAAGCTTGGGCCTGAGCATAAATAGGTTTATTAGGGTAATTTGCCTCGCTAAATTTAATCGCATGTTCCACTAATTGATTTCCTAATCCCTTTTTTCTAAAGTCTGGATTAACAATCACACGTCCCAAATGCACCTTATCATCTTCTGGTATCAATCTATAATAAGCTGCCAATTGACCATCTACCCAATTCATCCCATGCAGACAAATCAAATCTTCATCATCAACCTCTTGATAAGGACAATCTTGTTCAACTACAAATACAGATACTCTTAATTTATATATTTGAAACAACTCATGTGTAGTTAAATTATCAAAAGTTTTTACATTCCACATTGCTATCTTCCTTTCAACATCATACAGTAGACCCTAAAAAGTCTCTATAGCAAACTCCATGGCAATATAAGCAATTTTATCTTTCTTTTCTAAATCCTCACTATTTCCTAAAGATCTTGCTTCCCATACTTCTGCATCTAAATTATCCGCAGAGTAAAAAAATTGAAAATGATTAATATTTCGAAACTTAGATAAAGCTGCAATTGCTGAACATTCCATATCCACACAGATTGCTCCATTCCGTTTATGTTCCAACATTTTATCAACTGTCTCACGGTAAATACCATCCGTTGTCCAAACTTTTCCTTCAGTGTAAGAAACAGCTTGACGATCTAAAAAAGATTTAAACTCTTCATGAAATTTTGTGTTTACTGCGATTTCAGAACTTGCTTCCGAATAATGAAATGATGTCCCTTCATCCCTAATAGCACTTCTTGGAATAATAATGGATGTCTCCTCAATTGACGAATCAAGGACACCACATGTTCCAAAAACAATTAAATTTTCCATTCCAAACACTATAATATCTTCCAAGATTGCTACGCAAGCTGAAGCACCAACATAAGCATTGAAAAAGCCAATCTTTTGTCCTTTAAATTCTAATTCATAAATGGGAATTTCTAAGTTTGCTACACTGGTTCTAGCAATTTCACGATGAGGCAATTCTTCTAAAATACGATTGAAAGTCTCCCGCGCAAAACAGGTAATAACAGTCTTTGGAAAACCTTTTATTGGTGAATTAATATCTTCAGGATTAATAATCGCTTTTCTACTATTATCGAATGAATTTATTATCATAAACATTTCCTTTAAGCCTTAATTTACGATGTTCTATCATCTTGTTAAAAATATTTTTTCTATTTTAACCCAATGAAACTTAAAAGGCAAGGTCAAATTTGCAAAGATGAATATACTTAATGGAATTATTTACCATTTCTAAGGTAAATTTCCGTATCAAATAGCTTAAACCATGTGTTTTTATACTATGTTATATTAATATCTCACCATTACTATCTAAAAATAAGAATACCCAAAAATACTCTTATTTTTTGATTAGAAAACTTTATTATACCTTACGTTGTAGTTTCACTACAGCCTCGGTCCTTGGTGTCCGTGGCTTGAGGATACAATTTTTCATCATTGTTTGTATCATTACTATACAATTCTTCTGAATCTCCAGTCCTTTTCTTCGACTCATTTTTTCTCTTATCACTGAAATCTTTGCAATTCAATGACGTTTCGTCACCTGATTTATAGATAAAAGTTATCTTTGCAGGATCAACAACCCCATCATCAGATATGCCTCCAATAATCACTTTCTCAACTAAACTTTCAAAGACTGCACGATCAAACTCGCTAATTAGTTGCTTAGATTTCAACAATTTTCTAAATGATTCTAAACGTTCTTTAACACCTGAGTCTGTACGTAGCCTAACCTCAAGATTTACTTTTGAAGCTGATAGTTTTTCTTTATCCTTTATAATAGCATGGAATTTTTCATCATACAAGTCATCACTGATCCTACCATCAAGTTTCATTTGGATGATATCTCTTTCTTGCTGCTTCAGTTTTATTAGCTGTTTCTCAATACTATGTAACTCTAATTCTATAGAGTTGTCACTAATTTCTTCTTCTACAGTTTTTAAAAATATATCAATAATTTTATCATTATATTGATAAAGTAATCTGAAACTTTCTAAAAATGCTTTTTCGATTGCTGACTCACTAATCCCCTTACTATGCTGACAATAACGTTTACCTTTTTTTATCGCAACCTGACAATGCCAAATGACCTTATGGTAAATCGTTCCACTATGCCAAGATCGTCTTGATAAAACAGATTTGCAAAATCCACATTCTAACATACTACTAAAGGCATACATTCTAGAAAAACGTTGTCTATTCCCTGAAGTTGAACCGATTCTACCTCGCCTACCAGAACGTCGTAATCTAATTTCCTGTGCTTGGTTAAACTCCTCTTCTGTCACAATCGGTTCATGATTCCCCTTAATGTAATATTGATCCTCCTCACCATAGTTATCTAGACGACGTTTACTTATAGGATCTACTGTAAAGGTTTTTCCCTGTAAAACATCTCCCTTATACTTTTCATTCTTTATAATTCCCAAGACAGTTGTTTCTGTCCAAGATTTATTTCCTCGAGGAGAAGTTACTCCCTTTTCCTCTAATTCACGAGCAATAACACGCCCTCCAATACCCTCTAAGTACCTATCAAATATGTAACGAACAATCTTTGCTTCTTCTTGATTAACTGTAATTTGACGTGTTTCCCAGTCAAAATCATATCCTAAGCAGCGAGGACCACCAACAAGTTCTCCTCGTTGCATCTTCATTTTTAACCCTTTTTTAACATGCGCTGATATATTTTCAACTTCTTGCTGAGCTACAGAGCTAAGAATAGTCAACAATAGCTCTCCATCCATAGTTAACGTGTCAATGTTCTCTTCCTCAAAGTAAACTCCAATCTGTTTATCTTTAAGCATACGAACATATTTAAGAGTATCAAGTGTATTTCTAGCAAACCTTGCAATAGCCTTGGTAACAATATAGTCAACTTCACCATTTAAGCAATCCGTTATCAATCTTTGAAAGTTTTGACGTTTACCAACTTGAGTACCTGTAATACCTTCATCAGCATAAATATCAACAAGTTGCCAATCTGAACGTTGTGATATGTACTCTTTGTAATGTTTCACTTGTGACTCATAACTATTTTTCTGATCCTCACTATCAGTACTAACCCTACAATAAGCTGCTACTTTCTTTTGAGAAATTTCTATTTTCCCATTATTACGCCGAATATTTCCCTGAGCTCTAATTACTTCTATTTGTTTTACCATAAAGTCAAAACCTTTCTACAAAAATAGGAAACTCCTTGAAAATATTTTACCGCGCTCAACTACTTATGTCCGCTATTTTGTATTCCCTAATTAAAATTTTTGTATTTCCTATCAAGTTTAGTTTTAATATTTATATACTCCACTTGAGTAAGTAAATTTTTATGAAATAGAATCTCTAATAGAGACCTCTGTATGTGATATTCTAATATCTCTTGCTTCATATAACTACCTCTAAAATTACTTCCTCCGTGGGTATGATTGGTTATATCACTCATGGGCCTTTCACCCGCTGTCCTTTTACGATGGCAGCCTGAACGTTCAGAAGTATCATTGTCCTTATTTGTGGTCATGGCAGATAGAGAACCACTCTATTTTATAGCTAATAATTTTCGCTCCTATCACGGCGTATCTCACTAAATTGCTCGACAAATAAGAAAGTCCCACCTCGGTTTATTCAATTGTCAATGAACAAATCAAGGAGAGACTATTTTATTTTATGTTTTATCCTATCTGGACAATCTGTTAACCCTAATAGGTAATCTGTACTAACGTTATAGAGTTTAGAAAGCTGCACAAGAACATCTGCCGTTAAGGCAACCTCTCCTCTCTCAATTTTTGCATAATTTGTATGAGAAAAGGAAAGTAAATTTGCAACAAACTTTTGAGTGAAATCGTGATCTTCCCTCAAATCCCTTATCCGTTGGTACATCTAGCTTTCTCCTAAGAAAAGTATATGTCACTTTCAGAAAAAAGCTGGGAAATTGTCATAATATGACAGTAATTATTGCGTCATTCCTGTAATTATGATAATAGCCCGTGCAAATTTATCATTTAATTTTGCAAGAAAGTTGTTGTTCTATTCTTTACGTAAATCAGGCTTACTATCATTTCAAGGACAAATCGAAAATCAGCATAGCGATTATTTTATGGATCTGAGTTTCATTTTATCTACTATGTTGAAGAACTACACAAAAAATTTATCATCAAGTTATTCATTATTCTCCAATTTCTTAACAGTTAACCAATAAAAAATGAAACTAAACAAGGAGTTCACTGTAATAAATAACATAAACTCTAAAAATGACATATCATTCAATGCCCTACTTCGTAAACCAATCATCGGCTGAGAATATGGAAATAATTGATTAATAAAACCACCTAGCATAATAAAAATAAAACCTGAGAAGGAACCAATTGCTGCAACTCCAACCGATTTAGCAAAATTCTTAGTTTTTGCCATAAGATAACTGTGAATCATCAAAACAGAACTTGAACCAATAACTGATAATATTGTAGCTCTCAAAAATAATAATATATCTTCTATCTGAAATGGAATTTGACTAAGATAAAGAGTTAATAAATAGATAGCAAACAGCACTGCTTGAACTACAGATACCAAGAACAAAGCTAATAAAAACTTACTTAGTACCATCTTCTTAACTGATGCTTGATTAGATCGTAGCATTTCAAGTGTTTTTCGTTCAAATTCAGGAAGGATAATTAGACCTGAGAATATAGCTAACATAGCTGGAAAAAGTAACTGCCCGTTATAAAAAGTCAGCTGTCCCCAAAGAACCCTACTCATCTGTTCTTCAATCAACACATCGTAGTTCAAGAAAAAATTAGCTAATCCAATAAAACTGGACAAAGCAAGAAAAATAAGACCAATAGCTAAAATAACTACTTTACGATTCTTAATCCACTCAGCTTTAAAATAATCAATCATAGTTTTCCTCCTTCTTTTTAACCAACAGGTACTTAATAACAAAATAGACAAATATACAATAAAATAGATAGATAAGATAGTTGAGTGGTACACTCTTGTCCCAAACAAATATGTAATCTAATTTATCTCCAGAATGTAAAACTTTTATGCGATAAAGTGCAAGAAAACTTGAACCCCCGAAAGGAAAGATTAGATTTAACCATTTAGATGCTTCGGATAGAACCATCCCTAAAAACCCTGATACAAATCCAATTCCTAAAACCATACCATGTTTTTCTAATATCATAGATAGAAATAGAAAAAAAGTAATTAAAGTAAAACTAGCCATCGTCAAACCTACAACTTGTAATAGTAAATTTGAAACAGCAACATCTATACCGTATCTAACAGCATTTAAATATACAATCAATACTTGTACTACATTCAATAATAGAAAAACAGTATTCGTAAAAATAAGCTTTCGTTTGAAAATGGTTATAAGATTTATATTATTCGCTTCTTGTAGTTTAAATGTATTTCCTTCTTTTTCGTTACTAACAATTCGGGATACAAAAAGACTAATCGCAATTGGTAAAAAAATAGGAGTAGCTTGTAAATTATTGAAAAATAATCCAATTGTCCTTAACTTTGGTACATCTATGCTTCTTGATGCTGCTAGTAATGACCAAGTTACTGCTACAAACATCATCAAAAACGATATCATAAATGATTTTGTTCGTTTACTCTTCAATAATTCGATTTGTAATACCTTTATCATTTTAAGCCTCCTTCGTTAACGAAAGGAAAATATCTTCTAGGGTCTCACTTTCTCTAACCACTCGGAAAATACGGTATCCGTTTTCTGTCAAATAGCTCACCACATTAGCTAATTGATTATTATCAATATTACTTAATTTTACATGACTTGCGGATGCACCCAAAATTTCTACAGTTCCTAGTTCAACTAAAGTGTGAACAATATTACTCTGTGAAAAATCACCACCAATCTCAATCCAGGTATTTGATTTAATAGCTTCAATTTCTCCTTCATAAACTAGACGACCATGATTGATAATACCCACTCGATCTGCAATGTGTTCAATTTCTGGAAGAATATGACTAGAAATAAAGACTGTCAGACCTTTTTCTTTGGCTAACTCAACAATCAATTCACGAATTTCATGAATACCTGCTGGATCAAGACCATTAGTAGGCTCATCTAATAATAAGATTTTAGGCTTTTTTACTAATGCAAACGCTAAAGAAAGACGTTGTTTCATACCTAGAGAATAGGCCTTAACTAATTTTTTTCGATTTTTTTCATCAGCTAATCCAACAAGTTCCAATGTTGGCCAGATATTATTTTTATCAAATCCCACCATTTTTTGAAACACTAATAAATTTTCGTAACCTGTTAAATTAGGATAATATGAAGGCTCTTCTATCATAGATCCAATCTGACTCAGGTAATTTTTGTCTTTCCGAATGTCTTTTTTATTAACAAAAATCTCACCTGAAGTCGGATCTACAAGGGATAGAATCATTTTCATCGTTGTCGTTTTCCCAGCACCGTTTGGCCCTAGAAAACCATAAATTTCTCCCTCCCGTACAGTAATTTTTTCAATATCTACAGTAGTAATATCTTTGTAAACTTTTTTTACTTTTTTCAGCTCAATAATATTATTCATCATCATTATCCTTTAGCAATCTATTTTATTAGACTACTCCTTTCTTTACATTAATAATTGTACCTGTTCATCTTAAAGATAACATTAAGAATGTATAACGCAAGTCTCAAATTTTTGAATTAATAAAATTTCTATAGTTTTCGTTACTTTCCATAAGATTAATATGTGTATCCTTATAAACATCACCCGTTTCGTTATCTATGTAAATAACATAGTCAACATAGTCGACAATATCTAGATGATGACTAACAATCAACATTGTCCTTTCAGAGTATTGACTGTTCTGAAGAATATTAAGATAGATTCTATTTTTACTTTGTTCATCAAGATTACTGAAAGCTTCATCCCAGAAAATAATAGAGTTTTTTTTCAATAGAGACTTAGCAATTAACATTTTTTGAATCTGTCCTCCAGATAAATTTTTCCCCTGTTTCAATAACTTTGAATGAATTTTATTTGGTAACTGGGCAATAACCTCATCAGCTGAAGTATCTTTTAATACTTGATACAATGGCTCTAAATTATCTGCATCCCATTCTAAATTTTCTAACACGCTTCCTTTTCTTAATGTCATATTCTGTAGAACAACACTCAAACTATCTTCAAAATTTTTAATACCATATTTCAACGATCCACTAAATCGTAGCATACCCGCTAAAAGTAATAGTAACGTTGATTTTCCACTACCTGATTTACCTATGATTGCAATCTTTTCACCTCTATTAATTGTCAAGTTAATATCCTTATAAATCGGACTCATGCCATAAGAAAAATTTAGGCTTTCAGCCTTAATTAAATACTCATCCGAATCTGAACTTTGTACTAAAATTGGTCTACTATCTTTTAATAAATCACTTTGTTTTTCAGCATATATCCCCAGCTTTACTACTTCAAAAACTGCACCCTTCACTTGTTCAATTGCAGATATTAATAATGAAATACTTGTTTGATAGACTAGTAAATCTGAGATGGATACTTTTATATATTTATTATAGTAAATCGCTATAACTATAATTACAGACAAACTAATGTAATTAAAAATCGTGCTAACTAACTGTGATAAGTTTTCAAACTTTAAAATCTGTGAATATTTTTCAGTAACTTGTTGATTAATTTTCATCCACGATGCAAAAGTTAGACCTTCTCGTCTCATTATTTTGATATAATCAATATCATCTAAATCTGTTTGTAACTCTGAATTAAAGTCAATCAAATATTGCAGATAAGTTTGGTTATATTCATTCTGTTTACGATAAAGTATAATAGAAATTACACTGTAAACCAAAATCATTATGATCAAGATTATTGTTAACCTTACAGAAATTGTTATTAAATATGTAAAAATAACAATTGCTGAGATGAAACTTACACAAGAGGGGATAATCTTCAATGTCACATTATCCCTTAAAGTAGACTTGAAATTTATCTTCTCTGAAATACCGCCACTTAGATGATTTCTAAAATATAATAGTGGTTTTTTTAACAATTTTTGGAAAAGTGCTTTACTATAGTTATCATCAAAATCTAAGTTATATTCATTTAAGGCACTATTCTTAATAAAATAGCCTAATAGTTGAAAAAGAACAACACCAAATAGAACTAGTATGCTTGACAAGAATTGAAACTTTTCTGATAACATATATCTTAATAAGATAGAAAATGCTAAAACGCTTATCTGGATTAGTACCAACGAAAGCAAAAATAGAATAATTGTTTTTGTTTTCAAAGTAAGTTTAAAATATTTCCAAAATATCTGTTTGTATTTTTGAGTTTGAAAATTTTCATCCTTATTTATTAACACTATAGTTTCAGAATAGTGGTTTAGAAACTCATCATGACTGTATTTTACACGACCAATAGCGGGATCTACAATCGTAACTTGTTTTTCAGTAATTTTATCTAATACTACGAAATTATCTTGATTCCAGTGAAGAATTATTCTTTGCTTTTTTTCATTGTAGACTTGTAATAAATCTCTAAACGATGCGTGATACGCCTTCAAAGCTACTCCAAATCTTTTGTTTAGAGATAGCAAGTATGATACATTAAGTCCGTCTGCTGGTAATGAGTCTTTATCGTATACTTCATATAGTGGAACTTTATGACCTAAATCATTTAATAACATTGTGTAACACGCTAACAGACAATCCTCTTCGTTGTTTTGTAAAATAATCTTCATACTTGAGTTTTCCTTTCTATCTCTTTTTAAAGAGTAGGGATTAAAATATCCAACGAATCATCTTTTTTTTAATATTTTGCTGTAGAATATAAAATTCCTGACAAACCATTCATTATTCCATAAACATTATATTTAGTATTAAAGCTGCACATCCATCCATTCTCTAAACCAAATGAATGTAATTTTCTATACTCTATATCTAAAATTTTTTCCAATTCTTCTCTTTCATTTCCTGATAGATACGAGCAATAATAACTCAGTGCTAACAAATTTCCACTTGTTCCATGACAAATAGAAAAATTTGTCATATCGAAACCAATTTCAATTATCTGAGATGCTGCATGTTTCATATCAGCCTCTAATTCGCTTCTCTTTGTTTTAGATATAATATGGAATTTTTTATCCAGCTGTAATTGAGCTAATCTTGCAGCTAACACCCCTGTAGAACCATGACACCAATTAGCACTAGTCGAATTATTTCTTTTATCTATCCATCCATTTGATAATTTTTGATGACTATCAAAATTTGTAGCTCGATAGAACAATTCCACTGCTTCAGAACTATTCAATGCCACCGCAAGATAAAGTAATCCCAGTTCTATTCCTAAATTCCCATGTGCTAAACTAACATTATTAGATTCCAATTTATCCCACGCAATATAATCTTCAGAAATATTTTTCAAATCAACTAATTTCTCAAAAGATTGTTGAAGATTTCCAATTGATACATTACTATTTCGTAAGGCTACAATCTCACTAGGAAAACTTGATAGAAAATCTGCACTCTGAACATTCAAATCTAAGATATATTTGTTATTAATATCAAAAATAGATACTGGTATTTCTTGACCAGTAATTGACTGTATTCTAATCATTGCAGATAAAATTCCTAACTTGCCAACATAATACGATTGATTTTGTGTAGAATAATAAGCCTTCATTAAAGTCATGAAAATTCTGCGTAAACAGTTATAAATTCTCTGTTGTCTATCATCATCGACCAATTCATAAACTTCACATAACGCAATAGACAGTCCTGCAATACCCTCATAAATTGATGAATCCATGGGTTCTAGTTGAAATGCATCATAGTCTGTAACTTTCAAAGTTAACCAATTTGTACTTCCATCTAATTTAGAAAATTTTTCATTTTTTAAAATTGTATCAACTATAGTATTAATACCAGTAAATAATATGCTATGATTTGAGTTTGAATTTTGAAAAATTATATATGACTCTTGCAACTCTGTACTGTATAAAGCATTTGGGGTTTTAATTGAAAATTCTACTAAATCTAACTGTTCTTCCATAGTATCTAAATCAAATTTTTCCAATTTTTCAATTGTATCACTCAGTGAAGATTTTTTTAGTTTCCAAATATTAGTATTACCGTCCTTATCTTTAACATTAATATCACTTGCACAAACGTAAAAATACGGAATATCCATGTTCAAAAGTTGTTTTACTTCAGATTGACATAAATTATGACTATCGTAGTTCGTTAATTTATTTGACATTTTTTCAAACAAAATATTATCCTGGTTGCAGTAAACTGGTGAAAGCAATAATTGTCTAACTAGACTATAATCTCTAGTATTTCTAAATAAAACACGTGTTTTTATATCACTAAAACTTAAGTAAAGTTTCTTCAATGCTTCCTTATTATTAATAATAAATTTACTTAATTCTATGAAGCCTTCTTTAATATATTCTACATATTCTTCAGCGTTTAAATACGTTTTTATTCCCAAATTATTCTCAAAGTATGGTAAGTGATTCTGGTTTTCAGTCTTGTACTTCTGTTTTTCAACATGTATATCATCTCTATTATGATTTATAATAACTTTTGCTTCACCAATAAGCGTTCCTCCTAAAACACCACTCGTATCACCTCCGAAAATTTTGTCAGCCTCAGAAATAGGTAATAATCCCGTAGAAAGAACTGAATTCCGACTATTTTCAACAATTTTTAATGTTGCATCATTTTCAGCTACTGTCTCATATGGATTAGTTGAAAAAACTGTTTCAGCATCTACTAATATAGGTTGGATACTATGAGATATAAGATTTTCAAAGTGTAAATCAGAGATATTAAGAATATAGGAGTAAACTAAAAGATACCCCATTCTCTTATAAAACTCGTTTGCTTCTTTAAGTGAGGATACTGGCTTACTCTCGACAAATACTTCCCAAAAATATTCATTTTTATCTAAAAAATCAGGAATGAACCTAATTTCCTTTTTCAAATAATTACTTGCTTGACTATCTAATTCTTTTAAAAGAATATTTGGTCTTGATGATTTTTTCTTATAAACCAATTTTTGTCTATTATAATCCAGAATACAGACTCCGCTTCCATTGTGAATATCTCCTGTGACTTTTATATCTAAAACATTTAAATCAGGACTCTCATCATTAGACTTTAAAAATTTTAATTTTTTTAATTCTAAGAAATCACTCACAAAGTGCTTTTTCACGCAATTTAGTAAGTCTAAATAGTGTTTAATACTGATAAATACACGCTGATTAATCTTAGGAAATCGTTCCTCTATTTCATCTAAAATAGTACCGTTTCTACATAATACATTATTAAAAAAGTCATATCGAAGTTCTGCTGTTTCACCAACCAATGTCCCATTAATGCGCTTTTCATTAATTAAATAAATCAATGTAGATCTATAATAATCTGAAATTTTTTCCTCAATTTGCTTAATTAGCGAGTCACTTTCATTTAAAACTTCAGGGATGAGCCTTTCAATTACTACTTTAGGAAATTTATCAAACTGACTATATAGTTGCTCTTTCTGATTCATAATATTACCTCTCTAAAAATTAGCAACATGAAAAGATTGCTTGTAAACTATTCCAACGACATTCTGCTGAAATAGTATTTACTCCATGGCCTGCTCCACCTAAAAGTTCATCAACTTCTTCTAACTTAAGTTCTTGTAAGGATTCCAAAGCATCTTGACAAATTTTATTATTATTTTTCATAATTTATCACCTCATATGTTATACCGAGCATAACTCGAAAATATTTTTATTTATGCTTTAATTTTAAAATCGCAACATAAAGAAAAGTTAAAGCTAATCTAAAGCTAATGTTAATTTATTGATAAATCTTGTTAGTTCAGAATCAAACAAGGATAAAGTAACTTCACATTACTAATTTATACCTCTTCTTAATATTTTTTACATAAGTTGTAAATCATATACTTTCTTTAAATACACATCACATTTTATCCTTCATCATTAAATCGTAAACTTTAGTGAATACAACGGAGTATATTTAGTGGGTAGAATCTCGTCTTGACACAAAATACTTTACAAATCTTTACTCCTAGATTCTATTTTTCGATAAGCAATTCTATTATCTTTAGAATTAAAATTTCTAAATATAAAAAAAGAGGTTTCCCTCCTTTTTTAATGTAACATATTAGACACTTAGTCATCCAAAATCAAGAACAACATGTGGCAAGAAACGCCCATGTATTTAGGTGACATTCATGTGAGATGGTTTTAAATACGCCATTTTTTCCTGCACCGATAATTTGGTCAAGCTCTTCAAGACTAACTTCTTGAATTGATTCAATAATTGTTGTTTCTTTTTCCATAATTTATCCTTTTCTTAATTTTATTTGAGTGCCGTTCTTATTTTGAGACCAAGTGTCTTTATCTTTGTTACAAGTAAATTTTACAAAGTTGACTTTAAGATATATTAAAGAAATCATAAAGTTATTTTAAAGATTTTAAATCTTTGATTTTACTCCATACCGTTAAAATAAAATCCTTTATGATATAATTAAAAAATCAAGGAGGTATTTATATGAATTTTGAAACACAGTTATTAAACAAACGGATATTAATAATAGATGACGATGTCTCACTTAGTCAATCTATCAAAGAGGTATTAGTCAATAGAGGATTTAAAAATATTAGTAACGCTTATAGTATTAGCGAGGGCATTGATATTTTTTCTGTATCCAAGATTGATTTCATCATATTAGATGTAATGTTACCTGATGGTGAGGGGTATTTACTTGCCAAATATATTAGAAAAACTTCTGATATTCCAATATTATTTTTAACAGCAAAAAATAATCCTGATGATGAAGTTAAAGGCCTTGGATCAGGTGGTGATGATTTTGTCACTAAACCATTTCTCCCGAAAACCTTAATATATCGTATCATTGCTCTATTAAGAAGAGCATACAAAAATGAATCCGAATTAATTACATTGTCTTCTTGTACCATTGATTTAAATAATACAAGTGTAAATAAAAATGGAAATCAACTTTCACTAACTCCTACTGAAATACAGATACTACGAAAACTATACAGTAATAAGAACTACATTGTTTCAACAGAAACAATTTGTGATACTATTTGGGGACTTGATAGTTCTGGATATGAAAAGTCATTAATGGTACACATTCGAAATATAAGAGAAAAAATAGAATCAAGCCCTTCTAAACCGGATCATCTTATTACCGTTAAAGGTCTTGGATATAAGCTTGTTGTCTGAGGTAACGGAGTTTTTAATGAATATTTTCAAAAAAAGCGTATTAAAATTTATTCTTTCATTTTTAACCATCATATTTATTGATATTTTTCTATTAGTTATCACTACAAATTATATTCGTAGTCAACAATCAGCTATGGATATTATAAAAACAGTTTCCTCCAACATCATCCCTGAAAATAATACTTATAAAGTTAGTTTAAAAGGAAAAGAACTAATCGAGATGAATAATTTATGGGTCATGATCATTGATCAAGATAGCGGGAAGGAAAAATTTAATATAAATAAACCTACTAATATAAAAAGTAACTTTGATTATGCTGATGTTATCAGGTTCTCTCGATACTATTTAGAAGATTATCCTGTCTTTACCCAAATTAATGAGGAGCAGAAAGATATTTACATTATTGCCTTTCCAAAAGACAGCATTATTCGATATGGTAATAATTACTTTGATTTAAAGAGAGTTCAAATTTTTCCAATTCTTATTCTAGCTATAATTTTTGTCAATTGCTTATTTTGTTTATTTCTATATATGTATAGTATTACGTTCTTAAATCGTAATATACAACCCATTATCAGTGCAATTGGTAACTTACCATTAGGTTTAAATAAGCAGGTTGACTCAGTCAAAGAGTTAGATCGATTGACTTTAGCAGTTAATTCCGCCAACAGGAAATTACGTGAAAATGAAGAGTTTAAGGAAAATTGGATTTCCGGAATAGCACATGATATAAAAACTCCACTTTCAGTTATCGTGTCCAATACATCTTTAGCTATCGAAAAAACAGATAATGAAAATCTTCTAAAACATCTCAAACCCACTTTAGTTGAGAGTCATTACATCCAAAATTTATTGAACGACCTCAATATTTTTGCAAGATTAACAAATGGTAATTTCAAATTGAACTTGGAGATTGTTGAAATTATTCCTTTCTTTAAAGAAATAATTATTCAAATTATTAATCAAGAAATTTGGGAAGAATTTAACTTTGAGTTTTCACACGATTCCAACCTCTTTAGAAAAAAAATGTATGTTGAAAAGGCCCTCATTTCTCGAGTTATCCATAACTTAATCTATAACTCAGTACTTCATAATAGATCAGGATGCAAAATTAGTATAATTCTAGAATGTACTTCAAATAATGAATTTTCTATAACAGTTCTAGATAACGGAGTAGGGGTTTCTCCTGATAGACTCAAGAGTATTAGCATCTCTAATATTGAAGAATTTAATTTTGACATATCAGGCGTTAGAAGAAGTGGTATGGGATTAAAAATTTCTAAACAAATTATTAATCGACACGGAGGCAGTTTTATTATTACAAGTCAGCAGAATAAATATTTCCAATCGAAAATCATACTTCCACTCAAAAAATAATCTACTTCACAGAATTAATAATTAATATTTTAGAGAATCTCTATTAACTCAAATTTAGTTTGTTGAGATTTCCTTATATTTATTCTATCTGAATACCATCCCGTAATTTTGAACCTACATCTCTCCTAGCATTCAACACTTTCACAAACCTTTCCAACCTTCTAGCTAGTCCCTCATACTCATCAAGATAATGACCTAGCTCCTCTTGTAATACTCCTATTTCCTTATTTACCTGTTCTAATGAAATTGATTCGGTTAAATTTAGCTTTGAAAAATCATACCTTGCTAGTTTTTGACTGCTCAGTTCAGCACCCTTCAGATTGATAAATACTTCCGCCATCTTGTTTAAGGTGGCGATTTTTTCGTTTGTTTGAGTCAGTTTTATATCTAGCTCTGCTATTTCTGCGACTAGTTCGTCTTTAATGTCTTGGTATTTCTTATCAGTTTCAGTTAATTCAATCAAGAGGTTAATCTCAGAAATCTTTTCTTGTAGACTCTCAACTGTTGGTCGTCTATATGGTATCATCCGACTATCATTAGTTAGCTGTCTAATTAAGGTCCGTCCTTTTATGTAACGGTTCATCTCAGAATTTTCTTTGTTATAGATAAAGTATGAGGTTGTCTCACGGATATAGACTTTATATTTTTTATGATTTTCTTCTTCCATAATATCCAATTGATAGTTGGGAATGAAAATAAGACCACTCTGCTTAATACCAAAAGACACCTTGATATAAATGCCCTCATCAACTAACCTCTCAATTTGATGTTCCACAAGTTCAACTTCAAACTCATGGATGGTATCTCGTTGCCCCTTGTATTTCTTGAAGGCTTCCTCACTCTCTTCAGTGGATACCTTCTCCTTATCTCGTTCTTCTTGAAAAGCATGGTACAGTTTCTGTAGATTTTCTAATCCATCTGAAACACCAACTTCCTTATTTTTAAAGTAATCTTGAAAAAAATTGACATCATATAATTTCTTGTCACTTATTTTTTTATGATTCAGACTTATCTGCTTTCCATTTTTTTCAAGTATGAAGGTTACATTCTTTTGTTTTAAGTCAATGGTTAGATTCAATTCTTTCGCTTTTGTCAGTAACTTTTCCAAAGAATTAACACGGTTCAACAAAAATTCTAAACGACTTTCAATCTCTTGCTTGGCAAAGTGTGTACGAAAAAATTCTTCATCATATAAATCTCGTTTACTGAGTTGGCGTCCTCGAATTGGTTTTGTCATTGCTCTATCCGTCATCATAAAGCGACTATGCTTCTGGCTAAAATCGATGTGAACATGCAACTGCACCGCTTTTTCCAAAAAATCATCAAAGGACTTTGAGTGCTGCATCAAAAAATAAAGACGTTGCTTCAATTCAAATTTATGACTAGACTGCCTATATTTTTGATAGTCACGGTAGGAGAAACGTTTTTCAATAATTTTCGCTCCAGCAATCTTAGAAATGCGGTCTGAAATCATACGAAGGTTTCGTTCCAAGGCATAATTCCATATCAACTTTTTATCTGAATTACGGTCAATGGCGTTGATTAGGATATGATTATGAACATGATCTTTGTCTGTATGAGTCGCTACGATAAACTTAAAGCGACCTCCTGTTAATTCCATCATGGTATCATAACCAATGCGGTTAATTTCTTCAGGTGTCAGATTATCCTCAGGAGAAAATGATTGAATGAGGTGATGGGCATGGATATTTTGTTGATGTTTTTCTTGTCGGTCATTTCTGGATTCGTACAACTTGTCGTTATTGGTAAAGTTGACATTGTACATTTCTACCATTTCTTCATAGCTGGGAAAGTCTAAGTAATTGCTCACGCCAAAATCAGATACCAATTTCAAATTGTCCGTTTTATCAGGATTGAGAATATACTTAATTAAACGCCTACGATATTTTTTTCCGTGCGTCGCAAAATGCTTAGTGATTACCATAGAACTCCTTCAGTCTTTTCACTTCCACTTGAAATTCTTTCTCTACGCCAGTAATTAACTCACTAACTCCCTTACTCAATTCTTGTAACTGTTTCTGAGAAATCAAATGGCTTTGATTGATGGCACGCGCAATTTGATTAATGTTATTTCCAATCCGTCTCAATTCAAATACTAACTGGTCATAAGTATCCGTGTTAATGGTGACAAATGACATATTGGGATTCAGCAACACTTTTCTGGCATAGACTGAAAAATTTTGACAATGACTCTTAGCAATTCGTTCATTCAATTGATGTAACTCTGAATCTGTTAAAAATACTTTTTTGAGATTAGTGCGATATCGATAAACCATAGTAGCCTCCTATCTCATGTATTTTTCACGAAACTCATGACTGAGTGGTTGTACTTGATTGACTTCCGCTATCAATTCTTGAACGCAGCTCAATAAGATTGAAACGTGTTCTTGAGTCACTTGGTGATTTTCTCTTGCAATAATCAAAACTTCATACACATCTCGACTAATCTGCTCAAACTTTTGAGATTGCCAAAGGGAGAACCAACTTTCAAAAATTCTATCCTGATAATTCTTTTTCAACAAATTTTGACGAAGAAATTCTGAGAAACTATCCAGTTTTTGTTCCCTCATCATTTCTTTTATCTGTTTTTCTTCTTGTCTCGTGATTCTAAATTGCTTACGAATCAACTTAATTTCTTGTCCCATCCTACTATCCTTTCAACATTATACTTGTCTGACAATGTCAGGCTGCCTCACATTGTCAGTACGCTTCCTAAAGACCTCACTCTCTTCTTTTTCGGTCTTTGCGAGCTCAGGCATTGTGGTCACAATACCCAAAAAATCATATCGCCAGCCGACCAAAACCTTTCAGTTTTGACAGTCAACGATAAGATAACTTGGTGGCTTCGCCCCCAAACCCCCAGTAGAAAATCAAAGTTTGATTTTCTTAGGATTGATATAAGGATAACAAGGATAATTTGGAAAAGTTATCACAAAAATTGGTATAATGTTAGTATAAAATTACTTATTCAAGAGGTTATTCATGGTTAAATCATCTAAGCAAATTGAAGAAGATGCTGTCGATTATTTGAAATTGGCATTAAAAAAATCTAAACATATTAACAGAGAAATTTCCGAAGGAGATAGAGAACCCATCTGGGACGGTCATATCTATTTTTATAAAAACATAAAAAAGCAAAATATTGATTTAGTTGAGAGAATTCCAGTTCAAGTAAAAGGTAAGGATGAATATTATGAAGAAAATGTTGGATTCTCAATAAACAGGAATAATTTGGAGCACTATCTTACAGAAGGTGGTGTACTCTACTTTGTAGTGTATTTAAAGGATGATATCCCTACCGTCACTTATGCTTCACTAACCCCAAAGGTCATTAAGAAAGTTTTATTAGCCAGCGACAAGAAAAAGAAAAAGATTAAGAATATTTCGATTCATATGAAACTTCTCCCTAACAATGAAGATAAGTTAAACTTTGTATTTCTTAATTTTATTCAAAAACGCAAATATCAGAAAGGATTTGCTCATATTGATTGGAGAAGCCAAGAATCTCTCTTTGAAAATTTGGAATCATTTGACGGAGACTTAGAGTTTAAATTTATTGGCAAGGATTATCTAGACATTCTTGATTATGCAATATCTGGTGAGTTAGATCTTTATTACAAACCTAAAGGAGCTATGATACCTGAACCTCTCATTGACGATATTGCTAATTTAAAAATATTTGAAGAAAAAGAAATGTTAGTTCAAATTCAGGGAAAAGATCGTGTATATAAGACAATTTTTTCTTACGAAACCAAGAATGACTTCACTATAGATTTTCGGAATGGTTGTTCAATAACAGTACATAAAAGACCTGATTTAGTAACGCTAACTTTTAATTACTCGCTTTCAAATATTCTCTCAAAAAGACTAGATGGATTAGAGTTTATTATAGAGCTTCAAAAAAATAAAGGAATTATTTTAAACAGAAAAAGACTAGAGTTTAGTGATGAAAATATAGCTAAAATTGATTTTAATTTTCTGAAAAAAGCGTTTAATGCGAACATACGTTTAAAAGAATTAGTAGACAAACTTAAAATTTCTACTGACCTTGACAGCACAGGTTGGTCACAAAAAGATGCTAGAACAATTGAATTATTGTATGATGGTATCGTAAATGAACAAGTGGTAACTCTAGATCGTGTAGACTATAATCCTACTCAAGTCATTCAATTTGCTAATGTACATGTATTACTATTTTTAATTCCAGAAAACGAAGGAACTAAAAGCTATAGACTATATAACTTTAGTGATTACGATATGGTACTAATCAACAAAGATAAACAGTTATTTTCAAAATATGAAACAGTTGAATTAGAGCAGCTACTACTTATTGATAATTTTAACATCTCTGATTATCTTTCATCATATTTGTCAAGTGAAAGTAAAATTGAAAATATGGATCTTGGTCTATTAAAACTAATAAACTACGCTGATTCTAAACACGACCAAAATACCTTGCAGTTTTGTTTAAAATTTGCTCAAAAGCTTGTAGATATGGATAAATCTGAAAATAACATTCTCAATCTACTACAAATTAAAAAGCGTTTAAATAATTTAACACAAAAAGACAGTTCCTATCTCCATTCTTTAATGAATCACAACTCAGTAGAAATTAGATTTGCTACAAATTGTATTTTAGGCTACAAAGATCAAGCAATCTACTTATTCGAAAATGAATTTTCCGATGAACAAAGGGAACGTTTTATTGAATATCCTATATACAATCTCTTAAATCTTTGATTACGATACAATATATTCTAAAAACAGAGGAAGCGTATCTCTGTTTTTTGTTGTTTCAAATAAAATAGTACTACTAAATATTTGTTAAACATTTCGTGTTAAAAAAACTCTACTACTTGCATCTTAAAAATATTTTGATATAATTGTTGCATAATAAAGCAACAGGGGTTTTGATTTATGTTTTCTGGTAGCAATCTTAAAGAACTTAGAATGGAAAAGCAGTATTCTCAATCAGAGTTAGCTAATCTGTTAAAAATCAATAGAGCTTCATACAATAAATGGGAATCTGGTAAATCTGTTCCTAATCAAAAAAATCTTTCTGCCCTTGCAAGAATACTTGATGTTCCAACAACCTATTTTGAATCGGAATACAAGATTGTGAATACCTATCTCCAACTCTCTACGGAAAATCAAGGAAAGGTTGATGAGTATGCTGATGAGTTACTTCAAAAACAACAATCACAAGAGAAAGTAATTCCTCTTTTTGCAGTTGAAGTCTTATCTGATGTTTCTCTTTCTGC
Source organism: Streptococcus agalactiae ATCC 13813 (assembly GCF_000186445.1). Lineage (GTDB taxonomy): Bacteria > Bacillota > Bacilli > Lactobacillales > Streptococcaceae > Streptococcus > Streptococcus agalactiae. Next base: position 1,721,005 of record NZ_GL636070.1, read on the forward strand.
TGGTCTTGGAGAATCGCTCTTTGATGAATACGAGACTGAGACCGTCTATGCTGAGGAAGAACAGTATGGTTATGATATTGCTGCTTGGATTAAAGGAGACTCTATGGAACCCATCTACCTTGATGGTGAAGTAGCCCTTATTCGTGCTAGTGGTTTTGATTATGATGGTGCCGTCTACGCCCTATCCTGGAATGACTCTGTCTATATCAAAAAACTATATAGAGAAGAAAATGGATTTAAAATGGTATCACTCAACGATAACTACCCGGATAAATGGATTCCTTATGAAGATAATCCTCGTATCGTAGGGCTTGTTGTAAGTCACTTTATGCCTGTTATAGGAGCCTAAGAATGACAGTTAATGTTAATGAAATGATTTATCTCAAAGACAATCGTATCTATTTTACTCCCTACCTCAATGAGTATGACATTACTAATCATATTCAGGAACTGATGGAAGAATTAGAAATGCTTAAAAGAGGATAAGATGATGGGCTATATCGATTACTCAAAAGAACCTCAGTCTGATATAGCTTTCGTTGATATGAAATCATTCTATGCTTCGGTTGAATGTGTGGATAGAGGATTGAACCCACTCCATACCTCTCTCTGTGTCATGAGTCGTGCTGATAACGCTGGAGGTTTAATTTTAGCCTCTTCTCCCATGTTCAAAAAGGTCTTTGGAAAAAATAATGTCGGACGTGCCTACGATTTACCCTTTGATATCACCACAAGAAAATTTGACTACTATAATGCTATGCATCAAGGCTTAGACATATCACCACGTTATGTTTCCTATATTGAACATTGGGCAAAGCGAACGCTTATTGTCCCTCCTCGAATGGATAGATATATTGAAAAGAATATTGATATTCAGCACATTTTCCAAGATTATGCTGCTCCTGAAGATATTCTCCCCTACTCCATTGATGAAGGGTTTATTGATTTAACCTCCTCGCTCAATTACTTTGTAAGTGATAAACAAATGGATAGAAAAGCAAAATTAGATGTAGTCTCTGCCAAACTACAACATGACATCTGGCAAAAGACTGGTATCTATTCTACCATTGGTATGAGTAACGCTAACCCATTATTGGCAAAACTTGCTCTAGACAATGAGGCCAAACGAACACCAACTATGCGTGCCAATTGGTCCTACAAAGATGTGGAAACAAAAGTCTGGTCAATTCCTAACCTAACTGATTTTTGGGGTATTGGTTCTAGAACAGAGAAACGCCTTCACAAACTAGGGATTACCTCTATCAAGGAACTAGCCAATAGCAATCCTGATCGATTGAAAAAAGAATTTGGAAAGGTTGGACTCCAGTTGTGGTTTCATGCTAATGGTGTTGACGAGAGTAATGTTCATCAACCCTATAAACCAAAGTCACACGGGCTTGGCAACTCTCAGGTGCTACCTCGTGACTATGTCAAGCAGCGTGATATTGAGATTGTTCTTAGTGAAATGGCTGAACAAGTTGCCATCCGAATGAGGCGAGAACATCAGAAAGCTACTATTGTTTCCATCTTTGTGACCTACTCTAAAACAGAAATGAAACAGCCAATCAACGCTCAAATGAAGATAGAACCCACTAATCATACACGACTGCTTACCGATACCGTGCTAACGCTTTTTCGTAAAAAATACACGTCAGGAGCCGTTCGGGGTATTGCAGTCAATTACTCAGGATTTGTCAATGAAAACTATGCCTTAATCTCATTATTTGATGATATCGAAGCAACCGAAAAAGAAGAAAACTTACAGCGAACTATTGACCATATTAGAGACCAATTCGGTTTTTTGGCGGTTCAAAAAGGAACTGCCCTCTTAGACAGTTCCAGGAATATTGCAAGAAGTAAACTAATAGGAGGCCACTCAGCAGGTGGCTTGGAGGGATTACAATGATTGACCGATCATACTTACCATTTCAATCCGCAAGAGACTATCAAGATGTTAACATGCAAAAGTGGATGGGGTTCTTTTTATCGGAACATACCTCTGCCTTATCAGATGATGATAAACAAGTCAGCTACCTTTCTGACCTATCGCTGAATCAAAAATTAATGTTACTCAGTCAGAGTTACGCTAATCAACTGACCATACAGGTGACTAGAATACAGAAAAATGACTATCAAACTATTATCGGAACCATTCCGACCCTTTCAACAAATGAGGTCATTCTAAAAACCAATGACGGACATATCACTATCGCTTTAGAAGATATTATAGCTATCACATTAGTTGAGGAGGCCTACCATGAATCAGCTTGACTTTTATAAAAACGAATTGCAGATGGACTACTTCAGCGATAATTACCGAAAATTTGAAAGTGACTTCTATCGCTACTCAGCACTTGATACCCCATTGACTTTTCTAACAGATGATATCATGTTGGCAATGGCGAAATCTGCTAAAAACTATTTCAAGCTCAATAAAGAAAATGCTAAAGATAATCGTGATCATTATTTCATCTTTGATGTGGAAGTTTTGAACGATAGCAAATTGACAAAAAAATATGTGTATCAGCGAACAATAAGTATCAGACAAAAAAATTAGGCCTTCATCACAATGCCTAATTTTTTTTACTCATTTTTAGGTTTCTTCACCTGCCTAAACTGCTCTATCCGCTTTTCAAGTTGCTCAGTCTTCAATTTATTCTTAGCTTCAGTTATGGTCTCATCTAATATAGGCTCCTTTAGCAATATTTCAGGAGACTTTTTTTCTTCACGGATAGTTTGCCTTGTAGCATCAAAAACGACATCTAATAATTGGTTGACCTTATGTAAGTCGGCTTCAGACATTCCTGATAAGCGATGAATGAGACGCTTAAAACTATCTTGATTTTGCGTTTGCTTTTTGAATAACTTCATCTTCTTTCCCCATAAAAAGCAGCCCTTGTCAGGACTGCTCATCGTTACAAGTCATCAATAGCTGCTGAAATGGCTTGTAATTTCTTATTTTTCTTATTTTTGTCATCAATCAACTGGTGCAACTCTTCGATTTTCTTCTGACTTTGAAGAATGTCCTCATTGTTTTTAGCCATGACATTGGCTAGATGTTGCTTGTAGTCACTGGTAATGGTAGTTGATGGAACTTGTCTTGGCTCTATTTTCTCTTGTGGTTTTGGTTGTGAAACGGACTGCTCCTTACCCTTTTGTTGTTCCATCTCGAAGGCTACCACATAATTCACATCTTCAGTGCCCTCTTGGTTTTCTTTATGAAATAGTGCTGCAATCTTCGCACGTTCTTCTGATGAAGACGTTGGTGTGTTATCATCTAGTGGTTGGTCAAAGGTCCAATCTTTTGTCATGTGTTATTCCTCATTTCTAGTGTCTGATGGTTTTAGTTCTTGTTCATCTTGGCCAAAGGCTTGCGTCAATGCTTCATCAAAAGTCCAGGGACTATTTTGTTGGCGTTTGATAAAGGCTTGATACATGGCTGTTTGTAATTGACTGCGATAGGTTTCTAATTTTTCCGTTTCTTTCGCAACTTTTTCCTCTTGCCTAGCTACTCTTTCTGCTAGACGTTCAATCACACTCATAGGGTGTCCTCCTTATCACTTTCTAGATTATGCTAAGAAACTTGATTTTGTTATCACAACTCTAAAGCGGTATTTTTTCTAGGCGGAGGATTGCTTCGGATAACTTGTAACTTTGCAGATTGTATCATGTCCTTTAAAGAATGATTACTATGATCTTTCACGACATCGTTCCAATCTGCTTTAGTTTCCAATTCCTGTAATGGTGGTAAGTCTGTTTCAATGGGAAGTCCTTTCTCAGATAACTTCTGACAAAAGTCTCTCCCTGCTTCATCATTATCAACAGCTAAGGTTAATAACCCTGTGTGCGTCTGAAAGAAAGTAGTCGTCTCTTGTATAGCATGAAGGTAATGCGTTAATCGACTTGGTTTGACAGTATCTAAAAAAGCAAGTTTGCCCAGTTCCTCAGCTGCTAATCGTAATGACTGATACGCAATCACAGAGAGTTTTAGACCTTCCATAGAAACTAAACGCACATCTGCTAACTGCTTCTGATGGAGTTGATAATAACTCATCATATCAATTACCGATTCACAAAAGATAAGACGTTTCGGTTTTCCAATATCAAAGCTCATTCCCACATATCCATGAGAGTCTTTCATGATTTTTTTGAGGCAACCTCGAACATGTCTCTGACCATTTTTGACAAGTCCTTGAAGACTTGCCCCTTCTAATTGCCCCTGATGATTGTAACTCTTAAAGACAAGGACTGATTCTTGAAAGGTCTTTGTCTGGTAATGGGCCTGTGCTAATAGACCTTGTCTGCCAAAAGCATTGATAGTGTCATCACTTAAACCACGAATGTCATTCAGGTATATCCGTGCTTGGTCAAATGGTTCTTCCCTTAGATAATAACGAAAGGGTTGGTAGGTCTCTTCGACCACCCTAGCCTGTTCAAAGTCCCCTGTTTCAAGGTAACATAGGGCTTCTTTAAAAGAAACTCCTATCACTAATTGAACAAAATCAATCACATCTCCTTGGATGTCACGTGAAAACCATTTGAAAGTATTGGTATCCGCAAAAATCCTAAAAGAATCGTGTTCTGGATGTTCATAGACTTGCCCTGATAGTCGTTTAAAAGAATAACCTAGACTTTCTGCCACATCTAAAATCGCCTTTTGTTTCACTTTTTCAATTCTTGTCATCTCATCTCCTTATCAAAAAAGCAGAAGATAAACTCCTGCTAGTTAGTCTCACTTGTAGTAGTGCCTTGAATCTTTGGAATGCTTGAATTTACTCCATCAGAAGACTCTTTCAAGTCCTCTAGCTTCCCATTCCAAATGGTTACCTGATTGACAAGGAGTTTATCTGACAATTTGGCATAAGATAGTTTAAGAGAGGTGGTTTCTGTCTGTGTGCTTTTCTGAGCCTTATCACTGACATCTGACACGTAAACAACCTGATAAGACACTTCCGCAAAAGCTTCATTTGCTTCTGTATTGACATAGATATTGGCAGACTCAAAGCGATAATCCAACATATAGTCTTTATAGACCTGGTTGATGGAATCTTCTTGACGAGCTACCTCTTCCTTAAAGGCAGAATCTGTCATATAGGGTTTAATACGGTTGTTGTTCTCGCCCAGTTTTTCCTTAGTATAGTATTGGGTGAGGAATTCCTTGACTAGCTCATCAGAGAGGACACTTGCCTTCTCTTTTTCTTTCTCTTTGGTCAGTAATTTTTGAGCCTCAGATTGGATTTGTTTCTGCGTGTGATTGGTTACAGACTGAGAACCAATGGTGTAACCCATCATCACCATAAAGCTAGTCACAGCTAAACCACCCAAACCAATCAATAGCCGAGCCTTCATTTTATTTAACATCACTAGTGCTATCTCCTTTTTCCATAAGATAGCACCATGATAACAAGATGGACTTGGAAAAGTTATCACAAAAAAAGATTTAGCCGTAATTTTTGAAACTAAACCTTTTTTATTTATATAAATTTTTCTGCGGAATCATATCGTAAAAATATCAGGAACAAAACAAATAGATTCAACCCAGATATAAAGTATAATGACCAATAGGTTTGAACTTTTAATAATTGTAGTATGGTTAGAATCATAACACTAGCAAGATTTATTAAAACAGATAAATACAAATCAAATTTGTCATTTCCAAAGCTTTATAGTAACATTTTAGAACTTTCGTAAATAGGAGATATTCCCATAGTAAAAAATGTATGCAAAGTAAGAGGAATAATATTTGTTGTGATTTCATCAGAAAGAAAGTGAGATAGAATATTTGATAATAACACAACAGGACAACTGTTAAGTATATATCAGACCTAAAGCAGCTATGCTTTAATCTCGCTACTACAATCCTCAATTTCATTAAAATCATTTTTCTATATCACTTGAGATAGTCTCGTCTAATATAAATTAAAATAGCTTCTAAAATCAGACAAATTGCTGATAACAAAAAACTGATGGTAATACCAAAATTCTCGGTAATGTAGCTCATTAGTAACACAAATACTGAAAATGATAGTGTTGAAATCACTTCAATAACAGAATAAACATTGACCAAATTATTTTCCTCTACAGTCTCCTGAAGAAATACACTTTCAGGAACCTCTTTTAGCTGTGATAACATACCAACTAAAGCGGAAAAAATAAAAACATCTGCGCATTTGAAGAGAATAAGATAGTAATGAATGTTACTCTAAAGAAAATATCTGCTAAATTTGAAAACAATTATGCTATCAATAATTTGGCAAATGAATTAGAAATATAACTTTTAAGTTCTTTCCTCCCTGTTAGAAAATGAAAAAAATACTAAGCAACAAAGAGTTACTATACCAAATATTAAATAATTGCTCCTAATACTAAAGTTATCAGCAAAAATACCAGCTAGGAAATCAGCTAACATAAAACTAATCGAAATAAACAAATTATATACTGACCATGATACTGCTCTATTTTTTTCTATTGACATATTAAATTTATAATAAAAATGATTATTGTAGTTGGAATTAAGAACACGCATTAATAAAAGGATTATAATTTGGATGATTAGATTGGTTTGAAAAAACATGAGTATAGCTAATATTGGTAACATCAAGCTTACTTCAAACTTAATTTTTAGATAACTCCCCAAAGCCATAGATATATTAAACATAAATAGTACAATTCCCAGCATATCTAGTGAAAGTCCCTGTTCATTTAAGAATATCCCTGCATAAGAATTGCTAATCATAATTAGAGTCGAGAATGCTACTCCTAATATTATTAATAACCATGGAATGTTTTGAATATTATCGAGGCTAAAAAATTTTTGATTATTATTTTGTTCCTTTTTAATTTCAGGCAATCCTATTAAATATAATAGACTAAAAACTACAAATACAATGGAGATAATAATAGGATAAATATAATTCCTATGCAATAAAGGTGGAGATATAATCGTAATAATAGCAATAAAAATATATTTTAATGTGTTGAGTTTTTTCAAAAATGATTTATATACAACTTCGTCATCAATTACTTCAAAATTATAAGAATTAAGAACTCCTGAAGATAATGATTCTGACAATCCAAAAAATATCGCTGAAATATATATTATATTTGATTTTCCAAACAATAGGCACCCTAATGCTAAAATTAATAATAAATTTGAAATAGACAAAATTTTCTTGTAACCAATCTTACTTGAAATATAACTTAAAGGAATATCAAAAACTGAACCAAATAGCTCAGTAATAACTGATAAAGTAGCTATTTCTGTGAACGAAAAACCTAAGTGCTTTAATAGTAAAATTCCTACAAAGTAGTACGGTAATCCAGATAGAAACATATTCATTCCGTATAAACTAAAAATCTTCTTACTCATAAGTTACAAATAGAGTCTCTAAAATATTCTGGACTCTTCTCCTTGATCAAGTTAACATAGCAGCCACCCTCGCAAATTTTTAACAATCCACAAGATAAACACTTAGAATTCTTCGTTCTAAAAGAACGAATCCCTCCATACAACGGATCATCATACCAAACATCTAACAAATCTTTTTCAAAGGCATTCTGCTTAGTTTGATTAACTCCTAAAAAAGCAATGCAGGGCAAGATATCCCCATTAGACATTATTTCCATCTTAGTATATTTTGCACGACATCCATAATACAATTCGTCAAACTCTGAAAATTCAATTGAATTATTTATCAACTCTGGATAAGCGGTGAAAAGATGACATCCCTCAGTAGCAAAATTTAAATTTGCTTCCCGTTGAGTTATATAATCTGTAACATACTCATTCAACCTTCTCAAATCAGCCAAATCGTATTTTTTCTTTATTTTCGTATATCCTGTTACCTCAGAATAATTAGCTACTGAAAACCTATCTATTTTATTCTCTATACAAAAATCAACCAATTCTATAATTTGCTCATAGCTTTGCTTTGTATACACTGCATTAATTCTACATTTTTTTCCAACATCTTTAAAGTACTTCGCTAATTTTATTTGTCTATCAGGTCTCACCCCCATTAATTCAAAATTTAATTTAGAATCTAAAGTCTGCAAAGATAAAACCGGTGTAATATATTTAGATTTAGCTAGAATTTCTACTGTACTTTTCTTTATTAATTGGGCATTAGTTGTTATAGTAGTCTTTATCTTTAGTTCTTCACAAGCTATCAACAAATTATCAATATCAAAATATCTAGTCGGTTCCCCTCCTAAAATTGAAACACTTAACACTCCATTATCTTTTGCTTGGCGCAAAATTCTTTCCCAATCTTTAGCAGGTTTGGCATTTCTATCTTCACGATTTGCTAAAAAACAAAAACCACATTTTAAATCACAGTACATACTGGGGTATATTACTAGTTCAAGCGGAAAACTCAGTATGTTATGTTTTTTTAATTTTGCTACATGCTTTCTCGCATTTTGAAGAGTCTCATAAGGATTGTTCGATGAATCCTCAATATTATTATCAGAATAGATATTTAATAATAGTACTCGCTCTAGTTTCCCTGCTTTTATTTCTTTCTTAAAAAAGGAAGTAGCAATTTCAAAACCATGATTTTGAACTAAATAAAGAAAATAAGCCTCACTCTCATCTAACTCAATTCGGTCAAAAGTTACTTTATTTATTAAAATTCCACCAAACTTTTCTAGTCTAAATAAAAAATCTTCTGAAATTATCATCAAATTGAATACCTTTCTAAAAAAGCAGAGGAAAATATAGCCTCTGCTTAACCTATGGGATAAATTACTTTATCACTTCCAACCGTCACCTTTTGCCATTGAACTAGACTCAAGGACTTTTTCAAGCTCTTTAGACATATTAGGTACTCCTTTCGAATATGATACTGCAATTATATTCCTTTTTAACGCTTACAATAAAATATTCCCATATCTGCATTTTCTAACTTCTAGCTAAATTTTTTTCTAAATGTCCTTCATAAGTCTTTGCTAAATGATTACTTCCTGCTAATTTCATCGCTCCAATACACTTCTTCATTTCAATAATTGCCTTCCTATTTCCCTCTTTTTTGTACTGATAGAGATTTTGTACATATTGAAAAACTAAGCGTTCATATACTTCAGTTTCGATAAAAAAACATTGTACTAATTGTTTTTCAAAATATAAAGCATCCAAAAATTTTTCTCTCTCAACACATGTGATATATCCATTTAATAACATTGATGAGATTAATCGTCTATTATTTGGAATTTCTTTATAAAAGTCTGAACGTCTAGACATTTCCCTCGCTAAGACCATGAAAACATCATGCTTTAGGACATCTAAAGTATTTGAAAAAATCAATAGTTCATAATACCCCCAGTATTCCACACTAAACAAATAGTCGGTTAAATCGTCCAAATCCTTTTGATTATAATAAGCTTCTCCTGATAAATCTTGCAAACGAATTTTCAATAAAATCATATTGAGTTGATAAAATTTACCCCTTTTATTCTCCGATTCCATCTGTGAATATAGAAGCTTTTTCATGCCTTCAACATCATGATTAAATACAAACTGTCGAATCTTTGATAGAAGTTCATTTAGTTCATCTCTATGAAAATCATGAACCGCATACATAAATTCATCAATTGGCATGTTGATTTCATCCAAGATAAGCATGAACTTAGAAATGGTTAAATCTGTCTCTCCTTTTTCAAATCGAGATAGCTGGGAGATTGATATACCAGCCTTTGCAACATCTTTTAATCGTAATCCTCTAGATTCTCGAAACTTTTTAAAAATTTCTCCAAATTTTTTCATCATACACCTCCAATAAGCATATATGGGAATATTTTTTGATTTTTAACATTTTAGCATAAAATAGAAAAAAATAAAAGTGAGGTATTTCACATGAAAAATCAAAAACTACTACCTTTATTGTTCCTACTCTTTGAGGGAATTATTATTATCGTTGTTGGATAACACTAAAAACTTTGTCACTATAATGCTTATACATTCATGAAAATAGGGCTACCTGAACTCAGGTAACCCTATTTTTATCATGTCATCCTACTTCTAACAACTTTTCTAACAAGTCCAAAGACAAGTAAAAGATTAAAAGTGATATAGAAAGTGGTAAAGCTCAAAATACCATTGGTGGTTAAATCTTCCACATAGAGGTATCTTTCTGTAAAAAATAGGTAAATCCCATAGACTTCTGTAAAGGCTAAAAATCCGATTAATCCAATGATAAATAAGTTTCCAAGCATTTTCGCAATCTGGTAAAGGACAAGCAAAATCAGCCCTGTTGCCGCGATAATCAAAAGACTTTGAATAATTTGTTCAATCATATCTGTACCTCTTTCTACGCTAATTGCTTACGATAATAATCTGCCTGTCCCTTATCTAGATTATCAAGTTGTTCAACCAGGTCAAGATACTCTTCTTTGGTGACCTCATCTAAGTCTGGAAAATAATTCTCACGAGTCGTGATAATAACTTCTAATTGACCAATGATTTCTCGCTTTGAAAAGCTGTAATCAAGGCTTTCATCCTCGTACTGTTCCTTTAAGGCTTGATAATTAGTCTGGTCTTCAGGGCTGGTAAATCCTTGTGCTAACCATTCTTCTAATTGGTAACGTATATCTTCTACTGTCTGGGTCATAATTAATTCTCCTTTGATGATTTCTTAATGTCATTTTACCGCGTTCATTATTTTTTGTCAGCCTTTTTCTTAAAAATCAAGAGAAAGTTGTTGGTCGTGTTGTGGTTGGATTATTTCATTGAACTTAGCTAATGCTGCATCAATTTCCTCAACCTCTGCTTCTTGTTCAACCAAGGGGGCAAGGATGTCATATTTGGCTTTAACCAGCTGATAATCCTCTTCTTTAGGAAAGACCTTTTCCACTTCTACCCTTGCGACTGCTAGCTTGTCTTTGAGGTTATTAGCCATTTCTTCAGTTTTTTCTTGGTCATCTAGAATATGGTCAATGGCATTGGTAATGCGTTGAATCGTTCCCACGTCTGATTTCAAGTCTAAAGAGACAGAATACTGGTTGCTTCCTGAAATGGTTAAAGACACCATATCTGGTAAGGGCTCACTAGGGCTTCTGGTTGCCATTTTAAGCTCAAACCCTCTAAAGATCGCAAGCGTTCTTACTTCTTTGGTTTCAGAACGGTTATAGGTAATGAGTTTACGTAGATAGTCTCCAGCTTCTGCACGGTTATCCATCATTTGATTGTCAAACCGCATGATAAAATCTTGTGACTTAGTTGCCAAAGATTGAGCAATATCAAGGTCATATTGACTGAGGCGTTTCTCAAGGGCAGGGAGGTTCTGCTCACAGTAAGAAATGGTATGGCGATACTCATCTTTGGAGCGATTAAAGGCACGCTTTTGATTGTCCAATACCGTCAACTCATTCTCTAGTTCCATCTTGAGTTTCAGATAAGGATTACCAGTTGCTAAAGCCTTAAAGTCTGAAGCAGTCATGGTCTGCTCATCAATATCTTCTGCCGACCGCACAGGGTCTTTAGAGGTCATGATTTGCGTAATGTACTTGAGCTTATTCTCCTGAGTTTGGTCGAGTAGGTCAGAGGTCTCACGACCTCTTTCCCCTCTAAGAACCGTGCATGAGAGTTTCCCCTCACACGGCTCAAGCTTCTATAAGTCCTCGTTAGAGAACCAGCGTGTTTTCTTTTATATTTTTATGACAAGTAGGGTGTACCAATGTTTTTATTGGTTTATGGTCTTTCACGGTTTGATGAACTCGGAAATCTGTTTCCTTGGTGATTTTCAATTCGCAAACTGGACAAATCCCTTTTTGTTTATAATATAGTCCGTTAATCACACGTCTTCCTTTTAGTTCTTGTCGCATTTGCTTTTCTTGACGTTCCTCAAAATACGGTTGCCATTGTTCATCAAATGGGTTTGCTTCCGCCTTAATTTTAATATGTCGGCGAATATCAGTATCAGAAGCATATTTCAAGCGAAGATAGAATGGTTCGCCATTTTCCATTGTATCAGCAGTTGGAACACTAAAAATCCAACTACGGCTACCAAAAGTATGGAAATATTTATTAGCAACCCACCTTCTCCCCTTTTTAGGATGTCTTCGGACACACCACTGCCATAGACATTGATAGATATCAAAATCAAGTCTTTGAAATGATTCTGATGAAACGTTGTGCTTTTGGTAGTTAACCCAACCTATGATAATAGGATTTAACTTACGGATTAACAGCTCCTGTTTCATCGACGGGTTGTTTTTGATAATATCCCTGATTTTCGAAACAATACTTTCGTAATTCTTTTTGGAAGGTTTGGTTAGTAATTTTCCGTCGTACATTCTAATGTTTACGCCCAGAAAATCAAAGCCATCCGTGATATGACTTATCAACGTTTTTTCTTCCGATAACTCCAAGCCACGTTCTTTCAAGAACTCAATAATGACTGGTTTAACCTCATTTTCCAATAGTTCCTTACTGACACCAGTAACAATAAAGTCATCCGCATACCTAACAAAATTAATTTTTGGTGCATAGACTTGACTATTAACCTTTTTCTTTCTAAATGTCGTTGAAAGTTTTCTCTCTAGACCATCTAGTACCATATTTGAAATGATTGGTGAAATTGGTGACCCTTGAGGGCTTCCAAACTCTGTTGGAGATAACTTTCCATTTTCGATATAACCACTTTTCAACCACTTTCCAAGTATTGTCTTGTTCATTGGAATGTGTTTCATTATCCACTCGTGACTGATATTATCAAAACATCCTTTAATGTCACCTTCTAAAACCCACTTAGCAGATTTTTGCTTACTCAAAGCTGAGAAACATTGTTCAATAGCATCCTGAGTACTTCTTTTGGGTCTAAAGCCATAAGAATTTGGGTCTGCTGTTGTTTCTGCAATAGGTTCTAAAGCGAACTTAAATAATGTCTGCATTGCTCTATCTGTCATCGTTGGAATACTAAGAGGTCTTTTCTTACCATTTTTCTTAGGAATATAAATCCGTCTTAGTGGTTTTGGACGATAGCCTTTGACCTTTAATTTCTTGATTGCTTGATATTTAGCGTTAGGTGTTAACCATAACTCTTTATCAACGCCACTTGTCTTTTTACCTTGATTTTCAGTGACACGTTTCACTGCCAAGGCTTTTGCATAGAATGAAGTCGTTAGTAAATGTTGGAGTGATTTCACTCGGTTGAATTTACCCAACTTCCACGCTTTCACAATACGCATTTGTAGTTTTTTAACATAGATTTCAGCTTTCACGAAATCAATAGTTTCCCAACTGTTGGCTATGTTAGTAGTAGCACACATTTTACTGTTCATTTGCTTTCTCCTTTCAAAAATTCTACAAGTTCTCTTGTGATTAGAAACCGAATGGAAGTCTGCACTCTTTCGAGTTGAGGCAAATCTTGAACCTCTATCCATCTCATTACAAGATGGCATTCGCTTTTTCCATTTTCCTATACCTGCACTGTTATCAGCATTTCTTACGATTTGCCTTGCTAGAAGCAACAATACAGGCTTACCATGTTCCGCTTAATAAACAAAATGATAGGTTAGGCTCCACCTCTCTGCCGGCAGTCATTTGTCCGTGTAACCCCACTATGGAAAGGGTTAACCGACTGCACACCTTTTGGTTCAGGCTTATCAGCAACTTTAGCCTGTTCAACTTAACGACATTTAACAGTGGTTCACATTTGTTAGCCATACTATCAAGCCTAGCTCCCTAACCGCTTTGTTGCTAGCAGTATCGGTCTCCCCTCACGGTTCGACCTTAAAGTAGGGCTACCTTACGTATCAGCTTACCACATGGCGAACATGCAGTTGATACTTGGCTCAACTAACGGAATAGTTGGTCTGGTCATCATGCCAGACAGTTCAATTAAGCGACTTCATGTCGCACCCAGAGGTAGTTATCGAAGCTCCCTTTCGTAATGTAATGGTAAATATCTACCTCTTGGTGCATATTGCCTTGACGAATTAATCTACCATTGCGTTGGACAATATCTGAGGGCCTCCAGGGAACGTCTAAATGGTGGACTGCTTTCATGCGAGACTGCACGTTTAATCCTGTTCCACCTTTTTCAGTTGAAGCCATGAGAATCCGTACTTCCCCACTATTGACCTTGCGTGACAGAGAATTTTTCTTTTCATCCGTATTAGCGTCATGAACAAAGGCAATTGCTTCTCTGGGAATCCCTCTATCTACTAAGAGGTCTTTCAATTCATTGTAGACGTCAAAACTTTCTTCCTTACTTTTAGGGGTTCCAATATCAGAGAAAATCATCTGCGTGGCTTTCTCGAGATTACCCTCACGGTAAATCCGTTCCACATTATCCACTACTTGAAGGATTTTCTGGTTGTCCAATAAGGTATAGGCTGGGTCAATGAGACGCATGTCAATGGCTAGTTTTCTAGCTTCCCCAGTTATCTTTAACATATTATCGACACTAGGGTCAACGCTGCCTGACTTGATAGCGTCTGAACGGTCAACCAACTCTTCAAGGTAGTATTTCTGAGCTTCTGTCAATTCGCTCTCCACTGCAATGACTTTAGCTTCTGGTACTGGTAAATCAAGCATGTCTGAGGTCTGAATGTCAGCCGTTTCTTTGTAAATCCGCATGAGTTCAGGCAGGTTCACAAACTTCTTAAAGCGTTTCTTAGGTTGGTACTTGTCTCCTGTTGGGGCAAGTTCCATAGAATTCTCAATATTCCCAAAAGCTCCCACCCATGAGTCAAAGTTTGAGACTTGATAGCGTTCTAAGACATCTGGTTGGATATAACTCATCATGGTATAGAGTTCACTAATAGAGTTAGAGACTGGTGTTCCTGTCGCAAAGACCACATTACGATAGTCGTGTTCTCCTTGAACCTGTCTCACTTTCATTTCCATATCTACGTTCTTCTTAGAAGTCGTGTTGGTAATTCCTGCGACATTACCAAGTCCTGTAATGGGTCTGATATTCTTAAAATGGTGAGCTTCGTCCACAAAGAGAAAGTCAATCCCAAGGTTTTCAAACTCAATAAAGGTATCTCGCTCCAGTTTTTGGAGTTCTTCCAATTGGTGTTCCAACCCCTTGATAGAACGCTCTGCTTCTTTAACGGTATAGTCACTATCACTGCCTTGCTTGATGTCACGGAGTTGTTGTAACTTATCTTGAATATAGGTCACTTGCTTTTCATGACTCATGGGGATTTTCTCAAACTGGGAATCCCCAATGACAATGGCATCGTAGTCCCCTGTGATGATCCGTGAGACAAACTGCTTACGTTTTGCTTTCGCAAAATCTTTCTTGGTCGTCACGTAAACATTCTTGGTTGGGAAGAACTTCATGATTTCTTGGCCAAACTGAGCGGTCAGACTTGATGGCACCACATAAAGAGGCTTATGCACCATACCCAATTCTTTCAGTTTGAATCCTGCCCCAAGCATGGTTAAGGTCTTACCTGAACCCACTTCATGAGCTAGAAGCGCTCGTTTTTCTTCCACAATCCGTTGAATAGCATTCTTTTGGTGAGGGCGTAAGTAAATATTCTGGGCAAGCCCATCAATGTTTAAATGGCTGCCATCATAAACTTTTGAGACTGTACGATTATAAAGGCTATTATAGGTCTCTTCAATCATCTGTTGCACCTCTGGGTAACTGGACACAAAGTCTTGGAAGAGTTCTTGAAGTTGCGTTTCCTTAGCACGAAGAACCGTTGTCTTCTCCACGTCTGTCACATGCTTTTTCTTATCCCCATCTTCCACTTGTTTGGTAATGGTTGGTTGATTGGAATTAAGCAGGTTTTCAAAGATTTTACGACCACTATCATACCGAGACCCAGGCACACCTAAACTTCTATCCGTTGCGGTAGAATACCTAAAGGCAAACTTGGATTTGTAGGACATGGTCCCATCAATCGGACTTACCTCAAGGACTGATGCTACTTCTTGATCAGTCAAGTCAAAAGTTTGTCCCATAAAGGTCTCTTGGGCAAATTTCCCATAAACAGCTAGAGGAATCCAGCGTGAACCAATCCGATAATCAATATCAGCCAAGGTCACACGTGCCGGTTTCACATCTTCTAAGAGACCTTGATAATAGACCCAAGGAAAATCAGAATTATCTTCTTTGATGAGTAAGTCCACAACCTCTAACTTAGTCACCACATCTCCTGATAAGAAATCCTGCCGTGACACATATACCACTCCCTTATCGTTTAGATAGCGTTCTGGGTCTGGAATAATAGCGTCTCCTAATTCTTCAATCAAAGACGCTTTAGAATCCGTCTGATAAATAGACATCATGTAATCCAAATCTACCCCACGACCATCTGCTAGACTAGAATTGAGAGCGTCAAGGGCAGAAGAAACTGCCGTCACTTCCTTTTCAGGACGAACCAAGGCTTTTTCAAAGGCAAGAGATTTGGTATAGATAACTGTCTTCCCACTCGGGTCAAGGCTTTCATCTTCTAAACTCGCAAGAAGGGAATACTTATCATCACTATCAAAGAGGTTACGGTTCACAGCACTATTGACATAACCAAAGCGTTTCACAAAACTATCATAGGTTTGATTGAGTTTTCCAAGTAAGTGTGCAAACTCTTCCTTGTCATAATCATAGTAACGTTGAATGGCGATGACCTCTTGGTACGCATTTCGGATATCGACCATCCCTTTAATTCGTGCCACTTCTTTCTCAGACAAAGGAGCTTCATAAAAGACGGTCTTTTTGAAATACCCCTTAAATCGCCCACGTTTGGTGGCTTCTTCGGTCACATAAACATCAAGAGCAGTACTATCGGTGACTTCGAGGTCATTAAAGCTGTCAATCTGTTTTTGCGAATGCTTGGTATCCCATGCCTTAAAGGTCCCCTCCTCGTCCACATAGTAGCTAATCTCCTCTGTCTTTGTCCCTACACGAATGCCCTTATGATCACGGTAGTAAACCATAGAATCTTTATAGCCAAAGCTAAACTGGTCTAAGCTTTCTCTGATGTCAGAAGGAATCGAAGTATCAATAACTTGTCTTCTCATCACATCAGGAGTGATGAAGATGTCAGAGTTATCCACCACTCTAGGGGCTTTAACCTGTTTAAGAGCAGTCTGAACATCTGCTAGCAAATTTTCAGAAGTTCCTTTAACAGACAGTGTCCCACCGTTAAAGTTTCTTACCTCATAGGTCCCAAGAACCTGACTATTGTAGTCCCCATCAAAGTAAAGATTCAGCCAAATACGATCATCCTTGTCATAGCGAATAGAACCTGAAAAAGCTAAATCATCTGCCACATATCCCTTATCCATATGCTTCTGGAAGAACAACATGTCCGTTGTGACATTGGTGCCTGCAATGATCTTAAAGGCAGTATCTGGCAAACGCACACCACCGAGAAAATCAGTCGTCTCACGAATATCTTGGAGAATGTTTTCTGTCCGTTTGTCCATGGTTCCTGTTGAGGAAATGATAGCCACTTGCCCACCATCATGCACCAAATCTAATGATTTTTTGACAAAGTAATCATGAATCATATAGGGTTTGTCATAGCGATTATCCGCAATTCTGATATTGGCAAAAGGCACATTTGAGAGAACCAAATCAAAGCTATTGTCATTAAAGGCAATGGTCTCAAAGCCCTTTACTTCAATGTGACTATTCGGATGAAGGTGTTTGGCAATAACCCCTGTAATCGTGTCTAACTCTACACCATACAACTCACTATTTTCTCTCAGGTGTTTAGGCATTGCCGCAAAGAAATTCCCCGTTCCCATAGACGGGTCTAGGATTTTACCACCTGTAAAGCCATCTCGTTCTAGTTTATTCCACATCTCACGAATCAAGAGAGGGTCTGTGTAGTAAGCGGTCAGAGAGGACTGTTTCATGTCTGAATACTCTTTCTCTGTGACTAGCGTTTTTAATTCCTCACGTTCCTTAGAAAACTTTGGGTTGTACTCGTCAAAGAACTCGTTAGCTAAGCCTCCCCAGCCCACGTATTTAGCAAGGAGTTCTTGTTCACTAGGTGTGGCTTGACGGTGTTCAGATTCAAGACTTTTCACCAAACGAACAGCAGCCACGTTGGTTTCAACCTTATCTCTTGTTGTCTTAGGGTAAAAGTCTGTTAGATCTTCTGGGAAGTGAAAATCAGTGGCCGGGGGCGTCTCAGTGACTTCTGGTTCCAACTCATCTTCTGACAATGCTTCTTCTTGTTTAGCCTCTCTCTTATTTGATGATAGAGATGTTATCACTTGAGAAACCGGCTCATTTTGTTCTTCCATATCCATGAAGGAAAAGAGGTCTAATTCTTGGCTAGGTTCTTCCACTTCCTCTTTTTCTTCGACAGAAGGAACATGAAGAGCTTGAGTGATGTCTTCTAATGTCCGTAAGAAAAGAACTGGATTTTGTTCAATCACATCGGTGAAATCATTTTGTAATTCAATCCGAATCAGGTTGTTAACGCCTGAGTCCTCAATGGCCATTACCTGAAACTCTTGCCCCTTATAAGTCACTCTAGAATCAATCGGGTAGCGTTTAAGGGCTTCTTCTACGATAGGATTTGGTAGTTTTTCTTGAGTCACAATGATTTCAGGTTCTGTTTGCGATAGGTGTTCTCGCCATTCTCTAAAGGATAGGTCTGATTGGGACAGTTTGTCCCTTTCAAAGGTTCTAGCTTCTTCAAGAGTGAGGTCTTCATGCAAGAAGGCGTAGGCAATGGGTCTTGCTTCTTCTAAGTCTAGCTGACTGGTCAAGAAAAATTCTGTCTTGTCATGCGTTAATCCTATCTGAAGCAATTCTGTCGCAAGGGCTAATTGAGTAACAGTTGCTTTAGGATAGCCCCCTAATAAGGCTAGGTCGGCATTCTTCAATTGAAAACGCCCTGCAGCATCTATCAGTATCCCACCTTGTTGCTCGTCAACGTCAGCTAAGTCTATCCCTAAACGAGTCAGTTTTTCGGTATTTTCAGTCAAAATGGTTTGACCAATTTCAGTTAAGATCACTTCTTCTTGAGGTGTTAGAGGACGTTGTAAGCCATAGACTGTCCCATCAGCTTCTAAATAGCTTAATAGCTCATTGTCCGCATAGATTGGCGTCATTTCCATCTCATGATCAAACTCCCCACGTCTCAGGTTTGGTAGCTTTGGACGGCTATTTCGCACTTGGTCAAAGTGACTTAGTATCTCAAATTTTTGGGACAAGTTTAGATATTCATAAGCTGGTAAATGTTCTGTTTGCCCTGTTCGTAAATCTAGTTGTGATAACTCTTCCTCATCAAGACTTGCAATCATGACAAGCCCTTCTTCCCGAAAGGTGATGTCCTGAGAAGGTTCTGGAACTACTTTTTCTTCAACAACTTCCATTTTTTCCTCCAACGTTTCCTGGGGACTTACCTGTTCAGGTTCATAAGTGAGAAGAAACTGTTCAATATCACGGCTAATACGGTCAGACAAATTATTGGCCACTCGGTAGACATTGACCAAATTAGCAGCTTTGCTTTTATCCAAAAGAGAAGCTACCGAAATGGACTGATAGGCGCCTTCTTGGTCTAAGAGATGAAATCGAGTGGCTAGGTTAAAGAGGGCTACTTCAATCACCAAGGCTTTCTCAGCATTGTTTAACTGAGGTAACTTCTTTAAGCCAGCCTGACCAAAGGTCTGTGTGTAGCTGCTTAGGTCTGTCGCTTCGTTAAAGGGGCTCGCCTCTACAAAAGCAGAAACCTCTGTTTCAAAGCGAACCACTTGAACAGGTGAGATGATTACTCCTCTTTGGGTTGTAAAATTTTGGATAAGGCTATCCCAATCCTCATCAAAATGGACTGCTTGATAGCGTAAAAAGGATTCCAAAAGAATCTGGTCACGTGGCAATCTTGCCCGCAACATTTCAAGTAATTGTTCTTGAGTCATATGTTCCTCCAATTAAAAAGGGGCTGAGAGGTATTCTCAGCCCGCTGCTTTAGTCTAGGACCAAGTCTCTTTGGTCTTTTTCTTGTGGTAACTTATCCATTAAAGTTGTCACATACTGTTGTAAGAAATGGCTTTTCTGGTCTAACAAATCCTTCTGCAGGGCGAGATAGGTCACATCTCCAAAATAATCTTGACTCGTTAAAGACAACTCCTTTTGGATAATGTCCTGCACGGTCTCTAAGGTGAGAGATGAGTAATCCTCCTCATTCAAAACCTCATACTGAGAAAGGGTCTCAGAAATATTGTTGGACACAATCACTTCCATAATGAAACTAGCTCCCTCACCTGTTCGATAGAGTTTATCCAAGAGGTCCGTCATTTCTTCTTGAAGCTGTTCCTGGTAACCGTCTGCTCTTAGGCGCAGGTCATCACTGACTAAAGACAAGTCATCAATGCCCATAAAGTCTTGATAGAGCGTATCAAGAAGTGACTTGTTTTTGATACTCAACTCCATAGCTAAAAAGGCCTTAACCATGTCTTCATAGTTTTCTCGTGCCATCTCAAAAAGGGTTCTAGAAATCGTGTCATAATTCCAAGCCATAGCTTCTCTCCTTACGCTGTTGAATTGGATTCAAACCTTGTTTCACTTCTTCAAAATCTGTCAGTCCGTCACTATCCGTATCGCTACTAAAAGGATTAGTCCCTAAAGCTAACTCTTGAGCATCCGTTAGACCATCTTGGTCTGAATCTCTTGTGTAAATGTTTTTGGGTTCCATTTAGTTGTCCTCCATTTTGAGTTTAGAAAGTCCGTAAGCTAGACCTAAAAGAAGTCCTCCACCGACAAGCGCCAAGAGGGATTGACTCTCTCCTGTATTTGGTAAGACACTTGCTGGAACTGGTGGTTCTTGTGTTGGAATAGGTGGTTGGGGTGGGGTTGGTTGAGTCGGAGTTGGTTGCTCTGGTTCAGGAGTAGTTGTTTTAACCGTGTTTGAACTGATGGTGTAGCCATTGACAGTATGTAATACGGTATTTTCTACTACACCTGAGGCGATTCGTTTCATTTGCACGTAAACATCTGCCTGAAACTCGGATTCTTCTGCTAGTTTTTCAAGGAATTCCTGATCAAAACTGATGGTAACCGTTCCTTTTGACGTGTCGACATGTTGTAGCGTGTACTTCGTCACTTCTGTCCCTTTTGGTAAAACCGTTCCATCTTTTAGAGTCACATCTACTAAGGTATAAGCCTTGTAAACACCATTATAGTCGTCATGGCTTTCATCGTAATCATCGTCAAAGCGGTATTCGATGAGTGGTGTCGCACGATTACCTGGAATGAGTGCTCCCACCAAGCGGTAGTTAAAGACCTGATTCAAGGCAACTTCTTTTCCATCAAGACTGTTCTCCTTTTGTGACAAATCAATCACCACATCTTTTTGTGGGTCCAGTTTTGGCACATTATTAACCACAGTCTCTGTCACATAAGCCAAACCAAAGTCAATCTGATATGCGGTGTTTTCATACTTCCCACCAGTCTTTGTCAGCTCATTCTTAATAGTCATTGGAAGGGTCACCACTAAGGTTTGACCAGTTTTAACATAAGCCTCATAGAACGCTTTTGGATCATCAGCGCTTAAAACTTGAATGGCTCCTTTGGGTGTGAACTGTCGTTTGGCCATAGCGTCTTGAACTACTTTAGGCGCTTCTGATAATGAGGCATAGGATTTCACCGAAATCCCTTTGACAAGAGTTCCTGCCTTATCCATCACTTGGACACCATCTGCATTGACGCTAAGCGCTTCTTCGGGGTAATCATCCACCATGTAAAAGCCTTTTGTAAGGACATCCTCCGTCACCACCAAGTCCTTGTACTGACTGTAATCCAGAACAATTTTGTAGTAATTAATGGTATTTGGAAGAACGGTCTTCCCATCAATAGACACGCCTTCTTTACTGGTATTAGTTTTAAGTGGTGTTACTTTTGGCACGTGATTCGTTACCGTATTGGTTTCATAGGCTTGTCCAAAGTCTACTTGATAAGCTACATTGTCATAAGACTTTCCTGAATTAAGCATAGACTCACGGACAGTCATAGGAGTAACGATGGTGATGTTTTGACCTTGCGTTACATAAGAATCATAGAAGGCTTGCGGATCTTCTGCCATAAAGACTTGGAAAGCTCCTTTAGGAGAAATCTTGCGTTTTGATAGGGCTGCTTGTAGGGTTTCCGGAACTTCTGATAGGCTCGTATAAGTTTTTACTGTAACTCCTGTGACAGCTTTACCATCAGATGTAATGAGTTGAATCGCTGTTTCATCTGGTAATAGAGCTTCTTCGGGATAGTCATCCACAAAGTAAAACCCTTGTGCAATCTGAGCCTTATCGGCCTTAGTGCCTCGGTATTGGTCTAAGTCCCATGACAAGGTATAGTAGTTTTGTGAACCCACTATCATCGGTTTTCCGTCAATGTCCACCTTATCCTTATTAAGATTTTGTTTTTTAGGTGTTGGGCTAACAAGGGTATTGATCACCTCATCGGTTTCATAGCCATTGCCAAAATCCACTTGGTAGGCTTTGTTTCGATAAGTCTTCGTCTGACCATAAAGGCTGTCTTTGACGGTCATTTTGGTGAGAAGGTTTAAAGAAGTTCCTGTTTTGACATACTGGTCATAAAAGTCTTGATTGTCATTAGGCATAAAGACTTGGAAAGCCCCTTTAGGAGAAATCTTGGCATGAGCGAGTTTATCTTGAAGGTCTTTAGGAGCTTCTGACAGCGACGCATAAGCCTTGACAGTAATCCCTGATACGGCTTTGCCATCAGGAGTGGTGATACCTGTCCCATTGTCTACTAAGTCCAACACTTCTTCTGGGTAGTCATCTACAAAGAAGAAACCACGAGCAATTGTCTCTTTAGAAGACTTATCGCCTTTATACTGATCTAAATCCCAGGTCAAACGGTAATGATTAGTTGTTCCTAAAGCCACTACCGTATCGTTAATGACCACACCATCTTCATTTTCGTTTTTCTTCTGCGGCTCAATACGGCTAGTGGTCGTTCCATCACCAGGCGTACGCACTGTCACAACATTAGAAGTCACTGTATAGGCATTTTGGGTTCCCTTATTGATGAGGAGCTTATAACTGTTGGAATAGCTTGCTCCATCATTTTGAAGGCTACCGTAAAGTTTCGGAGTCACCAGTTGGTAAGACTTGGTGAGGTCTTGGTTGACCTCTTGAAGCAAGGCTTCCTTGGCGGTCAAGGTCACAAAGTTCTTAGCAGCATCAAAGGTAAGGGTATAATTTCCATTTTCTGCCTGCGTTTTTTCCTTGTCAAAGGCATAGCCTGCTGGAAGGTAATCTTCAAAGGTGAGGCTTGTGGTTTTGGCTCGATTTGGAGAAAAAGCGTCTACGGTTAAAGGGTAAATGACCGTTGAATCTTTTGCGACCGTTTTGTCATGAAGGTTCACTTGGTCGGTATTGATAACTTCCTTAACAATTTCAGGGGTCGTTGTCAGACGATAGTCGTGATAATGAACCGTTGGCACTTGTGGTGCTTTTGGTAACGGTTCTGGCGTAGGTTCTTTAGGCAAGGTGACCTTGGTAAGTGTTAGGCTAGGCTGAGTAACTTTCTCTAATGGTTTTTCCTTAAATCTCACAGGTGGCTCTGGCGTAAAGGTTTTTGGGGTAAAGGTTTTTGGCACAACCTTAACGGGTTCTGGAACTGGCTCTAACTTTGGTGTCACATGTGGTTTTGGACTATAAGGTTTAACCGTCCGTGCAACTGGAAGGGTATTTAAGGCAAACCAATAAGAGAGACCAACATTTTGGGGCATATCCCCTTGACCAAAGGTCACCGTATAGGTGTTGCCTGATGTAACCGTTGAGACAATTGCTCCTTTATAGGCATACTTACTATATGACGTATCCCATTCTTCAGAAAGATTTAAATCACTGGCACGGTTTGACCCAAGTGAACGAGCTAAACCTTCGTTAGTCACTTGAATGGTTGAGCCATTGATTGGAACAAACTTACCTGATGTGTCTTTTACATACTCTAAACCGATGTCATTGTGGTTGAGTGAGGAATGAGTAAAGACACCTGGTTTTTCCTTGGTGAAGCTGACTTGTGAGCCATCCTCTAAGAAATACTTGGCCTTGACACGAAACTCCATCTTGTCTGTTCGCCAATTGCCTGTCCCATCATTACGGTAAGCGATAAAGCCTTCTGTTGGGTCATTTGGCACGACTAACTGCACGGCATTAGTTCCAGTTGGAGAAACAAGGTTTGTAATGTCATAGGCTACTTTTGTGATTTTCTTACCATCAAAGCGAGCATTTTGAAGATTTTGATAGGTAAAGGAAAGGGTTTCTCCCGTTTTGAAAGTATTATAGACAAAGAAACCAGAAGAATCTAGGATTTTAGAATACCCACCAAGCATAGCGTCACCTTTTGCAACGATACGATTTGGGTTTCTTGTATCAGCTGAATGGCGTGCTTGTGGTTCTCCATTATTCAAATTTAAAGCCTGAGCAAGAGCTTGTGAGATGTAGCCTTCCTCACCTTTTGAAATCTCAGCTAAATCACGTTTATAGCGCTCCATTTCTTTGGCGTTGTAGGTATCAATCGCTTCATTTTCTTTCTTGGCGGCTTCTTCTTTTTCCTTATTGCGTTTCGTGATAGCAGCAATCTCAGCTTCACGGTCTTTCACTAATTTCTGTTGGTCTTTATTATAGGTATCAACAGCAGCTTGACCTGCCTTGTTTTCGTCATCCACTGCTTTTTGTCCGGCTTGATTACGTTTATCAATTGCTTCATTATCAGCCTTTGCCTTAGCAAGACCCGCTTCATTTTCCTTTTGAATCTGAAGGTTCTTTGCGACAATGGCGTCTGCGGCTTTTTTCTTCGATTCATACTCAGCTAGATTATTCTTATTTTGCTTATCAATAGCAGTTACCGCAGAGGTATAATCCTGATAGCCTGAAACAGTTGAGCCATCTCCTGATGGTACTGTTTGAGTGGTAACGGTCACATTAGCCGACTGATCTTGGCCTTTGATTTTTGAAACTGTGCTATCCACTGAATGATTCAAGGCTTTTCCTGCTTGAGTGGCGTCTCTATGACTAGCAGCCAACGCAGTATTCCTTTGTTCAACACGAGTTTTATCTTGTTCATA
This sequence comes from Streptococcus agalactiae ATCC 13813, assembly GCF_000186445.1. GTDB lineage: Bacteria > Bacillota > Bacilli > Lactobacillales > Streptococcaceae > Streptococcus > Streptococcus agalactiae. The sequence goes on from NZ_GL636070.1 coordinate 1,746,010, forward strand.
GGCGGCTTTATCTGCTTTATAGGTATTGGTCACCTGAGTGATGGCTTCAGCCTGCTTAGCAGCATCCGCTTCCGCTTTATCTAATTGCTTACTGGTATCACTCGCAGAAGTCGTATTTCCCAAGTCCATAGGTTGGTCTTGAACAGTAGTAACTCCTTCAGCAGTTGCTTGATTGACAGCCTGTGTCACAACATCATGAGGAACGGTGACTGTAATAGCCCCATCTGATTGACCAGTTGAGGCAAGGCTATTCGTTTGTTCAGCAACTGGAGTTGACTGAGCTTCTGGTAAGTTGGTCGCAGGATTTTCTGTCAACTGAACGGTTTTACCTTGCGAGGGTGTTACCACTTCGTCGGCTTGTGCTACTTGGCCACCCCAGGCAACAACAGCTGTCACCATAGTTCCAAGAGCTACCGAACAAAGCGTACGGTACTTCTTACTTTTACGGAAGACATGCTTTTCTGCTTTTTCCTGATTGACTAAAAAGTGATGATGACATTGTTTGGTCATAAAAAAGTCCTTCTTTTCTTTTGATAAGTAGTAACAATCTGTCACTCTCTCCCCATCATAAAAAAGACGACTTGATTTTGGTATCACATCAAAGAAGGACAAAGAAAAAAGCCACCCACAAAAAGTGGATGACCCAATGATTATCATATCAATATTTCCATTAAGACGGCCAATTAACCTTTCTAGCTTTAGCAGTCTTAAAGCGTTTCTTGTCAACAAGTTTCAGCTCTATTTCTCTACAATTTGTAATTAAGGTGTCGTTGATTTTAAGACTTCTTGGAAAGTATTGGTTTCCTTGTTCATGTGATAATTCAACGGTATAACTAATACCATTACTTAATTTGAAGACCACAAAATAAATATTGTCTCTTCTAAATCGTTTACCAACTTTTCTATTCAAAATACCATCCGTTGTATAAAATTTACATTCCATCACATGTAACATTTGATAAAGTAGTAATGTGCCAACAATTTTGAATTTATTTTCGTTAAACCATCCATTATCAGCCTTATTTAGACGCTGCAATGTCCAATCATACTTTAATCCTTCAAAAATACTCCCTGCATTATTAGTTGGTAAATTGACATGATGATCTCTTGATAATCCTAATAGATGGGGAATAGAGGAATTTGGGACGGAGAGAACAATTTCAGGATAGTCCTCCATATTTGTCTGATAAACGTATTTGTACTGAGAAACATATTTCTCAATAGTATTGGCTAGACGAGACATATCGACATTGAGAATATCAATTTCTCCATCAAAGGTCTCGAGCCATTCCAAAGTATATGTCATTCTATTTTTCTCCTAAAAAAGAGAAGGAAGCAGGTGCTTCCTTCTCTTCCACGTATTGAGTTTCACCTCACGCTAGATATGCCCTATCTATTCCTCAAGGGTTGGCAGTCCTGCTATTCTTTTTCTCAACAAACAGTTTGAACTGAGTGCGGAGCCCACAGGCGGGTGCAGACCATATCCACTAGCCCACAAGTAATTTATAATCTTTATTTACCCTTATTATACGGGATAATTCCTTATTTGTCAACACTTACGTTGACTCTCACTAGTCCCTACGCATGAATAAAATATTTTCACAAAATTCACATATATACATAGGTTCATCCTCTTTTTTCACTTATTTTATAACAAAATTCGTGATAAGAAATATTATTTTTATTATGAAAAATCGTTATCTTAAAACAATATTTTCTTCATTCGTCTATCGTACGTTCATAACTAAAGATATATCAAATTTAGTAAAATTTAATTTGTACTAAAACCTAAATAACTTACATAAAAAAGAAAGAGTTTAAATTATCAATTATATATACTTCATATTATTCCTTTATTTCTTAATCTAGTTTTTACATCCTTAATTCTCAATCTAGATACAAGACATGTTGTTCCTTCAAAAAATTTTACTTCTCTTGTTTTCGAACTGTACTCAGTAACATTATCCACATTTATTATTGTTGAACGATCTACTTTTTCAAAATAATTCTTACTATCTAAATCTAGAATATCATTCAAAGTACCATAAAATTCTTTAATAAAATTTACTGTATAAATAATTAATCGATGCGGTTTAACTGAGGTTTGAATAAAAAGTATATCGGAAAAAGGTATGCAGATACCAGTTCTGTTCTGGTAACTATATCTTAACAATTCCCCATCAGATTTTTTCTTAAATGAAATTATTACTTGTTCCAAACACTGCTTTAACCGATTACGAAATTCTGTTTCTTTAAGATCTTTAATAATAAAATCTAATGCCGAAAGATGATATTGAAATACTAGGGGCATCAAGTCGGAATATGAAGTCACAAATATAATAACTGCATAAGGATTATTATTTCTTATTTCTTTAGCAATCTCAAAACCTAAATTTTTTTGATTGCCAATTTCTAAATCTAGAAAATATATCTGATTTACTTCTTCTTGATTCATATACTCTCTTAATGCCTGTATTGTTCTAGCACATTCAATATTGATATGAATATGTAAAGACCGAGCTACATAATAAAGAGCAGATTCTAGTCGCAACTGATGATGAATATTGTCATCCAGAACAATAATATTCATAACATACCTCCAGCTTACATTATTTTCAAGATGTGAGTAAAACTATCATAATCTATTTGTGTTTCTAGAGTCAAATTATCATGCCTATTTACCAGTCTTCTCAAGTTATATAACCCAATTCCCCTCCCCTCACCTTTACTTGAAACCCCTACCTCCCAGATAGTTCTCTTATCTAAAGAGATGGGATTTCGACTATTCTTAATAACTATTGTAACAATGCTCTTATCTCTATATAAAGCCACTTCAATTAAAGGTTTTTTTGAAATAATAGCAGATTCAATTGAATTAGTCAACATAATAGATAATATTTGAATCATCTCTAACATTGGTACATTGACTTGAGATATATGTCCAGACACGTAACAATTGAATTGTATATCATATTGTTCTGCTTCCAAAATTGATTGAGCCAGCATATTACGAATAGCTAAGTCGTCAATATTTTTCAAATTAAATGCTGAGTATTCGTTCTTTTGTAGATTTCTATTCATCTTAATGAGAACTTCTTTATAGATAATGCTTACTTCATCAATATTTTTTTCCTGAATCGCAGGCTCTAAACTTGATATAATGCTAGCGAAATCATGGCGAATCCCTCGTAAATCTTCATATAAATCACCTAATTTATCAACAAATTTATTAAGATTTCTATTCTCTTCTTCACGGCGAATTACTTCTAAATTTACTTCGTAAATTCGTTGCTGTGATTTCATATATTGGGCTAAAAAAAGAAATAGAAGAAAATGGGCTAATGCAACTGTAGGTCCAAATATCTTGATAACTGATAAATTAGATTGTAATATAAGCGTCCATATTGTAATAGACAAAAGCATAAAAGCAAATATAAAATTCCCAACATAAACATAATTTTTAAATGCTTTCATCTTAACTATTTCAAAATCTAAATTGATTAAATTAAATAACAAAATCAGCAAAACCAATGGAATAGTATATTCTATAAATCTTATCATAATAAATCTGTCAAAAAAATAAGTGTAAATCTCATCAAAATTTAGCAACCTATTTAGAATGCTTTGAAAAAATCTATGAATTGTATCATAACTTAAAACAATATAAGAAGAATAGAAAAATGATGTCGGCCTATCATTCTTAAATATAAATCTAAAAATACAATAAAAATATAGTATAAATATCAAAGTCTCAAAAATATAATTAATATTTACAGAAATAAAATAAATTATAGCATAGATAAGCCAACAATATCTCGGTATATATACCCTTAACGACTGGCATATATAAAAAGGTGGAAGGAATATTATAGACACCATTAAGCAAAAATTGAAAAAAATATGAATTCCATTAATAAAAAAGTTATCCATTTATCAATTCATTCTCCCCTTTCCTCTACAATTTATTAAATCACAAAAGAAATGATTTACTTTATCAAAGACAGTATCTCCTCCACCTTTTATAGATTTCAAATTATCCGTTGATATTTTGGGAAAATTTCTATAATCATCTAACAAATTATTTTTCATATTAACTCCTCAATTTTAAAATTAACCTTTTAATATTTTAGAATAAAACCCTTGTTTTAATATCAAATCTTCATGATTTCCGTTTTCGATTATCATACCATTTTCTATGACAAATATCCTTTCAACCTGTTCTGTTATATTAAGACGGTGAGCAATAAATATTACAGTTGTATCTAAGCTCATTAAATTATCAATAATTTTTCTTTCCGTTAAATTATCCAAATTACTTGTTGACTCATCTAAGATTAATACCGAAGGATTGGTTAATAATGCACGTGCAATAGCAACTCTCTGAAGTTGACCTCCTGACAAAATGCTATGTTCAGTGGAAAGTTCGGTCTCAAATCCTAACGGTAAATTCTCTATAACAGATTTTATCTCGGCAATCTCAGTAGCTTTATTAATCTCTTCAAATGAAATTTCATCTTCAACACCTAATAAAAGATTATCTAATATAGTACCGTTAAAAATATAAGGTTTCTGGGGTATATAATTAATCAATTGTCTCAAAGTCTTCTTATCAATATCATTAATATTAATTCCTCCAAATTCAATACTTCCATAGGTAGGAGGCATAAAATTAACTAACATTTTTGCTAGAGTTGTTTTCCCTGAACCAGAAAGACCAACAAATGCTATTTTACAACCTTCCTCGATAACTAAATTAATATCTTTTAATAGAGGCTGGTTATAGCCATATTTGTAGGTTAAATTTGAAATTACTATCTTACTAGAATTCAATTTAAAATTTGTTATGAAGAACTTATCCTGAAATTCCGATTGAACCGAATAGATTTCTTCTAATCTATTATACGCAACACTTGCTGATTGAAATTTAGGTTGTAAATTAATAATGTTCTCCAGTGAATTCAGAAAATAAAGTTCTAAAGTATTAAAGGTTATCAAAGATCCCAATGATATTTTTCCTTCAATTACTAAAATAGCACCTTGCCATAAAATTAATACATTAAACAACAATTGAGTAAAATTTTTTAACACATCTTGAAACAACTCCATTCTACTATAAAAAGTAATTTTTTTATAATAATTACTAAATTCGTCTGTTATTTTTTTATAGCGATCAACCTCACTAGTAAGAGATTTTATTGTCTCTATTCCATTTATATCTTCTATAAGAACTGAGGAAAGTGAAGCTCCTGCTTCCATTACACTAGTTTTACTACGTCTAAATGGTTTCATGAATAAAAAAATTACTAAAGCATAAATTGGAAACGCAATAATTATAATAAAAAATAAATAACTACTTTGCAAAAAAAGTACAATTGATACTCCAGTAACTATTGACACATCTAGTATTACAGATAAAATTATACTAGATAATACTTCAATTATGATATTAGCATCTGAAAATCTAGAGACAATATCGCCAGTTCTTCTTGTTGCAAAAAAAGATAGAGGAAGTTTAAAAAGGTGAGCAATATATGACAGCATTATATTTTTTGAAAGTATTTGACTTAGAACTGTTATCAATACCCCTTGACCAAATACAAAAAACTGTTGCATAAGATAAATAACAATTAGGCTTATTGACATTAGATTAAGAAAATCCAGCTCCCCTTTAGGAATATAAGAATCAATTACTCTCTTTAAATAGTATGAACCAATTATATTTATAAAGTTTACTGCTAAAGTTAATAATATAATTAAAAAAATTAATTTCTTTTGATTAAACAGTAAAGTAAATAAAGAAGGAAAACTTGTCTTCTTTCTTTTAATTTTGTACTCATGGTTTGGTTTTAATAATATAGTTATCCCTCTCCATTCTGCAAGAAACTGTTCTTTAGTTAGTTTAGATAATTTTATCAGAGGATCAGGATCAGCTATATAAATATATTTTTTATCACTGCCAATAATAACATAGTAATGATAAAATTTATTATTCTTATTTATATGTACAATAAATGGAAATTTTATATCCTCTATGTCAAATAAAGAAATATCTGCATAAATAGCTTCAGTGTCGAACCCTAATTCATTTGCCACAGAAACTATACTAAATGCAGTAGTCCCATTTTCAGTTGTACCTAACATTTCTCTAAGTTCTGCTAAAGAATAATGTGAATTATAGTATTCTAACACCATGGCCAAAGCAGCTACTCCACAATCTTTTGAATCAACTTGAGCACGATAATGACGTTTCGAAAATTTCATTCACTCAATATACTCCTTACTAGTATTAGTGTTTAGCCTTGATATATTATAAAATGACTAATGAAGCATAATAAAGTTATATGCTATCTATAATTAAAATATTGGAGCAACAACTAGGGATCAAACACAAAAATGGGTGAGATTTTCACCCATAAAAATCATATAGCAAAACTTACTCAAAAAAATTCCTCTATATTATTATCAATTTTTCTTACATACACGCCTCATATAGGCACAAGCACTTCCTGGATCAGAAGTACCTAAGCCAGCTAAAATTGTATCATGAGTACAAGTTACAATCGCCCATTTACAATTAGCACTTTCCGATGCACCTCCTCTTATTTCATTAAGAACTGTTTTAGAAATCTTATTAAATTTTTCCATTTGAGTCATGATGTTACCTCCTAATAAACTGTTTTATAAATAAAGAGTAAGTTTTATATTATATGTAAAATTAAAATTGTGGATTGTTTGTTCAATTTCAAAATTCAATTTCACTATTTGTGGAAATCGGAAAATAATCTTTAAAAAATTTAATCTTTGCTCCGTCTGTAATCTTTACATTTTTTAAAATATAACTTTTAAAATCGTCCGTAGATAATATACTACTACAAATCCACCTTTTGCCAGAATTAGTAAACCATTCTCCAATCTCCTGAAATTTATTATTAAATAAGGGTTCTTGTTCTAATTCTGAAAAATCAATTATATAAACTGTTTTATAAACTTTTTTATATAAATTACTTTTTATCATAAATCTTCCCTCCAATTGATTCAGTCGCTTAAAAATCATTACAAGAATATGATTCATCATGTATTTTTTGAAAGTAATTAATTAAATTTTCATTAATGAAACTAGGATAGTCTCTGACATTTAAATTTAGTTCTCTAAATATTAAACCACTCTCTTCAAAAAATCCCCCTAAAAATAGATAATATCCCAAGAGTGAATTTATACAATTAGGAGAAAATATATTTTCAGAAAATAAACATTTATTATATTCTTCTAAAAAACTCTTCATAGAATTTAAAATATCCTCTTGTATTAATCTGAATTCACGTGCATATTTTAAAAAAATAAAATCTGAATGTCCTGAGACTTTTTTTTCAATTAGATTTAGATAACAATCAAAAAGAATGTAATTATTTTCATCAATCATTTTTGACAAAATAAACATAATTATATGTACAGAAAAATAATTTGAAATGAAATTATTTTCAGATACAATATTTCCTTTTTTAAATATTGATTTACAACTATATTCAAACATCTGATTCAAATTGATTTGACTATAATTATCTCTAAAATAGTAATAACACCACCTACTATCTGTAGGGTAATCTAGCATCGTCTTTAATAATAGCTCATTATAATAGCTTGCCTTCTCTTTATTTTCTCTTTTTTGTCCATAAACATTAATTTTTAGATTAGCATAATATATATCTTTGTTATTTATTGAATAGAAGGATTCGTGTACTCTGCCTCTATATTGAAATGCCCCTGTGTTACTAATTAACTTTCCTGTTTTATAATAATCACTCCCTCGAATTATATTAAAATTAAATACAGTATCACTTAAACTATCAAATAATTTAAAATATGACAAAAGTAACTTTAAATTTTTGAAATCATCAACAACCTCATCAGCATCCAAAACTAATATCCAATCACATGAAGCATGTGAATTAGCATAATTTCTAGCCTTTGAAAAATCATCACACCATTCAAATGTGTACAAAAAAATTTTTTCACGTGATAACTCAGTTATACATTCTAAAGTACCATCAGTAGAACCTGTATCAACAATAATAATTTCATCAGCAAAATCAATAATACTTGCTAAACTTTTTAAAATAAAGTTCTCTTCATTTTTTACAATATATACTACGGATACAGTTGTTTTTTTTCTATTAGTCGCAAATTGATTTATTTTATCTATCAAAGTTGCGTCATCATTTATTCTTGAATACTCCCAATCTATGGAGTCTATTAAATCATAAATTTGTACTAATTCAAGATAGGCTTCATCCGAAATCCTTAAATTATCTTTATTATTCTTTAACCAGTTAGTATCTGGAATAGGATTTATTAAACTCATACGTGTCTTCCAGCCTTAAATTATTTTCATTGAAGATACTCTACAACAGAAACTATATCAAAAGGTAGCTTGTTCTTAAAATAGTCATTTTTGTTCTTAAGTGTAATCTTGAGTTTCTTCAAAATGAAAAACCATTGACGATGATAACGCTATTTGTTGAGTCAAAATCATAGGTACTAATATTTATTTTTCCATCATGTTCATCAGGTTTATACGAAATTTCAAAAGCATGATTGATTGGATGAATATAGTTTAGTTCTAACCCGCTGTAAGATATCCGACTAATCATCGGTCTTTCAGAATAACTAAAAAAATAGGCCAAAAACGGTACAGTAATAACACCATTGTTTTCATGAAGTTGAATGTGTTTATTTATTAAAAATGTAATAACTTGATTTGTTTCATTTGTACGTCCATAAAGAAAGTCTTCTTCTACAAATTTAGGCTCTCCAGGCCAAGCATAGCTCCCATTTCCCAATTTTTTATAAAACCAAGAATACTTAATCGAGTCTTTCTCTTCTTTAGGAATCAAAGATAACTTTTCTTTATCAAATGTAAAGAAAAATTCATAACCCATCATCTTCAAAGTTCCTGTCAGCATACACTACTAACCCCCTAATTGATTTAAAATAATTGCCACCACTTCTACCGACTCCTCAAAACTAATTTCACTGGCATACCTAAATGATTTTTGATAGCGAGACCAAAGTTGATTCTGATAGTCAGAGCTACGGATTACCTCTAATTGACTTTCCCAATTTATCAAAACATCTAAGCTTCCTCTTTTTTTAGCAGTATTGTTTAGAGCAGTTTTCAATATTGGGATATCAATCTCATCTTTTCGAAGGTGATACAATGTGTAGAGGTCATAGCGATCACGAGCTCTAGTTGAAGCAGCTCCTCGGCGAATAATCGTTTCTAATTTTTCAGCAAGAACAGTTTCTAAATTATAAGTCCAAACTTCTAGCTTATTCTCTGAAAAAACAGACTGCAATTGATAAGTAATTTCTCGTGGCGTTATCCGATCACCTGTTGTTATATCAATAAAGACAACTTCACGTAGGGTATCGAATGTTGCCTTGAGTTTGAGGGTAAAGCCACCATATTCGTCATCTTGTCGAATTGGCTCTAACATATCAACTTCAAATTGAAAACCTTCAGAAGGTTGACTTACAATTTCTTTGAAGATTGTTTGAATATTTTCCTCGCTAAGAGGTTGACCTTTCAAAGTAACATCTAAATCCATAGTTGTTCGTTTATCTAAGCCAATTATCTGTCCGATAAGGAATCCACCTTTCACAATGAAAGAATCTTTATACCGACTTTCAGAGATGAGTTTTAAGATTTTCTCAATCAAATAGTTCTGCTGAACTTGTTGAGCAGGTATCCCTTTTTCTCTTGCGATATTCTTAATTTTCGCTTTGAAGCTATTGGCATTTGAAAATTTCACGACAATACCTCCACATAAGATTGTAGCTTTTCAGTGACTTTAAATAGTTGTGCATAGTGGTACAACTTGGCATAATTCACAGCTCCTTTTTTAAAGTAAGCTTGAAACGCTGGAGCAATGACTTGAACATCAACATGATAAGCTGTTCGCAAACACTCTACCAAAGTTCGTTCCATATCATATACTGAGATAAACTGTCCAGCCTGTCGCTCTAGTTTTATAATACCGATTTCATGATGATTTCTAGCAACAATCGGCTTAACACCAGCTTCTTTCATTAGCCTCGTGTTCGTCCCAAAAGGAAAAGTCATTACAGGTTCAAATGGAACAGTAAGAGAAAGGCTATGTAACCAAAGTGCTGTGTCTAAGGAATAAATTCCTTTTGGAAAACGATACTGTAAACTAAAGAAATCATCAATATAGGTATCAGGCAGATGATAAATCCCTCTTTCAATTGATTCCAATTTACCTTTTGTGACTAATTGATTCAGTTGTTGGTAAGAAAAGTTAAGCTCTTCTATATCACGAAAAGTTATAATGCCATGATTTTTTTTTATGTAATTATAGACAGGTTTCTCTAACAGATCCATATCGCCACCTCCTAAACAATATGCTAACATTCCGCTATAATGTTAGCATATTGTTTAGAAAAAATCAATCACAATAAAATAATATGCTAACAACCTAATGATTTGTTAGCATATCATTTTCTATTTCGTCGTATAGGCAAAACTAATCGTACCATCGACTCCTGATAACTTACGGAAGGTATAGTTAGGATTGTTGTTATAATTGGTCTCAGAAATCAGGAATGAACCATCTGGGTAAACTTTCTCGACAAAGGCGACATGACCGTATTCTGTTGGCGACCCATGACCTCCTCCCGCAAAGGAGATAATCGCTCCTGCTTTTGGTTGCTTGCCCGTTTCACCACCAAGGCGTGCTGCTGTTGCTACCCAGTCTTGACCATTTCCCATGGTACTGATGATTGGATTTTTCTCACCGTTTCGGCCTTTGAGTTTCAACCCCAATTGGTTGATACGAGCAGCTACTCCCCAAGTGCATTGCCCATAGGCATAGCCCATACCGTCACCTCCACCTGGAATAGAATTGTCATAAAGATCGCCCCGAACCGCTTCCAGCGCTTTTGGATCACTCTGGGCAGTTCCACCATTTGGTTGGCTAAAGCCTTTCTCAATTTGGTAATACCACTCGGTAGCTCTGGTTTGACGTTCTAAGAGCTTATCACCACTATTTCCCTCCCAATAAATGAGAAAGACTTGGGCAAGACTGGCTGGGCTTCCTGAGTTTTTGAAAAAGTCTTTTAACCAGTTGGTATAGTAAGGGTTGTCCCCATTGAGCATGAAATCCAGTTGTAAGCCTAAGTCATACCACTTCTGGTTTTTTCGTTTGGCATACTCTAATAATAAGGTATGTCTACGTGATCCATCTGCTGTATCTGTCCACTGCCCTAAGCCTAAGCCACGTCTTAAAATATTCGGGTACCTGCCATTATAGATAGCTGGACCATTTAGAGACAACCAGCCCTCATCGTCCCAAGAACTATCCGTTGCCCCAACAGGAGGAGATAAGTAGTCACCTTCAGCTCGTTTGGGATTGATTGAAGATTCTACTGACCAATTTCCTAAAATAGCCGCAATCGCTTGATTAGTCGCCCCTTGACTCTTCAAATACTCATAGATAGCTTTGGCTCTCGAAAACTCATCGCCTCCAAATTGACCAATAGTCAGGAGAATAGTCGTTTGGAGTTGAATGACTTTAGGAAAGTAAAAGGCTGGATTGACGTAAACCAGTTTCTCTGAATCATCGTCAACCTTTTGATAGGTCACTTTAAGACCAGCACCATCCTTAGTTTTACCGATCACCTCCCCTGCTTGGACTTTTTGGCCATCGCTCACTCTAGCAGTGTGGATATTAAACAAGGTCAATTGAGACTTGTTTAGTCCCTTACCTGACGTAATGATAATGTTCTCTCCATCTAGGGAAACCTTACCATCCATGGGAGCCATAATCACTTGATTCTCTTTGGCTTCTAGAATGATATGGTGATGAAGGGTTGGCTTGTCATCAATCACCTCATAACCATAACGAACTGTCATGGTAAGCGCATCGTCTTCAGTCTGATCTTGAAAAGGATTATCCAATTCTTGGAGGGCAAGGTAGGTGCCTTCCTCACTTAATTCCTTTAAGTCTTCTCTATCGTCATCAGAGAACTTATAGGCAGGCTCCTTACTTAACTCAAGCATGGATTTTAAAGAATTCCCACCGTTTAAGTCCTGCCAAAGTTGACTCAAATAGGCTTGATAGGTTTTATCCCCTTCTTCCATGATTTCTTCTAAAGCATAATCTTGATACTTGAGATTCATAAAGCCCATAACGTCATCAATCTTGGTGTAGTAGGTAATGCCAGTGGGATTGGTTCGGGTGTTTTCCGCATCTTCCCACGTCATGTGAGTATAGGCTTTTGTCAGTTCACTCTCATCCTGTTGAATGAGAGTAGTTCCTGAAATTCCTGTAACAAAACTCATCATCAAAAGCAAGAAAAACAAGAGGCCTGACACGACCCAAGTCATAGGATTAAGGGCAATCGATGAAAAGAAGGTCAGGCTATTCTTAATCACTTGAATAACCTTTGTTATTCCTGACACACTCTGTTTTCTAGCTTGTTTGAGAAAGGTCTGGTAACGTCTTCTTGGCTTTAAGGGCTTCTGACGAGTGAACCCTTTCCCCTTTTTAAAGTTCTGATACAGCTCCTTACTATGAGCGACTTTCGTATTAGTAAACCGAAGACCAGTCTGCCCACTTTTGACAAGGAGTTTCCCTGACTGATAAGTCAATCTCCCATAGCATCTTCCTTTAATCACAGACTCTTTTAGGGTTCTGATTCCCTCTAAGTCATCATCTTGAGCGACTACATCCAGTGATTCTGAACCGACATAGCGTAACCCTCGTTTGACCTTAGTCGAGGGGTTCTTAAACTGATGTGCTTTTTTCAGTTGTATCACGTCACGCTTTGCTGATTTCACCTCTTTTTCTGCCTGAAGGCGTTCAAGAGGTTTTTCTTTTTGAAACTGAAACCGTGATGTTTTTGATTCTGTTGGCTTTTTCTGATCGGTAAACTTAGAGGTAACAGCCTCCTCTTTTTCGGCCATCTTGACCTCTGCCAAGTGTTTTCTCGCGACTGCTAGGCGTTGTCTGGCTTGAGGAAGCCGATACTTCTTAATTTCCCTAGCCTTTAGCCATCTGGGAGACACATAGGCGATCGCTTCCTTAAAGGTATCTGTCGCTAGGTCTTTTTCCTCCTGATAGGTTTGCTTCAGAGTCTGACGTTGTTCCCTTGTTTCAGCTTTCTCAGCTCGGCGCATGATAAAGCGTCGTTTAGGAAGTGAGCGTTTTAACCCCTTCTTCTCCCTACGGTAATGGGTACGGCTAGCCTTTAAACTACTCTGAAAGGTTTTACGGGCCACCTTGACCTGCTGTTGTTCTCTTGTCATTGTTCAGCCCTCATCTTTTCTGGATCGGTGCTCATGATGTCAAAGAGTTGAGTTTGAAGTGGGATTTTATTTCTAAAGGGAACAACCGTTGAGCCTGCCTTAATCAATCCAGCTCCCTTTTCTGGGTTAACCAAGTATTTCTCAAGTTCTTTAGATAAGCCCAAAAGATGAACCAACTCTTCTCTGTCACTTTTAGCTTGTTTTAGAAGTATCATGAACTCGCTATTAGCGATAATACGTCTTCCATTGGCATCTAATAAAAGAGTTTCCACGTTCTGGGTAATGCCTGTTGGAATGGCCCCATACTTACGGACACGGCTCCAGAGCTTGAAGAAGAAATCAGAAGCGTACTTATCCAACAACAGAAGCTGCATTTCATCAAAGTAAATCCAGGTCTTCTTGCCAAGTTTTTGGTTTTTAACCACACGATTCCAAATCTGGTCAAAGATGACCATGAGGGCAATCTGCTTCAATTCATCTCCTAATTTTTTGACATTGTAAATGAGGAAATGGCTATCCGTTTTAATATTAGTACGGTGTGAGAAAATATCGAGTGAGCCTTCCACATAAAGCTCCATATCAAGGGCTAAGTCCTTAGCTTCCTGTTCAGGTTGTTTAGAGAGAACAAAGACCCATTCCACGAGAGATGGTGTGGCAAAATGCTTATAGGTTAACCGTGTCACACGGTCAATCAGCGATTTCTCTCGACCATCCATTTTCCGGTCCAAGAGCTTCCCAATCCAAGAAAGTAGAAATTCCGATTTGACCTTAATAGGGTCTTCATCCATATTGTCATCGGATAAGTCTAAAACGTTTAAGAAAGTGGTAGAGTCAGGCGCAATATCAATGCTCTCCCCACCAAAGGCTTGACCAATGATACTGT
>NZ_GL636070.1:1762653-1775480 GCF_000186445.1 Streptococcus agalactiae ATCC 13813
CCTCATTTTCAGGATCTACAATGATGATTTCAGTATCAGTATCTGCTTCTTTTAACTTGGTTGAGATGATTTCATGCTTAGTTGCCATCCCTTTACCAGCACCTGATGTCCCTAAAATAAGACCTGATGGGGTATTGAGTTTCCCACGGTCAATGGTGATGATGTTACTTGAAATCTGGTTTATCCCATAAAATTTCCCTCCCTTATCTTGTAGGTCTACAGACGTCCACGGGGAGTTAACGGCAATGTTTGAGGTCAAAAGAGACCGTGACACACCCTCAAGGTAGTTCTTGCCAAATGGCAATAAGCTATTAAAGGCAGCTTCTTGCATATAGGTCAGATTATCAATCACAAGGTCATTAGAACCTGCCACTTGTTTGATAATATCAAGGGAGTGTTTCAACTGGTCTTCGTTATCCGCAAAGACCCCAATCAGAAAAAGGGTGTCAAAGAGCTTGTCGCCTGTTTGTGTCATGGTTTTAATCAGCTCATCTGCTTCATCGATGTTACTTTCTAAGACTTGACTAACCTTTTCAAGATAAACGCCAGATCGTGCCATCTTTTGTTGTTCCCCAATTTTTTGCGATTCCATCAAAGTCTTCTTGGTGCGGAGCTTGGTCATGGCTTCTGACTTGGCTGACCCTTTGGCATGAAGACTAATCATCACTTCCAAGTCCGACTGCATGAGTTCTCGTAAGAACTTATCTCCCAACTCCATCCCATAGTCACGAACATAGACAATCTGAAGCAGTCTATCATCCATTTCAATATGATTTTTGTGCTTAAAGGACAGACTGGTTGGGGCAATAAAGTTCTTAGTTGTTTGTCCTGAACGCACCAGATCTTGATAAGTAAAGGGCAAATGATTCTCCCCTCGCAACATATCAGCCAAGTGGTTCACACGGCTTTCTCCACTGAGGAGGGTAAAGTTCGCATCAATTTCAGAAAAACCACTCTTGAAGTATTCACCAATTTGAGAAAGGGAACGATAAGCCAATTTCGGATTCTGATCAGTTTTCCCAAAAGAAATGAGCTTAATAGACGAAAAGTTATTTTCACCGGCTTCAAGGTTATTTTCCATGATACGATTGAGTTCTTCACGATAGGTATCATACCCATCCTCATGTAAGGGATATAAAACACTTTTTCTAAACTTATCCAAGTTGACCCTTTGGTTAAAAATAGTGAGTTGGAAATTGGTCTTGTCATCCAAACTGTTAATCAAGTCGGAATAGGTTTCCATAATCGCTCCCTTATCTTCAAGTCCCACTGTTTGGTAATTGACATCTCCTAAAAGATAGGACTGGGAAAAATAATCTGGGGTGACCTGCATGAGACCATTAGGAAAAAGGCCTTGGTAAAGAAGCGTATTAACAGTTGTTGGTAGCACTTCTTCTTTTGGTTTACCTGTCTTCTTTTGTTTAGAAGAGGTCTTTGGTTTCATTGAGCGATTTGTTTTTTTCACAGCGTATTCCTTTCTGTCCTGTTAGTGTACGGTCTGGGATGGTCATTTCATAATACCATCGGTAGTTAAGATACGTTTCAAAAGGTAAGTCATTAGGGCGATAGACCCCAAAAAGCAAAAGAGGAATGGTAAAGGTAAAGATAAGACCATAGACAAACCAATCCCCAAATTGCCAATAAAAGAGGTTTAACCCTAAAATCAGGATGGTAATGGCAATGGCTGGCAAGACAAAGATAACTTGTCGTGTGGTAAAGCCTAGCCAAGCCCTATGTTGGACTTTTGTGATGTCCTTAAAAACACGTGTATTCATAAGACTCCAATCTAAGATAAATATGAAAAAAGATTGGGAGGAACGTCCTTCCCAATCCTCCTTACATGCCTAGGATACTTCTGGCAGTCCGTTGACTGCCCACCAAGGCAATGATCAATAAAATAGCCTGAACTAAACCACCAAAGGCAGTTGCTAGCGTCTCCATCACTCCCGCACCATTTGAGAGAGCCAATTTCCCAGCTGATTCAAAGAGGGGAACTAGGGAGATGATTAAGAAAATCAAGACCCCTTGAAGGGCATAGACCATGATGTTTTTCAGGTAGCCAATCCCAACGCTTCGCCAGTCATCACTGAGGAAAGTCGGAATCGTTAAAGGTGCAAAAGGAATCATGAGATAGAGTTGGATAAAGCGAATGGTAATGAGGAGATTCACCACCATCACACTAACCAATCGCACTAACCATATCAGAATGGCAAAAAAGCCAACAATGAGTTTTCCAATAATTCCTGACCCTTTAAGTCCTGAAATGGTCTCATAAGTCGTTCCCCCATGAGAAACGACACCAGCTACGCCTTCAATGATGTGAGAAGCAACGGCTAAGATGGCCTCTACAATAACGGTGGTGTTGGTAATGACCACAGCCACCATGATATAAGAGACAATCATAGGAGCAATAGCTTCAAAGGTCATGGCACCACCTGAGTTGGCGATTTTCTTAGCCATCTTCGAGAACTCAAGGACTAAAACAACGGCTAAAATAGCCACTCCCAAGGGCTGCATCACTCCTTTTGTGATCGCTGACATATAAGACCAAACGGTTGGGTTATAATCTGCAAGGGATTTGACCAAGTTGGCCGTCGATTCCAAGTCCACGTTAAAGCCTTCAAAAAGGCTATCGCTCGAAATTTTCTCCGAGGCTAGAAAGACAAAAGCTGAAGGTAATGTGTTGTTCATGTCATACCTAGCCCTCCTAAATGGTAATTTGGGTGATAAAGGCACCAGCGGCACCTACCATAACACCACCCACAATTTCTAAGATGGCATTGCGGACACCAGGTCCACCATCTTTGATATTGGTTGATAGGTTTATAATACCCATGACGACAAGAAAGGCGCCTGTCGCAACCATTCCTTTTTGTAAGAGCGCCATGGCTTGAGCAAACATGGAACTGGCGTCCACGCCATAAACAAATCCTGTAAATTTTTGGTTCATACGATTCCTCTTTTCTATTAGTGTAGTGTGGTTTCTGTGCTTAAATCCCTAACCTTGTGGTCTGAGGGTTCAAACGGAACGTCCTCTGTTTTGAGGGGGTCAATGTGGTAATGCCACCAACGTTCATCTGACTCCTTATCCGCCAGGTATTGCCAGTTCTTGTGTTTCAAGGGGAAATACTTCTTTTCCTTAAAGACTGGAACCCCTGCAATTCTCACCAAGCACTCATCTCGTTTCATGTTTCCGACTTCATCAGGGGTCATCAGATCCCTCGCAATTTTCTGATGGGAAGTTGACCCAGACCCTGTTTGGCCATACGACCGACTGGTACTTCTCACATCAATGGTTTGTTTGCCTAAGAGACCACTCATAAACTTGAAGGTCTCTTCATCATTGCCTCCAAGATAAAGCAAACTATCACAGTTCCCTAGAATCGTTTTCCAAGCCTCTTTCTCCTTATAAAGTCCTTGAAGTTGGGCAATGTTTTGAAGTATAGGAACGAGACTCATGTTTCTGGAGCGAACCGTTGAGGTTTGTTCCGCAAAGTCTGTGATTTCACCACAATTCGCAAACTCATCTAGGTAACTTCTGACATGGATAGGCAGTTGTCCCTTAAAGTCCACATCAGCTTGTCTCGTTAAGGTTGAAAAGACCGTGGAGAAAAAGAGGGCTGAAAGAAACCGAAAGGTGGTGTCATTATCTGGAATAACGAGATAAACCATGGTTTTCTGCATCCCCCATGTCTTTAAGTCCAAGGTATCACGTTTCGTTAAGTCAATGACAGATTGGATGTTAAAGAGGGCAAACTTAGCCGTTGTTACGGCAATTACTGAATCCAAGGTCTTATCCTTGTAGTTTTGGAAGTCTGCCCAGTTACGCATTGTGAAGTTTTCTGTCCCATATGTCTTGGCATAGGTCTCAAACATCACTTCTAAGACACTCTTATCTTGATTTTCTCCTTTGGATAAGAGCTTGATGAGTTTTCCAATTTCAGAAAAAGAGGGGTAACGCCCTCGCTTACGACGACTGTCTGCTTCTTCCTTGGTGCTACCTGGAGGATTGTAAAAATCCACCAAGTAAGAGGAAATGGCTCTGACTAAGGTCATGGAAGCTTCATCCCAAAAAGGATCACTGCGACTGCCATTGCCCTTAGTGTTATTGAAATAGACCGTAAGCATACGGTTCAAATCATTCTCCGTTTCCACATAACGAAAAGGATTAAAGCCATCTGAGTTAAGCATGTTTACAAGGTCTAAGACCTTGACCTGATAGCCATTTTCTAAAAAGAGCTTCCCTGTCTTTTCAGCTAAGTGATCCTTAGGGTCAACGACAATATTGGAACAGTTAAGCTGAATCAGATTGGGTTTGACAAAACGAAAGGTCTTTCCTGCCCCTGATCCACCGATGACAACTAAGTTCTTGTTTCGGTCAAACTGTGGGACTTTCTTTTCTAACAGGGTTAGCCTAACGTTTCGTGACAAAATAGTGTCATTAAAGGGATTTTTACTGATAAAGGCTTTACGCTCACGGCTATTTCCAAAGCGAGCAGAGCCATATTCAGCCCCTTCTCGGTAAACCTTTTGACCAGTTGAGACATAAAGATAGACTAGACCCATCGTCACAAATCCAAAGCAAAAGCCCAAAACTGATTTACCTGTAAAGTTGCCATTCCACAAGGGATTTAAGACCTGATTCTGTCCCTCTCCTAAGAGATAGGCAAGACGTTCCAAGGGTGGTTGATTAGGTAGACTATCGTAAAGCAAGACTAGCCGATGGCAGAAATAGCCAAGAGCAAGCCCTAAAATACCAAAGATAAAAACTTTTTTCCCTGAGACCATTAGAGAATGACCTCCTTTGTTTTCACAGCAGAGGGTTCTGACATCACAATCTGTTCCTTGGCTTGTGCGATTTCCTCATCAAGAGTTTTATCCATAGTTAGCCCTTTCATTTTTTCTGGATTGGAAACCAACTTCTGAAGCAACTCATCTAAGTGCTTGTCTAAGAGCGACTTATCCTTAGCATAGAAATGAAGGTAATCTCCTTGCCAACTAGTGGCAATAGGAAGGTTTTCTGATTCCACCAATTCCTTGAATTTCTCGACATCAACTGGTTTATCCAAAATGTCTTTTGAGATATTCAGCGACTCAATGGCATATGGACTTTGAAGGAGTTCTTCTAACTTTTGAACCCCAACTTTATAAGCCGAGTCTTGTGCTAGGGCGTGTCTGGCTGACCACTCTAAGAGTTTGAGAAGGACCTTCACCGTAAACATAGCACTCCGTTCCGCATATTGAATCGCTTGGCGTTCCTGTTGTTCGGATGACATCATTTCCTCCTTTATATGATTCCCCATCAAAACAATAGGGTGCTTTCATGATACGAAAGCACCCTTGATTTTGGTATCACAATAAAGATAGGAAAAAGACAATTCCGTTCCAAGACAGGTGAATAAGTGTGGACGTCAAGCAGTCTGTTTGCCATCTCACCACACCAAGTGTGAGACCTAAACTCCCATAAAGCACCCAAGTGAATAGACTGGATGGGTGATGAGCTAAAGCAAAAAAGGAACTCGTTAACAAAACTTGAACCACTGGTTGAGACAAGACTCCCCACAACACCTCTCTATAAAAGACTTCTTCCACAACACTGGCATTAAGGAGAAAAAGAATAAAGGACAGAACAGGAATCCGGTCTTGAACAGTCACTAACGTTTCTTGGTTTGGTTCGCTTCCTGAAAATAGAGCACTCATGATTAGAGTAATACTTACCATGACACCTAGACTACCAAGTAACCAAAGCCCTCTCTCCTTCAAGGATAGGTTTCTTTTCGGTATCTTAAACCTTTTCCAACCCCACAATAGCAGGGCTAAAAATGTCACTAATAAAACAGGTAACCATGCCCCATTTAGCCAACCAATCAGGTACAAACTCACTAGGAGTACATTGACATGAATGGCTCCGTACATCACTAATAGTCGTTTCATCACTATCTCCTAAACAAGTCTTCATAGTCAATCTCTAAGACAGTCACTATTTTCTCCACCCATTTGCCTTGTGGCATGAGACGATGAGATTTGTAGTGACGAAAGGTTTGGTAGAGACGGTTAAACTCACTAGGGTAGACGTATTGGCCCTTAAACATCTGTCGAGCAAGGTCAGCCCATGACAGTCCTTTTTCCATAACGATAATTTCCAAATTTTCCCAAAAACGATCGTTCATAACTCCTCCTTATGTCACCAGATCCTTAAAAAGATGTTCACGAAAGGAAACCACTTTTTGACTTCTCGGAAGAAAGGTCCTTGCTTCTTCTAAACTCATATCGGGATACACTTTGTCCTCACAAACCACAATTGGGAGACGAAGATTCTGGTCAGGTTTCCGTAGAACCACCGTCACTAACTCACTCAATTTCATCTCTCTATGACCTTTAAATCGTTGTAGCGAGGGGGATAAGAGCGTAAAACAATCACTGCTTTTGGTAAACAACCTCAGTAATTCCTCACGTGATAGATGACTCACTTCTCTACAGGAGTAGGAAATACCATGCGAGTCACAAAAAGACAGGAGTTTTTGATTCCGACTGGTATTTCGACTTAAATAGATTTCTAACATCTCTTCCTCCTACACAGATAGCTCCTTCTCTAATGCTTGAGTTGGTGGGGTAAACACCTTACTCATATCAATAGGCGACCTGCCTTCACCGAAGCACTTCACTGTTATTAATGTGGTGACGACATCATTCTTATCATTCCAAGAATAGCCTTCGCCATATGCCCTAAAGGCGAGATCGTTCTCATCCGTTAGATAAGTATCAACACCATTTTTGATGTCTTGGGTTTCAATAAACTCAAAAATACGGTGTAAGTTGGACTCATAAGCTAACGGATAATTCATTTCTTTGTGGTAGTCATCTTCAAAAGTGACATCAATGTCACAATCATAATTGGGTAAAGAAGCAATCATTTCCGAAAATCTCTCTACTTCTGCTTGATGTATGGCTTCTTCTAGCTCCGTACAGTTCCTAATACTTTTACTATGTAATAATTTCATGTTTTTCTTCCTCTTCAATCTTTCTAAATTCTCTAGCAATGGCTTCAATAACAGTGACGGTCACGCTATTGCCTGCTTGTTTATACAACTGACTTTTACTGGATACGTTCTCAGCTCTGTCATAAGCCCCATCAGGAAACCCCTGAAGTCTAAAACACTCTCTAGGTGTTAGGCGTCTGATTCTCAAACGATACAGTTTTCCATCTAGGATTATTCCAGTCACTTCATACCACTTGTCCTTACGGTACTCTAAAGCAGCAACTACCACTCCCATATTGTCAGAAGTGGTTAAGGTATTTGAAATCCCCTTTCCCACTCGACCTCTGCGTTTGGTAGACTCTGGGTAAGCAAGGTTGACAGAATCTCCCACTATTGCCTTGGCATAGCCTAGTTTGGTCGCTTCCCTAATTTTCAAATGCGGCGCTTCTTCACGACAGAGAATCTTAGGAACTTTATCCCCTCCCTGCATGGTTGTTAACGTTGGAGAAAGCCCTGAAAGGTCATAGACTCGTCCAGTTTGGATAAAAGAAGTTGGTAAAGTTCCTGCGACAACTACACCATGCCGATCTTGGCTAGTTAAAGTAAACATCGGATCATCGTTCCCTTTAAAACTACTCCCATGTTGGCGTTTTTCTAGCCTATCAGGGGTTAAAATTTTAGTTCCTTCTCCTTTTCCTCTTGTTAAGGTTGGTGCTATCCCACGTGATAAATAGACTTCTCCATTCATCCCTTTGCCTGACGGATTAACATTACCTAATCGTTCAAGACCAGCTGAGCTGTTTTCTCCTCTGAGAGGAAATAGGAATCGGGGACGGTATCTTCTAGAATGTCCGATAATAAAAATTCTTTCACGGTTTTGCGGCACTTGGAAATCTTTACTGTTAAGCACCTGCCATTCGACATCATACCCCAACTCATCCAATGTGGCGAGGATTGTTCGAAATGTCTCTCCCTTGTCGTGACTGAGTAAGCCTTTGACGTTTTCCAAAAATAGAAAACGTGGTTGGATCTGTTTGGCCGCTCGAGCAATCTCAAAGAACAGAGTTCCCTTAGTATCCTCAAATCCCAATCGTCTGCCTGCGAGTGAAAATGCCTGACAAGGGAATCCCCCACAGATGATGTCCACTTGCCCTCTAAGTTGTCTAAAGTCTTCGTCTGTGACTTGTCTAATATCATGAAATTCTATTTCTCCTTTGGTCTCATAGATGGCCTTGTAAGATTTCCTCGCAAACTTGTCAATCTCACAAAAGCCAATACACTCATGGCCCTGACGAGTTAACCCCAGTCGAAAGCCTCCAATTCCTGCAAACAAATCTAAAAACTTCATGTCTCTCATTCCTTTCTGACAAAACTAAAAAGGACCTTACTTCTTGCGTAACGTCCTTTCTTAACAATGATCTTCCATTTCTGGGGCAGTGATAAGTTCAAAAATGAACCAAATCATTCCTAATCCCCAAATACCTAATAATATCCACCAAAACATCTTACTCACCCCCTTTTAGTTCTTTTAAGCGTTGGACCTTGGTCCATTCGGATAAGACGCCATTAAAGACGTATTCCGCTATCGTTTCTGTTCTGTCCGCAAACCTCATATTCTCTAAAGCGTACTGATACCGATGATCAAAATAAATCATAGCATAATCACTAGCAGCCTGTGATAGACCAACTTGTCTCAACTGATCATGAACCAGTCCCCAAATATAATCTCTGTCGTATCTTGTGACTCGGTCTACTTTACGTTGAAAATTGTCATTGTCATTTTTCTTACTTGTTTGACTTTCTTTCTCCTCCTCGTCCTCAATGACTGACTCACTCTCTTTAGTTTCACTCATATCAGTCTCACTAACTTCAGTCTCACTAGTGGCTGAATTTAAGACCGGCCCCGGCTGATTTTGACACCCCCCTAGTGTTTTTTGAACACTACCCCCGTCTGAATTTGAGACTGGGGTAGGTTCATGTTCTAACTCCCCCAAGTAAATCTTATTGGCCAAGCGTCCTTTTTCACTGGAAGACTGTTGGACTTCATCTATCAAACCATACTCTCGTAAGGTTTTCTTGATAGCAAGTAACTTAGATTTGGAACAGCCAAGCAGTGCCATGAGTTTTGAGTTGGAATACACCAGATAAATAGCCCCGTCTTCATCAATCCATCCTTTACTTAAGGACAATTCCAAACGGTCTTTTAGAACAGCATAAGCAACCTTAACCTCAAGTTTCATGTCCTTGTAGCGCTCACTCTCAAATAAGAGTTTTGGGAGCTTATAATAACGCTCTGACGTTTGATAGTGATTTGCGGTGATACGTTTCATGATTGTCCCTCCAAGACTAATAGACCAACATTCCCCATGTCATCAAATTGAATGAGTCCTTTTTCCTCCATTTCAGCAATTAACTGAGTTGCTTTCTCAATATTTATTCCCATAATCTCCATGAGATGACACATCACAATTTGTCGTGATGACTGTTCATTCTTTTGCATGATTTTCCTCCTGAAAATAAAAAAGCGAGAACACTTATTAAAATGTTCTCGTTTACGTTGAAACATCTAATCTTTGTGTCTTCCACAGACAGGCAAGATAAAAACGCTAACTTCAATCTCCTTTTTTTGCACTTTTTTGAGTCCTCCTAGACCATCTGGAATAAATACAAAATGTTTGAAAAAACTGCTTGAAATCAAGGATTCTCAGCATTCCTTCTTTTGTAGCTTCACTACAGCCTCGGTCCTTGCTGTATGTGGAAACATGTCAACAGATTGGATGTAGTGAACATGGTATACTTTTGTTAATGTTACTAAGTCTCTAGCAAGCGTAGATGTATTACAAGAAACGTAAACCATTTTTTCTGGAGGCATTTTTAGTATAGTATTTAGCAATTTATCATCTAAACCTGTGCGAGGAGGATCCACGATTAACGCATTAGCGCGAAATCCCTCACTATACCACCTAGGGATAATATCCTCTGCCTTTCCAGCTTCGTAATGTGTATTAGTAAAACCCATATGAAGTGCGTTCTCTTTAGCATCCTGAATAGCCTCAGGGATAATATCCATTCCACGAACACTTTTAACTTTTCCAGCAAAAGCAAGTCCAATCGTTCCTACTCCACAATAAGCGTCAATTAAATCATCATCTTCCTTCACATCTAAGGCCTTAACTGCCTCACTATATAAAATTTGTGTTTGTTTAGGATTAAGTTGATAAAAAGCACGTGGTGATAACGAAAAACCATAATCTAATACTTCTTCATTGATGGATTCTTGACCCCAAATAACTTCTGTTATTTGACCATAGATATCACTTGTTTTACTAGCGTTGATATTTACAGCAACTGTCTTTAACTCAGGAAACTCTCGAACTAATTCAATAACAACATCATCAAAATCAAGTCTTTTACTTGTGATAAAAATCAGTTGAACCTCTCCACTCGCTTGTGCTCGTCGAATCATAACAGTACGGACACCAGCTATTTTACGTTCATTATAAATAGGCAATTTATATTTTCCTAAAAGTTCTGCAACTCGATTTATCATTTCCTGAGTAAGGCTATCTTGCACTAAACAATCTTTGATATCAATCAATCGATGTGTCCCTTGTGCATATAAACCTGCCTTTACATTCCCTCCAAACGAACGCACTTGAAATTGTAATTTAGCACGATAGTGTTCAGGTTCCGACATACCTATCGTTTTACGGATTTCATAATTCTCATATCCCTCTGGTTTAAATTTCATTAGAGCCTGTCGAATAATATCCGTTTTAAACTCTAGCTGCTTATCATATTGAAGGTGCATTATTTGGCATCCCCCACATTCTTTATAAATAGAACAAGCGGGATCTACCCTATTTTTAGACTTTTTATTTATCTTTAACAGTTTAGCTTCTGCAAAATTACGTCTAACAGAAGAAATCTGACAAAACACCTCTTCTCCCTTGAGGGCCCCTGGAACAAAGATTAGTGTTTTTTTATAAAAACCTATTCCTTCACCATTAATTCCCATTCGTTTAATTTTTAAAGGAATTCGCTGTTTTAAAACCACATTCATCAGTTCATTACTCCCTAACTAAGAAAATACTATAAATCCATAACATTTAAAAAAAGACTCATTTTTACTATTTTATCATTTTTGCTATAATAAAAACTATGAAAATAACCAAAATCGAAAAGAAAAAAAGACTTTACACTCTAGAGCTAGACAATACCGAAAATTTATATATAACAGAAGATACTATCGTTCATTTTATGTTAAGTAAAGGGATGATAATTAATGCCGAGAAACTTGAAAATATTAAAAAATTTGCCCAACTATCATACGGTAAAAATCTAGGTCTTTATTATATTTCTTTCAAGCAGAGAACCGAGAAAGAAGTTATTAAATATCTTCAACAACATGATATTGATTCTAAAATTATTCCACAAATTATTAATAATCTAAAAAGTGAGAATTGGATAAACGATAAAAACTACGTGCAATCTTTCATACAGCAAAATCTAAATACTGGCGATAAGGGGCCATACGTGATAAAACAAAAATTATTGCAAAAAGGTATCAAAAGTAAAATAATTGAATCTGAACTTCAAGCTATAAACTTTCAAGACTTAGCATCCAAAATAAGCCAAAAACTCTATAAAAAATATCAAAGCAAACTTCCACTAAAAGCACTAAAAGATAAATTGATGCAGAGCTTAACTACAAAAGGATTTGATTATCAGATAGCGCATACCGTAATTCAAAACCTTGAAATTGAAAAAGATCAAGAACTTGAAGAAGACCTCATTTATAAAGAATTAGATAAACAATACCAAAAATTCTCAAAAAATATGACCAGTATGAATTAAAGCAACGTATAATCAATGCCTTAATGCGTAAAGGATACCAGTACGAAGATATCAAAAGTGCTTTAAGAGAATATTTATAAGATAATAACTCTCAGACGATGTATTTTACAGAAAATTATGATAAACTATAACAGACGTATAAATTGTAGAAAGTTGGTAGGCTATGAGATTACCTAAAGAAGGCGACTTTATTACAATTCAAAGTTACAAACATGATGGTAGTTTACACCGGACTTGGCGTGACACCATGGTATTAAAAACAACCGAAAATGCCCTCATTGGTGTTAATGATCATACTTTAGTAACAGAAAATGATGGTCGACGCTGGGTGACACGAGAGCCTGCAATAGTATACTTTCATAAAAAATACTGGTTTAACATTATCGCTATGATACGTGAAACTGGTGTCTCCTACTATTGTAATCTAGCAAGTCCGTATATCTTGGATCCTGAAGCACTCAAGTACATCGACTACGACCTTGATGTCAAAGTATTTGCAGATGGTGAAAAAAGACTACTGGATGTGGATGAATATGAACAGCATAAAGCTCAGATGAACTATCCTACCGATATTGATTATATATTAAAGGAAAATGTAAAAATATTGGTAGAATGGATAAATGAGAATAAAGGCCCCTTTTCATCATCATATATCAATATCTGGTATAAACGGTACCTTGAATTGAAAAAGCGCTAACTAACACACTAAATAGTGTGTTTTTATTAATATCAAATTTAATTACAATACTATTGCAAAAATATATACTTAAAATAAAAAAAGTAGAAAGTGATCTTTCTACTTTTTTAAGAATAGTCCGTACGGGATTCGAACCCGTGTTACCGCCGTGAAAAGGCGGTGTCTTAACCCCTTGACCAACGGACCATATTCTTGATGGGCACGAGTGGACTCGAACCACCGACCTCACGCTTATCAGGCGTGCGCTCTAACCACCTGAGCTACGCGCCCAAAATAACTTCTAAAATATAAAG
>NZ_GL636070.1:1780462-1793487 GCF_000186445.1 Streptococcus agalactiae ATCC 13813
TGTAGATCAGACGCAAGAAAAAAAGAGGTGAGACCTCTTTTTACTTCTTAGTAACTACTACAAATCTATTAGGATCGTTACCTTCAGAATAACTTTCAACACCCTCTATAGTTGCAATTGTTTTATGAACAGTTTTTCGCTCACTGTTACTCATTGGATCCATATGGTAAGGTTCATTAGTCTCTAAAACACGCCTAGCTATTTTTTTAGAAAAATCAATTAAAGTTTCTGTACGATGCTCAACGTAGTCATGGACATTAATGGATACTGAAAAACTCTTAGAAAAGCGGTCATGAAGATAATTTTGTGCTAACAACTGCAACGATTTTAATACTTTCCCATGATAACCAATGATGCGCCCAGCTTCTGGCGTTTCTATTTGGAGACTTATTTGTCGCTTACTTGTCGTAGTTTCTATTGTTGCATCTAAATCCATCTCATAGATGATATTTTCAACGTATTTAGTCACCTGAGCAGCTGCTACTTCAATATTAGGAAGTAGGTCAATTTTTTCAATAGCTTCACTTGTAGTTACAACGTTTTTATCATCAATTTTTGGAAGTTCTGGTTGTGATACGTCTTCTTTTTCAAGCGTTTCATCAACCTCCTCTATATATTCTTCCACCACATCTACGCTAGACGGTACATTCTTAATATTTTTTAACTCTACCGATTCATTAATATCAGTTACTTCGTCGGTGATACCTTCTATTTCAACTTTTGCTGGCTTTTTACCAAAGCCCAAAAAACCTTTTTTCTCACGTGATACAACTTTTATATGTGCCCTCAATCGTGAAATGTTTAACTCTTGTAGTCCTTTTTCAATAGCTTCTTCTACAGTCGCTCCTGTAAATAATACCATGGTTTTCCTACTTTCTTTTCTTACTTGCTTTTCTCTTAGCACGTTTAACTCTTTGTTCTTTTTCATGTGCCACTCTTACTGCTTCTTCTCGAACCTTTATAATCTTGTATGGGTTGTTCAATAATAGAATTTGAAATACTTGAAAAGCATTAGACACCGTCCAGTATAAAACAACACCACTAGCAAAGTTAAAGCTTGTTACCAATATGATAAACGGCATAACATAAGTCATAAGAGTTAAAGCAATATTTTTTTCAACAGCTGCTTTGTTAGTTAACCAAGTTGATAAAAAGGTAAATAAGGCCGCCAGTACAGGTAAAATATAATATGGGTCCGGCTGTGATAATTCTAGGCTCAAAAATGTTCCTACTTTCAAAAAAGAAACCCTAGTCAAAGCTTGGAAAAGAGCCCATAGGACAGGTAACTGAATTAGAAGAGGTAATACACTTGCATATGGGTTAACTCCCTCAGCTTTATACATAGATTGCATTTCATCATTTAGCTTTAAACGGCTATCAGGATCTTTCCCTGGATATTTTTTTTGTAATTCCTTGAGCCTTGGCTGAATTTCCTGCATCTTTTGGCTGGATTTCATTTGCATATTATAAAGCGGCATCATAATCGCTCTGATTATTAGAGTGAATAAGATTATTCCCAAACCAATTGAATGGTTAAAGGAGAGCCATTGTATTGATTTAGCAAATGCATAAACTATTTGCTCCCATAATGTGGCTGAATGACTAGATACTTCTCCTCGTCCGCAAGCAACCAATAAAGAACCTGTCAGCAATATTAAGCTAAATGTTTTAAGTTTTTTCTTCAATTTTATACCTTTCTAGATGAGTCCTGCTATTTTTAAAACGTGTATAAGATTTTTTTCTAATGCTTGATAGTCCAATTCCTCTACACCTTTACGCGCAATCACGACAAAATCATAATCTTGCAGCGCTGTTTTCTGAGAGAGTAAAACATGCCTAATTTTTCTTTTAATAGCGTTACGAACAACAGCATTTCCTAATTTCTTACTAACAGAGATTCCCACACGAAAGTGTTTTTGTTCTTTTTCTAAATAGTAGATAACAAATTTTCGATTAGCAACATTTTTACCTCTGCTGAAAATCATTTGAAAATCCTTATCACTTTTTACCCGATAGGTTTTTTTCAAAATAGTGCTCCATTTATCTAAATTGGTTTTATTATACCATAAATAACCTAAAAGACTCAATTCTTTTCTAATGTTACTATCATCGACAACAGACTAAACAAGACAAAGTGTATTAGAGTATGATATAATGTTAGCGCTATATGCCTTATTATTAGAAAGAAGGAATAAGATGACAAAACAAAAAATTGCCGTTCTTGGACCTGGTTCATGGGGGACTGCTCTTGCACAAGTATTAAATGACAATGGACATGAGGTACGCTTATGGGGGAACGTGGTTGAACAAATAGAAGAGATTAATACTAGCCATACTAATCAACGTTACTTCAAAGATATTACCTTAGATTCCAAAATAAAAGCCTACACTAATCTTGAGGAAGCGATTAATAATGTTGACAGCATTCTATTCGTCGTCCCAACTAAAGTTACAAGACTTGTTGCTAAACAAGTGGCTAATCTTTTAAAGCATAAAGTTGTTATTATGCATGCTTCTAAGGGACTAGAACCTGACACTCATGAACGACTTTCTACAATTTTAGAAGAAGAAATCTCTGAACAATATCGTAGTGATATCGTTGTTGTTTCAGGTCCCAGTCACGCTGAAGAAGCCATCGTTCGTGATATTACTTTGATTACTGCTGCTTCAAAAGATATTGAAGCAGCTAAGTATGTCCAAAAATTGTTTAGTAATCACTATTTTAGACTTTATACTAACACTGATGTCGTAGGAGTGGAAACAGCTGGTGCTCTAAAAAATATTATTGCTGTTGGTGCTGGAGCACTACACGGTCTTGGTTATGGTGATAATGCTAAAGCAGCTATTATTACGCGTGGTTTAGCTGAGATAACACGCCTTGGTGTACAATTAGGAGCCGACCCTCTCACTTTCAGTGGTTTATCCGGAGTTGGAGATTTAATTGTGACTGGTACATCTGTTCATTCTCGCAACTGGAGAGCGGGAGATGCTTTAGGACGTGGTGAGAAACTTGAAGATATTGAAAAAAATATGGGGATGGTTATTGAAGGTATCTCAACAACTAAGGTTGCTTACGAAATCGCCCAAAACTTAAATGTTTACATGCCCATTACAGAAGCTATTTATAAATCAATATATGAAGGGGCTAATATCAAAGATAGCATTTTAGATATGATGTCCAATGAATTTCGTTCAGAGAATGAATGGCACTAATATCGTTTATATTAATACTATTTAAAGGAGCTATATATGAAAGTCAGAAAAGCAGTTATCCCTGCCGCTGGTTTAGGAACACGTTTTTTACCTGCTACTAAAGCTTTAGCTAAAGAAATGCTTCCAATCGTTGATAAACCAACTATTCAATTTATTGTTGAAGAAGCACTAAAATCTGGAATTGAAGATATTTTAGTTGTAACTGGTAAATCAAAACGTTCTATAGAAGACCACTTTGATTCAAATTTTGAATTAGAATATAACCTAAAAGAGAAAGGGAAAAACGAACTTCTCAAACTTGTTGATGAAACAACTGGCATTCGACTCCATTTTATTCGACAAAGTCATCCTCGTGGGCTTGGAGATGCTGTGCTACAAGCAAAAGCCTTCGTTGGTAATGAACCTTTTGTTGTTATGCTAGGTGATGATCTAATGGATATTACCAATAATAAAGTTATTCCTCTCACCAAACAATTAATTAATGACTTTGAAGCTACTCATGCATCAACAATTGCTGTTATGGAAGTTCCACATGAAGATGTTTCTGCTTACGGTGTTATCGCTCCACAAGGAGAAGGAGTTAATGGTCTATATAGCGTTAACACTTTCGTTGAAAAACCTTCTCCCGAAGAGGCTCCAAGTAATTTGGCAATCATTGGTCGCTACTTATTAACTCCAGAAATTTTTAATATTTTAGAAACTCAAAAACCTGGTGCTGGAAATGAGATTCAACTAACCGATGCTATCGATACTTTAAATAAAACGCAACGTGTTTTTGCTAGAAAATTTACAGGAGACCGTTATGACGTTGGTGACAAGTTTGGTTTTATGAAAACATCTATTGATTATGCTCTTCAACACCCACAAGTTAAAGATGACTTGAAGAAATATATCATTGATTTAGGAAAATCTCTAGAAAAAACATCTAAAAAGTAAAATATGAGTCAAGTACAATAAAAAAGTTTCCTAAATAGGAAACTTTTTTATTGTACTTGACGAAGAACTTATTGTTCCTCCGCACTTCTATCATTTCATAGGAACTTGTATTTTCCCTGAAACAATATCCTCTTTAGCTTTTTTGACAGCAACAGATCCCTCACTAGACAATTGATGCTCTTTAATATCTACACCACTATCCTTTAGACCAAAAACTGTTACTTTCCCTCCTGGATATTGTTTTTTCTCTGTTAATTCTGCTACAGATTGGAGAGATTTCCCCACCTCTTTTATAGTAGATGCCAGAACAAAGTTTGCTTTCTTACCATCTTTTGAAACATAATTGCCTTCTTGACTTTGATCTCTGTCAACACCAATTACCCAGACTTTGTTAGATTCCTTGCGGGTCTCATTTTCAGTTTTAGCCTCACTAAAAATTCCTGCTCCTGTACCACCAGCAGCCTGGTAAATAACATCAACACCTGTTGCATACTGTGTGGCAGCAATCGTTTTACCTTTAGCTGCATCTGTAAATGAGCCTGCATAAGATACCGCAACTTTAATAGCCGGATCAATTGATTTTACTCCAGCCTTAAATCCTGCTTCAAATCGCTTAACAACGACGCCTTCCATCCCTCCGATAAAACCAACTGTTTTTGTCTTAGTTGTCTTAGCTGCAGCAACTCCAGCTAAGTAAGCAGCTTCATTGTCTGCAAAAGTAACACTAGCTACATTTTCTTTACCTTTAATGATATCATCTACAATAACGTATTTAACATCTTTATTATTTTCTGATACTTTTTCAATAGTATCATGAAGACCAAATCCAATACCAAAAATTAAATTATAGCCACTAGAGGCTGCCGTATCAAGGTTATTAGCATGATCTGATTCATTAGATGACTGGAAATAATCAAAGCCATTACCTTTTGTCAACCCCTTCTTTTTTCCCCACTTTTGTAGCCCTTCCCAAGCTGATTGATTAAACGATTTATCGTCTACTCCACCTTGATTAGTTACCATCGCAACTTTGATATCTGATTTATTTGCAGACTTATCTGAACGATTACCACATGCTGTTAATGTTAGTACAGATAAAGATAGTAGAGTTAAGCCAATAATTTTTCTGTTCACCGAGAATGAACCTCCTAATAAGTTATAGTCACATAAAAACAGATTTCTATCATAACATAAAAAAATCATTTAGCAAACTTTATTCTATTTTTCCCAGAGAAAGTTTGGTTTTAGAGACTATAGCCGTAGAATTATACCAACGATAGACCTATTAAGCTGATCGATACAATAATAAATATCATTAAAGCTAAAATACTTTGCCAAGTTTTAAATAATAAAGAACCATTTTGTTTTGTCAAAAAAATAGCCACCAATACTCCACCAACTAAACCACCAACATGGCCTGCTAAACTCACTCCGGGTGTAAAGATATTAAAAAATAAATTTAACAAGATCATCACTTGATATGATTTTCCAACTTGTTTTAAATAAGGATTTTTTCCAAAATACCCTGCGATTGCTATAGCAGAAAAAACACCAAATAAAGACGTTGAGGCTCCTGCTGCCACCACATGTGGGGTAAAAAATAGCGTAAAAATATTACCCATTAAGCCAGATAAAATATAGAGAATTAGAAATCTCAAACTTCCCCAAATGCTTTCCCCCATTTGTCCTACGAAATACAGAGCTAAACCATTTAATAAAAAATGTTCCCAACCAATATGAACAAAGATAGGACTTATTAGTCTCCATAGATTTGTTGGATATGCTTTTAGATAATCACCTTGTATTCCACCAAATTGAAAAATAACTTGGCTAGACTCCGCTTGACTTCCATAAGTTAGTTGCATCAATAAAAAAACAAGGGTTGTCAGACTGACCAAGAGTACTGTCGTCGGATACTCTTTAGCGAACTTCTTCATAGACATAATACCTCCTTAACTGCTACGTCATGCTTCTCTTCTACAAAATCCTGTCTCTGACACCTATAAATAGTACTAATAGTATCACCTTCAAAATCACTCAAATAGCGATCAAAATAACCTGCACCATAACCTATACGAAAACCTTTATTGTTAAAGATAAGTCCGGGCACATGAATTAAGTCTATACTAGCTTTTTCAACAGCTCTATCATTAACAGGTTCTAATAAGCCAAACGGTGTTGTCCTCAAGTTATCTTTTTGATAGTCCACAAAAATCATTTTACCTCTTGGATAAGTTTTGGGAACAAGGACACGTTTGCCATCACATAAAGCTTGTTTAATAAGAAGTTGTGTATTGTATTCGTAGTCAAAAGATAGGTAAGTAGCAATTACACAACTATTTTGATAAGCTTTAGTTTTTATAAAAGCCTCTAAAAGTTTACAGTCAACTTCTGATTTGTAAGCTTGAGGTTGAGATTTTAAGGTTATCAAAACTTCTTTTCTTAATAATTTCTTTTCCATATATCTATGATACCATTAATATTGACCATTTATACAAAAATAGTATAGGGGAAAATAAAATGATAAAGTATGAATTTTTAAGGTTTATTTAAGGTTTCTACTGTATACTAGCATCATCCTAAAATAAGCGGTTTATCCTAGCCGTTAGGAAAATATTATCCTAAATTATTTTCCTTTTTCATAAATCTCCTGAGAAAAGTTAATAACTTTTCTCAACCCTTTTTCCAACCCACTATCGCTACCAGTGCTAGTGGGTTTTTAGTTATCCTACAACAAAACTAAAAAGTTCCTCTCTTTGAGGAACTTTTTAGTTAGATATTTTTAAAGACGTGCATTCAATTCAGCGCTAAGCTCTTCGAATCCAGGTTTACCTAGAAGAGCAAACATATTACGTTTATATGCTTCTACCCCTGGTTGATCAAATGGATTTACTGAGTTAAGATAACCTGAAAGGCCAATTGCTAACTCAAAGAAGTAAATAGTGTAACCAAGGGTGTAAGCGTCTTGTGTAGGAAGCGTTACAAACATATTTGGAACCCCACCATCTGTATGAGCAAGGAGTACACCATCTGTTGCTTTTTTATTAACAAAATCTACATCTTTTCCTTGAAGATAACCAAGACCATCTAAATCTTCGGTTAATTCAGGAATAGTCACATTTTTACGAGGTTTCTCAACGCGAACAACTGTCTCAAAGAGGTTACGGTAACCTTCTTGAATAAATTGACCAAGTGAGTGAAGATCAGTTGAGAAGTTTGCTGATGTAGGATAGATACCTTTTTGATCTTTACCTTCTGATTCACCTGCTAATTGTTTCCACCATTCACCAAAGTATTGTAATGATGGTTCGTAGTTAGCTAAAATCTCTGTGATATAACCTTTGCGATAAAGAACATTACGAACTGCAGCGTACTGATAAGCAATGTTTTCAGAGATTTTATCTGAAGATAAATCTTTACGAGCAGCATTTGCGCCTTCCATAAGAGCAGTAATATCTGCTCCTGAAGCAGCAATTGGAAGAAGACCTACGGCTGTCAGTACTGAGAAACGACCACCAACATTATCAGGAACTACAAATGTTTCCCAATTGTTAGCATCTGCTTCAACTTTTACGGCACCTTTAACTTTATCAGTTGTAGCGTAGATACGTTTATTAGCTTCTTCTTGACCGTACTTTTTAACTAGAAGTTCTTTAAATACACGGAAAGCAATCGCTGGTTCAGTTGTTGTACCTGATTTTGAAATGACATTTACTGAGAATTCTTTATCTTGGACGTATTCAACTAAATCGGCAAGGTAAGTAGATGAAATAGAATTTCCAGCATAAAGAATCTGAGGCGCTTTACGTTCTTCTGCGGTTTGCAAATTAGCAAAATGATTATTCAAAAAGTCAATTGCTGCTTTTGCGCCAAGGTACGAACCACCAATACCAATAACCACGAGTACTTCGCTATCTGATTTAATCTTTTCAGCGGCTTTTTGAATGCGAGAAAATTCTTCTTTGTCATAGTTTTCTGGGAGGTCCATCCATCCGAGAAAATCTGATCCAGGACCAGTCCCTTGACGAAGGAAAGCATCTGCTGCACTTACTTGTGGTTGTAGGTAGTCTAACTCGTGTTCGCCTACAAATTGACCCAAGACTTTTGAATAGTCAAATGTAATATGTGTCATTTTATTTCTCCTAACAATTATGTTTCACTATCATCTTACTCTTTTGTGAGTTTTTTTTCAAGGTTTTTTAACCGTATTTTCATATTTTTTGAAACGCTACCAATTTTTATGAAACTTTCATAATTATTTCCAAAAACACTTTGACTTTTGAAAATAAAAAGAGCACACATTTAGCATCGCTTAGGGCTGCTGGATTCCTCCCCTGACCCACTTCACGAGTAAATGTTGCTCCAAAGATATTATAACAAAACTAATATTTTATTGCAAGCTATCAAATCTTAGTTTTTTCACTTAGTTTAGCTTCTTTCTTGCGTTGTCGTCCTTTTCGAAAGAAATCCTGCATTATTTTAGCGCATTGATCTTCTAAAATGCCGGTTTCAACTTCAACTCTATGATTAAGTCGGCTATCACTTAAAATATCATAGAGACTTCCCGCTGCTCCAAATTTCGTATTCTTAGCGCCATATATAACGTGGGGAATTCTAGCTAAGCCAATAGCTCCACTACACATTACACAAGGTTCTACAGTAACAAATAAAGTAGTATCTAATAAGCGCCAATTCCCTACCTTCTCATTTGCATTGTTAATAGCCATGATTTCAGCATGTAAAATAGCTTTATTAAACTCTTCACGAGCATTATGTCCTCTTCCAATAATATGACCATCTTTTACAATGACACAGCCTATAGGAATTTCTTCTTTCTCTAAGGAGGATTTTGCCTCCTTTAGAGCTTCTGTCATAAACCATTCTTTTTCTTCTTGGGTAAATTTCTGCATTATAGTTTTCCTAAGTCCCAAGATTTATGTGGCTGAGCTAAATCAACAGAGATGCCACCTGCATACTTTTCAGACTGTAGTCGAAGTTCTTCCAAATGATTTTCGGGGTTTATTCCTTCTCCCGGAAACTGCGGAACATGTGTTAAAACTAATTTCTTAACTTTAGCGTTATAAGCAATCTCACCTGCTTCTTTACTAGTCAAATGTGCAATATGATTTTCATTTCCCTCGTAGAGATAGACATCTGCTAAAAATAAATCTGCGCCTTTTGTAAAAGGTACAAGGTCAGCAAAATACCCAGAATCTCCTGTAAAGACTAATACTTGACCAGTTTCTCTGTCTGTAATCCTCATGGCATAGCAGACGACTGGATGGACTGTTTTGATAAACGTAATATTGAAGGGACCAACTTGCTCAACTCCATTGGTATGATAAGCAATTCCTTGAGCAACGTTAGGTAATGTCAATTTAGAAAACTCATAATCATCCTCATTATGTCCATAAACTGGCAATACTTTGGGTTCCCATTTATCTTTAGGGTATAGCAAACGATAATGATACAACACACCCAAATCTGCTACATGATCTGGATGATAATGACTGATGATAACTGCATCCAAATCCAACGGGCTTATTTCTTTTTCTAGCTCATTGATTGAACGACTTCCCGCATCTATTAATAAGTGAAAATTATTTTCTCCAGTTAATAGAAAACTTGTGGTTCCTCCATCTTTATAAGGATAACCACCCCAACAACCTAACGTTGTTAATTTCATGATAATCCCCTCCTTACTGATTTAATGCTATTATACCAAATTTTGTTAAGAATAACTGTTTTAGATTTTATGCACAAAAAAGACTAGTAAATCTAAATTTTTAGATTTACTAGTCCATCTAATATATAGCAATCTTGATTATTTTTCAGTCAAGAAAAAACTATCTTTATATTTAACAGCAACAACAGCAGCTATAATGGCTTTTATTGTATCTCCTGGGATAAATACTAAGTTTTGAAGAAGTGATTTATCTAATGGGATGTTCGTATAAGATGCCAGCCAAACTGCTCCTGCTACATCTACAAAAAGGACCCCTGCTAGCCATACAATAAGGAAAATAGCTATGAAATTCTTTTTATTTACTAATTTTACACCATATGAGATAAGCAAAGGAACAAACAACCAAGCAATAACATAACCAGCTGTTGGTCCTGTCAATACAGGTATAGTCGAACGTAAACCTGAGAATACAGGAATAACTAAACCGACAAGAAAGAAGAGCAAAATAGATAAACTCCCTTTCCTTCCGCCCAAAATAACACCAGCCATCATAACTCCTAGGTTTTGTAAGACGATAGGGACTGGAATGAAACCAAGTGGTAGAGCAGGAATGAAACCAAGTACCACCAATAAAGTAGCCATCATAGCCATCTGGATTAGGCTTTTTGTGTGAAACATTAAAAATTACTCCTTCGAAAAATAAATAGAATCATGGCGTTGACAATTTGGATTAAAAAGCATACGACAATAAGGACAAAAACCAGTTTTATACTCTTTTAATGTCAACATCTGACGACAAGAACCGCATAAGACAGGAAACATTTCATCAGATTTTGTTGCCGCAAAACAATGCTCCTCGAGTGCATCATGACATTTATAACAAGCATAATATTTTTGACAAACAGCACATTTTAAAGCGACAATATCCAATTTAGTATGATAGTGGTAACAGCGGCTGCTACTATCAAGACCAATACCAAAGTACTCTTGCATCATGATTCCTCCTATAACATATTATACAAAAGTTTTTCTATTATCAACTTTTTTAAAAACGCGGTTAACAAACAGATCAAAAAAAAAGCCCTGTTTTACCAGGAACTTTTTTAAAAATTACGGTTATTCGTACCATAACCATAGCGCTCCATAAAATCTTGACGGAATTCTAGAAGATTATCATCCATAATAGCTTGTCTGACATCTTTCATAAGATTGACAAGGAAATAAAGATTATGGTAACTAGTCAAACGAATACCAAAAGTTTCATCTGCTTTCAATAAGTGACGAATATAAGCGCGTGTATAATTTTTACAAGTATAGCAATCGCAATTTGGATCAAGAGGCGTAAAATCTTCTGCAAATTTAGCATTCTTAACAACTAAGCGACCTTGACTTGTCATACATGTCCCATTTCGAGCAATACGAGTAGGTAAGACGCAGTCAAACATATCTACTCCTCGGATAACGGCGTCTATTAAACTATCTGGTGCACCAACTCCCATCAAATAACGAGGCTTATCATTCGGAAGCATTGGAACAGTAAAATCAAGAACTGCATTCATCTCATCATGTGTTTCTCCGACCGCAAGCCCTCCAATTGAATAACCTGGAAAATCCATCGATACTAAATCTCGTGCTGATTGACGACGTAAATCCTCAAACCCTGCCCCTTGAACAATACCAAATAGTCCTTGATCATGAGGACGGCGGTGGGCATTTAATCCACGTTCTGCCCAACGGCTTGTTCGCTCAATTGATTTTTTTACATAATCATAAGGCTGGTAAAATTGTGGACACTCATCAAAACTCATCATAATATCAGAACCAAGGTTATTTTGAATTGAAATAGCTTTTTCTGGTGATAAAAACATTTTCGCACCATTTAAATGGTTTTTAAAGGTTACTCCTTCTTCAGTGATATTTCGACTATCAGCCAAAGAATAAACCTGAAAGCCTCCACTGTCTGTTAGAATAGCCTGATCCCAGTTCATGAATTTATGTAAACCTCCAGCTTTAGCAATCAATTCATCACCTGGACGTAACCATAAATGGTAGGTATTTGATAGAATAATTCCTGAACCCATTTCTTTTAGTTCTTCAGGAGATTGTGTCTTAACAGTTGCTTGTGTCCCAACAGGCATAAACATTGGTGTCGGAAATGTACCATGTGGTGTGATTATTTCACCAAGTCTGGCTCCTGTGTGTTTTTCCTGTTTAATTAATCGATATTTTATTGGATGATCAGTCATCGTTTTCTCCTTGCTTCCATGAAAAACAGTCATGGGCTTTAGTGCTAATCAATATCTAAATGTAATACTTTGTATTAATTTCTTTTTTAGCCATTAAGATTTTATCAAAAAAATGTACTCTTGTCATGCTCATCTTAAGGAATGTGTTATAATGAAATGAATTGTACTTTTGTGTATGGAGGAGATATGACGAATTCAGAAATTAAAAATGAGGCAAAAACTATATTAAGCAATCTTCAAGGTAAGAATCAACTTTTTTTACTCCCGATTCTCCTTAGTATTGTTACGTTATATATATCATTTTATTATCAATATAATAATATGACACTACTTGATTTTTTTGTACCTCTTCCAGTTTATTTCTTTTACACACTTTTTATTATTTCAGTCAGTTTTGTAATGTTAGATGTCGTCAAAAATCAGAAACTAAACGTTAGATTCTCGGACAATACTTATGTATTTTCAAGCCATATTTTCTGGAAATTACTCTCAGTACTTGTTCTAAAAGGACTAATTTTATCTTTCTTTTATCTACTAAGTACTTTTGGTCTACTAATCATCATTTCAAATTTTAGGCTACTTTTGAGTGGTAACCTTATCCTTGCCCCTGTTTTA
Source organism: Streptococcus agalactiae ATCC 13813 (assembly GCF_000186445.1). Classification (GTDB taxonomy): domain Bacteria; phylum Bacillota; class Bacilli; order Lactobacillales; family Streptococcaceae; genus Streptococcus; species Streptococcus agalactiae. Next base: position 1,793,159 of record NZ_GL636070.1, read on the forward strand.
ATAGTTGTTAGTAGCCTAATTACTACTAAGGCAGTTATAAAACTCGTTCAACAATATTACTCCTATAGTATCTCAACTTTAGTATTTTACACTCAATTAGAAAGTGGAAACTATGAGGGTCCATCTAAAGTACTAGTTGCTAGTCGAGAACTAATGAATGGTAATAAACTTAGACTCTTCCTTTTAGACTTAAGTTTTATTGGTTGGCAGTTCCTTACAATCTTCAGTTTCGGATTAGTCTATATCTATCTCCTTCCTTACCAAACTACTGCGCGCTTAATCTTTTATAGAAACATTACAAAAAATAGCTAGGAATAATTCCTAGCTAT
>NZ_GL636070.1:1794855-1828845 GCF_000186445.1 Streptococcus agalactiae ATCC 13813
GATAGCTAGGAATAATTCCTAGCTATTTTTGTAATTTAAGTACTAAAGAGAACTTACTGCCTTTTTGATACTGACTTTCGACCAAAATATCCCCATTCAGTTGATGTGCAAGTTGTCGCGCAATATAAAGACCTAGACCATGTCCTCCTGTCTTCATATTTCGTGAAGATTCTACACGATAAAGGCGATTAAAAATAGAAGCAAGATCTTCATCTTTTATCCCATAGCCTTGGTCAATAATATCGATAACGATATCTTGACGATTTGAATAGGCCTTGATAGTCAAGGGACTTCCAGGATCAGAATATTTGACTGCATTGCTAATCAAATTCAATAAAATTCGTGATAATTTATCATATTGACTAGATAATTTCGAAACATCTGGCGCAACATCAATCATTACTTGGCGATTTTCTTTTTCAAACACCAATTGAAATTCAGATAAAATATCAATCAGTAGTTTATCCAGATAAATTGTTTCTTCTTTATGAGGTTCAGCCGTGTCTGACATAGTCTCTAATGTAATAAAACTTAATTCTTCAACCAGATGGTTAAGACGGTTTGTTTGACGAGAAATGGTATTGAGATAATAGTTAACTTCTTCTTCAGATATAATACCATCTAAAATACCTTCTACTGTTGATTGTATAGAGGTAATTGGAGTCTTGATATCATGTGAAAGTTGTGCAATCATCATTGTTTTTTCGCGTTCACTCTCGTTTAGAGATTTAAACGTTGACTCTAACTCTGAAGACATTTGGTTAAAGGCTGTCTCTAAATCCTTGAATTCTTGTGGTGAACAAATTTGTGCTTTTGTATCAAAACGTCTTTGAGAAATATCCTTCATTTTTTGTTTTAACTTTTTCAAAGATGTAAATACACTTGATAATAAGAACAAATTAACTATACCACCTACGATACAGGCAATAATTGTAACTGAAAGGATGTAGGAAACACCTCGAGTCTCAATCAGCATATGATTAAGCCCAAAGAAAACACCTGCTACAGTTATTAACATAGAAATAAGGTAACCAATAACAATATAATATTTTAATTTCATTTTATTCCTCTAATTTATACCCTAATCCCCAAACTGTTTTGATAGTTGGGGTATTGTCTGTACTAAATTTAGCAAGGTCATTGCGTAAGGCATGGATATGAACATTCAAAGTATTAGTGTCATCTAAAAATTCTTCGCCCCAGACACGTTCATAAAGCTCTGTTTTTGAAAAAACACGATTCAAATGATTTGCTAATATCCAAAGCAAGTCAAATGATTTATTGGTTAAGGAAATTGTATTGCAGTCTACCATTACCAAACGTTGTTTTTGGTCGATAACCAAATCACCAATCGTCAACACTTCAGATTGTTGATGATTCCCATAGATACGTCTTAGAATATTTTTAACACGTAAAACTAATTCCCTAGGACTGAAAGGCTTGGAAATAAAGTCATCTGCACCCATACTCAAAGAGTAAATTTTATCTGGTTCAGATACTTTAGCGGTTATAAAGAGAAAAGGTTGGTTGGGTTCTCGAACTAGAACTTCACTAATAAAATCATAGCCATCCATTTTAGGCATCATAATATCACTAATAATTAGGTCAAAACGATTCTCATCTACCTCTTTGAGTGCTTCTATGCCATCCGCAGCTACTGACACTTCATATCCTGCTTGCTCTAGATAACGTCTATTAATATCAATAATTTCAAATTCATCGTCAACTAATAATAATTTTTGTGTCATTCTACTCTCCTAATGAGTCAAAATAGTGCTATACCTCTAGTATAACACTATTTTACCACGATAACCCTCAATAATTTTAAACAAATTTGGTGTTCTGAATTAAATACTATCCCTATCTTTGTTTAGATTTTTTAAGGCCTAGCGCAGTTAGACCTGTCGCAAAGGCTAGACTAAGCATACCTAGCACACCTACATTTTGTTGCTTTGTTTCACCTGTGTTAGGTAAATTTTTAGACATCATAGACATTTTTTTACCAGCTTTATCATTTGATTTAGCTTGTGATGACATTTGCATATTAGCTGACATCTTGTTGTTAGACATCATCATACCAGTATTTATTTTAGATGAAGTCATTTCTTTCTTCATAGGCATTGTCATCTTATCTTTTTTCATCATCATTGATGTGCTATTCATATCTTTTTTAGCGACATTAATATGAATCATCACTGTCTTTTGTCCTAAAATAGTATTCATATCAACTTTGCCATCTTTCGTACCATAAATAGTGATAGTTGCTTGATAAGTATGGCTTCCATTTGCCTTAATTTGATCTAAGAGAGCTTGGCCTTTTTTACCGGCTGTATTGCCATTAAGAGAGACTTGGTAGAAGTATTTACCCTTAGTTAAATCTTTTAACGGTAATAATGGACTATTTTTATCAACACCATTGTCTGACCATTTTGCTCCCTCTGAAGCTTTAAGGATTAAACGCGTTAACATGCCATCTCCACCAAACGCTTCATATGGAATCGTTTCGTTAACACCTGCTAAAAATGGACCTTTAGCTTTTGCAGCACTAACATATTTTGCTGGGACGTCTACTTTTTCTTTAAAGGCCATCTTTAGAGAATTTTTTACTTCCATATCAGTTGTAATGTGAGGAATGTTAATGGTTACCATTTTTTGGCTAATCATGTTTTTTAAATCAACTTTACCATCTTTAGCACCATAAACTCTAATTGTGGCTTGGTAGCTATGTTTATCATTAGCTTTAATTTGATCTAAGAGAGCTTGTCCCTCTTTACCTGTCGTATTACCATTTAAAGAAACTTGATAGAAATATTTACCTTTAGTTAAGCCTTTCAATGGTAATAATGGACTATTTTTATCAACACCATTATCTGACCATTTTGCCCCTTCAGAAGATTTAAGGATTAAACGCGTTAACATGCCATCTCCACCAAACGCTTCATATGGAATTGTTTGATTTACACCTGCTAGAAATGGGCCATTCCCTTTTGCTGCATTAACATAATGAGCCGGAACGTCTACTGTCTGTTTAAAAGCAGTATCAGTTGATTTCTTTACCTCATCTACACTAGTCGTTTTGGTCATCGCTACATGTGTCGGCGTTGCCATCATTTTTCTAACAGAGGTAGCCACCATCATAGGTTTGTCACTCGTTTTTTCAACTTTTGCCATATTTTGCATTTTAGGCATTTCTGAACTTGTCTCCATCGTAGTAACTTTTGATAATGCCTTATCAGTACTACTTTCTACATTTGTAGAAGTGTTAGCTGTTGGGGCTGTAATGGTTGTTTTAGGTTGGGGCATCTCATCTGCTGAAACAATATGAGATTGCCCTAAAGCAACAATGCTACCACTAGCAATCATTACAGATGCAGCTCCAACTTTCAATCGGCGAATTGACCATTTATTGTATTGTGATATTTTCATAAGGGATTCCTCTTTCTTTTTGTTAATGAGAGTATACCAACAAAAAATAAATCATTTTTTAAGCAATTATAAATTATTTCTTAATTATTACTTAGTAAAACTTAAACTTTTTCTCTTAGTCTAGAAACAAAAAAAGATTGAACAATTACGTTTCAATCTTTTTTATATTTATCCTTGCGCTTCCTCTGACACTCCGGACAGATACCATAAGCTACTAACTGAACTCTAGTCACTTCAAAACCTGTTTGTTGGTGTGCTTCTCTAGAAATATCCAATAAGTCAACATCGACAAAATCAACGATTTTCCCACAATCTTCACAGGCAATGTTTAGGTGCTGATGCCCCATAAAATCATAATAAGTTGTACTATAATTGCAAAGTTTTAGCTCTGTCACAAACCCCTCATCCACAAGGACCTTAAGGTTATTGTAAACTGTTGCCAAGCTCATGTTAGGATATTCTGGCAGTAAATCATTGTAAATCTTTTCTGCACTCGGATGCTCACGACTATTAACCATATAGGAAATAATAGCCTTTCGAGTCTCAGTAATTCGAATACGTTTTTCACGGAGATGCTCTAGGACGTTTTCATAAGCATCGAGAGGTCTATGACCATGTGAATGACTGTCCATAGGACTCCTTTCCAGCACGAACTTTAATTTAGCATGGTTATTATAGCATAATTTATATTATTTGCCTATTAAACACGGTAATTAGTTAGTTTCTGAGTGTAATTTTTGGTATTCAACTTTCAGACATTTATTCATGACAATCTGTTTGTGTCCTGCTTGCTTTAGAATTGTCTCTGCTTCTTGACTTTCAAGTCCAAGCTGAGCCCAGAAAATATCAGCGTCTACTTCTAAAAATTCTCTTGCAATATCAGGTAAATACTCGCTACGTCGAAAAATATTAACAATATCAATATGTTCAGTGACATCCTTAAGTGAGGCATATGTCATTTGCCCAAGTATTTTCTGTCCTGCATTTTTAGGATTAACTAGAATAATTTGATAACCTGCTTCTTGCATTATTTTTGATACTTGATAAGCTGCAGTTTCTTGACGGTCTGACAATCCTACAACTGCGATGGTCTTTGCTTTTGTTAAATAATTTTTTAACATAAAATCACTTGGATTTTGAAAATGATAAACCATATTAATGACTCCTTTACGTATGTTGTCTACTACTTCGCCTCATACCAAGTCTCACCTGCGTTCTCATCTGCAATCAAAGGTACCGATAAACTAATTGCTGACTCCATTGTTTTTGTAACCAACTCCTTGATTGCTCCTATCTCCTCGTTAGGGACTTCAAGTACAATTTCATCATGAACTTGCAACAGCATTTTTGATTTATAACCACCTTTATCAAGTACCCTATCTAAATTTATCATTGCAATTTTAAGAATATCAGCTGCACTTCCTTGGATTGGTGAATTGATTGCTGTGCGCTCTGCAAATTGGCGAATGTTAAAATTACGAGAATTAATATCTGGTAATGAACGACGACGATGGAAAAGTGTTTCAACGTAACCCTTATCTTTTGCTTCACGAACAACTGTTTCCATATAGTTTTTTATTCCAGGATAACGCTCAAAATAGGTGTCAATATATTGCTTCGCTAGTTTACGAGGTATTCCTAAATTATGCGATAGACCAAAATCTGAAATACCATAAACAATTCCAAAATTAACAGCCTTAGCATTTCGACGATCATTGGGAGTGACATTCTCAGGTTTTTCGATACCAAAAACACGCATAGCTGTTGAAGTATGAATATCAGCTCCCTCTTTAAAGGCAGCGATCAAATGTTCGTCTTTTGAAATATGTGCTAACACGCGCAATTCTATTTGAGAATAATCTGAACTCAATAAAACAGCATTGTCTTCTGATGGAACAAAAGCCTTTCGGATAAGCCGTCCTTGCTCTAGTCTAACTGGTATATTTTGAAGGTTTGGGTCAGAACTTGAAAGACGACCTGTCTGAGTCAAATCTTGAACATAACGTGTATGAATTTTACCATCTTCTAAAATATAATCTTGTAAACCAATAATATAGGTTGATTGCAATTTAGTGATTTGACGGTACTCTAAAATTTTAGTTACAAGAGGAGAAATCGGAGCTAAGCGCTCTAATACATCTACTGCAGTTGAATAACCTGTTTTTGTTTTTTTAGTCATTTCTACAGGAAGACCTAACGTTTCAAACAACAACTTTCCTAACTGTTTTGGAGAATTAATATTAAACTCTTGCCCAGCCAATTCATAGATTTCTTGTGTTAATGTTTCGATGACTTTTTGATTTTCAATGGCCATTTCATTCAAGGTATTTTTCTTAACCTTAATACCTCGAATTTCCATTTTAGCTAAAACATTCGCTAAAGGTTGCTCCATTTCAAACAGCAATTCTTCTTGTTCATTAACTTTAAGCTGTTGCATAATATTAGCCTCAGAATCCACTAAAACTTTTACTTTTTTAGCTAGATGATCAAGAAATCGTGTTTTTTCTGGTATAGCGCGTTTAGCACCTTTCCCATAAACAGCATCATCAGTATCCAGTGGCAGATTTGTATATAACCTAGCAATTGTTGATACTAGATTATCCTCAGTAGTAGACAAAAGGTACTTGGCCAATCTAGTATCAAAGGCTGGCTCTGGTAAATCAATATTAAAACGATTTAAAAGGACCTTACTTCTTTTAAAATCATAAGTTTTGATAGGTTTTGATAAAGCTTTTTTAAATAAAGCTTCTTGCAATAACGATACATCACTAGTAGCGTAGATTGTATCGCTATTTCCCCAAGCTATCCCAATTAAATCTTCTACGTGGTAGTTATCACCTAACATCTCAAAGTAATAAAAATCATTATCAGAGAACATTTCTGGTTTTAATTGCTCCACTTCAGTAAAGTCAACCTCAAAATCTTCCTGACTTGTCTCCTCACCCAGAGCTGCTTTAAACTGTTTAAAATCCATCTCATCATAAAATTGAGACAAGGCTTTTATATCTTGCGGTCCACTATAAAGGATATCTTCTAAGCCGATTGTTATAGGTGATGCTATGTTGATTGTAGCTAGGGTCTTTGATAAGAAAGCTTGCTCCTTATCATTGATAAGGTTTTCTTTCATCTTAGACTGTTTCATAGCCTCAATATTTTCATAGATCCCTTCTAAGGAACCATATTCTGATAACAACTTCAAGCCAGTTTTTTCACCGATTTTAGTAACCCCAGGAATATTATCTGATTTATCTCCCATCAAAGCTTTTAAATCAATAAATTGACTCGGCGTAATTCCCATTTTTTCCATAAGGTAAGCTGGCGTGAATTCTTCAAACTCAGCAACTCCCTTTTTAGAGATTTCTACTACCGTGTTAGTGTCTGTTAATTGAATTAAATCTTTATCCCCAGAAACCACCGTTATATCAAAATGCTCTTTACTAGCTTCGGCTTGTTTTGCAAGAGTACCAATGATATCATCGGCTTCATAATGTTCCAATTCATAATGTTTGATGCCTAAGACATCTAATTGTTGACGAATATAAGGAAATTGTTCACGAAATTCATCCGGAGTTTTAGCACGCCCACCTTTATAATCTGCATACATTTCCGTACGGAAAGTAGTTTTTCCAGCATCAAAAGCCACTAAAATATGACTAGGCTGGACACGACCTAAAATATGATTCAACATCAAATGGAAACCATATATGGCATTAGTATGAAGTCCAGAATTGTTTTTAAAGCGGTCAATTTGATTATAAAGAGCAAAAAAAGCACGAAAGGCTACAGATGAGCCATCAATTAAAAGTAATTTATTCTTGTTTGTCATAGGTCTATTATAGCATAAGCTATCTGTAAACTTCTGAATTTTGTTAGTTTATTAAACAAAAGAACCCTAAACAAACAGTGTTTAAAGTTCCTTTTATTATTCTATATCTATTTTAACGTAAAGCATAGTCATAAATAGCTTTAGCAACCCCGGCTTGGTTATTATCCACCGTTATATATTTACATCTAGATTTAATCTCATCTGATGCATTCCCCATAGCAACGCTATTGGGAACTAAATCTAATAATTCAATATCGTTAGGAGCATCACCGATAGCCATAACTTGATTAATATCCAGTCCTAATTTTGCTATCAAGGATTTTAAGCCTCTTGCTTTTGTTACTCCTTGAGGCATAATCTCATAAATATAGTCTTGGCTTCGAACTCCACTAAATTTCGAGATTAAGGTTTCTTCAACAGCTTCTTGAAAAGCAGTTACATCTGCATCTAATCCCATGTACATTGCTTGAAAGACAATTTCTTCTTGATTGCGAAGAGCATCTAAACTTGTTGACTTTGCTTTTGTAAAAACTAAATCAGCATCATAAGCAACAATTTCAGGAACTTCCTCACCAACAGCGTAAAATGTATTTTCAGCTGTTAATGTTAAACAAACGTTGGGAAATTCTTTAACAACCTCCTCAAGAAAGATGAGTTCATCATGTGTTAAAGTTGCAGAATCAATCAATTGCCAATCTTTCGTGCTATAAGTGCTACAACCATTATTCATGATAATATACTCCTCTTTTGTTAAACCTAGTTCATTAAAATAAGGAAGTATACCTGACATCGGTCGCCCAGTACACAGTACAATTTTAATACCTGCTTGAGTTGCTTCTTTAATAGCTTGGATATTTTCCTTTGGAATTTTCTTTTCATCATTTAAAAGCGTTCCATCCATATCAATAGCAATTAATTTTATCATCTTTTTCTCCTCTATCATTTCTTACGTGGTCTGACAACTGGCAAGTGCCATTGTTTCTTATACCCCAACATCCTTAGGCTAGTTACAACTAACACTAACAAATAATAATCAGTTGTTGTTTTAGCAATTTTAAAATATAAAATGATCCCCACTAATATTGACCAACCTGCATATATTTCACTTCTTAGTACTCCAGGTTTTCGGCCAGCCAGAACATCTCTGACAATACCTCCACCTGCACCAGTTAGTACTGCTGCGACAATGACAGCACTAAGAGGTTGATGAGATTGAGTCGCATATAGTGCTCCTTGAACACTAAACGCTGCCAACCCAATAGCATCTGATACAACTTCGGCATCCCGTCCCTTACCACTCAACAAGTTAGGGAAAATCATAATAAACAAAATAGCTGCTGCTGCTGCATAAAAAGCAATTCCTTGACTCCAAAGTGTTTCAATAGGCAAACCAATTAGTACATTTCTAATAGCTCCACCACCAAATGCCGTTACAAAACCTAAGATAAAAAGTCCTAGAATATCAAATTCTTCCTCAATCGCCACAATAGCTCCCGAACTTGCAAAAGCTACTGTTCCAACCAAACTTAAAATGTTCCAAATATCGATTGACATCTGCACTCCTCACAACTAATTCTATTCTAGTTTATCATTTTTAGAATAAAAAAGAAGTGAGAAACTGCTCAAATTAAGAAATTAAAAGCTGTAACCACTTCTTTAGTTATTAATTTATTTCCTCTTCTAGTGAATACTTTGTGTCTTTTAAAGAACGTTTTAAAAGCCATTTGAATGTTTTTCCACTTACGACAACTTGATTTTTAGTCAAATCAACATTAACCTCGTCAACACCAATCACACTTGATAACTTATCAGAAACTATTTTAGCACAACCATCACATTTCATGCCACTAACTCGATAGGTATGTTTCATATTCTTCTCCCTTCATAAAAATTCAGTCTTATTATCTTTATTATTTTAAGACTTTTAAGCGAAGTGCGTTTAAAACTACTGAAACTGAACTAAACGCCATAGCTAAGCCTGCCAACATAGGATTGAGTAAGGGACCACCAAAAAGATGTAAAACACCCATTGCCACTGGAATCGCTAAAACGTTATAAAAGAAAGCCCAAAATAAATTTTCCTTAATAATTTGAATCGTTTGTTTACTGATAGTCATTGCTTTTAAGAGATCTGTTAGCTCAGGTTTCATCAACACGATATCTGCTGATTCAATAGCAATATCTGTTCCAGAACTCATAGAGATACCTACATCACTGCTAGCTAGCGCAGGAGCATCATTGATGCCATCACCAACCATCGCAATCTGTCCGCCTTTTTCTTTAAGTTCTAAAATAACGTTTGCTTTCTGATCAGGTAAAACTTCTGAAACAACTGTCGTGATACCCAATTTTTGTGCTATGGCATCTGCACTAGCCTTATTATCACCAGTAAGTAAAACTAAGTTAAATCCTAATCTTTGTAACTGCTTAACTGTTTCTTGGCTATCTGTCTTTAGCTGGTCCGTTAAAGTTATTAAACCGCTCAACACTCCATTTTCGGAAACGTAAACCACAGTTTGTGCTTCTTCTTGAGCTATTTCTATATCAGCCTTTGCTAAATCTAAATTAACATCGTTCTTAGTCATTAAGTTAGCATTACCTACAAGCATAGTTTTACCATTAATAATTGCACTCAAACCGTAACCCAAAATATTTTTAAAAGCCATGACTTCCCTTAAGGGAAGTTCTTTCTCTTCTGCTTTGTTAACAATTGTTTGGCTAAGTGGATGATTTGAAAGTTTTTCTACTGATGCTACTTGACCTAAAAACTCCTCTTTATCTCCCCCATATGTTTTGATAGCAACTACTTCTGGTTTCCCTTTGGTCAAGGTTCCTGTTTTATCAAAAACTATTGTATCAATGTGGTGAGCCTTTTCCAACACTTCACCACCTTTAAATAAAATACCATTCTCAGCTGCTTTACCACTAGCCACCATAATAGCTGTAGGAGTTGCCAACCCTAAAGCACATGGACAAGCAATCACTAAGACTGCAATCATAATCTTCAGAGAGAAGGCAAAACTTTGCCCCAGAATTAAGTACCAACTCAAGCCTGATAAAATTGCAATGACAATAACAAAAGGGACAAAGACTCCTGATACTTTGTCTGCTAAGTTAGCAATTGGAGCCTTACTTGTCTGTGCAGCTTCTACTAAGTTAATAATTTGTGATAGAAGGGAACCGCCAGCTTCTTTTTCAACGAAAATCATTAAGCTACCTTGCCCATTAATGCTGGCACCGTAAACCTTACTACCAACCTTTTTTTCAACTGGAATACTTTCACCTGTTAACATGGATTCATCAATACTTGATTCTCCTGCTACAACATGGCCATCAAGAGGAATTTTTTCTCCAGGTTTGACAAGAATTGTTTCACCTATTTTAACTTTATCCAAAGGAACCATATAGTCTTCACCATCTTTGATAACTCTTGCTTCTTTTGCTGATAAAGTTAATAATTTTTCAATCGAGGCTGAAGTACGCCCTTTGGATAATATTTCAAAATATTTTCCTAGAGTAATAAGTGTTAAAATAACCGCAACAGATTCGAAATAAAGCTGGTGAGCGTAGTGTATGTCACCCTGTAATATTTCGTACAATCCATATAAGCTATAAATGAAAGCCGCTGTTGTGGCTATAGTAACTAATGAATCCATATTGGGATGCCTTTTAAAAAGTGCTTTAAAACCATTTTGGTAAAAGATACGCCCAAAATACATCACCGGTAGTGTTAACAATAATTGTATCATACCATAGTTTAGAGGTCCCTTATCTGGCATCAAAAATGATGGTAACCATAAGTTAATCATTGGCCCCATGGAAATATAGAGAAGAGGTATAGTTGCAACTGCTGACATCCAAAAGCGATGCCACATCTTTTCAATTGCTAATTGGTGCCGTTCAGATTGGCTTTTAGAAGTTTCCTCTTTGAAAAGCGATGCTTCGTATCCACTCTCAGAAACACACTCTTCAATCACGTTTGGCGATAAGGTTGTATCATCAAACGTAACTGTCATTTTCTCTGTTGCTAAATTTACTACTGCACTATCCACATGGTCTAACTTGTTGACAGCTTTTTCTATCGTTAAAGCACAAGATGCACAAGTCATCCCATCAATCAAAAATGTTTCTTTTCTATTAGCCATATTTTCTCCTTTCTAATGGCATTGACACTGACCAGGAATGCAATTACAAGCTACACGTTCAAGTGTTTTGCCTTTCTTAGCTTCTAGTGATGATTGCAAATTTAATCGATCCTTCTCTGTCATTGGTATACTTTCCAATAAGTGTCTAACAATAGCAACATGTTTGGTCTGACAAACTTTTTGAAATACACTATCTACCTCTGACATCATAGCTAAATCTTCATCAATTAAAGGAGAATAGCTAAATCCTTTTCCCATTTTTTCTCTGCTCACATAGCCTTTATCTAAGAGCCTTCTTAATAAGGTTTTGACAGTTGAAGGAGTCCAATCATACTTCTCTAGTAAAACTGCTAGTATCTCATTACTGGTTGTTTTCTGCTGTGCCCAAACCACTCTCATAATTTCCCATTCTGCGTTTGAAATAGTCATTTTCTCACCTCTTTCGATTTACGTTTGTAAACCAATTTTAGCAAATAAATCTACATTTGTAAACTGAAAAACATTTCTCATCTTTCTTTACTCTATTGACAAAGATGTTGGTTTTATTATAATAATATTACACAAAAATAACATTATATTAAGGAGAATACCTTGAAACCGTCCTTCAAAAAACTATTGCTACTATTTAGTATTATCACCATTTTATCCATCGCCTGTACACCACATGCAAAAGCAAGTGGGCGTTCATGGAAAAGTTGGTTTATCGAACAATACTTTTGGCTAAAGCGCGATAAAAGTTATTATAAAGTTCAAGATGAAAGTTCATTTCAAAAGTACTTAAATGCTAGCCGTGAACAATCTGATAAGGGTTATTACTTAGACCCAAACTCTGTTAATGGAGGGCTTGTTCAAGAGAGACTTTTTGATATGCAAGTCTATTCTTGGAATGACAACGGTAAAGCTAATCAAAAGACCCTTTTCTATTTAGCTGGTGGCTCTTACTTAAATAATCCAACGCCTTACCATATCAGCATGCTTAAGACGCTCTCAACTAGTCTTGATGCAAAAATTATTTTACCAATTTATCCAAAAGCTCCTCGTTATACCTATGATTATGCTATCCCTAGATTGGTTAACCTTTATAGACACTTTCATGAAAAAAACGCTAATCTCACTTTGATGGGTGATCCAGCTGGCGGAGGATTAGCTCTAGGATTAGCGCATGCGTTGTCTCACCAATCAGGGCAAGAGGCTATTCCTCAACCTAAAAATATTATCCTCTTATCTCCATGGCTAGATGTGACAATGAAACATCCAGAAATTCCCAAATACGAAGATACTGATCCTATCCTATCTGCTTGGGGTCTCGCACGTGTAGGTGAAATTTGGGCAAATGGTTCTAATAATACTAACCATACATATGTTAGTCCTAAAAATGCCCCTGCTACTAAACTCGCTCCTATTACGTTATTTACTGGAACACGAGAAATATTCTTCCCAGATATTCGCGATTATGCTGCACAACTACAAGCAGCTAATCACCCCGTTAACTATATTGCACAAGAGGGAATGAATCATGTTTATCCAATTTACCCTATTGAAGAAGCTAAAACAGCACAGTATCAAATGATTGATATCATCAATAAAACTCCTTGATACTAGCTATCTCAACTCTAAAGCTATAAAAAATAAACCATGATTTTGACATGGTTTATTTTTTATTATTCTTAATCTTTGATTCTAATCTTTTTTATCTAGATTGCGCAACATTTCATCAATCTTATTTCCGTATTCAATAGATTCATCTTTAACAAATTGTAAATCTGGTATTTTATACATAGTAAGGTTTTTACCAAGTTCACGCTTAATAGTACCAGTTGCTTTTTCTAAACCAATTTGTGCTTTTTGATTATCAGAAGCAAGTGTCGAATGAATAGTATAAAATACTTTAGCCATTGAAAGGTCACCCAACATCTGAACATCAGTAATTGTGACATCTTGTACACGTGGATCATTAACTCGGAGACGCAAAATCTCATTGACTTCACGTTTAATTTCCATTCCAACGCGATCAATACGATGATTAGCCATAATTAATCCTTTCTTCATTGTGCTCATAACTTGAAAGCTAGGACGAGCCTAGCCATAATTTTGTATTTCCCTACCAACTAAAGATACAAGTTGGGTTTCTCATAGGGGTTATTTACGTTTAATTTCTTCCATAATGTATGCTTCAATAGTGTCATCTTCTTTGAGATCGTTATAATTCTCAATCATTAGACCACCTTCTTGAGCATTGCCGACTTCTTTAACATCATCTTTATAGTGTTTAAGACTTGCTAATTTACCATCAAAAATGACAACACCATCACGGATAACACGAACACTTGAATCACGAGTAACTTTACCATTGATAACCATAAATCCACCAATAGTTCCCACTTTTGAAACTTTAAAGGTCTCACGAATAATGGCTTCACCAAGGATTTTTTCTTGGTATTCAGGATCAAGTTTACCTTTCATCGCTTCTTCAACTTCTTCGATAACTTTATAGATAATGCTATGTTGACGAATTTCGACATCATCAGCATCGGCTTGTTGACGAGCTTGTGGAGTAGGGCGTACGTTAAATCCTATAATAACAGCATTTGATGCTTCAGCAAGAGTTACATCAGACTCATTAATAGCACCAACTGCTGAGTGAACAACATTAACTTTTACTCCTTCAACATCAATCTTAAGGAGAGAAGCTGCAAGTGCTTCTACAGAACCTTGCACATCAGCTTTGATAATAACATTAACTGACTTAACTTCACCAGCTTTAAGGGTATCAAATAAGTTCTCGAGGCTAACACGTTGCGTGTTTTGGCGTTGTTTTAAGAGAGCACGTTTTGCACGTTCTTCACCTGCAGCACGCGCAGCTTTCTCATCTGCATAAACAGCAAAATGATCACCAGCCATTGGAGCTTCGTTCAAACCAGTAATAGAAACTGGTGTAGATGGACCCGCAACTTTGACACGACGTCCAAGATCATTAGTCATCGCACGAACACGTCCAAATGTATTACCAACAACGATTGGATCTTGTACATTTAAAGTACCTTGTTGGACAAGAAGCGTTGCAACGGCTCCCTTACCTTTATCAAGACGGGCTTCAATAACAGTACCAATAGCACGAACATCTGCATCTGCTTTTAATTCTTCCATTTCAGCAACTAAAAGAACTGTCTCAAGTAATTCTTGAATATTTTTACCAAACTTAGCTGAAATTTCAACAAATTCAGACTCACCACCCCATGCAGTAGAGATGACACCATGCTCAGCTAATTCACTGATAACGCGTTCTGGATTTGCACCAGGTTTATCAATTTTGTTGATAGCAACAATAATTGGGACACCCGCAGCTTTAGAGTGATTAATTGCCTCAACTGTCTGCGGCATAACACCATCATCAGCGGCAACGATAAGGATAGTAATATCAGTTACTGATGCACCACGCGCACGCATAGAAGTAAAGGCCGCATGCCCTGGTGTATCCAAGAAAGTAATTTTCTTGCCAGCTTCTTCAATCTGATAAGCACCAATATGTTGAGTAATTCCACCAGCTTCGCCAGTAGCGACACGTGAATTACGTAGAGTATCAAGGAGAGTTGTTTTACCATGGTCAACGTGTCCCATGATAGTAACAACAGGCGGACGTTCCGTTAAGTTATCAGGATTAAGGTAATCCTCATCTGCAAAGAAGCGTTCAATATCAGCTTCATCAACTTCAACCTTAGCATGTGCTTCAATCCCGTAGTCAACCATCAATAGCTCAATAGTGTCTCCATCTAATGATTGATTCTGCGTTGCCATAACTCCCATCATAAAGAGTTTTTTAACAATTTCCGCTGGTTCGCGTTTAATACGTTTTGCAATTTCCGCAACGGTCATGCCCTCAGTATATTCAAATTCTTTTGGTAATTCATGGAATTTACGCTCTGTTACTGGTTTTGGAGCTCCATTAGTCTTACCTTTTTTATTTTTCTTATTATGATTCCAGTTACTATTTCTTTGATTTCTCACTTGGTTTTGATTATTCCAGTTTTTCTTATTTTTTGTTTGCTTTTGTCCATCTTCATTTTCATTTGAAAATTGACGAGACTTATCAGAACGAGTTTGTTTTTTACGACGACTATCTGCTGTCTGTGATGGCGTAGCGGCTACTTTATTGACAATTTCTTTTACCTTAGCAACAGGTTTAGAAGCAAGTTTTTCCTTAGCTTTTTGAGCTTCTTCTTGCGCTTTTAACGCTGCTGCTTTAGCTAGTTCTTGCTCCTTAGCTGCTTGACGTTTGGCTTCTTGCTCTTCACGGAAACGCTGCTCACTATGACGTGAGTATTCAGCATTTTGCTCAGCTTTCAAAGCTGCTGCTCGAGCTTTAAAGTCAATGCGATTGCCTGCAGGTTGCTGAGGACGCGTTTGGGGTTTCTGTTTATGATCAGCATAACGCCCATCATTTTTATTACGGTTATTTTGCTGACCTTGTCGGTTATCATTACGATTACCATTTGAACGCTTTTGACCTTGATGGCGTCTGTCGTCAGAGCGTGTATCATTATGGCGATTATTCTTACGGTGATCCCCATTATGTTGACGCTTCTCCGCTTCAGCTTTAGCACGAGCCTCGCGCTCCGCCTTAAAGTTACGACTTTGTGGTTTCGGTTTAGCTACAGGTTGAGTTGAAGGTTTATCATCGGACAAGCCTTGTTTGGTTTCAACAGTTTTAGATTCTGTTTTCACACCTTGATTAGTTTGAACAGAATTTGTTGGAGCTTTGGTTTTAGAAGAGCTAAAACTCTCAACAATACGTGTAGCATCATTTTCTTCAACGCTAGAAGCATGACTTTTTACAGGTAAGCCAAGCGATTGAGCTTGCTCAACCACTTCCTTACTCGTCTTTCCAATTTCCTTAGCGATTTCGTGTAATCTTTTCTTTGACAATTGATGTCCTCCTATTCTGTTATGCCATAAGAGTCCTCATTTTCTTTGAAAATCCAGCGTCTGCGACAGCAACCACTTTTCTTGGTTTGCCTAACGCATCACTTAATTCCAGTGTTGAAAACACTGTGGAGACTTCTGTTTTGTAGTAATTACTTTTATCAGTTACTTTTTTCGTCAAATTTGGGCCAGCATCATTTGCTAGAAAGATTAGCGATACTTGTTGATTTTGAATTGCTTTAATAACCAATTCTTCACCTGTAATAAGGCGCCCCGCACGCTGTGCTAACCCAATGAGATTTAATACTTTTTCTGAATTATTCAAGGCCTAACTCTCTTCTTTTGACCTTATGGTCGACATATGCCAATAGTTCATCATAGAATTCATCAGAAACTTCCATTGAAAAACTGCGATCAAACACTCGTTTCTTTTTCGCTAGGATAGCTTCATCATTGTCCAATTTTATGTAGGCACCTCGACCATTTTGCTTTCCGGTAGGATCTATAAAAACCTGTCCTTCTTTATTTTTAACAATTCGTAAAAGATCTCGCTTATCGATCACTTCACCAGAAACAACTGATTTTCTTAAAGGTATTTTTTTTGTTTTAGCCATAAAACACCTCTCTCATTTATATTATTCTGCCTTATCTGAAATAACTTCAGATTCTTGAGCTACTTCCTCAGTTTGAAGTTCTTGCGCTTCCATTTTTTCGTATTCACTTGCAGATTTAATATCAATACGATAGCCAGTCAAATGAGCTGCTAAACGCACATTTTGTCCTCGGCGACCAATAGCTAGCGATAACTTGCTATCTGGAACAACTACAGTAGCACGTTTTGTATCTTCATCATCAAAAAGTACCATATCAACTTCGGCTGGTGCAATAGCATTGTAAATGAATTCCGCTGGATCTTCAACCCATTGAATAACATCAATGTTTTCTTCAACTGGGATCTCCAATCCTGTTTTAGCATCAACGCGTTTAGGATGGAAATTACTGATAACTTTTTTAATGTTACTTCCACCGCGTCCAACAATTGTTCCAATCGCATCAACGTTTGAATTATGACTGCGTACAGCAACTTTAGTACGATCTCCAGCCTCACGAGAGACGCTCATAATCTCAACAGTTCCATCAAATACTTCTGGAATTTCTCGCTCCATAATGCGTTTGATAAACTCTGGATGACTACGGCTAACAAAAACGTTGACACCTTTAGGATTATTCTCCACTTTATAGACATAAACGTCAATCATATCGTGAGATTTAAAGCTCTCCCCAGGAATCTGATCTTGATGCGATAATTGCGCCTCGAGTGAACCGAGATTGACATAGATAAAACGTTGGTCAAATCGTTCAACAGTACCAGTCATAATTTCACCTTCGTGTTGTTTGTATTCATTGAAGGTTACTTCACGCATTTGACGACGCATTTTTTCCATAATAGTTTGTTTTGCTGACTGAGCTGCCACGCGTCCAAATTCTGTAACAGATTCCTCAAAGCGAATCTTATCACCAAGTTCATACGCTGAGCTAATAGCAAGTGCGTTTTTTAGGCTAATTTCCAAACGGCTATCAAAAACTTCATCAACAACTTCACGAACAGTATAGACGGTAAAGTCTGCTTTCTTCTCGTTAAATTCAATAACGCATGATTCTGATTGACCATAACGACGCTTATAGGCAGATTTTAGTGACTCAGTAACTGCATCAATAATATCTTCTTTATTAATGTGTTTTTCTTCTTCCAAAATACGGAAGGCTTCTAGCATTTCTTTGCTCATAGTGTCCATTCTTGCTTCGCAAGAATCATCCTTTCTTAAAGTTTAACCGCAAGACGGGCTTTTGCAACCGTCTGATAGGGAATATCTACAGTTTTATGACGTGTTTTGTCCATATAATCAATTGTCAAGGTTTCACCATCAAATGATAATAAGTCACCTTCAAATATTTTAACTTTATCAATGGATTTATACAGACTTACATTGATATAAGACCCAACAGCATTTGATAATGCTTCTGCTGTTTTAAGTGGCCTTTCCAACCCAGGACTTGAGACTTCAAGCATATACTGTTCTGGAAATGGATCTGGTTGAATTGTGTCAAGTAAGGGACTTACAACGTCTGTCAATTGTACTGTATCTTCAACCGTAATGCCTCCGGGTTTATCAATTAAAATACTGAGCACATAGTCGCCACCCATTTTTTCGTATTCTACATCTACTAATTCAAACGGTGCTTGAATAGCAGGAGTTACGACTTGAGTAACAATATCAACAATGGTTTGATTTGCGATAACAGCTACCTCTTCTTTCTAACTTACTTTAGAACTTATAATGACTATAAATTCTATGAATCACACACATAAGAGGCGAAGTAAAACTCCGCCCCTTTCTGTATTATTTAATACTATTATAGCACAAAATACGATTATTGCAATCATTTACTTTAAATTAGCATCACCGTACACTAATCTTATATCAAAAAATTAAAATTTGTCCTCAGTTCTCTGTAAGAGCTTAGAAAACTTTATGCTAATACTTCAAGCTCAAAGAGAAACGATGATAAAATAAAAGAAATTTTTCGAAACTTGGACTTTTGACGAGTGAAAAAGGTGAACACTTAATAAACACTGATACATTAACAAGATTAAAGGAGAGGAGGGGATTCGAACCCCCGAGCCCCATTAAGGACTACACGCTTTCCAAGCGTGCGCACTCAGCCACTATGCGACCTCTCCATAAAGGAGTAGCAAATAACTACCCACTTACTATTTACTAATTCTAAAATCGTGCTTCTACACGATAGATAACCTGTCCTTTATTTGAAAATTTGCGTTCGTACTCAGTCATGATATTTTGCTGGTAATCACTTGCATGTAAATCTAACCAAACTTGTTTTAAAGTCATACCGTATTGAGAAAAGCTAGCAAGGCTATATTCAAATAAACCTCTATTATCTGTTTTAAAATGAATTTCCCCCTGCTCAGGAAGTATGTCTTTATAGGTATCCAAGAAAGTCTTATAGGTCAATCGACGTTTCTCATGCTTTTTCTTAGGCCATGGATCACTAAAGTTAAGATACATCAAATCAACTTCGCCAGTAGCAAAGTAGTTTGATAGACTAGAACCATCAACTAATAGTAATTTGATATTCTTAGCACCGCTATCTAGAACTTTATCCAGAGCATAGGAAAGCACTGACAATTGAATATCAATTCCAATATAATTGATATCTGGATTTTGCTCTGCCATACCAGTGATAAAAGCCCCTTTTCCGGAACCAACTTCTATGTGAATGGGGTTATTATTTCCAAAAATCTCATGCCAACGCCCTTTGGCTTCTTCTGGATTTGAAATAACATAGTGAGGATTATTTTCTAAGTGTTCCTCTGCACCCTTACGTTTTCTAACTCGCATTATGCTTTTTAATTAACTCTCTAAACTTTCGTAATTCATAAATTTCTTGATTGACATGCTCCATATCTCGTTTATCAAAACATTTGATTATCTGTGATAAATATGAAAATTGCCCATACCAAATAATTTTGCTCCAAACTTTCTCATTATCTTTATAACCGTAGTAAGACAGCCAATCTTTCCAGTGTTTTTGTGGAATATAATGACTTAAAATATATGCAACGTCATACATGCGATCTGTTAAACGAACAGAATCCCAATCAACCAAATAAATTAAACCACTTGTTGTAATAACCCAGTTGCTATGTTTGATATCTCCGTGAACGATTGTTGCAACCTCTGTTCGAAACTCAGGTAAACTACGCTTTAACTCAGTCACAATAGATTGCAAATAAGTGTTTTCTCGGATTTGAATAGGAGTTTGTTTTTCCCAATCCATCAACAAATCATAAGGGTTTTCAATTTTATACCCTAATTGTAACAGTTGATTTACTAAAGGACGAGACTTGTGCAGGCGCAATAAAATATGAATAATCTGTTTACTACCCATATCTTCTTTAGTCAATGTTCGACCATCTAACCATTCTTGAGCACTCATCATATCGCCATTACTTGTACGGCGTGCCCACAGTAGTTGTGGCGCAATCTGTTCCTTAGCTAAGGCTGGCAAAATAGGTGTCGTATTATATTTGACAAAGACACGTTCACCATTTGGATAAGTACCAATATAGGCTTTGCCACTTTTTCCTCTTAAGGGAGTAAGCGTCAATTCTTGATTTGATATTGTCACCAGCAGTCCCTCCTTTTCATTTAGTCGTTTCCTCTTATTTTACTTGTTTTATAGGCTTTAGTCAATCATCTTCTTTATTTTGTAAGGGATGTAATATTCCGTCACAATTAACATCAAAACTATCAATAATATAACAGGTTTCAATTCTCTTATAAGTATGCTATCAATTACTGTCACAGCATATGATAATACTCTGAGAAAACCTTTTAGCTGACTTGCTTTAGCATTTAATCTAACTGGATAGAGCTGATTCATGTATTGATAATCAAAATGGTGACCTAAAGCTAATAGTTGGAACAATAATAAGTAGTTAAATACAAATGCCAGAGCAAGGGCGAGGTAGGTTTCGTTAACAAAGATGACTGATAAGATATTTAAAGTTACCAACCTTATTGTTAAACCAAGATAATCTGAGCTTCTTAGAAATGCCCTCACAAATAAGTTAGTCCATAAACGCGATGGCGTTTTAGAAATAAGCTTTAAAATACCATCTAAAAATGAACGACGTTTTACACTTGTCGAAATTCCCTTAACATTTGTAAACAAAGAGAAAAATTTTAATATACTCTGTTTTCTTTCCTGCTCATGATTTATAGCTGCATCCCAGTTCAAATTTTGATTGTTATAAAAGACCTTTACCTTGTAAGTTATCACCAACCATTTGATTATTCCTAGACCAAAAATTAACAATGTAATCATAAAAACTGACAAGCCTAGCTTTATCAAAATTGGTGATATTAATACTAAAAATAAGGTTTGAATAACCAACCAAAAGATATAAGTCCGTTTTTTAGCAGAATTTATAATTTCCTTTATTGCTTCTTCTTTTATAAGTA
Source organism: Streptococcus agalactiae ATCC 13813 (assembly GCF_000186445.1). Taxonomy (GTDB): domain Bacteria; phylum Bacillota; class Bacilli; order Lactobacillales; family Streptococcaceae; genus Streptococcus; species Streptococcus agalactiae. Next base: position 1,816,221 of record NZ_GL636070.1, read on the forward strand.
AAAATTGTTTATCAGCCGGTTCTAAATAGCTGGCTATTTCCCCCATCGCTAGTAACATTAAGATAATGATTGACACAATCACGATAATTGGCCAATGTGTTTTTGGAAAGTCTTTTAGTAATCGGCTATACTGATATAACAAAAAACCTGACAAAAACATTAATACTAATACAAAATGATCATTAAAGACGTATCTCAAATATTTACTATTTTGAGTTAAAAAGAGACTTCGACGTTTATTAAATAACTTTTTCATATCACACCTCTTTTGTCAGAGCTATGTAGATGTCATTTAAATTAGCATTACTGTCTCCAAAAATAGCCCGTAATTCCTCTAGGGTTCCAACTGCCCGTATCTCTCCTTTATGTAAAATAACGAAACGATCACACATTTTTTCGGCAGAATCTAATACGTGTGTTGACATCAAAATAGATTTCCCTTTAGCTTTTTCTTCTGCTAGAAGATTAATCAAATCTGAAATAGCTAGTGGATCCAAACCTAAAAATGGTTCATCAACAATAAATAAACTTGGAGATACAACAAAAGCACAAATAATCATAACCTTTTGTTTCATTCCCTTTGAAAAATGCATTGGAAACCAGTCTAATTTATCTGTTAGACGAAACATCTCTAATAGTTTTTGCGCACGTGCCATAACTTCATCGGTGGTAATATCATACGCCATAGCTACCGTTTCTAAATGTTCCCTGAGAGTTAGCTCCTCATAGAGACTTGGTGTCTCAGGAATAAAGCCTATTTTCTTTCTATAAAGTTCTTGGTCGGCTTCAAGACTAATACCATCAATTGTAATATCTCCTTGATAGGGTCTCAAAATACCAATAATCTCGTTAATAGTGGTTGATTTTCCTGCACCATTAAGCCCAATTAATCCAACTAACTCTCCATCATTTACTTCAAAAGAAATATTTTTTAAAACTGGGATATTAACATACCCCCCTGTAACATTTTCAATTTTTAACATTGTCATTCTCTCTATCTTTGATATACTTTATTAACTATTATAACAAAATAAGAAAGGGAAGGTCTATTCTTATGGATAATTGTATCTTAGAATTCCCTTATAGTTTTGAAAATAACTTTAAACCTATTTTGTCCGCTTTTACATCTAATTTAAATGCCAAGCTAACCCATGTTCCTATTATGTTTACAAAAAGTAACTCCATCACTCATCGGACAAAAAAAGACACCTCAAAAAGGTGTCTTTTTAGTATCAATATAATAAATGCAAAGTAATCAGAATATTAGGCTATAAAATTACCAAAGTCAATTATCAGAATAAATAACTGTATTTTTTAGTATATTCGTTGATTTTACCTTCTAATTTTTTTAGAGCAGTTCTCTTAGAAATCCCCTCATCATATTTGACACCATCCAAGTCCCAAATTAGTTCTTTATGTAATTTTTCTGCTAAACTAGATTTCCCTTGCGGAAAATTAGCATCAATAAGAGCTGAAATTCTTTGGTATTCTTGCTCTAGTTCTGAATACTCACTGTTTTTATTTTCAACTTCTTTTCTTAATGTATCTAATACATAAGAATCTTGTCTTGATTTAACCTTTCTGAGTAAAGCAAGTTTTTCTTTAAAAGGTATATTTAGGTTTTTTATACGCTCCTGAAGTTCTATCTGGTTATTATAGTTATATTCCTCAGTTAAATCCATATTATTTGATCTATGTGGCTGATAGTTATTATATGTATCCGCAGTAACGCTATTATATCCTAAAAAGAGAGCAGTAAGAGCTGCAGTAGATAATATTATTTTATTTAATTTCAAAATAGTTTTCCTTCTATGATAAATCTCAATTATCATTTTTATTTTATTTATATTATTTATTATACATTTAATTAGATAAAAAAGTCAATCATTATATTTAAATTTATTTTAGATACTTCCAAAATTCTAGAAATGTACTTACTCAATAATAAACATCATTAAAAATTGCAATACCCTTTAGGTCATGCTAAGATAAGTATGATGGTAAATATAGATATCACAATCAATACAGGCTACTTTCATTTCCCTGTACGACTTATGACCTATCAAACGATAAAAATTTACCATTCCTTAATAGCTACCCAATAAATTTTTCAACATGAAAGGAATTAGTTATGGATAATTGTATTTTTTGTAAAATCATCAGTGGAGAAATCCCTTCATCAAAAGTTTATGAAGATGATGAAGTATTAGCTTTTCTCGACATTACACAAACTACGACTGGGCACACCCTTCTTATTCCTAAAAAACATGTTCGAAATGTGTTAGAGATGGATGAAAAAACTGCACAGATAACCTTTGAACGCTTGCCTAAAGTGGCGCGTGCTGTCCAAGCTGCTACAAAAGCCAAAGGAATGAATATTATTAACAACAATGAGGAAATTGCTGGACAAACTGTTTTTCATGCACACGTCCACCTTGTTCCCCGCTTTGATGAATCAGACGGTATCAAAATTCACTACACTACTCATGAACCCGACTTTGAGGCACTTGCAAAATTAGCCAAAGAAATTAGAAAGGAGATTCAATTATGAAAATAGGTCGTTTAATTGCACTAGGTTTAGTTAGTTTAGGAGCGCTTGAACTTTACAAAAATAGAAAAACTATCAAGGATTCCTATCAAAATACAAAAAATGAGACAGATTCAGCTAAATTAAAATTAGAACGTATCAAAAATGATCTTGCTATTATTAGTCAGGAAAAAGAAAAAATCAGATTAATTTCTCAAGAACTCAATCATAAATTCCAAGTGTTTAATAAAGATATTCAACCTCGTTTAGAAGAAATTAATCAACGCATGGCTAAATATCAAGAGAAAGACGAATAAGCCAACGGCATAAAAATATCTACTCTAAATATAAAAAGAGCAAATAATGCTCTTTTTTATATTTTATGGATTAGTTTGACCCGGTACTGGTTGCGTTCCTGTGTTTGGATTAGGCGTTGCAGCCCCGTTATAATTATTGACACTTCCACTTGAATCAGCCTGACCTGTGTTAGTGTTACTGCTATAGTTACTAGCAGGAGTGCTACTATTATAGTAACTTTGATGAGTTGTTTGATTAGTTTCAGAACTATAAGTAGTATTACCACTGTAACTTGGTGGTGCTTCTGAATAAGGTGTTGTATTATAATTATTCTCTTGTGTTGATGAATAAGTAGAAGAATCATTACTAGCAGTAGTACCATAGTAATCTTCATATAGAATCGCGCTTGTCTTCAGAGTTTTACTACGCTTTTTATCCAGTTCTTTCTTAATTCTATTTTGAACTGCAAGTAGATGTTTCTTAGTTAAAATTTGATAAGAGCCACCATCTGATAAAGTAGCGTCTTCACCCTTCAACTGATAAGATTTAATATGTTCCAATGAATCTTTATAAGCTAACAAATTAGGAATCGTTTTTGATGATATCTCAATATTAGTTTGCATGTTATTACTTACTGCGGAAAGAATTTTTTTGTATGAACTAATACTATTTAACGCCAATATTTTTTTAAGGACTTTTTGAATTACTTCACGTTGTCTTTTTTGACGCCCATAATCTCCCTCTGGATCATCATAGCGCATACGAGAATAAACAAGTGCTTGTTCTCCATTTATTTTATGTGTCCCTGGTTCAACAACAGCCTTGTACTCTGGTTCATTGGCAGCAATTGATATTGGAAAGTCAAATTTATTAGTTACTGTTATACCACTAACAGCATTGACTAAATCAACTAATCCTTGCATATTTATTTGCATAAAGTAATCAACATTAATATCTAATAAGTCTTGAACAGTCATCAATGCCATTTCCGCACCACCAGAAGCATAGGCTGCATTTAGCTTTGCTTCTACGCCAGTCTGTCCATTATTTTTGGGACCACTCAATTTAATCAATACGTCGCGTTCTAAGCTTGTCATCGTTGTTTTATTAGTTTTAGGATTTATAGTGACTAAGATCATAGAATCGCTATTTCCTGACCACTTAGATTTTCGATGCTCTGAACCTGTGTCCACACCCATTAATAGTATTGAAAACGGCTTTGTTTCTTCAATAGCATGACTTTTTGATTTAGCTAGCTCAAAATCTTTAAAAGTCTTAGACAATTCATTAGTCGAAAAATTATAAGCTGAGGTAACATAGACTCCCAATGCAATTACTGTTGTTAAAATAATTGCAGAAAACATTAAGGTTATTTTTTTCCAAATTTTCATGTATATTCCTAATCTATCAACTTACTCATTCTGTAAATGTCTAGAAATTCTCCATTTTCTCTTTTAATACCTCTTGTTTGAAGCCCATCTATTTCAAAACCGAATTTTTGGTAGAGGTGAATAGCACGTTCATTACGTCCTTGGACTGATAGTTCTAAGCGGCGTGTAATATCGTTATCTGACGCCCATTCTATTGCTTCTTCCATGAGAATATGACCAATACCATAACCCCAATAATCCTTCTGAACAGCAATAAAAAGATCCCCAACGTGTTCAATTTCAATATCAGACTGACTAATGATTGTTATCAAGCCGATCACTTTATTTTTTAATTTAGCAATCAAACAAATGCAATTTTTCGTCATTAAGGTATTTTCAATAAACGTTTCCATTTCTGGCAAAGATAGTTGATTGCTCACCGTATGCAAAATAAAATCTGTTTCCTCAGTAATAGTATTTAAAAATTCAAGGAGCGCAGAAGCTTCCTCTCTCGAAGCTTCTATAAAATCAACAGCAAATTGTTTAGACATCTTGAATCGCCTCAATAATTTCTCTTGCGCGATGCCCATAAGCTTCTAACTGAACCTGACGTCCTTGATTGCTCCTCGTAATAACAATTTCTAAGTAGTTATTGATAAGGTTATCACTAAGCAACTCTCCCCATTCAATAACTGTTACTCCTTGACCAAACAAGAAGTCATCTAAGTCAATAGAATCAAGATCATCTCCAATACGATAAACATCCAAATGGTAAAGTGGTACACGCCCTTCATATTCTCTAACAATAGTGTAAGTTGGGCTCTTAATCATTTGTTTTATGTCTAATCCCTTTGCAATACCTTTTGTAAGAGTTGTTTTGCCTGCACCTAAATTACCAGTCAATAATACGATATCTCCTGACTTTAAAACAGTACCCAGTTTTTGCCCTAGGGCAATAAGCTCTTCTTCATTTTGAGTATAAAACATAGAGATATTATACCAGAAATATCTCTGTCTTCCAACAGTTTGCTGATTCTGACAGCCCCATAGCATATATTTCTTCACTTTTCTTAAGAAAAAAGGAAACCAGGCTACAAATCTGATTTCCTTTTATCTTATTTATCAAACTATAATATTACAAAATAGCCAAGCTGATAAAGTTTAGAATAAATAATATATCTAAAATCCACAGTACCACATGAATATCTTTTGCTTGTCCTTTGATGACTTTAGCTAATGTATAGGTCAAGAAACCAGCTGCAATACCATAAGTAATGCTATAAGTAAACCCCATAAAAAGAGAAGTAAAGAAAGCTGGGATAGCTTCTGACATATCATCCCATTTGATATCTTTTAAATTTGAAAGCATCATAATACCAACAATAACCAATATTGGTGCAGTAGCTTGACTCGGAACAATAGATACTAGTGGACTAAAGAAACTAGATATAGCAAACAAACCAGCAACTACTAAGGCTGTCAATCCTGTACGACCACCAGCTCCGATTCCTGCTGCTGACTCAACATAGGTTGTAACGTTAGATGTTCCACAAATAGCGCCAAAAGTTGTCCCAATTAAGTCTGAATAGAGTGCTTTGTCTAAACTCTTAGATTCATGATTATCACCAGTCGTTGCTAAGATACCAACTTTTTCTCCAGTACCAATGAGCGTTCCAATGGTATCAAAAATATCAGTCAGTGAAAAAGCAAGAATAGCCATTAATACACTTGGTAGACGTGAAGGATTAGAGAATAAAGAAATTAATCCTTTCTCTCCTAATGCAACTCCAAATACTTGCTTCAAATCTCTAAAAGAGGCCGAGAGGTTAGTTGCTTCCCAATTAATAGCATCTAACTTAACCACTCCCATTAAAATACCTAAGAGGGTCGTTGTTAATATCGATAGAATAATCCCTCCACGGATCCCCTTTACAATAAAGAAGATGGTAATGCTTAAACCAATCAAAGATAATAAAATTGCTGGATTATCAAACGACACTAGCCCTGGCGTTGCTGAAGAATTTGCTGTAATAGTAGCCAATCCTTTCGCCGCACCCTTTCCAACAACATCATACGTCCCAGGATCAATTGAAAATTTCAAAAAACCAGCATTTTTAATCCCAACGTATGCTAAAAAAGTTCCGATTCCTGCTGTAATGGCTGATTTTAAAGTTGTTGGGATAGACTCAATAATCATCTTTCTAACTTTCGTTAAAGTAATAAGCAGAGAAATCAAACCACAAATAAATACCATAGCTAAGGCTTCTTGCCATGTATATCCCAATGCAAAGACAACTGTATATGTAAAGAAAGCATTTAATCCCATCCCAGGAGCTTGTGCATAGGGAAGGTTAGCATAGAAAGCCATAACAGATGTAGCTACAACGGCACCAATAATCGTCGCTAAGAAAACTCCTTGTGCTGGCATCCCAGTCTGAGATAAAATAGCTGGATTTACAAACAAAATGTACGACATTGCAAAGAAAGTCGTTAGACCAGCAGTGATTTCAGTCCGAATTGTCGTCCCGTGTTCCTTTAGCTTAAAAAACTTTTCCATTTTAAAATCGGATTCTCCTTTATTTTTTGCTATTTTTCACTTTTAAAAAAATCAATCGTTCTTATATTTACGAACGATTAATATATATTAACAAAAAATAATTCACTTTTCAAGTTTTTTTCCTGCAGAATAATCCATAAAAATAAGACACAATACCTGTAAAAATGTAAATCCTAAAATAAAGTGGAATGAATCCCTACTCGGAACCGCTAAAAGTTCGTTAATTACCACTTGTGGCTTCGTTAAGATATCCCATGAATTTAGACGAGCATAACGACCAATATGAATACCAAAACTTGAAACAAATGATACAATTCCAATAATTCCCCATCTTAAAAATATATTGCTAATTCTAAATTTACGTATAATCACAGAAAAACTTTCGATACCTGATAAAAAACCAAACAAGATACTAGATACATACAAGATATAAAGTATTAAATTTGTCTTATTATAAAGAACGTCTCCGACAAAATGCATATGAATGATATCCGTCAACATATAAAAGGTATTAGGATAGAAAAAAAACCAAGCAAGTGCAAAAAGACCAATAAGAATTTTTTTCTTAAATAAACTAGTAAGGTATGCAAAATCTAACGCTATTAGGGCTAGAGTCATATTCCAAATCAAATTTGGTCCCTGCAAATGATAATATTTAATCCCAAAAGAAATAACAATAAAAAATAAATGTATCGCAAATAGTTTTACTTTCATTCTAACCTCCAATTAATATCTCATTATACAACATATTATTAAATTAAGGTTAAATAAACTTCAAACCTAAAAGACTAACCCTGTTGTGGTTAGTCTTCCATTAATGTTCCCCAAAGTAATAATTGTACTAAAAAAAGGCAAGACAAGGCTTTAAAATCAAGGTTAGCCATATTAGTCTGTATTCCATTAAAAAATGCTGACGGATTTAAAATGATTCCTTCTAAACCTAATGATCCTGATTTTTCTAAGCAAAAGGCAAAACTACTAAAAAGCATTACAGGTATAACAGTTGCTAATTGATATCTTTTACTAATATCATATGCATTTACCAATAGCTTCAAACTTAGTAAAGCTGAAGAGATAATAAAAAGAATTGCAAGAAGGTATGCCATATATTGCATAAAGTGATTAGACTGCCAAATGTCTTTTGTTGACCACTCTAAGCTCACTAAACTAAGAAAAATCCCTAAACTCTGTGGGTAAAAAAATAAAAGGCCTAAACTTGCTAAAAGACGAATAAAAATATTACGACTATAATAAGCAATGAATCCCATCTCTAACGACAAGACTGATGCCAATAGAATTACCATCAAATGTTCAATTTTTACATGATAATACCATATCCCTAAAATACTGACTATGGCAAAAAGATGACTCCAAATTAACTTTTTCATAATCCACCAACTTCCATATTTCCACAGTTATTATATCATATTTCTACTGTCTCTTTTTATTGAAATCTATTTTTGATATAATGTCAGCATGACAAAGAAAATTATCGCCGTAGATTTAGACGGTACTCTATTACATAATAATAACACTATTTCTGACTACACCGCTGACACACTTCGAAAAGTTCAAGCTCAAGGACACAAAGTAATTATTACAACCGGACGCCCATACCGTATGGCACTCGCTCATTATTTACGCCTAGATTTAAAAACACCAATGATAAATTTTAATGGTGCTTTAACTCATATCCCCGAAAAAAAGTGGGCGTTTGAACATAGTGCAACGATTGATAAAAAATTACTCCTTGAAACCTTAAATTTATCAGATGCTATCCAAGCCGATTTTATTGCTAGCGAGTACCGTAAAAATTTTTACATTACTATGGATAATCGTGATAAAATTAACCCACAATTATTCGGTGTCAATGAAATTACTGATAAAATGGCATTAGATGTTACTAAAATCACACGCAATCCAAATGCTCTATTGATGCAAACACGTCATAAAGATAAGTATGAGTTAGCTAAAGAGTTACGACAACATTTTAATCACGAACTAGAAGTAGATTCTTGGGGTGGTCCATTGAATATACTCGAATTTTCACCTAAAGATGTTAACAAAGCTTATGCTCTCAAACATTTATTAAAATCACTCAATCTTTCACAAGAAAATTTGATTGCCTTTGGAGATGAACACAATGACACCGAGATGCTGGCCTTTGCACATACAGGATATGCTATGAAAAATGCTAGTCCAACTCTACTTCCATATGCCGACCAACAAATCCAATGGACAAACGAAGAAGATGGTGTTGCTAAAACTCTAGAAAAATTATTATTGTAGTATTTTCAAAAACGATCTCTATTGAAACAGAATTCTAATAGAAATCGTTTTTTAGGTTTTCTACTATATTATTAACAAAAAAAGTTACCACTCTCTTCCCCCATTATAAAAGGTATTTGTGAAAAAAATATCCTTTTTTTTAATTTTTATTAGAAATAGTATTGATTTTTTTCTGAAAACGTTTTAAAATATATCTGTTCTATAATTTCGTTGAAATGAAAAAGAATGGCCAATTTTACGATTGGAAGGAGATTATTCTTCTTTATGTCAACGAAAAGATTTTTTAAGGAGGAAGAACAAGAATGGGTATCGGTATTATTATTGCCAGCCATGGTAAATTTGCTGAAGGTATTCATCAATCAGGTTCAATGATCTTTGGTGAACAAGAAAAAGTTCAAGTTGTAACTTTCATGCCAAATGAAGGACCAGATGATTTGTATGGACACTTCAACAATGCTATCGCACAATTTGATGCTGATGATGAGGTGCTTGTGTTAGCTGACCTTTGGAGTGGGTCACCATTTAACCAAGCAAGCCGTGTTATGGGAGAAAATCCTGAACGTAAAATGGCTATCATCACTGGTCTCAATTTGCCAATGCTTATCCAAGCCTATACTGAGCGTATGATGGACGCTAATGCAGGTGTTGAACAAGTTGCCGCAAATATTATTAAAGAGTCTAAGGAAGGTATCAAAGCCCTTCCAGAAGAACTTAATCCTGTTGTAGAAGCTACTCCTGTAGCAGGTGTTCCTGCAGATGTTCCTGCGGAAGTTAAACAAAGTGGATCTATCCCTGAAGGAACTGTTATTGGAGATGGCAAGCTTAAAATTAATCTTGCTCGTATTGACACACGTCTTTTACATGGTCAAGTTGCAACTACATGGACTCCAGCATCAAAAGCAAACCGTATTATCGTTGCTTCTGATGAAGTTTCTAAAGATGAACTTCGTAAACAATTGATTAAGCAAGCTGCTCCTGGAGGAGTCAAAGCAAACGTTGTCCCAATTAGTAAATTAATTGAAGTATCTAAAGACCCACGTTTCGGAAACACACGTGCCTTGATCTTATTTGAAACTGTACAAGATGCACTCCGTGCAATTGAAGGTGGTGTGGAAATCCCTGAATTGAACGTTGGTTCAATGGCTCACTCAACTGGTAAAACAATGGTAAACAACGTTCTTTCAATGGATAAAGGCGATGTTGCTGCCTTTGAAAAATTACGTGACTTAGGTGTATCATTTGATGTACGTAAAGTACCAAATGACGCTAAAAAGAATTTGTTTGATTTAATCAACAAAGCAAACGTAAAATAACTTATTATCTCTGAAAACGAAAGGATATCAAAATGGCGGATATTTCAATTATCTCAATGATTTTGGTCGTTATCGTTGCCTTCTTTGCTGGTCTTGAAGGTATCCTCGACCAATTCCAAATCCATCAACCTCTTGTTGCTTGTACTTTAATCGGTCTTGTAACTGGTCACCTCGAAGCGGGTATTATTCTTGGTGGTAGTCTCCAAATGATTGCTCTTGCTTGGGCAAATATCGGAGCTGCCGTAGCACCAGACGCTGCACTTGCCTCTGTTGCTGCTGCTATTATTTTGGTTAAAAGTGGTGACTTCACTCAAAAAGGTATCAACTTTGCCTTCTCTACTGCTGTACCTCTAGCTATTGCTGGACTTTTCCTTACAATGATTGTTCGTACAATCTCAACTGCACTTGTTCACGCTGGTGACAAAGCTGCTTCTGAAGGAAACTTTGCAGCAATTGAACGTTTTCACTTTATCGCCCTCCTTCTCCAAGGATTACGTATTGCATTCCCAGCTGCGCTTCTTTTAGCTATTCCATCTTCTTCAGTACAAAGTATTCTTGAAGCAATGCCTGATTGGTTAAATGGTGGTATGCAAGTTGGTGGTGCCATGGTTGTTGCCGTTGGTTACGCTATGGTTATCAATATGATGGCTACTCGCGAAGTTTGGCCTTTCTTTGCTCTTGGATTTGCTCTAGCAGCTTTGAACCAGTTAACTCTTATTGCAATGGGTACTATTGGTGTTGCTATCGCCCTCATCTACATCAGTTTATCAAAAATGGGTGGAAGCAAAGGTACTTCTAACGCAGGTTCTAACGATCCTATCGGCGATATCTTAGAGGACTACTAGAAAGGAGCTAAACAATGACTGAACAAATTAAATTATCAAAATCAGATCGTCAAAAAGTTTGGTGGCGTTCACAATTCCTTCAAGGTTCTTGGAACTATGAGCGTATGCAAAATATGGGGTGGGCCTATGCTCTTATCCCAGCATTGAAAAAACTTTACACTACTAAAGAAGATCGTGCTGCTGCGCTTGAGCGCCATATGGAATTCTTTAACACACATCCATACGTTGCTGCTCCAATTATCGGTGTAACCCTTGCTCTTGAGGAAGAAAAAGCAAGCGGTACACCTGTCGAAGACAAAGCAATTCAAGGGGTTAAAATCGGTATGATGGGACCTCTTGCTGGTATTGGTGATCCAGTATTCTGGTTTACTGTACGTCCTATCTTAGGCGCTCTTGGTGCTTCACTTGCCTCTGCTGGTAATATCCTCGGACCAATCATCTTCTTTGTTGGTTGGAACCTCATTCGTATGTCATTCTTATGGTACACACAAGAGTTAGGTTACAAATCAGGTAAAGAAATTACTAAAGATATGTCTGGTGGTATCCTCCAAGATATTACTAAAGGTGCTTCAATCCTTGGTATGTTCATTCTTGCTGTCCTTGTTAAGCGTTGGGTAGCAATTAACTTTACTGTAGACCTTCCTAAAAAGACATTGTCAGAAGGGGCATACATCAATTTCCCTAAAGACCATGTTAGTGGACAACAATTGCATGATATCCTAGGACAAGTTCAGAGTGGCTTAAGCCTTGATAAAATGCAACCACAAACACTTCAAGGACAACTTGACTCACTTATTCCTGGTTTAGCTGGATTACTTCTTACATTCTTCTGTATGTGGTTACTTAAGAAGAAAGTATCACCAATTACAATTATCATCGGTTTGTTTATCGTTGGTATTCTAGCTCGCCTTGCAGGTGTGATGTAATAAAACTAAGAGATGGTTACAATAGTATTCCATCTCTTATATTTTATTACCAAAAATCCACTTAGAGTCCCACTATTATGATATAATCAAACTACTATAAATTAAAAAGGGATTAGTCATGGCACAATCATTAAACAAAACTGTTGAATTTCAAACAACAGGAGTTTCGTATTTAGGTATGGGGAATAAAGTTGGAAAATTTTTAGTTGGTGACCAGGCATTAGAATTCTATAACGATAAAAATGTCAACGACTATATTCAAATTCCATGGACATCAATCAATCAAATTGGAGCTAATGTTAGTCGAAAAAAAATTAGTCGTCACTTTGAGGTCTTTACAGACCAAGGAAAATTTTTATTCGCCTCTAAAGACTCTGGAACGATATTAAAGCATGCGAGACGACATATTGGAGACGATAAAGTTGTTAAGCTTCCTACCCTCATCCAGACCATTTTAAAAATATTCAAGTTTAAAAAATAAGATAGACTATAGTCTATCTC
>NZ_GL636070.1:1830418-1833127 GCF_000186445.1 Streptococcus agalactiae ATCC 13813
AGATAGACTATAGTCTATCTTATTTTTTAACTCTAATATTAATATGGGAACTTGTCATCAAACCATCTCAAAAAGTTAGAAAAATGGATTGCTTTAAATATTCGTAATCTAATACGTTCTACAATAAAAGCCAACAAATAAATTAAAATCCCTGCTCCTAAAATTAAAAATGGGTAAAGATAAATGGACTCATAAACAAACGTCTCTGCAAAATCTCTTACAAAATATTTTACTATTAGTGGGTGGAGATGACAGAGATAAACTCCCAAGGTTGAAGGGGCTAATACAACAATTATTTTCTTTAAGAATCCCGAGGGCTTAATGCTTGCTCTAGCAAATAATATAAACAAACTTACCGCCCCTAAAGTTAAAGTAGGCGAAACATACCAATACCAAATATCACCAATACTAAACTTCATGACATAAGTAGCAACCAATGATAATAGATAAACTATAAGTAAGTATGATGTTTTAAATATATTTAAATCAATACGTTTCAAATAGGCACCAATAATATATAAAATCAGTAGCCAAGTCATCTCAAAACCCTTGCTCAATGAAAATTCTGGAACACGATTGTTTAAAACAGCTGGTAAAATTGAAAAAATAATAAACATTAACAAAACCAATTGTTTTAATTGTTTATCAGTCAAGGCATTTAATCCATTATTAATAACAGGCATAAAAACCAATAGACCAAAGTAAGCAGTAATATACCAATACTGCCCACTGACAATAGGGAAAAAAGCATCTCTCCAATTAAGCAAGGTCACTTCATGACCTGTGATTGCAAAAAGTGCTGTTATTGTAAAGGTGTAGAAAAAAACCTGTGCCCAGATAGTCAGTAATTTTGAGTAACGATAACGCGAATTAATTCCCACATAACCACTTATTAGTGCATAACAGTTAACAGCCCCATAAACTAAGACTTGGATAATCCACGTTACTATAAAATAGGAGTCTGCGTGTCCCTCAACCGAAGATCTCAGACCACCTTTTCCAAGAACATGCGTAATAACAATCATGAACATGGAAATAATCCTTAAAAGGTCTAAGCCGTAATGACGACCTGATTGTTTAATACTTGTATACTTTTCCATAATCATATTTTAGCATAGCTATTTCACTAAAACAAAGAGCAGGCTTATAAAGTTAAGGTTTACATTTTACTTATTTTTGGATATAATAACCTTAACGGATAAGTAGTATAATAGTTCTTTACAGAGAGTCTGCGGTCGTTGCGAGCAGATAGAATTGTTTTATGAAATTCTACCGTGTTCCATTTATGGGAAATAATTTAATCAATCAATCAAGTGCACTTCTGTGAAGCTGGATGGAACCGCGCCTTTGCGCTCCAGCATGACAGGGTGTTTTTTAGTATAAAGGAGATTCCTATATGTTAGACTTAAAACGTATTCGTACAGATTTTGATGCTGTCGCTAAAAAATTGGCCACGCGTGGTGTTGACCAAGAAACATTAACAACCCTTAAAGAACTTGATATAAAACGCCGTGAATTACTTATCAAAGCTGAAGAGGCGAAAGCGCAACGTAATGTTGCTTCTGCTGCCATTGCTCAAGCAAAACGAAATAAAGAGAATGCAGACGAGCAAATCGCAGCTATGCAAACACTTTCCGCTGATATCAAAGCAATTGATGCGGAATTGGCAGATGTGGATGCTAATTTACAATCAATGGTGACCGTACTTCCTAATACACCAGCTGATGATGTGCCGCTTGGAGCAGACGAGGATGAAAATGTTGAAGTTCGTCGCTGGGGAACTCCTCGTGAATTTGATTTTGAGGCCAAAGCTCACTGGGATTTAGGGGAAAGCCTTGGAATTCTCGATTGGGAACGTGGTGCAAAAGTTACTGGTTCTCGCTTCCTCTTCTACAAAGGTCTAGGTGCTCGTTTAGAGCGTGCTATCTACAGCTTCATGCTGGATGAACACGCTAAGGAAGGGTACACTGAAGTGATCCCTCCTTATATGGTTAACCACGATTCAATGTTCGGTACGGGACAATATCCAAAGTTCAAGGAAGATACTTTCGAATTAGCAGATAGCCCATTCGTACTTATCCCAACAGCTGAAGTTCCTTTAACAAACTATTATCGTGATGAAATTATCGATGGGAAAGAATTACCTATATACTTTACTGCCATGAGTCCATCATTCCGTTCAGAAGCAGGCTCTGCAGGACGTGACACACGTGGATTAATTCGCCTTCATCAATTCCATAAAGTAGAAATGGTGAAATTTGCCAAGCCTGAGGAATCATACCAAGAATTAGAAAAAATGACAGCAAATGCTGAAAATATTCTTCAAAAACTTAATCTCCCATACCGTGTCATTACCTTATGTACAGGAGATATGGGATTCTCAGCAGCTAAAACGTATGACTTAGAGGTATGGATTCCTGCTCAAAATACTTATCGAGAAATTTCTTCATGTTCTAATACTGAAGATTTCCAAGCACGTCGTGCTCAAATTCGTTACCGTGACGAAGTTGATGGCAAAGTTAGGTTGCTTCATACTTTAAATGGTTCAGGACTTGCAGTTGGACGTACTGTAGCAGCAATCCTCGAAAATTATCAAAATGAAGATGGTTCTGTGACTATCCCAGAAGTTCTTCGTCCATATATGGGTAATATCGATATTATTAAACCAAATTAGGCACTCTAAAATGAGTTGGTATACCAACTCATTTC
>NZ_GL636070.1:1834246-1848448 GCF_000186445.1 Streptococcus agalactiae ATCC 13813
AAATGAGTTGGTATACCAACTCATTTTTTCTATGAACTTAGCTAATAGTTTGACAAACTTGATAGTAAGGTAACACTTGCTCAAAGCCTTCTAACAATCGTTGCAGAATATTTTCTAAGCTCTGGTTTTCAGTCAAAAGAACGTCATATTTTACCAATACTTTCCTTACCTTCCCTGACTTAATTTCTTGCATTAAACGTTGACGATTTTCCTCATTGCCTGCTTCTCGAGTGTCTTATCAGATTTTTGCCTCTCTACAAAGCTTACCTCAAGACTAACCCCAAAACTATCTTTTACACCATAAACCCTTAGCGCAATAGCTACATCATCTAATTGGTCTGTATCCTTTCGATAATAAACCCAAAAATGTGGACGCCCTACTTGAGCTTGATTAGCCCAATTACTCACTCTTTGCATTTTAAAGCCATCCATACGTTGTTCTAAGGCTCTTGATAACTCTGTAAAGCTATTCCTAGCAAGTTGGCCCTTTGCCTTAAAAGTTTGCATATCGTCCTTTAAAAAGCTTGCCTTCTCAGGCATAATATACTTCATTGATTGGAATTCTAAATAATCATTTAATTCTTGATACATTCTTTTTCTCCATGTAAACAATAGTTAAGTTTTCACGATTATATATCTATACATACTTTCAAGTTCTTTTAAAGTATTTATAGCGAAGTCTCGTTGCTAGAAACAAAGTCTAATCGCAATTATAACTAACCAAGTTTTACTTTCTTCATCACTTAATGGAACTCTTTAAAAACCAATCTTTTCATAGCCTTCTAAAATCTAACAATAGCTATTTTTTCTAGAAAATTTCTCTTCAATAACAGATAGAGTCTCAAGTTAAGGAGGGTCTAAATAATGGTACTTAGAATAAAGTGTTCGAAATGACTCTTTCTGAAAATTTTGGATTAGACTATAATCTAAAAATTGGCTAATGCTAGTGTTATTGACATATCTCCTTTTTATCAATTATAGCAAAATATGAAACTATAACTATGATAATACCTTGAAAAACTAAATATAGGCTGAGTAAATAACTCAGCCTTTTTCTATTAATATTTTCTAAAACGTTGGTAACGTTGTTCCAATAAATCCTCAAGAGATAATTGTGAGAGCATTTCTAACTCTGAAATTAAACTTGTCTTAATCATATCGACAATCTCACTTGAAAAATAACCATGTTCAGGGATTACTTTGTCTACAACTTCCATATGGTAAAGTTCTCCAGCAGTCATCTTCATTAATTGTGCTGCTTCTGTTGTTCTTGTACCATCTTTCCATAAAATAGAAGCAAAGCCCTCAGGACTTAAAATAGAATAAACAGTATGTTCCAACATCCAAACCTTATCGGCAACAGCTAAAGCTAATGCTCCTCCAGAACCCCCTTCACCAATAATAATAGCTATAATAGGGACTTTTAAATCACTCATTTCTAAGAGGTTTCTAGCAATTGCTTCACCCTGACCTCGCTCCTCAGCACCTACCCCAGGATATGCTCCAGCAGTATTGATGAAGGTTATAACAGGTCTTCCAAACTTCTCAGCTTGTTTCATTAAACGTAAAGCCTTACGATAACCTTCAGGATGTGGTTGACCAAAATGACGGTCTAAATTATCTTGAAGGTTCTTACCTTTTTGAATACCGACAATCGTCACAGGACGCCCTGCCAAGTACCCCAAACCTCCTATAATTGATTTGTCATCTGCGAACTGGCGATCACCATGAAGTTCCATAAAATTATCAAAAATCAATTCAGCGTAGTCAAGAGCAGTTAGCCTCCCTTGATCACGCGCATCTTTTAAAATTCTTGTCACATCATTATTCATGACCAACCTCATTTCCATGGAAAGCAATTAGTTGAGCAATGCAGTCGCGTAATTCTGTTCGATTTATAATAGCATCGACAAAACCATGTTCTAACAAAAACTCTGCCTTTTGAAAGCCTTCAGGTAAATCTTCTCTCACCGTTGTTTCGATAACACGACGACCAGCAAAACCAACCAACGCTTGCGGCTCAGCCAGAATAATATCACCTTCCATAGCAAAACTCGCAGTAACGCCGCCGGTTGTTGGGTCTGTTAAAATTGTTAAATAAAACAATCCCTGGTTAGAATGGCGTTTAACTGCTGCCGATACTTTTGCCATTTGCATCAAACTCATAATACCTTCTTGCATTCTGGCGCCCCCTGACGCTGTAAAAATAACAATAGGTAATTTCTTTTCAGTTGCTAACTCAAATAATCTTGTCAACTTTTCGCCTACAACCGTTCCCATAGACGCCATTATAAAATGAGAATCCATAATAGCTAAGGCCGTAGTTTGTCCTTTTATTTTAGCTAAACCTGTCACCACCGCTTCATCTAAGTTAGTCTTTTGACGTGTAGCAGCCAGTTTTTCACGGTAGTTTGGAAAATTCAAAGGATCCTTAGTTTCAATCCCTGTAAATAATTCCTCAAAACTATCTTCGTCAACTGTTAGCAACAGACGTTCTTGCGCTGAAATTCTAAAATTGTAAGAACAAGCTGGACAAATCTTTGCTAATCCTAAATCTTTCTGATAAATCATATGTTTACAAGAAGGACACTTAGCAAAGAGTTCATCAGGAACCTCAGGAAGACTACGTTTATCAGAAGACCCCAATGCTTTGTTTGGACTAATACGGATATATTTATCCTTTTTACTAAATAAAGCCATCTTCCCTCCTATTGATTGTTACCATAATACCTTGGTAAAAAGTCTTCCATCAGGAATGAAGTATCATAGTCCCCAGCCAAGACTTTTTTATCAGAAATGAGATCCATTTGAAATTCTGTATTTGTTACAATACCATCAATTTCAAGCTCATATAAGGCACGTTGCATTTTCATAAGTGCATCAAAACGATTTTCTCCGTGAACAATTACTTTCGCAATCATACTATCATAATAAGGAGGAATAGTGTAGCCTGTGTAAACCGCTGAATCGACACGTAAGCCTATACCGCCAGCAGGTAGATGTAACCCATTAATGGTACCTGGACATGGTGCAAAATTAAATTGTGGATTCTCTGCGTTAATACGACATTCAATCGCATGACCAGTTAACTTAATATCATTTTGAGAAACTGATAAAGGAATTCCAGCAGCGATACGAATCTGCTCTTTAACGATGTCAACACCCGTTACAAATTCTGTAACAGGGTGTTCTACTTGAACACGAGTATTCATTTCCATGAAATAGAACTGTCCGCTATTCTCATCTAACAAAAACTCAATTGTTCCTGCATTTTCATAAGATACAGCCTCAGCAGCACGAACAGCTGCTTCACCAATTTGTTGACGCAGAGTGTTACCTATTGCCACAGACGGACTTTCTTCCAATACCTTCTGATTGTTACGCTGCAGAGAACAATCACGTTCTCCTAGGTGAACTATCTTACCAAAGCTATCTCCAAGTATTTGTACTTCAATATGTCTAGCTGGGTATATAACTTTTTCAATATACATAGCACCATTACCGAACGCAGCCAAAGCCTCCTGTGAAGCAGACTCAAAAGCAGGCTTCAATTCATCTGCTGATTTGACCTTCCTAATTCCTTTTCCACCGCCACCGGCTGAGGCTTTTAACATCAATGGATAGCCGATTTCCTCAGCAATTGATACAGCTTCTTCTACACTTGTAACCTGACCATCTGATCCTGGAATAACCGGAACATCAGCTTTTATCATCTCTGCACGAGCATTGATTTTATCACCCATTTTATCCATAACTTCTCCAGATGGACCAATGAATTTTAAATTCATCTCTTCACACATAGTAGCAAATTTAGAATTTTCACTCAAAAACCCAAAACCTGGATGAACAGCTTCCGCTCCAGTCACAATAGCAGCAGATAATATAGCATTAACGTTTAAATAAGATTCTGCTGATTTGGCTGGTCCAACACAAATAGCTTCATCTGCTAAAATTGTGTGCAATGATTCCTTGTCAGCCTCCGAATAGATAGCAACTGTCGAAATTCCCATTTCACGGGCTGCACGAATGATACGTACTGCAATTTCTCCGCGATTAGCAATCAATATTTTCTTAAACATTTTTGATGCTTCTCTCCCTCTAAATTCAATACTATCTTCAATTGCCTATCGCAAATGTTAACGTTCCACTGGCAGCTAATTTCCCATCAACTTCTGCTATTGCTTCAACAACGGCTATAGTTCCTCTACGTTTGACAAACTTAGCAGTCATAACTAATTGATCTCCTGGAACAACTTGCTTTTTAAATTTCACTTTATCCATACCTGCATAAAAAACAAGCTTTCCTTTGTTTTCTTCTTTAGATAATTCTAAAACACCTGCAGTTTGAGCCAAAGCTTCCATAATTAAAACGCCTGGCATTACAGGATATTCTGGAAAATGACCATTGAAAAAAGGCTCATTGATACTAACATTTTTGATAGCGACTATCTCATCTTCTGATACCTCTAAAACACGATCCACTAATAACATTGGATAGCGGTGAGGTAAAGCCTCACGAATTTCTTTTATATCAATCATTTGATTCGTACCAATCCTTTACCAAATTCAATAACTTCTTCATTGGCTACAAGAATTTCAGTAACTACACCATCATGAGGAGCAGGTACTTCATTCATCACCTTCATCGCCTCAATAATCATCAAAGTTTGTCCCTTCTTCACGCTATCACCTACTGAAACAAAGTTAGGTTTATCTGGTCCAGAAGCTAAATAAGCAACCCCAACTAAAGGACTTTCGACAACGTCACCTTCTGCAACAGTCACAGTCGACTCTGGGATTTCTGAAACTACTTCAGTAGCTTGTTTCGTTTGCTCACCTGCTTCATTAGAGACAGGAGTTGCTATAGTTGGAGTCGCTTCAGGTTGATGACTCATAGGAGACATAGTTGGGACAAGTGGAGCTTTTCCCTCATTTTTACTAAAAGACAGCTCACCGTCACTTGTTTTGAATGAAAATTCTCTCAGACTTGACTCATCAAATTGAGTCATTAAATCCTTAATCTCTTGAATATCCAATTTAATCCTCCCAGCGTTTGAAGGTCAGAACTGCATTGTGTCCTCCAAAACCAAATGTATTTGAAATGGCATAACGAATATCAGCGTCTTGCCCTTGACCAAAAATAACATTCGCTGTAATATCTTCTGATAATTCTGTTGTTCCAGCAGTCATTGGAACATAACTATGACGTATCGCTTCAATAGTTGCAATTGCCTCAACAGCTCCTGCGGCACCCAAAAGATGACCAGTAAAAGATTTAGTCGAAGAAACTGGAACGTCTGTCCCAAGTGCAGCAACAACAGCTTGACTCTCTCCTTTTTCGTTAGCAGGTGTTGAAGTTCCATGAGCATTTACATAGTTAACTTCTTCAGGTTTAATATTAGCTTCAGCCAGTGCAAGTTGAATAGCTTTAGTGGCTCCTAAACCTTCTGGATGTGGTGAAGTCATATGATATGCGTCACAAGTGTTACCATAACCAACAACTTCTGCAAGAATAGTAGCTCCTCGTTTTTCAGCGTGTTCTAAACTTTCTAAGACCAACATTCCAGAACCTTCTCCCATAATAAATCCATTGCGATCTTTATCAAATGGAATAGATGCTCTTGATGGATCTTCAGTTGTTGATAATGCTGTAAGACTTTGGAATCCAGCAATGGCAAATTTTGTAATAGCAGCTTCTGCACCACCGACTACCATAATATCTTGAATACCAAATTTTATATTACGGAAAGCATCTCCAATAGCATCATTAGAAGAAGCACAAGCTGTATTAATTGATTTACATACACCATGAGCGCCTAACCTCATCGCAACATTTCCAGCTGCCATATTTGGTAGAGCTTTTGGAAGCGTCATTGGTTTTACGCGTTTTGGCCCTTTTTCATGAAGACGAATCACTTGTTCTTCAATCTCTTGAATCCCTCCAATACCTGATGCAACGATGACACCAAATCGATCTGCATCAATTTCATCTAAATTTAAATTAGCATGTTGAATAGCTTCACTTGAAGCATATAAGGCATAAAGGGAATACATATCAAATCTGTTCAGATCTTTTTTGACAAAATATTTATCAAATGGAAAATCATGAATTTCAGCAGCATTTTTGACCATGAAATCACTTGAATCAAATTTAGTGATAGGTCCAATACCAACATTTCCTTCTTTAAGACTATTCCAAAATTCTTCTGGTGTGTTTCCAATAGGTGAGGTTACACCGTAACCTGTTACTACTACTCGCTGTAATGTCATATTATTTCCTCTTTATCATTGCATCGTCATACCGCCATCAATAGCAATAACTTGTCCTGTAAGGTATTCTTGTTCTGCTAAGAAAGACGCTACCTGCGCTACTTCTTTACCTTTTCCAATACGTTTCATTGGAATTTGAGCTAAAATAGCTTCTTGCATTTTTTCTGGGATAACATCTGTCATATCAGATTCGATAAAGCCTGGAGCAATGGCATTGACACGAATGCCTCGTGCTGCTACTTCTCTGGCAACTGATTTTGTAAAGCCAATTAAACCTGCTTTAGAGGCTGCGTAATTAGCTTGCCCTACATTTCCAGTTAATCCAACGACGCTAGAGATATTAATAATAGCACCTTGACGCGCTTTTGTCATCGGTTTCAAGACTGATTGTGTCATATTAAATGCACCTGTTAAATTAATTTTAAGAACGCTCTCAAAATCTTCAACAGTCATTTTAAGCATCAATTTATCATTAGTAATACCAGCGTTGTTAACAAGCACATCCACGCTACCTAGACTTGCAATAGCTTCTTTAATCATGCGATTAGCATCTTCAAAAGAAGAAACATCTCCTGAAATAGCAATAACTTTTACACCATAATCAGCAAATTCAGCTATTAAGTCTTCTGATATTTCAGAACGTCCATTTAAAACAATATTAGCACCTAATTGTGCAAATTGATGGGCAATTGCAAGGCCGATTCCTCTACTTGAACCCGTAATAAAAATGTTCTTATCTTTTAATTGCATATTTTCCCCTAGTTTAATTCCTTAAGATTATTAAATCCAATTTTATCTTCAACAGAATATACTGATAATGAGCTATCTATTTTTTTCAAGAAACCTGAGAGTACCTTCCCTGGACCAATTTCAACAACCTGTGTCATTCCCATTTTTTTCATGGTTTCAATAGACTCATCAAAGCGTACAGGTTCCATAACTTGGCGTGCCAATAAAGATTTGATATCGTCTTTTTTCATTATCTGCGCCTCTGTATTTCCAATTACAGGGATTTCAGAAACTGAAAAATGAACTTTATCTAAAACATCGCTCAATTTCTGACTTGCAGGTTTCAATAAAGCAGTGTGAAAAGGGCCTGAAACATTCAGAGGAATTAAACGTTTTACTCCTTGTTGTTTTAGTTCTTCTACAGCTGCATTTACAGCGATTGACTCTCCCCCTATAACAATTTGCTTTGGAGTATTATAATTTGCAGGACTAACAATACCAAACTGAGAAGCCTTCTTACAAGCATCTTCAATTATTTGACGATCAGCATTTAAAACCGCTACCATTTTGCCACTACCAGCAGGTGCTGCTGCTTCCATTAGTTGGCCTCGTCTAGCAACAAGTACTACAGCATCTTCAAATCTTATAGCACCTGAAGCAACTAAAGCACTGTATTCTCCCAAAGAAAGTCCTGCAACCATATCTGGTCTAAGTCCAATTTCTTTAAGAATTAAACGATAAATAGCAGTCGAAGTCGTTAAAATAGCTGGTTGAGTATATTTCGTCTGATTTAATTTGTCTAAGTCTTTATCAATCAATTCTCTCAAATCGTATCCTAAAACATGACTTGCCTTATCAAAAGTTTCTTTAACAATCGGGAAAGTTTCATATAAATCTCTAGCCATTCCTAACTTTTGAGCACCTTGACCAGCAAATAGAAATGCAACTTTATTCATAGTGTCTCCTTATTTGTATTTATAAATCTGACCAGCGGCTTGCCTCAGAAAGAATAACTTGACGCGCTCCTGAATAAATATCTTCAAGAATCTCTTGACAAGTCTCTTCTGATTTAATTAATCCGGCAATTTGTCCTGCCATAACTGAACCATTAATAACATCCCCATCAACAACTGCATTGCGAAGAGCTCCTGCTCCTAATTCTTCAATCTCATTGATTGAAATACGGCCAGCTAAATAATCTTTTTCTGCTTGGCTATAGGTTGTTACTAGTTTATTTTTTAAGGCACGAACTGGATGACCTACTACCTGAGCAGAAACAGCAGTGTCGATATCTTTTGCTTTTAAGATTTTTGCTTTGTAATTAGGGTGAGCATTAGATTCTTTAGCAACAACAAAACGAGTTCCTACCTGAACAGCATCAGCTCCTAACATGAAACCCGCAGCAGCCCCACGCCCATCTGCTATACCACCTGCGGCAATGACTGGAATTGTAACAGCATCAACAACCTGTCGCACTAATGTCATCGTGGTCAGCTTCCCGATGTGACCACCCGCTTCCATTCCTTCTGTAATGATAGCATCAGCCCCTAATTTCTCCATACGTTTTGCTAATGCAACACTAGGAACAACAGGGATTACTGTTATACCTGCTTCATGAAAGCGCTCCATGTACTTACCAGGATTACCTGCACCCGTCGTTACAACTTTTACACCTTCTTCAATAACCAAATCAACAATATCATCTACAAAAGGTGATAAAAGCATAATATTCACACCAAAGGGTTTATCAGTCATAGATTTTATTTTATCAATATTTGCTTTGACAACCTCTTTAGGGGCATTTCCTCCACCAATAATACCTAGACCACCTGCCTTAGAAACAGCTCCTGCAAGATCTCCATCAGCGACCCACGCCATACCCCCTTGAAAAATTGGATATTTTATATTTAGTAATTCTGTTATACGTGTTTTCATTTTTCTTTCCTAAAATTAATAATTTGACAATCAAACTATATTGATAAGAAGAAGAGTGAGTACCGATCAACGATTGATTGAATACTCACTCTAATAAGTGATTTGGTAAGAATATCTTTTATTATCACTTGCTTCTTTTTTTCTTACGACTTAATTATTTTACTTTTTCTTCAACATAAGTAACTAAATCACCAACAGTATTTAGTCCTTCTTCTGTCTCAATTTGGATATCAAATGCATCTTCAATTTCTGAAATCACTTGGAAAACATCAAGCGAATCAGCATCAAGATCGTCAAAAGTAGTGTTCAACGTTACTTCTTCTGCATCTTTACCAAGTTCTTCAACAATAATTTCTTGTACTTTTTCAAATACTGCCATTTTTAGCTCCTTAAATTTTAAATAATCTTTTATAAATGTGCTATGCACTATATATAACTAAATTTTAACAATTAGACTTCCCCATGTCAAACCTCCACCGAAACCCGATAAGAGTATTGTTTGGTTACCATCTAGTTTCAACAAACCGTTCTCATAAGATTCTGAAAGTAAAATAGGGATACTAGCTGCACTAGTATTACCATAATCCATCATATTCTCTGGAAATTTATCACGTGCTATATCAATTTTTCGAGACATCTTATCTAAAATCCTTCGATTCGCTTGGTGTAAGAAAAGATAATCAATATCTTCTTTTTCCAAATGGGATGTTTCTATAAGATGATTGATACTTTTTGAAACTTCTTTGATAGCAAAATCAAAGATTGCTCTACCATCCATTTTCAAAAATTTATCATCAAGTACTTCATCTGAGAAAGGTGAATTTAACCCGACTTGACTGGATTGAAGTCCCTGACGACTACCATCTGTATTGAGAGACTCTGCAAGAAAATGTTTTTCCTTAGAAGCTTCTAGCAAGACACCTCCAGCTCCATCTCCAAATAAAACTGCTGTCCCTCTATCAGTCCAGTCTAATACTTTAGAAACAGTTTCTGCTCCTATTACTAAACCTTTTTGATAGCTACCTGATGATATCAATTTTTCGGCGGTAGACAAGGCAAAAACAAAACCACTACATGCTGCACTCAAGTCAAAGGCAAAAGCATTACTCGCTCCAATATGAGCTTGCACTCTTGCGGCAGTAGAAGGCATCATAGAGTCTGGTGTCATCGTTGCAACAATAATAAAGTCAATTTGACTAGCGGAATAACCGGATTTTTCAATAAGTTGTTCTGCGACCTTATTTGCTAAATCAGCTGTTGTTTCATTTTTACTAATATGACGTTGTTTTATACCAGTACGTGACGAAATCCAGTCATCACTGGTATCCATGATTAATGATAAATCCTCATTTTTAATGATTTGAGAAGGTGCATAATGTGCAAGTTGACTAATTTTAGCAAAAACCACTAGACTAAGTCCTCCAAAAATTTATGAAGATTCCCTAAAGCGCTCGTCAACATTTTTATGTCTTCTTCACCTAGGTCTTCAATAATATGAGATACCATAGATTTATGAAATTTACTATGCAATCGATCTAATAACCTACCTCTCTTAGTAAGACTCAAGTGAACAACTCGACGATCAATACTTGACCGTTTACGCTCAATGTAGCCTTTTTTTTCTAACTTATTAAGGCTGGTTGTTACAGTTCCCAAAGTTAACATTAATTCTCGAGCGACATCGCTAGGAGTTACCTCAGAATGTTTCCCAATAATTTCAATAGTATGCATTTCTTTTAAAGATACATCGCTAAATTGGCTAGTCTTTAAACTCATTTCCTCAATAATCATGATTCTATTAAAAATGTCAACTAAATAACTATTAATCTGATCGTATTCCAAGATATCACCACCTCACATTAAACTTTGATAGTCAAATTATATCAAAGTTCAAACTTATTTGCAAGACTTTAATCTTAAATAATTTGATTTTCAAACTATTTGCCTAAAAAATTAGGACGCCTTCTATCAGCGTGTGCCCGAACACCTTCTTTAAAATCTTGCTTAAAGGCTAATGATTCTTGCAGTTGTAATTCAAGCTTTTTATATTGTTCCCAATCTTTAAAAGCAGCTTCCCAAGCTAATGATTTTATGGCTTGATATGAGTTTATAGAATGTCTACTTAAACGCTTTAATAGTTGATCCTTAATTTTACCTATTTTATCTGATTCACAAAGTTTATAAACAACTCCCAAAGCTTCAGCTTTTTCAGCAGATAAGCTTTCTCCAGTTAAAGCTAGTTGCACTGCACGAGTTATACCGATTGATTTACTAAGTAACAATAAACCTCCTGCATCTGGAGCTAAACCGACACCCACAAAAGCCTGGATAAATTTACTCTTCTTGCTTGCGATAACAAAATCAGCTGCTAATGCAATATTAGCTGCGGCACCAGCTACAGCCCCATCTACACACATAACAACAGGTTTCTCTAGCTGTAGTAAATCATACGATATCTGATTAACTAACTCAGCAATTTTAGTTAATGAGCTAATATCATCGCTCTCAACAGCAGCTTTCATCACTTTTAAATCTCCTCCGATTGAAAAGATTGGTCCTTGTGCTTCAATCACTAAAAACATGACATCTTTATTTTCAGACACAAGCCTTATTGCATCAATAATTTCTTGACACATTGGGATGTTAAAACCATTTGAAATATCTGGTCGATTAAGCATAATAGTGGCCACGTTGCCATCAATACCATATATTATATTTTCGAACTTCAAAACGTCTCCTCTCTTTAAGAGTGAAAGAAAAATAAAAAAATAATTTGATTATCAAATTATCATGCTTTGTATTTTATCATAAACCTAGCTTTCATGGCAAGATAAAAAATAAAAAACGGAATTAAACTTCCCGTTTTTAATAGTTATCTAATTTCACAAAAAATTGACTCAGATCGCTCACTAATACATTAGCCTGCGACTGATTCATTCCAAAGTATTTATCTTCAATAGCCCACACATCAATACCAGCTGCAATGCCAGCTGCAATACCCTTCTCACTGTCTTCTATAATAAGAATTTGCTGTTTAGGAATATCTAAAAGTTCTGCTGCTCTATTATAAATAGCTGGATTAGGTTTACTTTCTGAAAATTCCTCATCAGACAGAATTACCTTAAAATATGTATCCAGATTAAAACTTTCTAATGCTAACATGATATCATATCTAGTAGAACTTGAAGCTAGACCCAAAAGATAGCCTTTGTGATGAAGCTTTTCAATGACTCTTTTACAATCCTGAAAAATTAAATCTTTGTATGGCAAGGGATTATCCTCTTTATAGCGACTATAATCTTGTTGGAGCTTATCAATATCCCAGGTATCATATTGATCACCTAAAACAGATTTCCAAACCTGCTTCATATTTCCTCCAATAAAAAAATTCATTGGTAAATGGTTAATTGTAATTCCATATTGTTTCAAAAAACGCTCTCGCCTTTTATAATAAAATAATTCAGTGTCAAATAGAACACCATCCATATCAAATATTATTGCTTTATATTTACACATGTAACTATTATATCATTCTTTTAAATTTAGAGGTAATGACAAATTTTCTGACTTTTGTTATAATTTATCTAAAATTCATTCTTGAGGTAACCTATGAAAGTAGTCAAATTTGGAGGAAGTTCATTAGCATCTTCCCAACAATTATACAAAGTACTAAATATTATCAAATCAGACTACACTAGACGGTTTGTTGTCGTTTCAGCTCCAGGGAAACGCTACGAAGAAGACTTAAAAATGACAGATGCTTTGATACAATATTATCAAAATTATATTAACGGTAAAGATATTGTTAAAGACCAAACTTGGATTATCAATCGTTATCAAGAAATTATTAGTGATTTGTCTTTAGGAAGCACTATTGCAGAAGAAATTACTCGCTCCATAGAGCAGCTAGCTTCACTTCCCATAGAAAATAATCAGTTTTTATATGATTGTTTTTTAGCAGCCGGTGAAGATAACAACGCAAAGTTAGTTGCAACGTTTTTTAATCAAAATGACATTCCTGCAAGATATGTTCATCCAAACGAAGCAGGAATTATTGTGACTAAAGAACCATGTAATGCACGAATTATTCCAGGAAGTTATGATAAGATTGAGAACTTATGTCTATACAATGAGGTTCTTGTTATCCCTGGATTTTTTGGAGTCACAGAAGATAACCAAATTTGTACCTTTTCAAGAGGGGGATCTGACATTACTGGATCCCTAATTGCAGCAGGCATAAAAGCAGACCTTTATGAGAACTTCACAGATGTTGATGGTATATTTGCAGCACATCCAGGTGTAGTTAAGAACCCTCACGCTATCCCTGAGCTTACTTATAAAGAAATGCGTGAATTAGCCTATGCGGGTTTTTCGGTTTTACATGATGAAGCTTTACTTCCTGCCTATCGTGGCAGAATCCCTCTTGTTATTAAAAATACAAATAATCCCCAACAGCCTGGTACAAAAATAGTTTTAAAGCATACTCGTAGTAACATAGCAGTAACTGGGATCGCTTCTGATAGCCGTTTTGCTAGCATAAACGTATCTAAATACTTAATGAATAGAGAAGTAGGTTTCGGCCGAAAAGTACTACAAATTTTAGAGGATTTAAATATTAGTTTTGAACATATGCCAACTGGCATAGATGATCTATCCATTGTCTTACGTGAAAAAGAATTGACACCAATCAAAGAACAAGAAATCTTAAATTATCTAACTCGTAAACTAGAAGTAGATTACGTTGACATCCAACACAATTTATCTACAATCGTAATTGTTGGTGAAAATATGAAAAGTCAAATTGGAGTCACTGCAACAGCGACACAAGCCTTATCAAAAGAAAAAATCAATATTACCATGATATCACAAGGTTCAAGCGAAGTCTCCATTATGTTCGTTATAGACAGTAAGGATGAAAAAAGAGCTATTAAAGCACTATATGAAACATTCTTCCAAAAATAGTACCTATTACACTACTTACACTATTAAATAGATAACAAATCGTCCTAAGTAAACTTACTTAGGACGATTTTATTTAGAACATAGGATAGTTTTTCCAATTTTAATTGTAACCACTTGGTATCACTGACAAACTCGGACAATTAAGATGCTAACCGATCTTAAGGAATAATAATTCCAATAAAAAAAGGCTAACCAAAGTTAGTCTCCCTTTATCTACTCCGCCAGTAGGACTCGAACCTACGACATCATGATTAACAGTCATGCGCTACTACCAACTGAGCTATGGCGGATTATAGCTAAGCGATT
>NZ_GL636070.1:1853008-1863800 GCF_000186445.1 Streptococcus agalactiae ATCC 13813
TATAAAATGATAATACAATATTAGGTTCGCTTAAGAACTCATTTAGTATACTATAATTTTTTATTTGTTGTCAATAGGTTTTAAAAAAATCTCAGAGAAAACTCTGAGATTTTTTAAACTATGTTACAAAGTTAATTTCCTTTAGCTTCAATTAAACCTAGTTCGCCATCTTCACGCTTGTAAAGGACATTTGTCGTATTATCTTCTGCATCTGTATAGATAAAGAAATCATGACCTAAAAGTTCCATTTGCAACAATGCTTCCTCAACATCCATTGGTTTTAGATTAACATTCTTAGTACGTACAATTCTTTGGCTTACTGCTTCTTCATCTGGCTCAGCCTCAAATTCTGTTGTGAAAACTTGACTTGCTGGAATCTTTTCACGATATTTTTTCGCAATTTTAGTTTTATTTTTACGAATTTGACGCTCAATTTTATCAACAACTAAGTCAATTGACCCATACATATCTTGTGAAACATCTTCTGCTCGTAAAGTAATAGAATCTATTAAGATTGTTACTTCAACTTTTGCGGTCTTCTCTCTGTATACTTTGAGGTTGACTCTAGTATCTAATTCTTGTTCTTCATTAAAGTATTTTTCAACTTTAGAGAGTTTGGTCTCAACATACTCACGAATAGCTTCTGTTACTTCGATGTTTTCACCACGAATACTGTATTTAATCATATGAGTACCTCTTTCTTGCGTTGTTAACGCTTTCTATATTCTTATTATAACCGCTTTCATGAAAATTTGCAAGATTTTAGCGTGCTAATGAAAAACTTTTTATATTTTTTATACCTTTTTCTTCTAATAGTTTCCTGATTTGTGCTATTGTTGCGCCTGTTGTATAAATATCATCAACAATTAAAAGGTTATCCCTTAACTCAGCCTCATTTTTTAATGTAAATTGCTGAACTTGTTTGAGTCTTTCTTCTTTATTATTAGCCGATTGCTTACCTCCATCTTTTTTAGAAAGAATATTTTTGTAAGGTATATTTGCCGATTGTAGAAAAGCAATCACTTGATTAAATTGCCTATTTTGGTATCCTTCATGACTCAAGGGAACTGGCACTATAGTGTAGCCCTTATACTTTTTTAGAGCAGCTTTTATTTCTTTTGTAAAAACATCTTTCAACAAATAATCCTCTTGAAATTTAAAAAGAGAAAAATATTTTTTCATTGCTTCATTGTATCTATAAAGGGAAAAATGATTTACCTCTATACCTTTTTTACCCCAATAAATACAATCTTGACATTGTTTTTGGGGAATTTGCTTGCAACATGTTTGGCAACCCATCTCCCTACTAAGTGCTTCAAAACTACCCTTGCACGTTTGACAAATTACATTTTGCTTTGGTTTTAGAAGCATAAGTTCCACAAAAGTTAATTGCGATAAATCTATTTCATGACATAACAAACAAGTCATTAAAATCCTCCTATATGATTCATGTTTTTAATCTCCTTTATAGCTTGGTGCATCGATTTACTTTTCCCATCATGAAGGAAGTAAAGGAGCCCTTCGGGCCTTTCTAATGCTCTTCCAACTCTTCCTGAAATTTGTACCAAGGAACTTTTCGTAAACAAATGATGATTTGCTTGTATAACAAAAACGTCGACGCTAGGGAAAGTTACTCCTCTCTCTAGAATGGTAGTTGACACTAGGATAGACAATTTGTTATCTCGAAAATCTTGCACTAACTTTAACCTAGATGTGCTCTTACTTGAAACAAAACCAATTTTTTCCATAGGAAAGGCTTGTCTTAACATTTCGGTGAATACCTGACCTTCTGAAATATGGGGGAAAAATAATAACAAAGGATATCTCGTTTGTCGCTGTTTATTTATCAGCTGATATAATTTGGGAGGTAGTTTTTGTGTCTGCAAGCTTTTCTGGATACCACTTACCCAAACCATCTCGGGTATCACTAACGGATTGGCATGAAATCTCCTAGCTAGATGCAATTTTTTTAGTTCTTTTCTTGCAACTTTTCTTTCTAACTCAGTCGTTGAAGTTGCAGTCAGAAAAATACTTGTTCCGTTTTCCTTTAAAGCCTGTTTTACACCATGGTATAGTATCGGGTTGTCGACATATGGAAAAGCATCAACTTCATCAACAATTAGCAAATCAAAAGCATGATAAAATTTTAACAATTGATGTGTTGTAGCAATAGTTAAAGGGGATCTCTGATAAGAAGGAGATTCTCCATGCATTAATGTTATGGCACATCTAAAATCGTTTGAAAGTCGCTTATGCAATTCTAAACAAACATCAATTCTAGGACTGGCAATACAAACGCTTCCTCCAGTATCAATTACTTTGGCGACAGAGTGGTATATCATTTCTGTTTTACCAGCCCCTGTCACAGCATGAACAAGAAGATTTTCCTTACTTGAAATACCTTTCAACAACTCTTCTGAAACCTCATTTTGATAAGGTGTCAGTCCCCCTTTCCATTTTAAAGAATTCGTTTTAGAAAATGTTTTTTGTGGGAAATAATATAAATTTTCATTACTAGTAACTCTTCCAAAAACTATACATTCTCTACAATAATAATTTCCAGTTGGTAATTGGCAATTTTTAGCAACAGAACTAGAGCATCGGGTACAAATATAGTCGCTTCCTTTCTTTATAAAAGATGGCAAGCTAATTGCAATTTTTCTAAGTTGCTCAGATAATTGTGCTTTTGTCCAAAGTCTACCTAAATAATTTTCCATATTGTTTCATTCGGATTTTTTTGCTAAATTTGAAGAATTTTTGTAAAATTTCTCTATGAACTATAAAACGATAAAATCAGACGGAATTGTCGAAGAAGAAATTAAAAAATCGCGATTTATTTGTCATCTAAAGCGAGTAGAGTCCGAAGAGGAGGGGCGTAATTATATTACGCAAATCAAGAAAGCGCACTACAAAGCCAATCATTCGTGTTCAGCTATGGTTATTGGCGAAAAAGGGGATATAAAACGATCTAGTGATGATGGAGAACCTAGTGGTACAGCAGGTATCCCTATGCTAACCGTACTTGAAAAGCAAGGCCTGACAAATGTTGTTGCCGTCGTTACACGGTATTTTGGAGGTATCAAATTAGGCACAGGGGGGCTTATTCGTGCCTACTCTGGTAGCGTAGCTAATGCCATCAAAGAGATCGAGGTAGTAGAAGTTAAAGAACAAATTGGTATTCGTATTCAATTAACCTATCCTCAATATCAAACTTTTGACAACTTCCTAAAAGAGCACCACCTTCAGGAGTTTGAAACAGAATTTTTAGAAGCTGTAACCTGTAAAATATACGTTGACCCTAAGGAATTTGAACACACAATAACTAATTTGACAGAGTTCTACCAAGGAAAAGCTTTGTTAACTGAAGAAGGGAGTCAAATTGTTGAAATTCCCTTTAAGGATGAAACCGATAAATAATAGCTATCACTTGATAAAGAATTGATATTTTACTTTAATCAATGTGAGTTTTATAATATTCTTAACCAATATCATGAAGAGGTATAGCTTATGTCAAAAATTTATAATTCTATTACAGACTTAATCGGAAATACACCCATTATTCAATTACATCATATTGTTCCAGAAGGAGCTGCAGATGTGTACGTTAAGTTAGAATCCTTTAACCCAGGTTCATCTGTCAAAGATCGTATTGCTCTAGCTATGATTGAAGATGCAGAGCAAAAAGGGATTCTTAAAGCCGGAGATACAATCGTAGAACCTACATCTGGTAATACAGGTATCGGTTTGGCTTGGGTAGGAAAAGCTAAAGGGTATAATGTTATTATTGTTATGCCAGAAACCATGTCAATCGAACGTCGTAAAATCATTCAAGCCTATGGTGCTCAATTAGTACTAACACCTGGTAGTGAAGGGATGAAGGGAGCTATTGCTAAGGCAAAAGAAATTTCTGTAGAGCAAAATGCTTGGCTACCCCTGCAATTTAATAATCAAGCCAATCCAGAAATCCACGAAAAAACGACTGGTAGGGAGATTATCGAGGCTTTTGGTGAAAAAGGTTTAGACGCTTTTATCGCAGGTGTGGGAACTGGTGGGACAATTACTGGTGTCTCTCGTACATTAAAAAAAGTCAATCCTGATGTCGCTATTTATGCTGTAGAAGCTGATGAATCTGCAATCCTTTCTGGTGAGCAACCTGGGCCTCATAAAATACAAGGGATTTCTGCAGGTTTCATTCCAGAAACATTGGCTACAGATTCTTATGATCATATCATTCGCGTTACATCTGACGATGCTATTGAAACAGGACGTATCATCGGAGGACTAGAAGGTTTCCTCGCAGGAATTTCTGCTTCAGCTGCTATTTATGCTGCTATTGAAGTGGCTAAACAACTAGGAAAAGGGAAAAAAGTTTTAGCTCTTCTCCCTGATAATGGCGAACGTTACTTATCAACAAGCCTGTATGATTTTGAATAACTTTAATCTTCAGTAAATGATAACTAAAAAAGATTAGATATATTGTCTGATCTTTTTTAATTTATATCTCTTTAAATACTAGTAAGCCCTATTTAGTTAAAATATTAAAACGACAAATAGAACCAAGCAATTTCACTTGGTTCTATTGTTTTTATTGATGATTTGAAACATAACGGTCAACCGTTAACAGGGCTGCAGCGACATCCTCTGCGCTAATTTTAAATGGCATTTCATGTATTGTTTCACCTTCAATTGTTGCTTGCTGACCAACTTTTAAAAGTTCTTCATATGTTGCATCACCCAAATGGAGTTCTGCAAGTGTAGTTGGCATTCCAATCGCTTGGTAAAGATTAATGTAGCGATCAATTTCTTCCTTTGGTCTATTTTCGAGGAAAAGTTGCGTCAACGTTCCATAGGCAACTTTTTCACCATGGGTTAAGTGATGAATATCTCCACTCAAGGCAGTAAAACCATTATGAATAGCATGAGCTGCAGCTAATCCTGCACTTTCAAAACCTAAACCACTAAGTAAGGTATTAGCTTCAATAACATTTTCTAAAGCTTTTGTAACCACTTTGGCATCACAAGCCGCTAAAGCTTGTAAACTATCATTAAATAAAGTACGCTCACATGCTTGGGCAATTGCCACGCCCGCTAAAGTCTGTCTACCGCCAGCCATCGCTATTCCATTTTTTTGTAAGACTGCTCTCGCTTCAACCCAAGTAGCTAAGCCATCTGCAATCCCAGAAGCTAGTAAACGTTTTGGCGCTTGAGCAATGACTTGAGTATCGACCAAAACTAGGTCTGGATTCTTTGAATAAAAAATATATTTTTCAAAAGCTCCTTCATCTGTATAGATTACTGATAACGCTGACGTTGGGGCATCTGTTGAAGCTACTGTTGGTGCAATGACCACTGGTAAATTAACTTTATCTGCAATTGCCTTTGCAGAGTCAATAGTTTTTCCACCACCAAGTCCAATAATAAGGTCACTATTCTTTTCTTTCGCAACAGCAACGACACGATTGATTTCATTATCAGATGCTTCTCCGTTAAATGAAACACGATGTGGTAACAAATCGTCTTGTAGATAAGATAAAAACCTTTCTCCAACGATATTATAAACAACATCATCACAAAGGATAAGTGGAGTCTGACCTAAAGATTTGATATGTTCAATACTTTGGAATAAAGCATCCTTTCCTTGTATATAGCGCGATGGACTTGCGAAAACTTTCATTCTCAACCTCTTTCTTCTTTAAAAAATTTTATGTTAAAGATACAGCCTCAAAAGTTGGCGTTCTCTGTTAAATATGTTCTGAGTGTTGACTGGCTTTCCAATCATCTGCAAAGTCGTTAACAGCTTTTGCAATAGATGGCATCGCAAAGACTGATTCAAAAATATCTGGTCCCGCGGTGATTGATTGAGCACCCTGTGATAAGGCCTTCGTTACTTGTGAAGCGTTTTTAAAACTAGCTGCTAAAATTTTGCTAGAAGAACCTGTCCGCTCTATTGCTTGCGCTAATTCCTTAATAACTTGTGTCGCATCAATATCAAGGTTCTCCATTCGGTTAAAGTAAGGTGCTAGGTAGTCTGCTCCAGCTGATATAGCCAAAAGACCTTGCATACTGGTGTATATTGCTGTGGCTGTAATATTATAACCTTCTGCTTTTAACGTTTTAATTGCTGCTAATCCATCTGGCGTAACTGGGACTTTGATATAAATGTCATCGTCCGTTTCTTGGCGTATTTTAGCAGCATCATCCAATATTCCTTGATAATCTTTGGCCACTACTTGAACATGCAAACTTGCTTCACGTCCAATAATTTCTCGAACATCACGAATGCGTTGGAAAAAATGTATATCTCCTTCTTTCTTAGCAATGGTGGGATTTGAAGTTACACCTGCTAGTGGCAGTATATGATGCCATTTTTTTATAGCTTCTAAATTTAAAGTGTCAAGTAAAAATTCCATAATAATCTCCTAAAGAGCATGTTCTGTACGTGCAATAATATCATCTTGAGTTGCCTTAGATAGGACATTAAAGAATGCAGAATAACCTGCTACACGCACAATCAAATCGCGGTGTTTTTCAGGGTGCTTCTGAGCATCAATCAAAGTCTCACGTGAGACAACATTATACTGGATATGGTAACCATGAAGGCGATTGAAGAATGTTCTAAGTAAGGCAATTAATTTTTGTTTATCTTCTTCTTTTGCCAAGGTTTGAGGGTTGACTTTTTGGTTAAGGAGTACACCGCCGACAATCTCATCAGTTGGTAACTTCGAAACTGATTTCAAAACAGAGGTAGGTCCCTTTTTGTCCATATTATGAGATGGTGAACAACCTTCAGCTAATGGAGTTCCTGCATGTCTACCATCTGGAGTTGCTAAAGTACCTCGTCCTTGGCCTACATTTGCTGAAATAGAGGACGTTCCTGAATAGCGAATACCACCGATTGGTCCACGTCCATAGCGTGTGTTGGGATATTTAGCAATTTCTTCAACATAAACATCATAACACTCACGTACTAAACTATCCGCGTAGTCATCATCATTTCCATATTTTGGTGCTTCATTGATCAACATTTGACGAATTTCTTCACCACGCGGACCTGCGTAATCACTCTGCAATGCTTGCCATACTTCTAATGTGGTTAGGCGTTTTTCTTCAAATACTAATTTTTTAAGCGCAGCAAGTGAGTCTGAAAGATTAGCGATTCCAACTTGTAGACCAGATATGTAGTCATATACTGCACCACCTTCTTTTAAGTGCTTACCTCGTCCAATACAATCATCAGTTAAAGCTGAACAAAGAATATCAGGTACTTCTCTTTCGAGACTAATATCAATAGCATTCTCAACAATAACGCTCATTCGAGTTAAGTAACGAAGCGTTTTATCCCAAGCTCCTTTAAGTTCTTTATATGAGGTCATCTGGGTGAAATGCCCATAAGAAGGCGCAAATCTCTTCCCAGAAGCCGGGTCAATGCCATTATTCATTGTAATTAATAACACTTTAGGGAAGTTGATATAGCTCATGCCGGTACAACGATAACCCCATTTCCCAGGAACTGCTGTTTCGACACAACCAATCGCTGAATAATCATAGGCATCTTCTTCGGAAACTCCTTTTTTAATAAATGATGGAATAATAATTTCATCATTATTAAAAGCTGGCATACCAAAGCCTAATTTCATAACTTCAATAGCTTCATTCATGAATGACTTGTCTAGGTTAGCATAATAACGAACCGTTAGATTAGGCTGTGGTAAGTGTGTCTGAGCGACTGATTTTAGTACTAGAAATGATAAAGGATTAACAGCATCTTCCTTATATCGGGTTTGTCCTCCAATCGTTACATTTTGGTAAAGAGGACTACCAGCAGACGAAAACGTATGAGCTTGGCTACGAACCTTATTAATAGTTATTGTTTTAATCCATAGGTTAGTTAGGCGCTCAACGATCGAATCCTCAGTCTCACGTCCAGCTTCTAAGTCAGCTTTAACATATGGATACATGTATTGATCAAAGCGTCCATAAGATAGAGAATGACCGTTTGATTCTATTTGAAGAATACACTGAATAAACCAAACCGATTGAACAGCTTCTGCAAACGTTTCAGCTGGGTAATATGGCACTCGTTCACAAATACTAGCGATATCTAACAATTCCTGACGTCTCTTAGTATTTGCTGTTTTAGCTTGTTTTTTTGCTAGGATAGCAAAACGCTCTGCATAGGTTTTAACAGCTTCTATTGTAATTAAAATAGAATCATAGAAATGATATTTGTCAATACTCTCAGGCTTTGTTAAATCTAAATCAGATTTAGCTTTTCTTGCTTTTTTTTCAAAGCCAATAAGCCCTTCTTCTAGTAACTTCTGATAGTTAACAGCTAAGTGAGCATCCCCAGAATTCATCTTACCTTCCATCCCAAAGAAGCCTGTCTCCATATAAACTTGAACTTCTTCTGGAAGCATAACGCCCGCACGAGCCCGTAAATTATTATTTTCCCAGAAAGGTGCAATATTTCTAATTTGTTCTTTGGTTTCTTCTGTAATGTAAAAGACATCACCATCTCGTTTTTCAAAAAGGTCTAGTTCATTTACAACAAATTCTAGAGTGTATTCTGGAAAAATAGGAGCATCTTTATCAGATGAAGCTTGGTTACCGACAATCATTGTCTCATCGTCAATATAGATTGTCATTTTTTCCAAAATATTTTGCAACATGTAAGCTCTCTTTAAAACATTAGGTTTTTCCTGATGCTTTTGATAGGCTTCAGTTACCAAGATAGCACGTTCTGCATCTATGAATGGTTTCTTATCAAGAACCTTATCGCGATAAGAATACATGCGCTCTGTCAAATAGCCAAAATGCTTTTGAGAATTTTGTTGAACATCATTTGTATATTTTTGAGTGAGTAATTGTTTGGTCATAGCAGCCTCCACTTGTTTCTTTCGAAACTAAAAAGTTTTTCTTCGTAAATATAATAGCACCTAAATCCTAAAATAACAAGAAGAAAATAAAGAATAGAATGCTACATCTAAAGTTGCACAAATGTGCATTTTTAGAAAAAGGTTAAGATGCATTACACACCTCAACCTCTTATCTGCTAGCTATCCCCTTTCCATTTCACATTCATTTTTGTAAGTAATATTATCTTGGATTTTAAAGAATGGGAAGTAAACAGCAGTTGAGATAGCTAAAATGACTATTTGGACGAGTGCACCTTGCCAACCACCTACCATGAATCCAGAAATAATTGCTGGAGTACTCCATGGTAAAGTAACACCTGAGAATGGTTGCATAAAACCAACCGCAATAGCTCCATAAACAATTAAAGCTGCCAAAACTGGTACTAAAATAAAAGGCAGAAACATCACAGGATTCATTACGATTGGAAAGCCAAAGACGATTGGCTCGTTAACATTGAAAATCGCGGGAAAAGCGGCCACTTTCCCAAGTGCCTTGTATTGTTTTGATTTTGCTGCAAAAAGCATCGCAATAACTAGTCCAAAAGTTATTCCTGATCCCGATAAAATCAAGAAACTATCCAAAAACTGCTGTGTTACAATGTGAGCGCCATTATCTAATGTTAAGCGATTTGCTGCTAATAAAGACTTATTGGCATCTAAATTGGATAGTAACAAAGCAGTCACAATACCATTCACCACAGATTGGCCATGGACACCAAACCACCATAAGAATGAAATAAAGAAAGCAATCCCAATTGCTCCATAAAGTGAGCCTGTTAAGCCTTGCAACGGTACTTGAATGATATCATAAATCATCTCAATAAAGGTACCTCCAGTTGTTACCTTAGCAATCAAATAAACAATCATCGATAAAAGAAAGATAACAAAAGCTGGAATCATAGCTTCAAATTGTTTTGCTATTGCCTGTGGTACTTGCTCTGGCATTTTTATAACAATATGATGTTGGATAAACCATGTATAGATAGCACCAACTACT
This sequence comes from Streptococcus agalactiae ATCC 13813, assembly GCF_000186445.1. Lineage (GTDB taxonomy): Bacteria > Bacillota > Bacilli > Lactobacillales > Streptococcaceae > Streptococcus > Streptococcus agalactiae. Next base: position 1,862,921 of record NZ_GL636070.1, read on the forward strand.
AAGCCAATAATAATTGCTCCAATAATCCCCTGACCGCCAAACCAAACCTTAGAAATAGCATCCGCTATTGCTTCTCCTTTTACAGGAATATAAGATGATTTCATTAAAATAAAGAAAGACGAAAGTGATAAAACGCCAGCAGGTAACGGTTCTACACCACTATTTTTAGCATAAGCATAAGCAATTGCAAAACAGGAAATCAAGCCCATAATCGCAAAAGTTCCTGAATAAACTTGCATAAATGGTTCTGTCCATTCTGGTCCAAAAACATTAGCTATGGCTTGATTAAGACCTTTAAATGGAAGCTGCCCTAATATTAAAAAGAGACTCCCAACAACTGTTAGTGGTAAAATTGCTAGCATGCCATCTTTGAGTGCAATAATCCCTCGCATATTGACAAACTTCATAATCGGAGTAATTATTTTCTGACTATCAAACTTTGACATATCAAGCCTCTTTTCTTGTTTCCAATAAACTCAAAGCAAGTTTCAAAACTTTTACACCATCCAACATACCATAATCTGCCATTGGAATAACTGCTATTGGTACACCGTATTCATCACAGATTGATTTTGATTTATCTAGAGTATAGCTAACTTGTGGACCAAGTAATGCAACATCTAAATCTTTAGCATAATCTGCAATTTTTCCTTGTGAATAAGCTTCAATATGTGCCTCTATCCCTTCTTTATCCGCTGCGATTTTCATATTGTTTACTAACATACCTGTTGAAAAACCTGCTGCACAGAATAAACCAATTTTTATCATATTTGATCCCCTTTACTTATTTTTGAATATGTAATTCCTGGCGTAAATCAATAATTTCTTTAATCAAGTTAATCTCAGTAATACTTGTCATCAAATGATCCTGAGAATGAAG
>NZ_GL636070.1:1865973-1897521 GCF_000186445.1 Streptococcus agalactiae ATCC 13813
AAAGAGTGCTGAGATATCTGTCCTTGTCCCTCCTGCTTCTTGTGCAAGGAATTGTGTTTGAAGATTATGAGCTTCTAGGAGTGCACTATCTGCTAGTTCTATTTCAATTTTACTTTCTGCAAAATTTCCTTCTTTTGCAAGTTTTAAGGCTTGATAGATATGTTGTTTAGCATCCCCAGCATTCAAAATGAGCCCCATAATAATTTGGTCTGCGACTATGATTTCCATAAGCACCTCCGCTTTAATGATTTTTTATAAGTTTAAACTTTCTTACAAAAGGTTCTAATTTTCTTTCGCAAAACAAATGTAACATGTCCCTTAATCATCGTCAATAGACTTTGTGCCCTTTATGACAATAGCGCACTTTTGTGCTTATTCTATAACAATTCACTTGGTAATAGAAACATTATTAAAAGAGCTAGGATTTATTCCTAGCTCTTTTGATACATAGTATCCACAAAGGTGTCTTTATCTAATCTTAAAATATTTAAGGCTGTAGAAAAATCAGTAACTAAATGATTAATATACCCCTTTTTTAAAACGGCTAAGAGTGCCGCAGCCTTATAATTGCCATGAGCAACCGCTATTCTATTAGGAACTTTCTGTAGTTGTTCTAAGGTAATTCCTATCGTCCTTTTAGCTAAATGTTGATTCACAGGATCACCTGAATGATTAAAAAAACGACAAGTAATTTCACCTACAGCTGCTTCTTCATCCAAGCATTGAAAATCATCTTGATTTAAAAGATCAAGCCACTGTTGTTCATTGCTTTTAGGTTTACCACCAACGCCCACAATTGCCACATCAAGTTTTTCCCAATTATCCATTAGCCCCTCAAAATATTTTGAAGTTAATATTCCTTTCGCTAAATTAGCGTTTTCTTGAACTAGAGTTGCATTAATGAAAGTACAACTTCCTTGGAAACGCCTTGACATTTCGTAAACCAGAGTATTAACGTGATAGCGTGCATTAATATGACTTGGACCTCCGGCCAAAGGAACAAAAGAAACTTGAGAAACCGGATGAGGACGCATTGCTTCAACTACTTTACTAAGTGTCCTCCCCCAAGCAATCCCCACCTTGTCATTCTCTTTAATTTTTTTTCGAATCATAGCCGCAGCTACATGTGCTAAATCCTTCTCTATCTCTGAAGTATCGCTATCTTTTCGCGAAGAAACAATCTCAATATCTTTAAGGTGATATTTACTTTTAAAATAGGATTCTAACTGAAAAATTTCTGGATTAAAATCTGAAATTTCGATTCTAACAAGACCTTCTTCTCTCGCTTTGGCTAACATACGACTTATTGTTGTACGATAAATTCCTAATTCATTGGCAATCTCAGATTGGCTTTTCCCTTCCATATAGTAAAGGTAAGCTACTTTAGCTAACAATTTTTGACGCTCTAATTTCATACTCATAACCTTTCAGCATTTGCTTCAGTTTAACAAAAAGGTTACATCTGTGCAATTTGACATGACACTTTATCTATTATCGCCACAAATGTGCAAAATGTAAGAAAAATAGCCTCTTTTATGGTACTTGTAATAAAGATTGAATGGTAATCTCTGCTTCTTGGAACAAGTTAGCAATTTCCGAATTTGGATGTTTATCTGTAATAACTTGTGATACAGTTGACAACGGAAGCTGTTCCACCAATGCAGTCTGATTAAACTTACTAGAATCTGTTAAAATAATGACTTCATCGGCAGCATTCGCCATCTCTTGTGCAACTTCAGAACGCATTAAATCTCTACCCATAAATCCTAGTTTTGGATCAAAACCATCAGTCCCAACAAAAGCTAACGAGACATGAAAAAGTGAAATCATCTTTTTCAAGAGAGGACCTACCGTAACCTGTGAACTTGATTGATACTCACCACCAAGTAAGACAATTTGGCATGAATCATACTCTCGTAAATAGTTAGCAATAAAGCAAGAGTTGGTCAAAATAGTGACATTTCGCTTTGTCTGACAGATATTTTCCGCTAAAAGAGCACAAGTAGAGCCTGATTCTATTAAGATAGTGTCATTGTCAGACACCATATTTGCAGCTAAGGCAGCAATTTCTTTTTTAGTTTTATGGTTAAAAGATAACCTAACATTAAGATCATCCCCACTGTTTAAAACTGCATAACCGTGCTCTCTATGCAAAAGCCCTTTGCCTTCTAGTTTATCTAAATCTTTACGTATCGTTACTTTAGAAACTTGCAACAACTCCGAGAGTGTATTAACGTCTATTTTTTGGTACTGGGATACTAAACTAATAATATTTTCTAATCTATTCATGAAACACCTCCTTTCTATTTTATCATTTTTTATTTATTAAACAAGTTCAATAAATTTTCATTCGTAATTGACTTTGTTACGTATAAAAGGTATACTTAAAATGAAATTGAGGAAAATAATATGACAAATGAAAAAGGTATTGTATTCAACATTCAACATTTTAGTATTCACGATGGTCCAGGTATTCGAACAACCGTTTTCTTAAAGGGTTGTCCTCTTAGATGTCCTTGGTGTGCTAATCCCGAGTCGCAAAAAATGGTTCCAGAAACAATGAGAGATGCCATTACTAATGAAAGCGTCATCGTGGGCGAAGAAAAATCGGTTGATGATATTATTGAAGAGGTTTTAAAAGATATTGATTTTTACGAAGAATCTGGTGGGGGCATAACGCTATCTGGCGGTGAAATATTTGCACAATTTGAATTTGCCAAGGCAATTTTAAAACGTGCTAAATCACTGGGAATCCACACAGCTATTGAAACAACTGCTTATACTAGACATGAACAATTCGTAGATCTTATCCAATACGTTGATTTTATTTACACCGATTTAAAACATTACAATAGCCTCAAACACCAAGAAAAGACGATGGTTAAGAATGCTTCAATCATCAAAAACATTCATTATGCTTTTGCCAACGGTAAAACGATTGTGCTACGTATTCCTGTCATACCTAATTTTAACGATTCATTAGAAGATGCTGAAGAATTTGCTTGTTTATTTGATCGCCTAGATATCCGTCAAGTGCAACTCTTACCTTTCCACCAATTTGGGCAAAACAAATATCGATTACTTAATCGTCAATATGAAATGGAAGAGATCGCTGCACTACACCCAGAGGATCTACTCGATTATCAAGCTATTTTTAGCAAGTATAATATTCACTGCTACTTTTAAATATTTAAAACCTAGACTTGTCATTAATCAAATCTAGGTTTTTTGTTTATTTATTATTCAAGTAGGCTAGACCTTCCTCAACCCAACTAGGTAAATTTTCCTCAAGTGGTTTGAAACCTATCTTAAGACGATTGTTAGAAAATCGATGACGATGCTGAATATGATGTCTTTCTTCTTCAAGGGTCCGAAGCGATAAACTTGCTTTTTGTGTAAATTCATCTACATCTATAACCTGAACATAGACTTCATCACCTACACTAAGAACATCATAAATATTATCAATGTAACCTGTTTTAATTTCAGAAATATGGATAAGTCCAGTCCTACCATCCTCAAGAGAAACAAAGGCTCCATAAGGCCTAATGCCAGTGACTGTTCCCTTTAACTTATCGCCAATCTTCATTTTATTCTTTAACCTCAATCGTTAAAATAACAACATCTTCCAATGGTTTGTCTTGAGAACCAGTCTCTACTGCCGCAATCTCATCAAGTACCTCAAAAGAACTTTGGTTTACTAATTGTCCAAATACACTGTGGCGACGATCTAGATGCGATGTACCACCTTGTCCAGCATACAATTCAGCAATTGGTGTTGGCCAACCACCTCGTTCTAATTCCTTTTTCGCATAAGGAATTTTTGTATTTTGGACGATGAAAAATTGGCTGCCATTCGTATTTGGTCCAGCATTAGCCATTGAAAGAGCTCCGCGAACATTATATAATTCCTCGGAAAATTCGTCTTCAAAACTTTCCCCATAGATAGATTCACCACCCATACCTGTACCAGTTGGATCACCACCCTGAATCATAAAATCTGGAATAATACGATGGAAGATAATACCATCATAATAACCTTGTTTAGCTAAACCAATAAAGTTTGCTACCGTTTTAGGAGCATGATCCGGGAAGAGTTTTACAGTCATATCCCCGTGATTTGTTTTAATGACAGCCACAGGACCTTCTGTATTTTCAATATCTACTTGTGGAAATGTTAATTCTTTTTCTATCAAACCTAGTTCCTCCAGGGCATACAAGATGCCATCTTCTTCTACTTTTTTTGTGATAAAATCTGCTTTTTTTTGAGCTTCTGGGTGTGACACTCCCATCGCCACAGCTAGTCCAGCATAATCAAAGAGTTCTAAATCATTGAGCTCATCTCCAAAAACCAAGATATTCTCTGGCTTTAAGCCCAAATGTTCAACAACTTTAGAAACACCTAAAGCCTTCGATGTTCCTTTTAACACAACATCTGAAGAATGATCATGCCAACGTATCAAGCGAAGATGTTCATCTAACGGTTCAGGTAGATGAAGGCTATCTCCTTTATCTTCAAACGTCCACATCTGATAAATATCATGTTCTTTATTGAAATCTGGATTAACTTCGAGATCAGAATACACAATATCAATCGCATCATTTACCAAATCATCACGATCTGATAAAACTGCCTCATGACGACCAGCTAAACCGTACTTAATACCAACAGTGTCTGCCCATTTCTTATATTGCTCTACATATTCAGCAGGAATAGGACGATGGAAGATGATATTCTTATCCTTGTCCTTAACGTAAGCTCCATTTAATTTTACACAATAATCGGCATTTAAATCTTGAACTTCTTTTGGAACGCCATATCGTGCCCTTCCTGAAGCAATACCTACAACAATTCCTTTATCTTTCAAAGCTTTAAAAACTTTTAAGATTGATGGTGGCATATAACCTGTATCTTTAACACGAAGCGTGTCATCAATATCAAAAAACACTGCCTTTATTTTTTTTGCTTTATATTTAGTTTTTGCGTCCATGACTAACCACTTTCATTAACATAGTGCCTCTATTATATCACTTATTCATCATCTTGTGGTACCAAATGGTGTTGGAAAGCATAGACAACTGCTTGAGTTCGATCTGCCACATTTAGTTTTCCCAAAATATTAGAAACATGAGTTTTAACAGTCTTTAACGAGATAAATAATTCATCAGCAATCCTTTGATTGTCATAACCTTTGGCTAATAAATTAAGAATATCACGTTCCCTTGCTGTTAAGCCCTCATGTAAAGCTGGACATTTATCATGAGCCTTAATTTTCTTATCTACTTCATTTTCAATAGCTTGTTCTCCCCTTGCAACTTTACGAATGGCATTAAGGATCTCTGCTGCGCTTGAGGTCTTTAACATATAGCCTTTGGCACCTGCTTCAATAACAGGGTAAATTTTTTCATTATCCAAGTAAGATGTTAAGACTAAAATAGCAGCTTCTGGCCAATCCTTCAATAATGCTAAGGTTGCTTCTACACCGTCCATTTCAGGCATTACTAAATCCATAACAACAACGTCTGGACGTAACTCCAGTGCTTTTTTTATGCCTTCTAAACCATTTGAGGCTTCACCTATTACTTCAACATCAGCTTGTAAGTTTAAAAAACTTTTTAAACCGAGACGAACCATCTCATGGTCATCAACAAGTACAATTTTTATTTTATCCATTTTTATCCTCATTCTGATTTACTAAAGGTAATCTTATATCCATAGCAACTCCTTTATCAGGCTGACTGAGAAGCTGTAAATTTCCTGCTAAATCTTCTACTCGATCTTCAATATTTTTTAACCCATAACTTAAATCATAGACAGAATCCATATCAAATCCAATACCATTATCAATCATTTTTAACTGCAATTCATTCTCTGTTTGATTGAGATACACTTCGAGACGACTGGCTTGTGAATGCTTTAAAGTATTACTGATAAATTCTTGACCAATTCTAAAAATATTGTCTTCAATCTTTTTGGGTAAGGTTAGAATTGATTCATGATAAACAACTTCAATGTCGCTCTTATCGGTCAATTCTTTCAATATCATTTTGAATCCTTCAGATAGGGTCTTATTTTCTAATTCAACTGGCCTCAAATGAAGTAGCAGAATTCTCAAATCATTTTGTGCATGCTGAAGCATTTCTTCTACTGCTAATAATTGCGAGCCAACCTGATCAACGTCTAGCTGAGAAACATTCTGTGCAATCCCTGACAAAACCATGGAAGCTGCGAACAAATCCTGACTAACTGTGTCGTGTAAATCACGTGCAATACGCTTACGTTCTTGTTTCACAATTTCTTGGCTTTTTAAAATACGACTATTTTCCTTAGATTGTAGACTTGCTGTCATTAAATTCATTTTTTTAGAGAGCCGTTGAATATTGGTCGATATTTCAGTACCATCATCGGTAACATTTATTGATTGGTTATTTAAAATGCGACGTAAATTATGGTTAATTTGACGTTTACTATTATCATCTAATAAAAACCAAGTTAGCAATAAAAGGATAGTTACCGCTAAAGATAGAAAGAAAATAGAGAAAATCAATTGTTCAATCAGCCACAAACGAGACGTTTGATAGAGGTGCACCAAATTAACACCCAGACTATCAATAATGACAAAACAAATGGCAAATATAATGACACTTCCATAGAAGAAAGCTAAAAAGTAGTGGTGCTTTTTCATTTACGACTAACCTCAACTTTCCCAGCGATAGTGTTTACAACTAATTTGACACGTTTCAAAAGGTAATATTCTTCCTCTTGTGACAATTTTATAGATTCATTTCTTAGATCATACTCCTCAAAATCAAAGTACTGTACACTACCGTAAACAGAACTAATATCAGCCTTTACGGCAACGTCTAAAGGAACCAATACTTTAGTATCACCAAAAACTTTTTGAATTATAATAACATTATCCTGCCCAGATACAATAACATTTGTTAAATCAATTGTATCAGTCCCAGAGATTCTTATAATATTAATATCTTCAAAATCATAAAAGTCACTTTCGTGCTGATCAGTACCTAACCATTGATTTCGTGTTGTCTTAACATCTAGTTGATGGTTCTTAAATTGAATCAAAGCATAACGATTTTTTTTCTTAACTTGCGAGAAATGATTGATTAGAACATACAAAACTGCAAAGACAACAGCTGCAATAATGTAAGGGTTAAGCATAAAGATTAAAAATAGTAATAACAAACTTGTCGTTAACAGAAAATTATGACGACTATCGTTGTTATAAAATCTTAAGGCTAAAAGAATCAAAGCGAGAATAAAAATAAAACTTGTCCAGTCATCTGATAAAATTTTCATTAATCCCATAACTAAGACAACGGCTTCAACAAGTAGAAAAAACTGAAATTTTTTCATAATAATCCTTCCATTACTCTATATGACGTATTTTATCAAAAAGCCCTATACTTTGCACCATTATTGAGAGGAAAATTTGGCATATTGGCAGAACCTTTCTAGGCATGGTCTCTACCATAGCAAATTAAAAAGAAGACTTTAACATCTTCTTTTTAATTTTATTGAGTTAATGGATTGTTAGCTGTTCCTGTATTAGTTGTACTATCACTTGGTAGTGTTGAACTACTTGTAGAAGTGCTACTACTATCAGAAGTGCTAGCATCCGTTGATGAGCTTACAGAATCCGAGGTAGTTGTTCCTGTTGAGCTTGAAGCCGAAGAATCTATTGGCGTAGATGATGAGTTATTTGTTGTTTTAGAACCAAGAAGATACAGCTTAACTTTATCTCCTCTCCTTAATCCAACTTCTCCTCCGTAATAAGGATCCTGACTTGCTATCTTACTTGAAGATGGAGGTGTTACTACTGCTTGATAAACGCCATTTTGCATTTGATAGAAGACAAGATTATCTGCATCTAATCCGAGGTCTGTCAAGGTTTCTATTACTTCTCCAACTGTCATACCTGTTACATCAGGCATAATCATTGGATCATTAACAGCAACCGTAAGTGTTAATTTCTTATTACCATCAGGATTAAAAGATGTTCCTTCTGGAAGCGACTGTGCTAAGATTGTACCAGTAGTATAATCATTATTAATTTTACGCTTAACCTTGATTAAAGATTTTTTAACACCTTTGCCTTGAAGATCTTTGAGGATATCTTTGTAATTATGTTCCTTATAATTACCTAGAGTGAAACTCTTGTTTGGAGTGGCAATATAAAGATTAACTTTAGCCCCTTCTCTGCGAGAACGTCCTGCAGCAGGGTCTGTTTTTACGACAAGTCCTTCTGAGACACTATCACTCTCAATATTACGAATAGCTCCTACTTTCAATCCAGAATTTTCCAATGTCATTTTTGCTTGAGCTACTGTTTTGTTGCTAACATCTGGAACACGAATAGTCGTAGGACTTACTAAAATTTTATAAGCAAATACAATTATTCCTACAACACAGAGTGCAAAGAATAATTTCATGATTGTACCAAGAAGTCGATGAGAAGCCTTCTTTTTAGACTTCGTTTTATCGTTACTCGCAGAATCAGGAGTTATTTTTTCTGTTGTTTTGGCCTGTTTTTGATTACGCAACAGTTGTTCTGTCGTTAAAGATGATACTGTAGATGTTACTTTTGGTAGTGTCTTAGTACTCTCAGTATCATTAAAAACAAGTTTTGGTTCACGATGACGTGTCGAGCTTAGAGCAGTTGATAAATCACGTCCCATCTCATAAGTTGTCTTATAGCGATCTGTTAGCTTTTTAGCTGTTGCTTTAATGACAATGTTTTCCAAAGCTTGTGGAACGCTTTTATTTTCTGCAAGGATTGATGGTAGTGGTTTTTGGAAGTGCTGTAGGGCAATAGTAACTGCACTATCCCCATCATAAGGAATATGGCCAGTTAACATTTCAAAAAGCATGATTCCCATGGCATAAATGTCACTCTGAACAGTCGCTTTTGAACCACGCGCCTGCTCTGGCGATAAATAATGAACACTACCTAACATAGAATTCGTTTGCGTTAAACTAGTTTCAGCAAACGCTACCGCAATACCGAAATCTGTAACTTTTACAGTCCCTTTTTTAGTTAATAAAATATTTTGAGGTTTTAAATCACGGTGTACGATACCTTTCTGATGTGCCAGTGACATGGCTGAAAGGACTTCATTCATGATTCGAACAACTTCATTATTTGATAGAGGTGCATTGTCTTGAATATACTTTTTTAAATCGAATCCATCAACATATTCCATTACTAAGAACTGCTGTCCGTCTTCTTCACCTATATCACGAATAGCGACAATATTAGGATGTGTCAGCTCAGCCATTGCTCGTGCTTCTCTCTGGAAGCGAGCAACCGCAATCTGATCTGTTTGATAATTGGTTCGCAATACTTTTATTGCGACCTCTTCATTATCTAAAATTAGATCTCGAGCTAGATAAACATCCGCCATTCCACCTCGTCCGATTGATTTAAGGATCCGATAACGACCAGCAAATAATTTGCCAATCTGAATCATTAAACCGCCTCACTTTCAACGTAAACTAGTGCCACAGTGATATTATCAAGACCTCCTCTATGGTTTGCTAGAGTGATTAAATCTTGATTCTTATCATCTAAGGTTTTTTCTTGTGTTAGTACTGTAGCAATATCGGCATTACTCAACATATTAGTTAGTCCATCACTATTAACTACAAGGTAGTCACCTTCTTCAAGTAGATGAACTCCTAAATCAGGTTCGACTGGATTGGCTTGACCAATTGATTGCGTAATAATATTTTTTTGAGGATGACTAGCAGCTTCTTCTTCTGTTAATTGGCCAGCTTTTACCAATTCATTAACAAGAGAATGATCACTCGTCAATAAATGATACTCTCCTTGACGAACGATACCGATACGTGAATCTCCTACATGTGCGAAAATAATATTATCTCCTACAATGGCAACTGCTTCAATGGTAGTTCCCATACCTTTGTAATCATCTGACTGACCTAATTCATATATTTTGCGATTCTCAGTTTCGATAGAGACAAGCATCCAATCACGAATTTCTGATAACTCAGAATAATCTGTCTCCGCCCAATCACTTCCTAGATCAGTTACAGTCATCTCGCTAGCAATATTTCCTGCACGATGTCCTCCCATACCATCTGCTAAGATGATTAGTGGGACGCCGGCTTTATTTTCAAATTGATTAATAAAATCTTGATTATTGGAACGACGTTGCCCAATATCTGTTAAAAGAGATATTTCCATATATTTTTTTCTGACGATGTCAGTTTCCTCCTAGACACTACAAGATACGTTTGACTTGTCCAATAAAAAAGCCATCTGTATGATATTGTTCAGGACTTATACTAATACAGCCTCTCTTTACAATATCCTCTTGTGTATGACTCAGTTCTACTTGCTCAAAATTGGGGTGGTTTGCTAAGAATTTTTCAATAACTTGAAAATTTTCTTCCTCAAAAATGGTACAAGTGCTATAGGTTATTATACCACCTTTACGTAGCGTTTGACAAACGCTAGATAGGATAGACAATTGAATCTCTTGGAGGGCTTCAAAGTCTTGATTAGCTTTATTGTACTTAATATCTGGTTTACGGCGAATTAGCCCGATACCTGAACAAGGTGCGTCTACTAAAATTTTGTCAAAAGTATCCTCAGGAAAATACTCATGAGCTTTACTTGCATCTAACTTTTTAGTTTTTATCTTATCTGACAGACCTAGGCGTTTTGCATTTTCCATAACCAATTCCAATTTATGATCATACAAATCTAAAGCAGTTACTGCCCCTGTAGTCAAATATGAGGCGATATGACTTGTTTTCCCTCCTGGTGCACTACATGCATCCAATACTTGGTCATTACCTGAGACTTTGAGTGTTGGAGCAACTAATTGACTAGATTCATCTTGGATAGTAATGAGGCCATCTTGGAAAAATGATGTCGATGCAAAATTTCCTGAGTCTGCAACTAAAGCTGTCTCTGCAATATGTGAATCTCTAACATTTAAAGTTTCTTTAATAGTTTGTTTTTGCGATAAGTCAGTCACACGAAGACTGGCTTTATTTCGCTCAAATAAACTCTCCATAATAGCTAAAGCTCTTGTCTCACCATATTGGTCATTTAATTTTTTTACGAGCCACACTGGCATGGAATAAGCAACAGAGTAACGTTTGTTTTGGCGTTTTATTGATGCAATTTCAGGGAGCGTCTCCGAACTTACTCTTCGTAAAACGGCATTAATTAACTTTTCAGCACCCTTTTTATTGCCTCGATTCTTAGCAATAGTGACAGCATCATTAACAATAGCGTGATCTGGGATGTTGTCCAGATAGAGTAGTTGATAAAGGCTCAGTAGCAAGAGATGATATACCCATAATTCAAGCTTATCACGATCAACTATAAAGTGTGATAGATACCATTCTAGCGTTATTTTTCTAGCCACAGTTCCATAGACAATTTCTGTTACTAAGGCACGATCTTTATCTGATAGTCTAGATTTTTTTAAACTCTTATTAAGTGCGATATTAGAATAAGCTCCTTTATCAAAAACTTCTTCTAAAGTCATTAAAGCTAAACCACGCGCACTCTTTTTCCAATCATTCGCCAAATTTATCTCCTATTTCTAAATTACGACCAACACCATTTAAAAAGGCTTTTATATCCATACGAGGTTTCCCTGCTGGTTGAACTGATTTGAGTTCAATAGCTCCGTCACCAGTTGCTACTGTCAATGAGTTCTTTGTCTTAGCGATCACTTGACCCGGTGAGCCCTTTCCTTCTGACATTGTTACTTCATAAAGTTTAAAACGATTTCCTTCCAAAAGGGTATGTGCAACTGGCCATGGATACATCCCTCGAACATGGTTAAAAATGTCGCGCGATGATTTATTCCAATCAATTCTCTCTTCATCTGGACTAATATTAGGAGAAAAACTTACCTCTTCTTCATTTTGTGGTATCGGCTTAATATCACCTGATAGATAACCTGGAAGCGTATCTAATAAAAGGTCACGACCAACAACGGCGAGTCTATCAAACATTGTCCCTACATTGTCTTCATCAGTTATCTCAACGGAAGCTTTTGATACCATATCCCCTGCATCCATCTTTGCAACCATTTCCATGATGGTAACCCCAGCTTCTTTTTCGCCATTAATAATGGCATAATGAATTGGTGCCCCACCACGATATTTTGGCAATAGAGAAGCATGTACATTAATTGCAAAACCTACCGATTCCAAAAGCTTTGTTGGTAAGAATTGACCAAAAGCAGCTGTTACAATACCATCTGCACCTAGGGGCATTAGTTGCTCTAATTCTGGACTTCCAGATAGTTTTTCCGGCTGATACACAGGAATGTTGTTTTCCAAGGCCACTTCTTTTACAGGGGTCATTTTAATTTCTTTTTTACGACCTACAGCACGATCTGGTTGCGTCACAACAGCTAAAACATCATACTTACCATCTGCTAAAATACCTTTTAAAACCGTCGCTGAAAAATCAGGGGTCCCCATGAATAATAATTTTGTCATTGCTTTTTCCTCGTCTTTCTTTTCTCAATTATATCATAGCACTATTCTACATCATATTTTGCGGTTCGTGGTCTATTGCTAAGCGAAGATCTCTATTCTCCTTGTCTTGAGTCATGTCTAATAAGCGATTCAAAACAAGTTCAAGGTTGTCCTCAAATCGATACTTGATAATAATTTGGTAGTGATAAAGGTTATGTGTTCTTGCAATTGGTTTTGGCGTTGGACCTAACAACTTTACTTTATCACTAAAGCCTTGCTTCAATAAACTTAATACTTCATAAGATTTTCGTATTAACCACTCTTCATCTTTATGCGATAATGTTAAACCAACTGTAAAATAATAAGGAGGATAACCAAGTTGTCGACGGATATTCATTTCATATTGATAAAAAGCTTCAAAATCTTGCTTTTGGGCTAATTGAATAGCATAATGATTAGGATTATAAGTTTGAATGACAACCTCTCCTTCTTTTTCAGCACGTCCAGCACGTCCAGCCACTTGAGTTAATAGCTGAAAAGTTCGCTCTGATGATCGAAAATCAGGTAAATTCAGAGAAGTATCTGCATTTAGTACTCCAACTAAAGTAACATTTGGAAAATCCAATCCCTTAGCAATCATCTGTGTTCCCAATAAAATATCAGCTTCATGATTTCCAAAACGCTTCAAAATAGACTCATGACCGCCTTTTTGCCTTGTCGTATCAACATCCATCCGTAAAATCTTTGCGTCTGGGATAACTTTCAAAAGTTCTTCATAAGCTTTTTGGGTTCCAGTACCATAGTAAGAGATACTTTTACTATTGCAATTTGGACATGTTCTTGGAATAGGCTTTTCAAACCCACAATAATGACAATTCATGGTCTTTGTAGCCATATGTAAAGTCAGAGAAATGTCACAATTAGGACATTGATCAACGTAGCCGCAGTCTCGACACATAATAAAACTAGAATAACCTCTACGATTGAGCATAAGAACCACTTGCTCTTTCTTATCTAATCTATCTCGGATTTTATCTAGTAAATATGGTGTGAAATTACTAACTTCTTGTTGACCAATAAAATTTCTAAAATCAATAATTTCAACCTGAGGAATACGTGCTTTAGGATTAGCACGATGTTTTAATTCTAAAAATTTATAAACATCCCGACTAGCTCTAGCTCGGCTTTCGATACTTGGAGTTGCTGATCCCATTAGTAACACAGCTTTATGATATTCTGCACGTAGCAAGGCCACATCGCGCGCATGATACCTTGGGTTAGATTCTTGCTTATAAGTTGATTCATGTTCCTCATCTATAATGATGGCTCCGATATTTTCCAAAGGAGCAAAAATTGCTGAACGAGCTCCAACGACAACTTTAGCTTGACCTGATTTTATCTTTTGCCACTCATCAAATTTTTCACCTTCTGACAAGCCCGAGTGCATAATAGCAACTTGCTTTCCAAAACGAGAAATAAAACGATTCGTCATCTGGGGAGTTAAAGAAATTTCTGGAACGAGAACAATCGCTGTTTTTCCCAACTTTAAAACGTTATCAATGATATGAAGATATACCTCTGTCTTACCAGACCCTGTAATCCCCTCCAACAAGAAGGGTTTATTCTGATCCTTACCAATTCGGTCAACAACTATTTTAACTACTTTAGCTTGTTCCTGATTTAAATCCAAAAAATCCGTTTTTAGGATTCCTTTAAAATAATTATCAGATCTACTAGCTTCTTTTTCAATGACCTCAATGATTCCTTCTTCTCTGAAAAAATTAACCACAGGAGATGAAAATTGTTTGTTTAAAGCTGTGAGGTGCCCTGGTTGAGGATTTTCTAACAGGAATTCTTTCAACTCCAGTCTCTTTTTCGCTCTTGCTGCTATTTGACTCTCTTCTAACAGAGTTCTGTTGATTTTGTAAATCTTTTCTGTTTTTATTGTTTTCTTATCTTTGGCTAAATATTGAACTTCTATGAAACCTTTTTGAATTAATCTGCCTGCTTTTTTAGCGTCTTGAGAAGACAAACTTGAAAAGACAATTTCCGTTTTATGACCAAATAGATCTTCTCTATCTTCTGATGGTAATGTGTCTGTTGCTAACAAGAGTTTATCATATTGCGAATTCAAAAGACTTGGTAACATTGATTTCAAAATAGATATTTTATAAGAAAAGACAGTATGGCGCATCTGATCAGCTAAGTCTAGTTGTTCCTGATTTAAAACAGGTTCAAAATCTAGGACCCCCGCAATATCCTTAGTCTCTAATTCATCATCATCTCTGAAACCGACAACAAAGCCTTGCAAAAGACGATTCCCTCTTCCAAAAGGAACATGAACGCGTACTCCTACTTGTACCAAATCTTCCAAATCTTTAGGAATGGCATACGAAAATGGTTTATCTGTCTGCATCAGAGGAATATCAACAATAATCTGTGCTAATTTTCTTGCCATAAACCCTCCCTAATTCTCTAAAATATGAAAAGAGGCTGATACAGAATGTTTCAACCTCTCACCTTTGACTTGCTTAAATTTTTTCGCCGTCTTCTTTTTCTTTAGCAATTTGCTCTTTGATTTTACGTTCTTCTTCTTCTTTAGCAAGGCGTTCAGCTTCGATACGAGCGCGAACTGAGGCACGTTTTGCTGATGGATCTGGGTGAATTACAACATTACCTGACTCGATTTCTTCTAAAGCGCGAAGTGTTGATTTCACAGATTTAAAATCTTGAGTGGCTTTCTCACCAGCTTCCAATTCATGAGCACGCTTAGCTTGTAAAATAACTAAAGAATATTTTGAAGGAACTTTATCCAACAAAGTGTCGATAGAAGGTTTTAACATCATAAGGCAATTCTCTTTTCTATTTTTAACTTAATTTTTTATCAGTTTCTTTGACCATGTTGGTATAACGCCCAATAACACGATCCACACGATAATGTTCTGCTTCAATGACACGTTTAACACGTTCTGCTGCTAATGACACTTGATCATTGACAACAGCATAGTCATACTCCCTCATCAAAGCAATTTCTTCTTTGGCACGTTCAATACGTTGGGCAATCACTTCTGGACTATCTGTCCCACGTCCTACTAAACGCTCTTCTAATTCCTCTAAATCTGGTGGTGTTAAGAAAATGAAAACACCGTCCGGAACCTTCGATTTAACTTGAAGCGCTCCCTGAACTTCTATTTCAAGAAAAACATCAATCCCTTTGTCTAAAGTCTCGTTGACATAACTTAAAGGAGTTCCATAGTAGTTACCAACATACTCCGCATACTCAAGCATTTGACCTTCTTTAATCAACGCTTCAAACTCTTCACGTGTACGGAAGAAATAATCAACTCCATCAACTTCGCCTGGGCGTTGTGGACGAGTAGTCATTGAAACGGAATAATCAAATTTATGGTCAGGGGTTGAAAAAATTTCTTGCCTAACTGTCCCCTTACCAACACCAGATGGTCCTGAGAAAACAATTAGCAAACCACGTTCAGACATTACACACTCCTCAAATTAATAGATCGGGTGTTAAGTGTTAAAAAGACCAGAACAATCTGGTTCTTACCTTAACTATTAACTTTTATAGCAATTCATAAATTGCTCCCTAAATAAAGTTTCTTCTCATTAGTTTAACAAAAAGAAACCTTTTTTTCAAGGTCTCCTATTATTTTTTATAGAGTCTTTTTACCCCACCTATTCCACTACTTGAATTAGTAAAATCCTCAGGAACTCTCTCTCCAATTTGGATAAAAAGCTTGATATAAGAGGGTGCCTCAATGCCCTTTTTAGCATAGTATTTTCCTGCTCTAGAGCGACGCCAAAACATAAAGAGCGGTATGACTAAATATGCAAATATCCCTACCTCAGGTAGAAAATAAGCAAGGATAATAATGATAAAGCGAACCACAACTGAACGAATGGCAAAAGTTGTCATGACTTTT
Source organism: Streptococcus agalactiae ATCC 13813 (assembly GCF_000186445.1). Lineage (GTDB taxonomy): Bacteria > Bacillota > Bacilli > Lactobacillales > Streptococcaceae > Streptococcus > Streptococcus agalactiae. The sequence goes on from NZ_GL636070.1 coordinate 1,882,408, forward strand.
ATAACCCGCTCTTTCAATTCACTAGGAATGGTCACTAAATCATAACTTGCCAAACGAATCCGAATAATGTCTGATGTGAGACCAACTAATAACGTTAAGAGTCCATAAGCCATAACAGCAAAATTATGATTCTCAAAAGAAATCATAAATTTAGTAAAGAGAGGAATCAAACAAATACCTAGGTGTTCAATGATATCAAGAGCTATAATTTCATCATTAGTCTTTTGAGCATCTAGGCTATTTTGTGCCCTTTCGTACCAAAAATTAAAAACAACAACAAAGCTAACAATAAATAAACCTATGTTCCGTGTAAAGTCACCAATATCACCCATCGTAGTCGGAGTTTTTATCTCCAAAACTAAAATCGTCATAGCAATGGCCAAAATTGCATCACTAAGCGTATCAAAACGTTCTTTAAATTTTTGCATACATATATCCCTCTTAATACATTATGGCATCTCGACTGGAAAAAAACTATCACAGCCAATCCTTTTCTCGTGCTATTTTAAGTGCCTCCAAACGATTATTAACTCCTAATTTATCAAAAATATTTGACGTGTAATTACGAACTGTACCATTCGATAAAAATAAAGTGCATGCAATTTCTTTGCTGGTCTTCCCTTGAGCAATTAGGGAAAGAATTTTTATTTCTTGCTCACTCAAAGGATTAGATATAACGTTTTCCATTAATTCAGGCGAATATTCTTTACCCCCAGATAAAACTTTTTGAATCGTTTTCATCAAATCAGCTACTGAGCGGTCTTTCAAAACATAAGCATCTACATTTGAACGAATAGCCCTTTGGAAATAACCTGACCGCTTAAAGGTTGTTACAATTATGACCTTAACATTCTGGTATTTTCTAACCCACTCTAAGACATCTAAACCTGATAATATCGGCATCTCAACATCCAATATTGCAACATCTATGGCTTTATTGGATAAAATGGCAATAGCTTCTTCACCATTTCCAGCTTGATCAATAGTAGAAACACTCTCTTCCATCAAAAGTAATTGGCACATAGCGTCTCGTAGCATGGACTGATCCTCAGCAACAAGTAATTTCATCTTATACCTCTTTCAATACCACCTGAATATGAGTTGGTTTACTTCGGGACAAAATCGTTAGTGTCCCTTCAACGATAGTTAATCTCTCTTGAATACTATGCAACTCATCTCCGTCAAGGTTTGTAAAACCACAACCATTATCAATCATCTCAATATTTATAGTAGCACCTTGCCTTACTAAACTCAACTCCACGCTATCAGCTTCAGCATGCTTAACAATATTATTGGATAATTCCTTTAATATCATTGTGATTGTAGATTGTGTTACTGGACTTAGTTGTGACGTCTCTAACTTATTAACAACTGTTAACTTGATGTTAGATAATTGAAACAAGCGGTACAACTCATCAATTTCTTCCACTACTGTACGATACTTGAGGTTAGAAACAATTTGACGGACCTCACTCATCGATTGATGACTAATATGATTTAATTCTGATAGTTCTTTTTGTACTTATCATAGTTCCTTTTTTCTAACAACTTTAACGCTAGTTCTGTCTTTAGTGTCATCATAGCAAATGTATGTCCTAAACTATCATGCAAATCACGTCCTATACGGTTACGTTCATTTTCAGCTGACAAAATATTGATATACTGATTTTGCTCTGCAATTTTTTCTCTTTGTTCTTCGCTATTTCTATTTTCAATAGCAATCCACATGTAACCGATACAAAAAATAGGAACAATTAGAAACATGATTCTATCACCAAAGTCTGATGCCTTAAAGAAGCATAAAAATACCACTGTGGCTAGAGTGCAAGCAAAACTAATGAATCTAAAAGACTTCAATTTATCTCTAAAGCGATAGACGAGTAAATTACTCAGAAAGTAAATATACCAGATGAAACCACTATTTATAAAAATTGTCATGTAGAAAATATATGTCAACATTGTAGACCAGGCAATCATGTGATACTTTGATTCGCCCCTGATAATAACAGAGTATAAATATGCTCCTACAAAAGCTAGCGTAAAAAATAAAGTCCAAAAAGGGTAGTGATAATAGAGAATCCCTCCTATGGGGTAAATCAAAAATACTAACGGAATAAAATACATTAAATCATAGTTATTTTTTTTATTTTTCAAATTGAATGCCTCTTCTGAGATAGTAGATAAGCGATAACTAACATTATAATACCATAGCCTATCAGAATAATAAGAGAAAAACCAGCAAAACTATTAGCAAACGGACTAAGGATAACTTGAGTCAAATGGTAAGTAGGGGTTAACTTTGATAAACCTTGCAACCATTTTGGGAACATTGTAATTGGCATCCACATGCCACCAAGAACAGCTAATGACATATAACAAATATTGGCTACCATTGACATTAGTTCAGTATTTTTAAAGTAGGAGACGAGCAATCCAAAAGGAATAAAACATGTTGCTCCTCCTAATAGCAATAAAAAGCTCTGCATCCATTGTTCTATTGGCATACTAACTTGCCTTAAAATATGCCCAGTTAGGAAAACAACAGTTATTGCTAGGCAATAGTAAAATAAAATACGAATAATTTTTGCTAGATAATATTGCCACATTGGTACTGGTGAGTGTCTTAATAATTGCATTCGGTTTGAGAGTTGATCATCTTTCATAGAAAATGGAAAAGTAAAAAAAGCAAAGCTAAGACTTGAGAATCCTGCCATCGTTATCATATAATTACGAACGTAGATAGCTTCGATGGCTTTAGTGAGTCCTTCGCCCATAAATCCTGAAAAAAATAGAAAAAAAGCCACTGGCATACCTATAGCCATAATGAGATTGGCAAGTTGACGTTTTGTCAAAAGAAATTCCATTTTCAATAATGCTTTAAAGATTCTCATGTTTTACCTCCTTAGTAGTCTCAAAAATACGATTTAACAAAGTTCTATTGGTCATCTCAATAGCTTCAATAGGACAACCATTATCTGCCAGTATTTTCCATACAGCTTCAGCCTCCCCAGTAACAAACGTTATACTATCACTCTTGGCTTCACACTCTGTAATCAAATAGGCAGGTAATAATTTTTGATAACTAAGCGGAACGGTGAATAACTTTTCGGTTTTTTCTTGCTTCATGGCAAAGGGGGTTGTATCGCGTAATAACTTTCCTTTATGAAGTACTAAAATCCTATCAGCTGTATGTTCTACCTCTTCGATATAATGACTAGAATAGACAATTGTGACACCTTCTTTTTTTAGTGTCGCAACCAGCTCCCAAAATCGTTGACGTGTGGAAGTATCCATTCCGGAAGTAGGTTCATCTAAAAATAGTAATTGGGGCTTACCAGCCAAAGTTAAAACAAAAGCTAAAAGTCGTTTTTGCCCTCCAGATAAAGTCTCTGTAAATTGTTGCAAGTGCGCATCACTCCACTGTAGATAGTCTAAAATCAGAGACATTGGCAGCACTTCTGGAAATAAACACCTTTGGAAATCAATGAGTTCTCTCACTGTAAACTTTGAGGGCAATACATTTTCTTGTGGTAAGATGGCCACCTTATATTTTAACCTATTGTGGTGTGCAGGCAGATTAAAAATCGTCAATGCTCCTGAAGAAATACTAATATCACCTAATAAAGTTGACATCAGAGTTGTTTTCCCTGCACCATTAGGTCCAATCAATGCTACACATTGGTTAGAAGCTATACTAAATGATATATCTTCTAAAATCGTTTTTTGCCCGATGCTTTTAAATATATGATCAACCTTAATTATATCTTTTGCCATTTGGTTCTCCTTTACTATAATCATAGTATAAAAAATCAGAAGTAAACTTTTTAGATATTTTTGTCATTTCAAAATATGACAAATGTCAACTCTATAACAAAAGGAGAGCTAACAAGCTCTCCTTTTGACTATTTTGCAAAATCAACAGCTCTCATTTCACGAATAACTGTTACCTTAATATTACCTGGATAATCCAAGTTTTGTTCGATTTTTTCACGTACCTTATGCGACATAATAACTACTTGATCATCAGAAACTTTACCAGGTTGTACCATGATACGAATTTCACGTCCGGCTTGAAGTGCAAAGGCATTTTGCACTCCCTCAAAGCCATTAGCAATTTCTTCTAAATCACGCAGACGTTTGATATAATTTTCCATTGACTCATTACGCGCACCTGGTCGTGCTGAACTAAGGGCGTCTGCAGCAGCAACAATTACTGCAATAACGCTGTCAGGTTCTACATCACCATGGTGGCTTGCAATAGTATTAACAACAATCGGATGCTCTTTGTACTTACGAGCAAATTCCATACCAATTTCAACGTGACTGCCTTCAACTTCGCGATCAATAGCTTTCCCCATATCATGGAGGAAGCCAGCCCGACGAGCTAAATCAACATTTTCTCCTAGTTCTCCAGCTAAAATACCTGCAAGTTTACCAACTTCAACTGAATGACGAAGTACATTTTGACCATATGATGTACGGAACTGCAAACGTCCCATAATTTTTATCAAATCAGGATGCAGATTTGGTGCACCAATCTCATAAGCTGCTGCCTCACCATACTCACGGATACGTTGATCCATTTCCAAACGATTTTTTTCAACCAACTCTTCAATACGAGCTGGATGGATACGTCCATCTTGAATCAAAGATTCTAAAGTCATACGAGCAATTTCACGACGAATGGGGTCGAAACCTGATAAGACAACGACTTCTGGCGTATCATCTATGATAACATCAATACCTGTCAAACTTTCCAGAGTACGAATATTGCGGCCTTCACGACCAATGATACGTCCCTTCATATTATCATCAGGGAGATGAACAGTTGTAATTGTTTGTTCAGTAACATATTCACCAGCTAAACGTTGCATAGCTTGGGCTAGCAAGTCTTTTGCTATCTTGTTTGATCGATCTTTTACTTCACGTTCTGCTTCTTTAATACGTGTCGCAATATCATGAGCTAAATCTTTTTCGGTATCAGCTAAAATGATATCTTTAGCTTCTTCTTGACTAAGCTCTGCGATGCGTGACAATTCTTCTACTTTTTTTGTTTCTAAAGTAGCAATTTCCTGTTCGCGCTCATTAATATGTCTAGATTTATCGGTTAGACTTTGTTCTTTGCTATCTAACATTTTTTCTTTGTTAGATAGATTTTCATCTTTACGATCAAGAGATGATGCACGATCTGTTAAACGTGCCTCCATCTGTTTCAACTCTTGTCTATCAGATTTAAATTCCTTTTCGATCTCTTCACGATATTTTCTAGCCTCTTCTTTTGCTTCTAAAAGTAATTCTTTTTGGTGAGCTTTACTTTCACGTTCCGCTGCTTTACGGATGTGTTCTGCTTCAATTTCTGCTTTACCACGTAAATCAACGGCATCTTGTTCTGCATTTAAAAGAGTTAGTTCTGCAGCTTCTTTTGATGATTTCATTTTCATTGAAATAGCCACATAACCAATAATCAAACCAATGAGTGCACAAACCATTGCTAATATAATATTAAACATGTTTATACCTCAATTTTTTTCTAGATTTCATATAGAAAGTCCACTTTTAAGTTTATCATAAAAAAGGCGTTTTCACAATTTAAAATTATAGACATTTATGATATGATTAGAATGTTATTTAAAGGGATTAGGAGAAATTTTCAACATCTCCTTTAGTCTCTAGAATGTAATACAAAAGGAGAAAACTTATGACAAAAGAAGTTGTCGTAGAGAGTTTTGAATTAGATCACACCATCGTTAAAGCACCCTACGTTCGTTTAATTTCAGAAGAAGTTGGACCGGTCGGAGACATCATTACTAACTTTGATATCCGCCTTATTCAGCCTAATGAAAATGCTATTGATACTGCTGGTTTACATACTATCGAGCACCTTCTGGCGAAGTTAATCCGCCAACGAATTAATGGTTTGATTGATTGTTCTCCTTTTGGTTGTAGAACTGGTTTTCACATGATTATGTGGGGAAAACAGGATGCTACTGAAATTGCTAAAGTCATCAAATCTAGTCTAGAGGCTATTGCTGGTGGGATCACTTGGGAAGACGTTCCTGGAACAACCATTGAATCTTGTGGAAATTATAAAGACCACAGTCTCCACTCTGCTCAAGAATGGGCGAAATTAATTCTTTCCCAAGGGATTTCTGACAATGCTTTTGAGCGCCACATTGTCTGATCTAATAAAAAATAAAAGTCAACTTTTGGAATTCCAAAAGTTGACTTATTAATTTAAACAAAGGATTTTGTTCTGTATCATAGAGAGCAAAATCCTTTTAATTTTTCCCTAATATCCTTATAGTAGTCGTAGACATCTAAATGCGAATAAGGTGTCAAATGCCTATCTTTATGAAACTCTGAACTTAATATTATTATATCTATTTCAGAAAGTAATCTAGCTGATAAGTTTCCAGCTCATTCAGTTAAGTCGTTTCTACGCAGCGTTAATATGCTCTCCAAGTTCAAGATTAACACGACTATCCAGTTAGTTCTTTAATGCTATTTTTCCTTACCCGATACACACTAGTAAAAAGTAAGTGTGATTTCATACAAAAAACACCCTAATCGTTAGACTGATTTTCTAACTTTTAGGGTGTAGACAAAAAACTGGTTTTGCTCTTTATATTAAAAATCTAAACTATCAGCTCTTCCAGGAGCGTTACCTACAAAGTAACCTGTCTTGGCATTGATAGAGAACAAATAAGTGCCATCTAATTTAAACATATTGTAATAACCATTACCATTGATAATATTTACAGGTTCAAGAATATAGTTATTTCCAGAGAAATAGCCTCGCGCCTGTGAAGTGGCCACGATTTTCTCTAATACTCCTGGGTTAAATATCCAGGCAGGATTTCCTGTATCCGCAATAGCAGCATTATTATACGGTACTCGACTACGGTTACGTTCCAAATTACCTGATGCAGTGCCAGCTGCCTGATTATTTATTGTAGCAGCTGATGAGGAAGATTGACCGTTAGTTACGTTTGGTTGTTCAGTTGTTTGAGTGTCTGAAAGCTTATTAGACGAAGACTGTTCTTCTTGAGTTTTTTTAGCCTGTTCTTCGGATTGTTTTACCTGATTACGACCAGTTGAAACAATAGAGTGAAGTAAACTATCTAGACTAGCATTACCAGTATTAAGAGTTTTACTATCTAAAGAGTCAAAATTCGCTCCATCTTTTACTTCTAATTTTTCACTCTTCTTACCATCAACTACAGCAGGCGACTTAAACTTGTCGTTAACAGCTTTAACAGCATCAATTTGACGTTTTAGACTATCAAATTTAACTTTTACTTTACCGTAGTATTTAGTTCCTTTTAAAGCATCAACTTTCTTTTCTAATTCTGACAATTTATCAAATTCGCTATTTTTGAGTTGGGTTTTCTTATCATCAACAAAAAAGTTAGCATAAGCTTTGTTGAAATTATCTAAGTTCTGACTAGCTTTTTTATCTTCTTCTGATGAAGTCGTCGTAGCCTTAGAACTAGAACTTTGACTTGTTGCAGTTTGAGAATTTGTCGAATTATTATTCTTGAAATAGTTGTAACCAAAGATTGCTACTATTAGAAGTAAAATAAGAGCAATCAATGTTCCTACGATACCTCCACGCTTCCTAGAAGAGGATTTATACTCCTCTGAATCAGCAATAGTCGAATCTGGTTCTGTTGCAGTTGGTTCTGCTTCCGTAATCAGAGGGGGAACTGGAGTTACACTATTTTCTTGTTCTTGTGAAGATTCTTCTTTAGGTGAGACAGCATTAGCTTCTGTATCTTGTTCTTGAGAGACTGAATTATCCAACTTTTTAGAAAGCTCTTCTGCAGCTAACATCGCTGATAATTCTTCGCGCTGTTTCTTGATAAAATCATCTAAAGATGCCGTATCAAGGTTTGCAAAATCGCTTGATTTTGTCTCAAACTTTTGTGAAGCTACTTCATCACGATGTTGTTTGATGTATTTATCAAGAATACTATCTTCTTCGGTAATACCAGCCTTAATTTCAGAATCTTTTCTAACAGCCTCTTCTACTGTCATTTCTTTAGCATCTTTAAATTCAAGACCATCAGTTTCTTTTTCTGGTTCAAAAAATGGGTGTTTTTGATCTTCTGACATGAGTTCTCCCCGTTATTTTACTTGACGTCTCACACGTTCACCGTAATATTGGTACAAATCAACTTTTAAAGTACCATTGTAAAGCTTACGTTTTTTATCAGCTTGTGAGCCGTATTTTTTTTCAAATCCTTCGTCACTAGTTAGGATAAACTTGCTCCAAGTTTTTAAAGGCGCAAATGTTTGTCCCATCTCATTATACAAAATGTCCACTGCTTTGTCATCCAGGAGTCGTTCACCATATGGTGGGTTGGAGATAATAACACCGTTAATTTTATCTGTTTTTAAATCTTGAAGACGCATTTGTTTCAATTTGATAACATCTCCAAGTCCTGCTTCTTCTGCATTTTTTCTAGCAATTTCTACCATACGACCGTCTAAATCAAAACCTGAAATATCTAAATCAATATCATAGTTTGCTTTACTCTCAGCTTCATCACGAACCTTTTGTACTTGACTTTGATCTACCCATGGCCATGCCTCAAAGGCAAAATCACGATTAAAACCAGGAGCTATATTCATTCCAATCATAGCGGCTTCAATACAAAAAGTACCTGAACCACAAGTTGGATCAATCAATGGCTTATCAGGGAACCAATTAGATAATTGAATAATAGCTGCTGCCATATTTTCTTTAATTGGTGCACCACCTTTTTCTGCTCGGTAACCACGTTTGAAGAGACTTGATCCAGTCGTATCAATCATGACAGTCGCTTTATCTTTTAAAATAGAAACTTCTATTTTAAATTCAGCTCCATTTTCTTGTAAGGGAACTCCTTCAGGACGGTGAAAGACTTTTTGAAGTTTCTTAGCAACAGCTTTTTTAGAAATGGCTTGTACACTAGGTTCATTGTGCAATTTTGACTTGACACACTTTGCTTTAGCAATAGGAAATTTTGCACCTAACGGTAAATAATTTTCCCAGTCAAGGCCATATACACCCTGAAAAAGTTCCTCAAAAGTACGTGCTGGAAACTCTCCTACAATAATCTTTATACGATCGGCAGATCGTAGCCATAGGTTCGTTTCAATGATTGTTTTGATATCTCCGTGGAAATGGACTCTACCGTTCTCAACTTGGCAGTCAATTCCTAGGTTTCTGATTTCTCTACCAACAATGGCTTCTAAACCAGCAGCAGCAGTTGCTATTAATTTGAATGATTCTTTCATTTTTCCTCTTTTACACTATCGTATTCATCACAGTTAAAAATTGGCTGAGATGTTATCTCAGCCACTAACCTATTATGCAATTTTCTATAAGCCATGTTTTGTTCCAGAAACAACTAGGAATTGTTTCTTTCGATAATCATCTGTCTACTGCAAAGCAGTCAGGATAGATTGTTCTCATTCCAACTATCCCATGCCCCTACCAAAGTTTGGGTTGCTAGCTTGAGGGGTTTACCGCGTTCCACTTTCTAGATTTCCCTAGAAACTACGTCACTGTGGCACTTTCAAAGCTATTCAGGCATATCCAAAGACTTAGCCCTTTTGCTTGCCGTAAGATAGCTAGCTATCTCCCTAGGCTTATTTTTTCGCCTAGCACAAACACTACTGGCATCACAGCCAGTGCTAGCATGGACTTTCCTCATAGTATATCAATACTACGCGATTATCCAAAAATTGCATATTTGAGAAATCCTTATTCTCTAATTTGTCTTCCAAAAACTTCTTTTTCAAGGCGACTAATGCGTTTTAAAATATCAAAATTGGTTGCAGATTGGGCAATCGGTTTTTGATTATACATAGCTGTCCCTGAATTTCTTACATTTGAAGCTTCGCTTTCTTTTTTGTCTAAAGCTTGTTGTAGACGTCTATTTTCCATTTGGAGCTTCTCAATTTGCTCAAGATAATTTTCGTAATCTTTGATGACATCATCCAGAAATACATCGACTTCTTTCTTGTCATATCCCCGCATACTAACTTTAAAATCTTGCTCAAAAATATCTTTTGGGCTATAAATAATACTTGCCATTCTATTCTCCAAACCAGTCAAATCGTTTTAATATAAGTCCTATCCTTTATATCAAAGTAAATAATACCTAAATTAAATGGAAAAATCAAGCGTAAAACGTTCTCATATCCGAAAAAACGATCATTCCTCATATATTTCATTTAAGCGATCAAAAGTTAGGAAAGAAATATCATAAGCTTCCTTTTTTTCCATCATTTCTAGCAAAAATTTTAAATTAGTTTCATTTTCAGAATCATAAAAAAGATATGCACCTTGTGTGTTGTTAATGAGAAAATGATTGTATTGTTTAAATTGACCCGGGTTTTCATAGCTTGGGAAAGTATATTTAACAAAGTCAACTTGCTTAAAGAGTGCCAACTTAGCTTTATTAGACTCATTCCAATTTTGGCCATGGTTCTCAAAGGTAAAAATTGTCGCAATTTGAAAATCATATTCTTTTTGTAAATCAAGAGCAACTTCCAAAGCCCAGTATTCAAACCCTAAATTTCCCATAAAAATAAACCAGTCTGCTCCATTTTCCAAGAAGCGTCTAAAATCCTTATCAATAGCCTTTTTTATAATAGTAATCCGAGGATCCTTATCCTGGAAAATCCCTAATTCAAAATTTTTGTAACCTGTTACAAGAATAGTTGACTTCATTTGTTGTCCATCCTAATTTTATGGTATAATAGTTTTGCTTATCTTAGCATTTTATTTGTAATGCAAGGAGAAAAATGGTTAACTATCCACATCAGCTTATTCGGAAAACAACAGTTACAAAATCAAAGAAAAAGAAAATCGATTTTGCCAACCGTGGTATGTCATTTGAAGCTGCTATCAATGCAACCAATGACTACTATTTGTCTCACGAATTAGCTGTCATTCATAAGAAACCAACGCCAGTACAAATCGTCAAGGTAGATTATCCTAAACGTAGTCGTGCTAAGATTGTAGAAGCTTATTTTAGACAAGCTTCTACTACTGATTATTCTGGTGTTTACAAAGGTTACTATATTGACTTTGAAGCCAAAGAAACCCGGCAGAAAACTGCTATGCCTATGAAAAATTTTCATGCTCACCAAATAGAGCACATGGCAAATGTATTACAGCAAAAAGGGATTTGCTTTGTCTTGCTTCATTTTTCCACACTTAAGGAAACCTATCTACTCCCTGCTAATGAGTTAATTTCATTTTATCAGATTGATAAAGGCAATAAATCAATGCCTATTGATTATATCAGAAAAAATGGATTTTTCGTAAAGGAGAGTGCCTTTCCTCAAGTCCCTTACTTAGATATTATTGAAGAAAAATTATTAGGCGGTGATTACAATTAAAAAGGAATCTGTTATCAAACTATTGAAGTATGCTTTTGGCATTATAATGGGATTTATTATCTTAGCTATTGTAATGGGTGGGCTCCTATTTGCATACTACGTTAGTCGTTCTCCGAAATTAACTGATCAAGCTTTAAAATCCGTTAACTCTAGTTTGGTTTATGATGGTAATAATAAACTTATTGCCGATTTAGGCTCAGAAAAGCGTGAAAGTGTTAGTGCGGATAGCATTCCACTAAATTTGGTTAACGCTATCACTTCTATCGAAGATAAACGTTTCTTTAAACATAGAGGTGTCGATATTTATCGTATTTTAGGTGCAGCTTGGCATAATCTTGTTAGTAGTAATACGCAAGGTGGTTCCACCCTTGATCAACAGTTGATTAAACTGGCTTACTTTTCTACCAATAAATCTGACCAAACGTTAAAACGTAAATCACAGGAAGTTTGGCTTGCGCTTCAAATGGAGCGTAAATACACCAAAGAAGAAATTCTTACTTTCTATATTAATAAAGTTTATATGGGAAATGGGAATTATGGTATGAGAACAACAGCTAAATCATACTTTGGTAAAGACCTAAAGGAATTATCTATTGCACAACTTGCTTTGCTCGCTGGTATTCCTCAAGCACCTACACAATATGACCCTTATAAAAACCCAGAATCTGCTCAAACAAGACGTAATACCGTTCTTCAGCAGATGTATCAAGATAAAAACATTTCTAAAAAGGAATACGACCAAGCTGTTGCAACTCCAGTAACTGATGGCTTAAAAGAATTAAAGCAAAAATCTACTTATCCAAAATATATGGATAACTACTTAAAACAAGTTATTAGTGAAGTTAAACAAAAAACTGGTAAAGATATCTTTACTGCTGGGCTAAAAGTGTATACTAATATCAACACTGATGCACAAAAACAACTATATGACATCTACAACAGTGATACTTACATCGCTTATCCAAACAATGAATTACAAATAGCATCTACCATCATGGATGCGACTAATGGTAAAGTCATTGCACAATTAGGCGGGCGTCATCAGAATGAAAATATTTCATTTGGGACAAATCAATCTGTCTTAACAGACCGCGATTGGGGTTCTACAATGAAACCTATCTCAGCTTATGCACCTGCTATTGATAATGGTGTCTATAATTCAACAGGTCAATCATTAAACGACTCAGTTTACTACTGGCCTGGTACTTCTACTCAACTATATGACTGGGATCGTCAATATATGGGTTGGATGAGTATGCAGACCGCTATTCAACAATCACGTAACGTCCCTGCTGTCAGAGCACTTGAAGCCGCTGGATTAGACGAAGCAAAATCTTTCCTTGAAAAATTAGGCATATACTATCCAGAAATGAACTATTCAAATGCTATTTCAAGTAACAACAGTAGCAGTGATGCAAAATATGGTGCAAGTAGTGAGAAAATGGCAGCGGCTTACTCGGCTTTTGCAAACGGCGGAACTTACTATAAGCCGCAATATGTTAATAAAATTGAATTTAGCGATGGAACCAATGATACTTATGCAGCATCTGGTAGCCGTGCGATGAAAGAGACTACTGCCTACATGATGACGGATATGCTGAAAACAGTACTAACATTTGGTACTGGTACTAAAGCAGCTATCCCTGGTGTTGCACAAGCTGGTAAGACTGGTACTTCCAACTATACGGAAGATGAGTTAGCTAAAATTGAAGCAACTACTGGTATCTACAATAGCGCCGTTGGCACAATGGCTCCTGATGAAAACTTTGTCGGCTATACTTCTAAGTACACAATGGCAATTTGGACTGGTTATAAAAATCGCCTTACACCACTTTATGGTAGCCAACTGGATATTGCTACTGAGGTTTATCGTGCAATGATGTCCTACCTAACTGGCGGATACAGTGCAGATTGGACAATGCCAGAAGGGCTCTATCGAAGTGGAAGCTACTTGTATATCAATGGAACAACTACAACTGGCACTTACTCTTCTTCTGTCTATAAGAATATTTATCAAAATTCTGGACAGTCAAGTCAAAGCAGTAGTTCAACATCCTCTGAGAAACAAAAAGAGGATAAGAATACAGCAAATGATGCCAATTCATCATCTCCACAAGTCGAAACACCTAATAATGATAATGCTACTACCCCTAATAATTCCAATCAAACTGTGCCAGGAACTGGACATGGTAATGGTAATAACAATACAGCACCTAACGGTAATTAAAAAACTGGATAATATATCCAGTTTTTTAATTTATAATTACTATTGCTAATTAGCTAATGCTCCCATCGGATCCCACGGCGCTAAAGTAATCGGCTCTGCGTTGTAAGCCTCTAATTCTTCTTTAGTAAGCAATTCTTTACGAACGACTATTTGGTAAGTATATTCATCCATCCAAGCATCTGAAGCTACAAAATAACCATCCTTACCAACTTTCTCTCCCCAAGAGTTCTCAACTTTCCATTTTAAAGGTTGTCCAGATTCATCAAGGTCTACTCCCGTTAAGACCATAGCATGTGTCATTAAACTTTCACTATAATCTAGGCGGCCCGCTTTGTCTTGGCTAAGTTTAATATCCATAGATGAATTAAAATCATAAGTCGTAGTTGCTAGGATACCCTTTTGACGATTTGATACTTGACCTACGTCTGAACCAAACCACACAGTTTCTCCTGATTTCATTTGCGCAATCGCTAACTCTTTAAACCGTTTCATATCAAGGTTTAAATATTTAACAGCTGGGCCTCCGACAACATTTCCAAGCATCTCAACTGTATAGGATTGTCCATAAGGCTTATCTACAGTTGGAGCATTGATAATAGAAACATAATCTGATAGGTCAAGATTAACATATTTTTGATAAAATGCTTTCGGTGTAATATTTTTATCAGACTGATAATGATTGTCTTTATCACGATAAGCAAAATCAAAAGATTGCGGTGGCAAGCCAAGGTTCATTGCTAAAAAGTTAAAAATTTCTTGAAGTAATTCTTCCTTTTTATTTTGAACAGTTGCCCCATCTGATCCCTGTGCTATTAATTCTCGTAGAATCTGTGCATCTTGGCGTAAGAGTTTATTCAAATATTGATTTAGTTCACGACTAGCACTTGATGAAACAGATTCAGGATAAACTGTTTTAGGAACGACACCATATTTCTCAAACAGAGCAACCACCATGTCCCATTGTCCGCCATCTTGTTGAGGTACATCTAATAGGAATTTCACCTTACGACTACTCAATTCCTGATTTGCAGTCGCAATAATTTGTTCCATAAACCAATTTGATTTTTCATACTTATCCCAGAAAAATGTATGTGCCTGAGATAATTCAAAATTCTCAAGTTTAAAATCTGAAATCAGTTTATGACGAAATGTGTTCAGTGCAGCAAACATCCAGCAACGTCCTGATTGTTTCTGATTAGAGACTTCATCTTTGGTCAAATCAATTGAAAAGACATAGTCGTTCTCAATCTCACTTTGACGAGTCTCTAGAGACTTCAATAAACCATTGTGAGTTACTGCATTTTCAATAGCGCTAAATTTTGTATTTGCTTGGTAATCAGCAAATAACTTATCTGTAAATGTTTGAGTTAATTCTGACATAAATTCCTCCTTTTATACTTAGCTACTATTATAAACATTCTGAATATTTCTGCAAGTCTGAAAGTAATTTATTAGAGAAACAAAAATAGCTAGAATATTCTAGCTATTTC
>NZ_GL636070.1:1898906-1955336 GCF_000186445.1 Streptococcus agalactiae ATCC 13813
AAATAGCTAGAATATTCTAGCTATTTTTCTTATTTCCAGAAATCATCAAAAATTGTGATTGGAAGATGACGTTTATGTTGACCCTTATACCACCAATTTTCAATGATCCCTCGAGACTTGTCCGAAACTACCTTCCCTTCAAGATAAGCATCAATTTCTTGGTAGGTTACTCCAAGTGCTATTTCATCAGCGATTCCTGGTTTATTTTCTTCTAAATCTGCGGTTGGAATCTTTTCGTACAAGGCTTTATCAGCACCAAGTTCAGCTAATAACTGTTTTCCCTGACTTTTATTAAGTCTAAAGAGAGGTAATAAATCAGCACCTCCATCACCAAATTTGGTGAAAAAACCTGTAATATTTTCTGCAGCATGATCAGTACCAATAACCGCTCCAGCATATTGACCTGCAACTGCATATTGACTAATCATTCTTTGACGAGCTTTAATATTTCCTTTATTAAAGTCTGTAATCTCTACTCCTGCTGCATTAAGAGCTCTAACTTGGCCATCAACAGCTTCTTTAATATTAATAGTCAAAGCAATATCTGGCTTGATAAAATCTAATGCTTTTTGTGCATCTTCTTCATCGGCCTGAATGCCATATGGTAAACGAATAGCTATAAATTGATAGTTTTCCCCTGTATCAGCACGCAACTCTTCAACTGCTAGTTGAGCTAGACGTCCTGCTAAAGTTGAATCTTGCCCCCCTGAAATACCCAGTACATAGGTCTTTAGAAAACTATGTTTTAATAGATAGTCTTTTAAAAATTCTACGGAACGACGGATTTCTTGACTTGGATTAATAACAGGTTTTACACCGAGTTCTTTGATAATTTGATCTTGCAAAGTCATCTTACTTCTCCTTTTGCCAAAGCTTCTTTACGGATACGATCAATCAGGTCCATTTTATTTTGCCAAACATCGCGTGCCAAATCAACTGGGTAATCCTGTGGATTCAGAACACGTTTATACTCATCCCAAAGCTGATCAAATTCTTTGCGTCCGTACTCTTGAATTTCTTGAAGACTTGGTAATTGATAAACTAATTTCCCTTTGTCAAAGATATCTACCAGTAAGGGTACTGCGTCAAAATCACGGACTGTTTTATTGATATAAGTATAAGTTGGATGAAACATTTCAATTTCATCTAATTGTGTCACATCAGTGTCTGCAAATGTGATGTAATCACCCTCAGATTTCCCTTTAGCTCGACTGGTGATACGCCAAACTTGCTTTTTCCCAGGTGTTGATACTTTTTCAGCATTGTTTGATAGTTTAATTGTATCTCGCATACTACCGTTGTCAGTCTCAATAGAAACAATTTTATAAACAGCACCTAGCGCAGGCTGATCATAGGCTGTAATTAATTTTGTTCCGACACCCCAAACATCAATTTTAGCTTTTTGCATTTTTAGGTTGAGGATTGTATTTTCATCTAGATCATTCGAAGCATAAATCTTTGCATTAGGAAAACCGGCGTCATCTAACTGCTGACGAACTTTCTTAGACAAATAAGCTAAATCACCTGAATCAAGGCGAACTCCCAAGAAGTTAATCTTTTCGCCCATCTCTTTTGCAACTCGAATAGCATTAGGCACACCTACACGAAGGGTATCATAAGTATCCACTAAAAAGACGCAATCTTTATGAGTTTCTGCGTAAGCTTTAAATGCCTGGTAATCATCGCCATAAGTTTGAACTAAAGCATGTGCATGCGTTCCTGATACTGGAATATTAAAGATTTTACCAGCACGAACATTGCTTGTTGCGTTAGCACCACCAATAATCGCTGCCCTAGTACCCCAAATGGCTGCATCCATTTCTTGAGCACGTCGTGTCCCAAACTCTAATAGCGGTTCATCTTCAATAACAGAACGAATACGAGCTGCTTTTGTAGCAACAAGTGTCTGGTAGTTGATGATATTTAAAATCGCTGTCTCTACTAACTGACATTGTGCTAAAGGACCTTCAATTTGAACTAATGGTTCATTAGCAAATACAAGGTCACCTTCCTTAGCTGATTTGACAGTCAGTTCCATTTTTAAATTTTTTAAGTAATCTAAAAATTCTTCAGGATAACCTAACTCTTCTAAATAGGATAAATCACTATCAGAAAAGCTCAGATTTTCTAAATAACGAACAATACGCTCTAAACCTGCAAAAACAGCATAACCATTTTCAAATGGAACCTTGCGAAAGTAAGCTTCAAACACCGCTTTTTTATTGTGAATACCTTTATTAAAATAAACTTGCATCATATTGATTTGATATAAATCAGTATGTAGTGTTAAACTATCGTCTTTATACATCAGACAATCTCCTTTTAATCATGAGCCTAGGATAAGGCTATATGTCTAACATTATAGCATATTTCTATCTCGGTAGTTCAGTTTATCACCTTACTTTCATGAAAATAAAAAGAAAGACTAATCGTTTTTCGATAGTCTTTTCTACTTTTAGTATTTCTTAGAAATGCTCAGTTATATAGTTATAGACACCCTGTCCAGCGATAGCACCTTCACCAACAGCAGTCGCAATCTGACGTAGATCTTTTTGACGAACATCCCCAATAGCATATAGTCCTGGAATTGATGTTTTCATATTTGTATCAGTTAAGACCCAGCCAGTCTCGTCCGTAATACCTAATTCTGAGACCATGCTAGAATGTGGTTTCAAACCAACGTAAATGAAAGCACCTCCGAAAGTCATCTCTGAGATTTCTCCAGTCTTTAGATTTTCAACAGTTACACCAGATACTTTAATCTCATTTCCTTTAATCTCTTTGACCACTGAATCCCATACAAATTTTATTTTTTCGTTAGCAAAAGCTCGGTCTTGAAGTACTTTTTGAGCTCTCAATTGATCACGTCGGTGAATAATAGTAACACTTTTAGCAAATTGAGTTAAGAAGACAGCTTCTTCAACAGCAGAATCACCGCCACCCACAACTAAAAGATCCTGATCACGGAAAAATGCACCATCACAAACCGCACAGTAAGAAACGCCACGGCTAGTATATTCCTCTTCACCCGGAACTCCTAAAAGGCTGTTTTTAGCTCCAGTAGCAAGGATTACTGTTTTGGCTTCATACGATTCATCTTCGGTGATAACACGCTTTACATCACCATCGTTCTCAACTCTTTGAACTATACCATAAATATGCTCTACTTCAAATTTTTCCAACGGCTCATACATCTTCATTGATAATTCTGGACCTGAGATATGATCGTAGCCTGGATAGTTCTCAATTTCAGCAGTATTATTCATCTGTCCACCTGGAGCACCTTGTTCAATTAACCCAACTTTAAGGTTTGAACGTGCAGCGTAAAGCGCTGCTGTCATACCACCAGGACCTGAACCTATTATTAAAGTATCATACATTACTATTTCTCCTTTGAATCTTATGGTTTTATTCTATAGCAAAGCGTCTATATTTCCAACTAATCTGACTAAGCTTTTATCATTAAAATGATAGCTACAAATGCAAAGGCAAGTATTGGAGCTGTCATAAGAGCTATCAGAAGAACGTCATAAAGAACAGATTGGCGTTCTCTAGCTGTTTTATCTATATTTTTCTTGGCACGCCAAAAGACCCAAATTATACCAACTAAAATAACAGTTATGCTGGCAAGCCCTAAACCTTGTAAATAAACTTTTGCTATTTCTAAAAACATCCCTATCCAACAAGCGATTGTCAAAACATATCGCAGCTTTCTTATATACTTAGCCTAACTCAAGAATAATTAAAAATGAAGATTAGACATTCTAACCTTCATTATATCAAAATATTTTAGCTTATAGGTACGATTTGTTATAACTAGCGAAGAATTCTTTTGTACGTTCTTCTAAAGGATGGTTAAATAATTGTTCAGGCGTCCCAGACTCTAAAATACGACCTTTTTCCAAAAATAAAACTTTATCTGCTACTTGGTAAACAAAATTCATATCATGACTAACAAGTACCATGGTTTGCCCCTGCTTAGCAGCATCTGCAATAGATTTTTCAACTTCTCCAACTAATTCTGGATCAAGTGCTGATGTCGGTTCGTCTAAAAGAAGAACATCAGGTTTCATGGCTAATGCGCGTGCCAAAGCAACACGTTGTTTCTGTCCACCTGATAAATGTCTTGGATAATATTTTTCACGATCTGCAAGTCCGACCTTTGCCAGTTCGTCTCTTGCAATCCGTGTTGCCTCTTGATCTGACATCTTTTTGACAATTTTCAAACCTTCTTTTACATTATCCAAAGCTGTACGACGCTCAAATAGATTGAATTGTTGAAAAACCATGGCTAACTTACGGCGTAATGTTAGTATGTCATCTTTACTGATTGATTTAAAATCAACTTTAAAATCATCAATTTCAATTGTTCCATAATCAGGCTCTTCTAAATAATTCATACTACGAAGAAAGGTTGATTTTCCTGCACCTGAAGCACCTACTAGAGCAACAACTTGACCTTTTTCAATATCTAAATCAAGTTTATCTAACACTTTTTGACCAGAAAATGATTTAGTCAATTGTCTCAATTTTATCATTAGCGTACTCCTCCTGGAATCTCATCAGTTAAATGGCGTGGAGCCTTAATTGCCATTTTTCGTTCAATAGCATTTCCCAATTGTTCAATTAAGAAACTAACCGCCCAGTAAACAAGTGCCACAGAGATATAACGTTCAAAATAGCGATAATCGCTACCACCCATAATTTGTGCTTGGGCAAACATTTCAACAATACCAGCATTAAAAGCTAAAGAGGTTCCCTTAGTTAGACCAATTAACGTGTTTATCAAAGTAGGTGTTGCGACTACTGCTGCGTTTGGAATAATAACACGACGATAAACTTGCGCTGAGGTCATCCCTAAACTACGTGCTGCCTCAATTTCACCTTGATCAACCGACAAAATCGCCGCTCGTATAGTTTCACTTGTATAAGCCGCTTCATTAAAAGCAAATGCAGTAATAGCAAATACAGAAGCCGGTATAGCATTAATGTTCCAATCAAAACCATATTGTTGGTTTAAAAATTTCAAGAAAAGTGGAATTCCATAATAACTCAGCATTAATTGAACAAGTATTGGAGTCCCACGTAAAAAACTAACAAATAAAGCTTGAATCGGATATAAAATTTTGACACGGTTAATTTTCACTACTGCAAAAATCAAAGCTAAAATGAGTCCAAATAAGGCTCCTGCTACTGTCAATAATAGTGTTATGGGTAATCGCTCTAAAATTGAGGGTATTGCATCTAAAACAGCCTTCCAACTAAATAATTTCCCCGCTGGAACCTGACTAACCAAATTATTATACCAAGGCCATCCCCCCGTCAAGATAAATTGATTCATTCCTTCTACTTTCCTTTTCTAAACTTTCTTATCTCCGTTATTCTATCACGCAAACTCTCACATGTAAAAAGATAAAACTTATAGTCTCACTGATTTATTTATCAATGTTTGAAACGTAATCTCCACCGAAATATTGTTTACTTAAACGTGCCAAAGTACCATCTTCTTTCAAAACTTTAATACGCTTATTTATAAATTTCTGTAGAGTTTTACCTTTTTTATCTTTTGGTAAAAGGAGGTATTCTAATCCATCCTTATTATTACCAATTTTACCTTTCAAAGGAGAAACGCTTAAGTTTAATGATTGATCTTTTACAATATAGTCAGATGAAATGGCATCATATAGGATAAAGTCAATTTTCCCACTCTCAATATTTTTTAATCTGCTAGTAACACCAGTTGTCCCAGAAACATATTTGATTTTTATTGGTTTTTTATTAGGATGATTTTTATTCCAATTTTCTAGAACCTGTGCATAGTTAACGCCAGATAAAACTTCTGTTGATTTTCCAGAGAGGTCACTTAATGATTTGTAATGGCTCCCCTTCTTCCCTACTACGGCATAATTTGAACGGGATATAGGATCTGAGAAGAGGTATTTTTCTGCTCTTTCTTTATTATATGAAAAATCATTAGCTGATAAATCAAATTTTCCTGCATCAATACCTGTTGAAATAGTATCAAAAGGAACTGTCTTGAAAGTTACTTTGTACTTACTACCTTTAAAAACAGCTTTGACAACATCAACGTCATAACCTTTGAATTTCCCGTCTTTTTGATAAGTAAATGGTGCCGTGTCAGAATCTGTAGCTACTTTAAGTTCTACTTTCTCTGACGCCTGAACTGATACTGCTAGGCTGGCGGTTGCGGCTATAGTTGCAATAGATAATATTATTTTTTTAAACATAAGAATTCTCCTAAAATATCATATTACTAGTCTAACACTCTAAAATCTATCTGTATAATAGTATTTCCTTATCAGGTGATAAAGATTTTATATCAATAAAAAAGCCTGAAACGAGCTGATTTCAGACTTTAATAATTTTAAAAACTTTGTTTTTTAGCTTTGCGCTCCGCACGCCCCTTAGCACGATTACTTGCTCTACGCTCTTTACGACGCTTTTCATCAACTTTCCATTGAATTTTTTTCTTGTAACCTGGTTTTATTTTTTCTTTTCTTTTTCACAAGTCCAATCATTTCTGTATCTAATTTTTGATAGGACTTTTCACGGTTATTACGACGATCACGGTCGTATGTATCTTGAAATTCACCGTTTTTAATGACTTTAGGAATAAAATTAATACCTAGTTTTTCAAGTTCACGAATATCAGAATCGTCACTTGGCTGATATAAAGTTATAGCAGTACCAGATAAGCCATTGCGACCTGTGCGACCGACACGGTGGACAAAGAAAGATAGGTCTTGAGGGATGGCATCATTGATAACATGGCTAACACCTTCAATATCAATACCACGCGCTGCTAAATCTGTTGCAACGATATATTCAAATTCGAGGTTTTTAACCTGATTCATAATACGTTTACGTTCACGAGGTGCAATCCCACCATGAATTTTAGCTACTTTTAATCCATTACTAGAAAGATACGAGTGTAATTCGTCTGCACGCTCTTTCGTATTAACAAATATCATTGCAAGATAGGGCTGCATTAGTTTAGAGAGTTCCAAAATTTGTGCATTTTTATCACGTCCTTTAGTGGACAAAAGCCAGTTATCGATGGTATCAGCGATAACTGTTGCTGTTTTGATTTTTTCCATTAGAGGATTGGTCAAATATTTCTTTAAAAATGGCTGTAATTTTTGTGGAATCGTTGCTGAAAAAACTAAAATTTGGACATCCTTGGGTAAAGACCCTGCAATCTTATCAACGGTATCAAGGAATCCCATATCCAGAGTCATATCTGCTTCATCAACAACAAAAGTATGCGCCTTATGAATAGCTAAATCACCTGACTTCACCAAATCATAAATACGTCCTGGGGTTCCAATGACAATATGAGGTTGGCTTACTTTCAACTTTTCAATTTGACGTAATTTGTCAGTACCACCAACATAGTTAACCACCCGTACTTCTTGCTCTGAATGCTCAGCAATTTGTTTAGTTGCCTGATAAATTTGTGTTGCCAACTCTCTACTTGGTGCAGTAATAACAACTTGAACATCATCACTACTTTCATCTAGCTTCTCAAAAATAGGAAGTAAAAAGGTGTGGGTTTTACCAGAACCAGTTTTCGATTCCCCCACAAGATCGCGGCCTGAACGAACAACTGGAATCAATTTAGCTTGAACATCAGTTGGATCGACGAATTTTAACTCATCAAGAGCACTCTGAATGTATGGTTTAAAATTAAAATCTTTAAATGACATGTCTATTTCCTTACTATTATTATGTTCATTATACCATTAAAGGCTACAAGAAAGCAAAAGGGAATCTGGCAGTCCATACCACATCCCCTAATAAAGTTTAAAGATATAAAATAGCAAGTGTAACAGCGCTCGTGAAAATACCAATAGCCCATAAAAAAGCATCTACTTTCCATTCGCTCCATTTATTACCTTTACCAGACACACCACCTAATTCTAAATGGTGATGAAATGGTGTCATTCGGAAGATACGTTTCCCAACACCAGTTTTCTTCTTAGTATACTTAAAGTATGCTACTTGCAACATCACTGAAGACGTCTCAAAAACATAGACAAAGCCGATAAAAAGCAAGGTCCATTCCTGACGTAAGGTAATTGAAATGGCTGCTAACATAGCACCCAATGCAAGTGAACCAACATCTCCCATAAAGACTTTAGCTGGTTTATGATTAAAGACAAAAAAGCCAAGTAAAGCACCAATCATGATAACGATAATCAATAAAATATCAAATTGCGTTTGATTATAAGCAATGATTCCATAAGTAATCAAACTGATAACAACCGAAATAGAAGCTAGACCATCAATTCCATCTGTTAGGTTCACAGCATTTGAAAAACCAACAACCCAGAAAAGAACAAAAAAAGCGTATAAGTATCCTACTTCAAGGTTAAAACCAAAAATATTTATCGCAGATGTACCACTTGGTAACACATGGACAAAATAAAAAATTAGACCCGCAATTAGTTGGAGCGACATTTTTTGCTTTGGAGTCAAGCCCTCATTGATTTGTTTAAAAATTTTCAAAAAATCATCTAAAAAACCAATAATCCCATAGATAAGAACAACAGATAAAATACCAAAAGTTGCACCTAAATTACCACTATTTTCTTTAGATAAAATAATACTAAAAATAAGTGAGACAAGAAGAGCAACAACCAAAAATACCGTTCCTCCCATTGTCGGCGTACCTGCTTTGGCTAGATGTTGTTTGACATCTTCATGCATTTGTTGCCCGCCAATTTTCTTCAATTGGTAAAACTTAATGAAGCGTGGAATGGCAATAACTGTCAGGACAAATGCTATGACACTTGCCATTATACTTAAAAACATGTTAATCTCCTATTGTAATTTTGATTTTTTTAATTTTATTGATGGATTTTCCAACATCAATACTTTGTTTTCTTACTTTACCTGAGGTTGAACCTTTATAGGTCACTTTTATACCTGTCCATTTAGCAAACTGTTCAACGTTTGCTCTAGACCAACCATACATATCAGGTAATTCAGTCAGTTTATTTGTTAATACTAGTAGCTGTTCATTCTCAGCAAGATTAGCTCCTGGTCTTTTAGATACTTTAGAAACTTTACTACCATTTCCTAAAATAATTGGCTGAACCAGATTACGACGTAATTCTTCCGCTACATGACCTGGATTTTCACCAACTATTTTTGATAGTTTATATTTTGTCTGATGTTCTGAGTCATTCAATCCCGGTTTTAATATCGTTTCTTTCATTGCTGTTGCTTGTTCTAAAACAGGATTAACAACATCTTTCCAGAATGTGATACTAAATTTTTCGGGTTGTTGGATGGTAACATACATGATGAAGTCAGGATTTTCCGATGGCACCATAGCCACAACTGAGTTAATAGTATCATTTTTTCCTTGCAGATAACCACCACCACCTTCCTGGGCTATTTGGGCAGTACCAGATTTTACTGCAACTGATTGATTCCCCACCTGAATAACTGGGGCACCTGCTGCGTATAATGTACCATAATAAGGATCTGTCCCAACAGTAACCATATAATCACGTGTTTTACTAGCTGCTTCTTTGGAAACTGGTTTTCCAACGACTTCTTTTCGTGCTGTACGAGAAGTCCCTGTATTTGGATCATAAATACTGCTAATAAACTGTGGTTGTAACATAACACCATCATTCGAGATAGACGTAAATGCGCGCAACATTTGAACTTGCGTTACACCAATACCTTGACCAAATGAGCTCATAGCGATAGTTACTTCATTGTCAGATGGGAACAAACCTCCACTTTCATGAAGCATCCCAAAACGTGTTGGGTAACCAAATTTAAACTTAGAAAGATAGTTTAACCATTTATCTCGTCCCATTTTTTGTTCCAAGGTTACCATACCAACGTTACTGGAATGTGCAAACCCTTGTGGAAAAGTCATATAACTACCAGATGATAACCCTTCATTGACATCCCAATCTCGAATAACCGCATCTGCAATTTTATATTGTGCACTATTATACACTTCAGTAGAGTTAAAATGCTTAGAATCAATTGCAGAGGCTAGAGTCATTACCTTCATTGTTGAACCAGGTTCAAAAAAGTTATCATATAGTAGTGTGTTATAGGTACCCAAATTTTTCTTATCGTAACCTTTAAGGGTAGAAGGATTATAAGTAGGACGCTGACTCGTTGCTAGAATTTCTCCTGTTTTAGCGTTGACAACTGTAGCACTCGCAAATTTTCCTTTGGTTTTTTCTGCGAAAACATCCATCTGAGTCTCTAAAACAGTCTGAATAGGCTCTGATAAAGTTGTGTAGATATCCTTACCATTAACCGCCCTACGTTCTGTTGTTGCAGTACCTAAAAGAACATTCCCACTACGGTCTTTTTCGTATGTTACTTTACCATCAGTACCTGATAATACCTTGTTAAGTGCCGCTTCAAGGCCTGTATTACCAACTAATTTTTTTCCATCTCCATCATCCTGAGGAAGAGTAAATCCTATAAATTGTGAAGCAAATATCCCATTTGGATAAATACGCCCCGGACTGGTAGAAAAACCAATTCCTTTGATATCTGACTTTTCCATCGTTTTCTTGATGTCAGCCATCTTGGTATAAGACAATCCTGAACCTGAACTTCCAAAGGAAACTTGAAACAATTTCTTTTGATTGAGTTGTTTTAGGACAAGATTTTTCTTCATGCCCAATTTATTCTCTAAGATACTAGCTACTTTTTCATACTGAGAAGGTTGTACATATAGTTTTTGACCTGTAGCTGTCGTATAGTTCTTTGAGATAATAGCGTAGAGACTATAGGTCGTAGCATCCTCAGCGATAGGATTTCCATTACGGTCGTAAATTGTCCCACGCTTCGCCTGTACTGTCATACTTTGTTGATAGACTTTCTTGGCTTCCTTGGATAAATTAACCCCAAATTTACTATCTGTACCAACGATGATGACAAAGTTGATGATAAAAATGAAAAATAGGAAAATGGTTAAAATCATCAGATTTTGACCTACTCTTTCCCTATTTTTCTGCGGCGAACGCCTATCTCTTATATGGATCACATAATCAAGGAAGATTTTTTTTAGCTTTTTAAAAAAAGTCACAGACTAGTCCACCTTCCGATAAATATTGTCGTTTTGAATTGTTAAACCAGCATCTTTAGCAATTTTAGTAATTCGATCACGATTAGAAAGCTCATTTACTTCTTGTTTAGCATTGTCAAATTCTGTCTGTTTATCGTTGATTTTACTATTTAATTGATTTACTTCTTGTTTAACTTGTAAACTATTACTTTGCAAGTAAATAATACCGACTGCCATGATAATAGCAGTAATTACAATAGCGCCATAAAAAGCTTTCTCAATGCGAGAGAAAGTCTTGATGTGACGTTGTAAAGTTTGTGTTACTGCTTCAGTTCGTTTTTCATTTGTCATAAGTTTCTTTCTTATTATCGAATACGGCGCGCTACTCTCAATTTCGCTGAATGGGCACGATTGTTCGCTTCTAGTTCTTCTTGACTTGGTAAGATGGGTTTACGATTAACGAGCTCCATCTTAGGTTGTAAATCATCTGGTATAAAAGGAAGACCTTTAGGTACTTCTACTGTTGATGCTTCTTTAAAAAGTTGCTTAGTAAGACGATCTTCTAAAGAATGAAAAGTGATGACAGATATACGACCATCAACAGCTAATAAGTCCATTGCTTGTTGTATAGATTCATCTGCAGCTCCTAGTTCGTCATTGACTTCAATACGAATAGCTTGAAAAATTTGTTTAGCTGGGTGACCTTTTTTCTTCAGTTCTTTGGCAGATTTAGACGATTTGATAATCTCAGCCAATTCTGTTGTTGTAGATATTGGTTTTTCAGCTCGTACTTGCTCAATTTTTCGAGCAATTTGTTTTGAAAATTTATCTTCGCCATACTTAAAGAAAATCCTTACTAAATCATGATAACTATAAGTGTTCACAACGTCATAAGCTGTAAGGCTCTGCTCTCTATTCATCCGCATATCAAGGGGGGCATCTTGTTTATATGAGAAACCGCGTTCACGCTCGTCCAGCTGTGGGCTTGATACACCTAAATCATAACAAATACCATTAATTTCCGACACTCCTAATGCTTTTAAGTTAGAAGATAGATTTCTGAAATTATCTTTGATAAAGGTTACTTGACCGGTATCCACATATTTCTTTAAACGTATATGAGCATTGTCAATAGCCTTCTGGTCTTGGTCAAATGCGTAAAGGTGCCCATCTGGGCCTAATTGTGAAAGAAGATATTCGCTGTGTCCTGCTCCACCTAAAGTAGCATCTACATAGATACCATCCGGCTTAATATCAAGCATATCCACAGTCTCGTGCAAAAGCACAGTAATATGATGAAAATCGTTTGTCATAACTTTAATTGTACCATAAATCCTAAACTTTAGAAAAGTAAAAGAGAGACCGATAAATGCAATCTCTCCTATTATAGGTCAACTATTCCCTTACTTGACCAGTTCCATTAATATAGTATTTTGTACTTGTTAAAGCTTCTAATCCCATCGGTCCACGTGCGTGTAATTTTTGAGTCGAAATACCAATCTCTGCTCCGAGTCCAAAAACGAAACCATCTGTAAAACGTGTTGAAGCATTAACATAAACTGCCGCTGCATCTACCATATCCTGAAAAATTTCTGCCCTACTGATATTATTAGTAATGATAGCTTCTGAGTGATGACTACTGTATTTATTAATCCAGCTAATTGCTTGTTCAAAAGAATCTACTACTTTTACTGACATAATATAGTCTAAAAATTCAGTAGCATAATCAGACTCACTTGCAGCAACAGCATTTTCTAAAAGTTGTAAAGCTTCCTCATCGGCACGAAATTCAACTGACTGGTTCGATTCTTTGAGCATTTTCTCCAATTGAGATAAAAATCCCTTAGCAATAGCTTGATGAACAACTAACCCTTCAGCAGCATTACAGACACTAGGGCGTTGGGTTTTAGCATTAATAACAATCTTAGCTGCCATATCTAAATCTGCAAATTCATCAATATAGATATGAACATTTCCAACACCTGTTTCGATAACAGGAATCTTTGACTTTTCCTTCACCGTCTGAATTAATTTTGCACCACCTCTTGGAATTAAGACGTCCACGTAGTCTGTTGCCTGCATTAACTCCTCTGCTACAACATGACTAGTATCTTCAACTAATTGTACTATATCTGGGTTGTGTCCTGTATCTTGCAATGTTTGGCGCATACAATTAACCAAGGCAGTATTTGAAAAAATAGATCTTTACCACCACGTAAAATAATAGCGTTCCCTGTTTTAAAAGCTAAACTAAAGGCATCCACCGATACATTGGGACGACTTTCAAATATCATTGCAATAACCCCTAAAGGCACTCTTTTTTTAAGGATTTTTAAACCATCTAAATTTGTATAACCACTAACAACTTGACCAATCGGATCTGCCAAATCTGCTACCTGATAAATACCGTTTGCTATCGCCTGTATGCGGTCTTTGTTTAGTCGTAGACGGTCCACCATAATTTCTGAGATACCATTATCTTTTGCCTTAGCAACATCGCGAGCATTCTCAGTCAAAATGGTTTCAGTATCAGCCACTATGTTTCTCGCTAAGTCCCTGAGTATCTCATTTTTACTAGCTGTACTTAATCGTGCTACTGATTGACTAGCTTTTTTAGCATTTTGCCCTAATATTTCAATATACGTCATAACTCAATCTCACTTTCCTTGAGCAAAATAAGTTCCAATATTATGCCCATCTAACACCTTTAAAATATCACGAGGATTGGCGCCATTCATCAATATCATTTGTCCATTGTTATCAAACACCATTTGTGCACTTTTAATTTTACTAAGCATGCCACCAGTACCAAACTTACTTCCTGCTCCTCCAGCTGACTTAATGATGTCATCGGTGACCTCAGAAACATGACTACGTAAAACAGCATCATCATAAATATTAGGATTTTTATCAAAAAGACCATCAATATCTGACAGCATAATTAATAAATCTGCTTTAGTAATTTTAGCAACGACAGCAGAGAGACGGTCATTGTCCCCAAACTTCGTTTTATGATCCATCTCATCCACGCTGACAGCATCATTCTCATTGACGATTGGCAAAATTCCCATAGAGAGCAGACTCTCAAAAGAGTTTGTTACATTTTGCAAACTCTCTGGAAAAACCACAACGTCACGTGTTAATAAAATTTGGGAAACATGAGTTTGATAGTGCGAAAATATCTGAGAATAAAGACTCATCATGGCTACTTGTCCTACGCTAGAAACTGCTTGTTGTTGTGATATTTCTTGAGGACGCTTATCCATTTTCAAAATGTCTAAACCAAACCCCATAGCTCCAGATGATACTAAAATCACCTCCATACCTTTATTCATAAGACTAGAAATAACAAATGCTAAATGGTCTATTTTACTTAAATTAATTTTCCCACTTGTCTGTACGAGGGAACTGGTTCCTACTTTAATAACAATTCTTCTAGTTGTCTCAAAATGTCTTTTCATAAAAAAATTATATCATAGGCCCTTTAGGAATGCTATCTGAAAACATCATTGAAAATTCACAAGCATTTCCAAGTGTTTTCTTTTATTACTATGCTATAATCTAGAATCGGAAAACGTTTTATAAGTATTAAGGAGATATTATGTCTAGAGAATACATCACCTTGTCAAAAAATATCATCAAACACCTTGGTGGGCAAAATAATATTAACAATGTTTACCATTGTCAAACACGCCTTCGCTTTAGTCTCAATGATCCGACGAAAGTAAACCTTGAGCAATTAAAAACTTTAAAAGAGGTAAAAACTGTCGTTATCAGCGGAGGGCAACATCAGATAGTGATCGGGACTCATGTCGCAAAAGTGTTTGAAGAAATTAACTCCCTCATTGAAACTAACTCAACGACTAAAACAGAACAAACCAAAAAAGCCAAAGCAGTTAGTCGAATTATTGATTTTGTTTCTGGGACTTTCCAACCGATTTTACCAGCTCTATCAGGCGCTGGTATGATTAAGGCATTGCTAGCTTTATTACTAGTATTCAAAATCTTGACACCGTTATCTCAAACATATATATTACTAAATCTTTTTGCAGATGGTGTTTTCTATTTTTTACCTATCTTAATCGCCATCACAGCTGCTCAAAAATTGAAGGCTAATCCTATTTTAGCTTTGGGAACTGTTGTCATGCTCCTTCACCCTAATTGGGCTAATTTAGTAGCTTCTGGTAAACCAGTATCCTTATTCCATACGATCCCATTCACACTTACTAACTATGCATCAAGTGTCATTCCCATTATTCTAATTATTTGTGTTCAGGCTTATATAGAAAAATATTTAAATCAAATTATTCCTAAATCACTACGTTTAGTGCTTGTTCCTATGTTAATATTTCTCAGCATGGGAATTTTGTCGTTCTCTATATTGGGACCAATGGGTACTATCGCTGGCCAATATTTAGCTGTTATTTTTACTTTTTTATCCAAATACGCCAGTTGGGCACCTGCTTTTCTAGTAGGAGCATTTGCTCCTATCCTAATCATGTTTGGTGTTCATAGTGGAATTGCTGCATTAGGAATCATACAACTAGCGAAATTAGGGGTTGATTCTATTTTTGGACCAGGCATGCTCTGCTCAAATATCGCACAAGCAACTGCAGGTACAGTGGTGACTCTTATAACAAAAGAAAAAAAGCTTAAAGAAATTGCTGGACCTGCTGCCATAACAGCTTATATGGGAATCACCGAACCTATCTTATATGGTGTCAACCTTCCGAAACGTTATCCTCTAATAGCCTCACTTATTGGTGGTGGTCTTGGAGGACTCTATGCCGGTATAATGAACGCTCACCGCTTCGCTGTAGGCTCTTCTGGTCTACCAGGTCTGTTTCTTTATATCAGTCATACTTCAACACATCTTTTTATTACCATGCTTATTGCAGTTATCATTACTGTAAGCACAACTGCTATATTGACATTCATTCTAGCACAATATTACGAAAAACAAGTTAGCATCAGACAAAGAGACTAGGTTATCCCTAGTCTCTTTGTCTGATAAGATATAATAGATAGCAATAAAAATCAAATATTTTAGAGCTAAAACTAGCGTTATTAAACAAAGGATTACAGTGGCTGCCTTCCAACCGTAAAGTCCACAACAAGCCTTTATTTTATCCGCTATAACTATCTCAGTTATTAAGCATTATTCTTACTGTATGATTTTTCTAAAATCTTTTTACTAAACAAGCTTCTTCCAAAAATTTTTTAGCAGTAAGTATTGGCAAATTGATAATATGAGCAACCCAATGATAAGGATTATGATATTGACAGCTACAGTATTCCATACCATTGACCAAAAAATACTTATTCCAATAAGAAAACTACCTATTATCATCATTCCAAACAATGAACCAACTAACAGCCATTGGCCTAACCCTCTATTAAATAGTTGCGTAACCTCTTGCCAATTCAAGAACAAATGTTTATAGTCACGTCTATAAATAAACTGGCCTTCGATAAGTCCCATGAAGACTAGACCTAAAATGAAGCTCAATAAAACGAGGATTGATAGTTTAAGTAGAAAGAATCCTACCAAGAAATAAATAAAAGTAGGAACTGCAAGTTGTAATGTTATCAAAGTTACAAATTTATGCTTTAAGAAATACGAAAATGATATAGGCAAACTTTTTATAAAGTAGAAATTACTTTTTTCTAAAGAAATACCTACCCCTACAATGCTAGCTGGCATCACACATAAACTACCTATTAATATTCCTGCTAGAAAAGCTATCCCAAAATAATTTTCATTAAAAAATCGACCAATCTCTTTACCATTATTCAAAATTGGAACAATGAACATTGCTAGATATAATAGTGGCATTAAAAATGTATTTGTCAATAATGTCGCATTTTGTAAACTTGATAAATGGTGTTTAACAAGAGTTTTATTAATTGACTCACGTTTACTAAAATCGATTTGACGATGGACTTTTCTCTGCTTGACCTGTCCATACAACAACTCCTGATAGTAGCGTGGCATAACCCATTTATAAATAGCACCTATCAAGAATAAAATGATTAAGAGCGGGAGATAATAGTTGAGAAGACTCTCCATACTAAACGGCGCTGTAACAATATCATAATAACCTCTGACATAAGGGATTGGAGCGATATCTTGTAATTTCCCTTGTACCATCTTTTGACTCGTCATATTCACAAATAATAAGGGAACTATTGCTCCAAATGTAGCTAGTGAAATTAATATAGTAGAAATAAGTTTCCGATTAGCACTTCGAATAATGGCACGGCCTATTAAACTATTAATATACAATGAAATCACCGTTACCGATAAAAATAAAATAGCAAAATTTATGATTGCTAGGAGGACCGCAAGTGGGCCACCTATTATACGCCAATAAGCCACAATCATTAAGGTTAGGATTGGCATTAGAAAAGTTACAGACATCCCAAATGTTGCAAAAATTTTAGCAACATAGAGCTCTTCAGATTTAATAGGCAAATAAGCATATTGTTTAACATCGTCACTCTCATAGAAAACACTGTACATCGCAATAAAAGAGTAGATAATGGATACTAGTGTAAAGATACCAATGTAGAACGTGAAATAGCCCGGATATTCTTTAAAATCAAGTGATACAAAGAGAAATACATAAATTATTGAAAAGAGCAAAATCTGAAATAACTGATTTCTAAACATGAATTTATAAGCTGAAAATTCTTTTTTAGGATGCTTTTCTTGCTTTTTTCTTAGTGCCGATAGAGTCTGAGGGTTTGAATAAAGGATATTAATTTTTACGAGTTCCCAGATACGTGACCAATTCATACTTTATCCCTCCCTATTAGCTTGACGTCCTGCTAATTCCAAATAGATAGTTTCCAAATCTTTATCTGGATATTGCATTTTTAACTCACCTAAGCTACCGACAAAGATTAATTTCCCTTGTTTCAAAATACCTATTCTGTCGCATAATTGTTCTGCAACTGCTAAGACATGTGTTGAAAAAATAACTGTTTTTCCATTTTTAGCATGTTCTTTCATCATTTCTTTCAAATCAAAAGAAGCTTGAGGATCTAAACCAGTTAATGGCTCATCTAGAATCCAAATGTCAGGATTTGGAAGAAGGGCACCTATAACAATGACTTTTTGACGCATACCATGTGAAAAACTTTCAATAGGATTATAGCGCTGCTCCTCTAGTTCAAATATGTCTACCAATTTTGTGATACGTGCTTCAATATCTTCTGGGGCAACATCATAAATTTTAGCTAAAAAGTACCAGTATTCCTCTGCGGTTAAATTTAAGAAAATATCTGGCGAGTCCGGTACATAACCTATTTTTTTCTTAATTTGGTCACGATGTTCTGTCAAAAGTAGGTCATCAATATAGACTTGGCCATAAGTTGCATCAATAATAGATGTTAGAATACTAATTGTCGTTGTTTTTCCTGCTCCATTGTGACCGATTAATCCAAAAATCTCACCATCTTTAATAGAGAGGGTTAAATCACTGAGAGCTTCTTTTTCCCCGTATACTTTCGAAACATGTTCAAACTTAATCATAAAAATCTCCTTTTATCTCCTAATGATTCCCAAATACTTTAGAAAGCAATCCCGTTGTTACCTTATTTTGCTCATATCTCTCAGACAATTTTTTAGCAGATTGTTTCAATTCCTTAACTGTAGCTAATGACTCGAAAGATTTTTCTATCTCATTATTTTCCAATTGCTGAGTTAACTCATAAGCAACACGAGGTACATCGCTAGTTTTTATCAAACCATTCGATGCTGATAATAGTATTGATGATAGCACTGCATCTTCACGGACAGATATATCATTGTAAGTATGCTGTATCTGCCGATAAAAATCACGACACTCCTTCTTCATAAACAAACCTTTCTAAAAAGATAATTAATAATAGTTGTATTATTTTATATATACAATAGTTTTATCAATTATACTGCGCTATGGAATGTTTGTCAAACGTTTTCAAAAAAGAGTGCTTTCCATCACTTATCAGTCTATCAAAACTATTCTCAAATCCATCCTATATCTTACAAAAAAGAAGTTGAGGTATTTTTCCCAACTTCTTCATGCTCTTAAAGTTCTTTATATAGCGATACAGCATTCTCAACTGTAAAGCCATACTCTTCGAAAATTCTGTTACCTGGTGCTGATGCTCCCCAAGTATCAATAGTAAGTGTTAGCCCATTTAAACCAACATATTTACCCCAACCGAAGCTTGATCCTGCCTCAATAGCAAGACGTTTTGTAACAGCTGATGGAAGCACTTGCTCTTGATATGAAGCCTCTTGTTCATCAAAAATGTTTTGTGCTGGCATAGATACGACGCGAACATGGATGCCCTCTGACTCAAGTTTGTCTTGAGTATCTAAAGCTAATTTAACTTCTGAACCTGTTGCAATGATGATACCATCAAGTTCACCTTTAGCTTCTGATAAAATATAAGCACCTTTATTAACCCCTTCTTGGGCTAATTCTGATGTTCCTTCAAGAACTGGTAAGTTTTGACGTGTTAAAACAAGCATCGTTGGTCGATCTGTCTCTGATACAGCTCGTTGCCATGCAGCGTTTGTTTCATTACCGTCTGCGGGACGGATAACGTTCAAATTAGGCATTGAGCGTACTGATGCTAATTGTTCTATTGGCTCATGAGTTGGCCCATCTTCTCCAACAGCAATAGAATCATGTGTCATAACATAGACAGTTGGCAAGTTTTGAAGTGCAGCCATACGTACTGCTGGTAACAAGTAGTTTGAGAAGACAAAGAACGTACCCCCATAAACACGAGTCCCACCGTGAAGCGCAATTCCATTCATTGCAGCAGCCATTGCAAATTCACGTACACCAAACCAAATGTTACGCCCAGCGTAGTTACTTGCTTGGAAATCTGTTTCTGCTGCTACCATTGTGTTATTAGAAGCTGAGAGGTCTGCTGAACCTCCCCAGAGGTTTGGTAATTGAGTCGATAATTGTTGAATAGCTTGTTGGCTTGAAACACGACTAGCCACTGATGAACCTAGGTCATGAGCTTTTAATTCAACTGTCTCAGCTTGGCCAGCAAAAGCTTCTTTGTATTCAGCTGCTAATTCTGGATACTCAACTTCATATTTAGCAAAAAGATCATTCCATGCCTCTTCTGCCTTCGCACCACGCGCTTGAAGATCTGAGGCAAATCGAGCTGCAACTTCAGCAGGAACAGTAAAGTCTGGATATTCCCATCCATAAGCCTTCTTGGCAAAAGTAATACCTTCTGCACCAAGTGGCGCTCCATGAACTGAAGATGTTCCCTGTTTCTCTGCGCCAAATCCAATAATAGTTTTAACTTCAATAATGGTTGGTTTATCAGTTTCAGCTTTAGCAGCTTCAATTGCTGCAGCAATCGCTTCTAAATCATTACCATCTTTAACTAAGATATGTTGCCAACCATATGATTCAAAACGCCCTTTAACATCTTCTGTAAATGATTGAGACGTTGGACCATCAAGTGAGATATCATTTGAATCATAAAGAAGGACCAATTTACCAAGTTTTAAGTGTCCAGCAAGACTGGCAGCTTCTTGGCTAACACCCTCCATCAAACAACCATCACCATGAAGTGTATAAGTGTAATGATCAACTAAATCAAAGCCTGGTTTATTAAATTTAGCAGCCAAATGAGCTTCAGCCATTGCCATACCAACAGCATTAGCAATACCTTGCCCTAAAGGTCCAGTTGTTGCTTCTACACCATCAGTATGGTTAACTTCTGGATGTCCAGGTGTTTTTGATCCCCATTGGCGGAATTGTTTTAAATCATCAATTGATAAATCATAGCCAGCTAAATGAAGTAGGCTATAAAGAAGAGCTGAACCATGCCCAGCTGATAGCACAAAACGGTCACGGTTTGTCCAATTGCGACTTGTTTTTGGGTTTACATTTAAGAATTTATTCCAAAGCACATAAGCCATAGGCGCAGCTCCCATAGGAAGACCTGGGTGCCCAGAATTTGCTGCTTGGATAGCATCAATAGAAAGCGTGCGGACTGTATTAACCGCTAATTGATCAATGGTGTCAAATGTCATGATAAAACCTTTCTGTTTTTAACAACTAAATTTAAAATTGTTCGTCTTTGATATTATAACATAAAATACGTAAACGTTTTAACAATTTCTGGAGGGATTAAAACCATTCAATTAAGTAATGGGATTAATTGTCATAAATAAGTGAATCTATTTCCTGTAGTTCTCGCTCTGAAGCTCCTTTATTAAGGCAATAGGTTAGTTTGGCTTTATAAGGTCTTGAACGACTCTGATAAATAACCATATCAAATCCCTTTCCTTCGTCATAAGGTTCGACTTGAATAGAATTATTACCAGAGAAATGTTGTCGAATGCGATATTCCAACAATGACTGTTCCACAGCATTACCTGTCATATCTAGACCAATCCTAAAGGGCATTTTTTGACTATTTTTCGAGAAAATAAGCAATTCCAACAAATGTAAAGTCAGCAAAGAACAACCATCTTCTGTTAAAGGTCTAATTCGATTAACATTTGCAATAATCTTCTTTGAAATATGATGCAACTTATCCCTCATATTATGATCAATAAGTCGATACGTTTGTTCTAAATCAGGTTGTTCAACTAAAATATGACCTTTAAAGAAATAATAATGGCTATATAACTGACCAAGTTGGTAAATAACCTGATCTGATGTCTCGTCAGCTAAAATACTCTCCTTTTTAAAGTAGATGATTGTTTCGGTTACACAATCAATAATCGGGCCTCCAAATCCCATGATGTATTCCATTGTATTGATTGGTAAAATATTTTGTGAATGTAGAAAAGCAAAAGTTGCCAGAACTTCTCCTTCCCTATACTCAAGAGCAAAACGACTCATATACAAAACTAAGGCTGCGTCTAACCGTTTATAAAAAGCATTGCATTGATAATGTTCCACAATGGGCTTGAGATTATCAGATATTTTTTCCATAGCAAGGAGACGATGATGACAAATACTAAACCAAAGTCCCAGATTTTGCTGAGCTTCTCGAGTTAAAGTATGTTGAGCCAAGCGCTCTATTAATAGAATTAATGAGTCTAAGTCTAATTTCTTTATCATATTTTGGCACTTGTCATAAGACCATAGTTGCTTGAATAATTCATAATAAAAATAACGCCATTGCAATTCATCACCAATCTGTTTTCCTTGTGAAATAGCAATATCAAATTCCGCTAACAATTCATTGAGATGAGCAAGATGACGATTTAAAGTAGCCTCACTAACCATCAATTCTTGAGAAAGACCAACGATTGTGAACTGACGCTGATTAAATAAAGATATTAAGATAGTGTATTTAATACTATCTTTCATCAGAGCTTTCAACACTTCTTGATTGGATAAGTTATAATCCTCTTCTAAAAATAACTTATCCTTATAATAAACGATTCGACAATTAACTTTTTCTTGTTCAAAGTAGCTATTAAGATTATTGATATATTTAAGCAAAGTTGCTCGACTTAAACCAGTTTCTAATAAAGCTAACTTTAGTGCTATTGCCTGAGGAGAGCCTCTTAAAAAAGAAAGTAGCCGATATTGAACACGCCTTTCTTTTTCCATTAGAGCTTCTATTCGCATAGCCCAATCCTCTTTTCATAAAGGTTGATAGCTGCTTGATGCAACATATAAGCCATCTCAGATTCTCTAGCTGTATAAATGAAATCTTGAAAAGCCAAATCAAAATCTGTCATATCACACGATATAGCTTGAACAAGCTGATTGGCAGTAGCCAAACAATTTTCCTTTGAGATTAATTGAGCCCCCAATAAATGGCCCGTTTTTTGATTAGCAATCAATTTTATCCTTAAATCATACTGTTCTTTAGGGAAATAAGTAACACTAACGGTATCCTCGTAAAGACCAGCTTCCAACTCAGTTAATCCAATATTAGCTCTATAATAGCCAAAGTGTTTAGATCCTGTAGCGCGTGTTATTTTTAATTTTGGAACAGCATGTCCCGATAAATGGTATGCCAACATTTGTGCCGAACGGATTGCTTGGTTAATTAAGGGCATATAATAAGCACTATTAAGACCTTTAAAATACGACCAAATCAAATCGCCAATAGCATAGATATTAGGGTCACTCGTTTGGAAATAATCATTTACAACAACACTATTATCAACACT
This sequence comes from Streptococcus agalactiae ATCC 13813, assembly GCF_000186445.1. Classification (GTDB taxonomy): domain Bacteria; phylum Bacillota; class Bacilli; order Lactobacillales; family Streptococcaceae; genus Streptococcus; species Streptococcus agalactiae. The sequence goes on from NZ_GL636070.1 coordinate 1,922,147, forward strand.
TAAATCAACCAATCCAGTTAAAAGACGACTATCCGGACGAAAATTAACAGCTAATATGACAGCATCAACTGTAAAGGTATCTCCTGTTAGCGTTTGCAAACAAAGTTTTTCTTCTCGGGTTACAGCAATTTTCTCAACCTTTTGATTTTGGAAAAAATGTAGTTTTGATTCAGCCATCGCATCAAGTAAAGGAAGGGACATATCAGGATCTGTATGCCTGAAGTCTGGTCTTTCTTGAGCTTCTAACAAAGTGACCACCTTCCCTGATTCATGTAAACTATAAGCAATATCTAAGCCGATGATACCTGCCCCAACAACTGCTACCTTATGACTTTTATCTAATACTTGCTTAGCATTTTGACTAGTTGCATAAGTTTTTGTTGTTAAAACACCTTGCGCATCAGCCCCATCAATATAAGTTGATTCTGCTTGGGAGCCCATGGCACAAATCAATTGATCATAATAGACAGAAGAACCATCTGATAACATTAATTCCCTATCTTCTTTATTAATTTTCTCAACTTTTAGACCAAATAGACAGCGTATATTCTGCAACCGTTGCTCTTCTTCTGTCTGCCACATGGCCTGATTTAAACCACTAATTTCGTGACGATAATACCAATTTAAGCCATTTGGAACATAATCTGGATGAATTTCTTTATCAATCAAAACGATATCCCAATTAGGATTTAATTGGCGTAATTTCTGCGCACAAGTCATACCAGCAAAAGAAGCTCCTAAAATGACAATTACTTTATTTACATATTTTTCTGTCATAATTACTTATTATAACAAAAGAAGTTATTTTTGAAAACGGTAACAAAAAACTGAGACCATAAAGTCGGTCTCAGCATCAAAAATCTCTTACATCATAGCAAATATTAAGGCTGCTAAAATAGCTCCTACCATAGGTCCTACTATCGGAATCCATGAATAAGTCCAATCAGAATCACCTTTGTTCTTCATCTGTAACAAGGCATGCAATAAACGAGGACCAAAATCACGTGCAGGATTAATAGCATAACCTGTTGTTCCACCGAGCGATAGACCAATCCCAACCACTAACATACCAACACTCATCGTACCAACTCCTGGAGGCATATTGTATTTTCCGATGGCAAAAATAGTAAGTACAAGAACAAGCGTTCCCAATACTTCACTTAAAAAATTGGAAAAATTATCCTTCAAAGCCGGACCAGTTGCAAAAGTTCCAAGGATATCTGCTTTATTTTCTGCAGCCTCATAATGGGGTCTAAATTGCAAATAAACAAGAAGTGAACCTAGCATTGCACCAATAATCTGTGCAATCATATAAAGAATAGCTGTTCCCCAAGCTAAATCACCTTTGATCGCAAAAGCTAATGACACAGCTGGATTCAAGTGGGCAGGGCTAATATTGCCAGATACTAACGCTGCAATAGCTACAGCAAGCCCCCATCCAAATGTGATAACAATCCATCCAGAATTATGATTCTTCGTTTTAGGCAAAACAACACCTGCTACAACACCATTACCAAGTAAGACTAAGAGAGCTGTTCCTAAGAATTCTCCAAAAATATCCATTATTATCTCCTTCAATTATCCTTCAAAGCTGCCAAGTCATTGTCTTTTAGAGTCTCATGTAATTCTTCTTCATAGAAGGTTTTGTCTTGATCAGACCATTGATAATGTTTAGCCATCTCATCAATAACAGGCTGAATCAAAGAATCTAAATTATCTCTCATGAAAAGCATATGATTCGTACGTCTTAAGAAGAAATCCGTTGGGCTAAGCGCCATTTCATAATCCATAGCATAGTGAAGTGACAACGTTTCTACCAAGCTCAGACCTTCTGCTTCTGTAATTTGGCGTGTCAATGCAAATAATTTTGGTGCATTTGACCCATAAAGGTTAGCAATATAACGTGCATCCTCAATACTTAAACCACTTAGTGTGCCCAATTGAGCATAAGCTTCAATTTCAGAATCAACATTAGATGGGTTAATCTCTCCTCCTGAAACAGGATAGGTTTTAGAATTGATTAGTTTAAACTTGCGATTATATTCTTTATCCAAAATGTTAATAATAGTTTCCATGGCACCTTCTGCCATTTTTCGATAATCAGTAATTTTACCACCAGCAAGTGTTAATAGGCCATTATCATCACGCTCAAAACTTGATCCTCGAGAAACAGCTGATGGGTCCAATTCTTTTTCAGAAGTACTAGATTCTACATGAGAAATAGCTTTTTCAACATCCTCACGATGATTTTTATGTGCAATATAATCCTTAACGGAATCAATTAATTCTTCAAAACTTTCATCGCTTAGTTTTCCACTATTGCCTCCATTATAGTCAGAGGCACTATTCCCTGATAGTAGTGGACGCAGACCTGCCCATGAACTCTCAATATCATCAATAGTAAGCTCTGCTTCTGGGAAACGTTTGTTTACAATATTAAGGAGGTAGTCAACATCTTCTTTAGTTACCGTAGGATGTTCTAAGTCTCCATGGTAATCAGTATCTGTGGTTCCAAAATAAGTCTTATCTTCACGTGGCAAAACAAAAATCATGCGACCATCATTTAGACCTGTATCAACATAAACAGGTTGAGAAACATTTAATTTTTGGCGATCTACAACTAAGTGAACTCCCTTAGTTGGACGTAATTGATGAATTTGTTTACCTTCATTGGAGAAGTTGCGAACGGTGTCACTCCAAGGTCCAGTTGTATTGATAACAAGCCTAGCTTTTATATCGATAACTTGGTCAGTCAACAAATCACGCGCACGTACTCCTATAATTTGATTGTTGTCATCAAATAAGAAGTCCTCAGCTTTGACATGACTGGCAATATAAGCTCCATCCCTATTAGCACGTTTAATATTTTCAATCACTAGGCGTGCATCGTTATTACGGAAATCTAAATAGACCCCTCCTCCTAGCAAACCTTCTTTTTGTAAATCAGGCTCACGCTTAAGAACATCTTCTGCGCTCAAAACTTTATTGGCTGCGGGTGTATTTGTCACACCTGCTAATAAATCATATAAATCCATAGCCACTTTAAGGCGAAACATACTAAAAGTAGAACCCGGCTCATCGTAAACCGGTAAAAGCATTGGATCTGGCTTAGGAATGTGTGGTGCAATTTGCTGCACGACTGCACGCTCTGATACTGTATCAGAAACAACTTCTACATCAAATTGCTTCAAGTAACGAAGACCACCATGGACCAATTTTGTTGAGCGACTACTTGTCCCTTCTGCAAAATCTTGCATTTCAATAAGTCCAGTATCTAATCCACTAGCTGCTGCTTGTAAAGCGACACCAGCGCCTGTGATACCCCCACCTATGATAAGTAAATCCAGAGTACGATCTTGCATTCTTTGTAAGGCTAAACGTCGTGTTTCTCGTGAAAATTCCATCTCTACACCCCCTTAATCCTCTTGAGCAAATACTTGTGTCGCTTTGACAGCTTTTCTCCACCCTTTATACAGTTTTTCTTTTCGAGACTCATTCATTGTTGCTTGGAAAAGTTGTCCTGTTGCGTTCAGTTCTTTTAGTTCATCCATACTTTCCCAATAGCCAACTGAAAGTCCGGCTAAGAAAGCTGCACCCAAGGCAGTAGTTTCAAGGTTCTTCGCACGAGCAATATCAATCCCTAAAATATCCGCTTGGAATTGCATTAATAAATTATTCATTGCAGCTCCACCATCTACACGAAGTTGTTGGATATCAATTCCTGAATCAACTTGCATAGTGTCAATAACGTCTCGTACTTGATAAGCAATTGACTGAAGTGTAGCTTTAACAAAATCTTCTTTACTTGTCCCACGAGTTAATCCAAATACTGACCCTCTAACATTTGAATCCCAATACGGTGCACCCAAACCTGTAAAAGCTGGAACCACATAAACCTCATCGTCACTTGTTGATGATTGAGCAAGGCCTTCTGACTCACTTGACGTTTCAATCATTCTAAGACCATCACGTAACCATTGAATAGCGCTTCCTGCAATGAAGATTGATCCTTCAAGTGCATAATGAACCTTACCATTAATGCCGTAACCAATCGTTGTTAATAGATTATTTTGAGACAGTTGCATCTCTTCGCCCGTATTCATGATAATGAAGGAACCTGTACCATAAGTGTTTTTTACCATACCAGGTTCAAAGGCCAACTGTCCAAATAATGCTGCCTGTTGGTCACCAGCCATACCAGAAATTGGCACCTCTCCACCGTAAAAATGGAATGGAGTAGTTTTCCCATAAACTTCAGAATTAGATTTTACTTCTGGTAACATTGCTTTAGGAATATTCAGTAACTCTAAAATTTCATCATCCCATTTAAGTTCTTTAATATTATAAAGCATCGTACGAGCAGCATTTGAATAGTCTGTAACATGGACGAGACCATCAGTTAACTTCCAAACTAACCAAGTATCAATTGTTCCAAAAAGCAACTCTCCTTTTTCAGCACGTTCCTGTGCTCCAGGAACATGGTCTAAAATCCAACGAACTTTTGTTGCCGAGAAGTAAGCATCAATGACAAGACCTGTTTTCTCATGAATCATATTAGTATGACCTTCTTGCTTCAATTGATCAGCAATCGGGGCTGTTTGTCGCGATTGCCATACAATAGCATTATAAATTGGAAGACCTGTTTTTTTATCCCAAACAACAGTTGTTTCACGTTGATTGGTAATCCCAATAGCCTCTATCTGTCCAGGTTTGATGCTTGATTCAATAAAAGCTCCAGCAATGACAGATTGAACAGAATTCCAAATCTGATTCGCATTATGCTCTACCCAGCCTGCTTGAGGAAAAATTTGGGGAAATTCTTTTTGGCTACTCGCAATTTTTTCACCTTTTTTATTAAAAATAATTGCTCGAGAACTTGTTGTTCCCTGGTCAATCGCCATAATGTATTTTTCTTCTGAAGACATAAACTTCCTCCTTAAAAGTAAGCGTTTTCTTTTTGTAATTCTATTATACCTAAATCAGTCTATCCTGCACTATCAAAAATTTAATATGCCCCTAAAATTTTTGATAAGATATCATCAATAACACCAAATTAGCCAAATAATAGCTAAATCAATAATCATTCCGATATACCAAACTAGTCTAAAATACCATTTAGTCGTTTTATGTCGAAAAACTTCTCCACCTAGGAATGCACCAAATCCCCCTAATAATAAACTCTCTATCAACAATGTTTTCTCACTAATACGCCATGCCCCTCTAATTGCACGCCTTTTATCAATAGCATAGGTTGCAAATACTAAAATATTCCATAACAGTAATGCTAATAGTAATTCAATCATTATTTTTTCCTTCCTAATAAAAAAGGCGAGACAAAGATTATCTTTTGCCCCACCCAAGTGTTGACTTTAATCTAAAATTGTCTCACCATTAAGAATTTGGATCATCCAAACTACGACCATGTAGTCCTTTTTCTCTCTGGACTTGACGAAGTTTTTCCGGGGTAACATCATTGCCCTCATCATCCACTAATTTAATTCCTTCAACGTGGTGACGGACTGATCGGCGGAAACCTTCAATATACTCTTCACGGAGCTTTGCTTGTTCAACCTTCTCTTCTCCGGTCAATCCAACTGTTTTTTTCTTTTTTGAAAGCTCGTTAATACGAGCAATTTTTTTAGGATCCATAAAATGCCTCCTTATTTTGTGTTTAATAAGTTAAAAGCAGCGACTGTTCTTGCCTTTGCAACAAGGCTATTGAGTAAAGCCAGACGATTTTGTTTCATTTTTTCATCATCTGTCATTACCATTGTATTATCAAAGAAATCATTAATAATTGGACTAAGTGCGAAAAGCTTATCTAAGTTGTCATGCATATCCTCAGTCAGTTCAAGTGACAAAATAGCTTGATATAGCGCCTTCTCCTGATTATTTTCAAACAATGAAGAGTCCACCGATACAGAATGAGTAACTTTTTCAGCTAAATTAAATGCACGTGACAAACTTTCAACGGAAACTTTATATTGAGCATCCTTGCTCTTTTGCACCAATGCTTGGCTAGCTTCTAGAATAAGGCTAACAATATAAGTGTCTGATTCTAAAACGGCTTCTCGAATATCTTTAGGGACCTTAGAGCCAATCATCTTTTCAATACGAGCTGAAATAAAGGCCATGACCTCTTTTTGATTAGCATAATCTAAACTAGCAAACGATAGACCATAGAGATTAGTTACTAATTCATCAAGTGGGATATCCCAACCAAAAGCTTCCAAAATGCGGACAATCCCCTGAGTAGCTCGACGAAGAGCATATGGATCATTTGAACCACTTGGAATCAAACCAACTGAGAAGAATGAAAGTAAGGTGTCAAATTTATCAGCTAAAGCTAGAATTGCACCAACTCTGGTTTCTGGAAGCTCTCCATCGGCCGATGTCGGCATATAATGTTCACGTATCGCTGCTGCTACTGCGGGCTTCTCCCCTGCAAGTAAGGCATATTTCTCACCCATAATACCTTGTAATTCATCAAACTCATCAACCATTCCAGTTAAGAGGTCAAATTTATAAATACTTGCAGCTCGAAGCACAGCTAATTTTTCTTCATCAGAAAGATCTGCCTTCTCAGCCAAATATTGTGAAATAACTTTTACACGATCCATATGTTCATAAAGTGAACCAATTTTTTCATGGAAAGTTACTTGTTTTAATTTCTCAACTAAATCTGCAATATTAAGTTTCTGATCTTCTTGCCAGAAGAATTCACCATCTTCAAGACGAGCCACTAAAACTTTTTCATTGCCTTTTATAACATTTTCGATATGCCCAGCATTTCCATTACGCACAGAAATAAAGTTTGGTAACAATTTTCCATCCCTGTCGCGAACAACAAAATAGCGTTGATGATTTTTCATTGAAGTGACTAAAACTTCTTCAGGTACATCAAGGTATTTCTCGTCAAAAGAACCCAAGAATGCTGTCGGATACTCAACTAAATTAAGCACTTCATTTAGTAAATCTTCGTCAATTTCAACTGAAATATTTTTCTTTTCTTCGATAGCATGAATTTGATCAACGATCATTTGCTGACGTTCTTTTGCATCAGCAATAACAAATTGTTGTCGCAAGTCATCTTCATACGAACTGGCAGATGAAATTTCAGTGTCAGAACCCAAGAAACGGTGTCCTCGACTAATACGCCCTGAATGAATATCAAGGAAGTCTAGCTCTAAGGCTTGATCATCTAATAATACCACTAAAGTGTGAACTGGACGAATATATTCAAAACTATTATTTGCCCAATGCATGTTCACTGGGAAAGTCAATTCTGCTAATACCTCTGTCACACTTGCTAAAACATCAATCGCACTTTTTCCAGTTTCATGCTTAGTGATATAAACATATTCTTCTCCCTTAACTTCACGAAATTCGATATCATCAACACTTAAACCTTTTCCGCGAACAAAACCTTGGGCTGCTTTAGAAAAATTCCCTTCTGCATCCAAAGCAATTTTCTTAGAAGGACCCTTGAAATCTTCTGTTAAATCTGTCTGCTGGTCTGCCAATCCTTTAACACGAACAGCCAAACGACGTGGAGTTGAAAAAGTTTGAACAGTTTCAAATGATAAACGATGATCCTCTAAAAACTTGACCATTTTTTGGCCCAATTGCTTCTCACTCGGTGTCACAACATAAGCTGGCAACTCTTCAAGGCCAAGCTCCAATAATAAATCTTTAGTCATTTCCTACTCCTTACTGTAAAACGCTTCAAATGCTTCTCTTAAATCCTGATTCATCTTATCAAGAACAACTTGCCTATCTAAAATATCGGTACCTTCTGCACGAACAACACAGAAATCATCAAAAGCCATAAAATCTTTAAAGATAGCTTTTAAATAATGAACAGGAAATTCATATGGACTATACTGTCCTTTAGAATAAATAGAACCCGCAGATTCTAACATAAGCAGACGATAGTCATCTGTCATTAATCCGACTGAACCATTTTCAGTGTACTTGAAAGTCTCACCTGCAATAAAAATATTATCAATATAAGTTTTTGCTCTAGCAGTCACATTGTAATTGTGCATTGGAGAAACAAAGACAATACGGTGATGTGACTTAAACTGTTCAAGTAAATCTTTAGAGATTTTAGCTTGAACAATCTCATCGGCTGTTAATTCCAAACCCTTTCTTTGTTTAGACCAAATCGAAAGTAGTACTTCTTTCGTAATTTCTGGCAAAACACAATCATATAAATTTAAAATAGATAACTGATGGTTAGGGAAATGCTCATTATAAAGTTCAATAAACTTTTCTTGTAGAATAGTTGTAAATGAGTACGGATTCGAAAAATCAGGATGACTATTAACAATGAGTGTGTTCATTAGTCTTCCTCAGCAAGTAATTTGATACGAGTTTCCTCATCCAAAAGTGGGAAACCAAGTTTTTTACGTTCGGCAACAAAGGTTTTAGCAACAACACGTGCTAAATTCCGAATACGTGCAATATAGCCTGCACGCTCAGTAACAGATACTGCTCCACGTGCATCTAATAAATTAAAGGTGTGTGAACATTTAAGGACGTAGTCATAAGCTGGATGAACAAGTCCTTCTTCTAAAGCACGTTTTGCTTCTCTTTCAAATTTCTCAAAGTTTTCAAGTAACATTACTTGGTCTGATATCTCAAATGAATATTTTGAATGCTCATACTCTGGCTGAGTAAAGATTTCACCATATTTAACACCTGGTGCCCACTCAATATCATAAACAGAATCTACCTCTTGAATATAAGAGGCTAAACGCTCTAGTCCATAAGTAACTTCAGAAGTTACAGGACCTGTTTGAAGTCCACCTACTTGTTGGAAATAAGTAAATTGTGTTATTTCCATTCCATCAAGCCAAACTTCCCAACCTAATCCAGCTGAACCTGTAGATGGATTTTCCCAGTTATCTTCAACAAAACGGATATCATGCTCAAGTGGATTGATACCTAGTAATTCCAAAGACTTCAAATAAAGTTCTTGAATATTTGACGGCGAAGGCTTCATTACCACTTGAAATTGATGATGTTGGTAAAGACGGTTTGGATTTTCGCCATAGCGGCCGTCAGCTGGACGACGTGATGGTTCAACGTATGCAGCATTCCAAGGCTCAGGGCCTATAGCACGTAAGAAAGTATAAGGGCTCATTGTCCCTGCTCCTTTCTCATTATCATAAGCTTGCATTAACATACAGCCTTGGTCATTCCAAAACTGTTGTAAAGTTAGAATAATTTCTTGAAAAGTTAATTTCTTAGACATCATTTTCCTTCTTTTACACTTTATTACAGCTGTTGGGAAGGTGACAACAATTGACTTAAAACGGACAAATGATAAAAACCACGTCCTACACCACCTATGCCCAACAGCACAGGGGCGTCAAAGACGCGGTTCCACCCTAATTTATTACTTCATTTTTGATTGTACTTTTACTCACTAAAAAGTGCCAATATTCATCCTATTCTACCCAACTTTCACTACCTTGAGCTCGCTAAAAAAACAGCTGATGAACACCTCTTCTTACTGAGACAGTATAACAAAAAATGACTTTTATGTCTACTATTTATCTTATTCTGTTTGTGTCTATTTTTTTGAGAATAATCATCAAGCCTATAAATCAAGAGATTTCTCTGTTGAATTTTTTCAAAAAAAATACCGAAACAAAGGTTTCCTTGCTTCAGTCTTGACTTTATTGGCTTTTTTGTGTTACAATAACTTCAGACTGATTAAGCAAAGTGTAGTTTTGTCTTAATCGGTGGAGTAGAAGTTACCAGCTTCTGCTCCTTTTTTGATTTTCTATAAAGGTATTATAACAAAATTGTCAGAAAAATGCAAACAAAAACAACTTAAAAAAGCCTTAAAATCCAAAAAATTTTAAAGTTTTTAATACTTAAATTTTTGGCGGTCAAGAGAAGTAAATTTCCCAGCACGTTGAAAAATTTTGCGTGATTTAAATATCGTTTGTTCCTTCGCTTCTCGGAGATAACCAACGCTTAAACGTTGATTTTGATAGTATTCGTACTCTTTTCGCCAATTACCAAAAAATAGATCATCAACAAGATTAATTCTATCTAGAATAATTAATCTCGACATTGTGTAAGCACCTTTCAAAGACCAATACATTCCTCTATGCTTCATGCGATAAGTAATTTTTCGATGCTGACTCTCCATGACACCTATTCCTTTGGCTGATAAATTTCTTAATTTAGCAGGCTTTGTGTATTTGAAATTATTAAGAATTTTTCGGCGAAAATTAAAATAATTATAGTGTTCTTCATCATCTCCATCAGCAATTAAAGACTCAACAGTATCAAGAACGGTTTTCATCAGCTCTCTTTTATGAGTATTAATTGCCTCAAAAGCTAATTCCTTTAATACAACTGGATATTTTTTGAAAAATATTTTTACCTTTTCATGTAAGTGATAAGGATCCCAAAAGTGCTCGTGTCTCTTGATACCAAGCGCTTTTTTTATCTCCTGAAAAACTTTTTTAGTATATCCTTTGCCATTGTCAGAATTAGTAACTAAAGTTGTCTCATCAGTAAACTCATAATGATTATAAAGATAGTCTAGCAGTTCTTCTTTTGCCTTGTCATAATTTGTATGGATTATCTCATGTTTATTTTCCAAAACATAACGATTTTTAGTAATTTTTTTAGAACCAGTATGAACAAGAAAGTGTGCTAAATCAACATTTCTTTTGTCATCTCTAGCAGAATCTGATGATTTCACCATCACGCCATCGCCTTCAATATAAAGGATTTTTGGATTAATTTTCTTGGTCGGTTCTTCCTCTAGCCAAAAGCGAAATTTTTCTTTTTCAGATAGCAATTCCCCAGCTCGCTTAACGGCTTTTAAAACAGTATCCTTAGTAATCTCAAGATGATAAAACTCTTTAACAAAATGACACACTTGACGATATGACATTACTGTAGCCATTTTAGCTACATGGCAAACCAATTCAGGAGAAAAACGCATGTACTTTTTGAGTCCTAGCCATTCATCAACAGGACAACGTGTTTTGCTTCCTTTTCTCCAGCGAGACCTTGAAAAAGTTACTTCTCCAAAAGTAAAAGCAACCGTTCTCTCTGTTTGATTGATACGTTTGTATCCAGCTATCCGCATTGCTGAGGCAATATTTGCATCATACGTTTCAACTCTTTTTAAAAAGTCATATTTACGTTTATCTTCTAATTCAATAACAAAACTCTTTTCATCAAATCTCATACCTGTCATACAGATATTTTACCTAATTTTGGATAAACTATCACAAAAAAACTCCTCATGGAAATGAAGAGTTTTTAAATATAACTATATTTATATTTGTGTTTATAATTATAGTTATATATATAATTATAAATATTTTTATAAACACAGTTATATATAATTATAACGAAAAACCTTTTGTTTTGTTTGGCTTTTTATGGCTATCATCAGCACTTTTACTTTTGTTATTGATAACATCTCTGTCTTTGCTATCGTTTATTTTCCCTGCAAATCCTTTGTTTTTAAGGTAATTTGCATAAAATTTTTGTTCGCTAGCAAAATAATCAATTAAGGGTTGATGGTTATCATAAGCTTGAAATTGTTCTAGTGCATTGTAATAGCCTGCTTTTCTGGTGTCATCAACAATGAATGGAGTTATTCCTTCTTTTAAGCATTCCTTGTAAAGAATTAAACGTCCTACACGACCATTACCATCAGCGAACGGATGAATTTGCTCAAAACGTGCATGGAAAGATGCTAGATAAGCTAAATCTTTTTCTTTTTTGAAATTATACCCTAAAAGAAGTGAATACATCGCTTCTTCAACTTGATCAACAGCAGCTGTAGCAATCTGCCCTACTTCGTTTTCAAACACCTTATAACGTCCAACTGGGGCATATTCATTATATTCTGAGCTTGTTCCAGCTTTTAAAATGCTATGTAGTTTTTTAACGTAGTCTTCTGTTAGCTGCTCATCAACTGTATTAATAATATAATCAAAACATTTAAAATGATTAGTAGTTTCAACAAGATCATCAATTTTGATACCTGTTCCACCAATATTTGCGATTGTTTTTGTTTCATAAATGAAACTCGTTTGCTCTTCAGTTAAACAACTGCCTTCAATCTTATTTGAATTAAATGCAAAACGCTTCTGAGTAATATCATAAATGCCACCATGAACTCTGCCATCTCGTTCAACTTTAAGTCTTGTAATTAAATCCATGATTATTCTCCTTTAATGGGCAGTATATTCATATTTATAACATTCAATATAAATATATGTGTAAATATATTTATGATTATATATACTATTTTATGTACAATCATAAATAAAATGATATTTACAAGTCAAAATTTTTAAAATAATCATTTAAAAATGATGATGCAGATCGATAACCACGAGAATGAGCAATTTGTGTAATTTTTTCTCTAACAGATGGTTGTAACGAAAACATAAATTGTTTAGTTCTTTCAAACTCAAAATTTGAATTAGTACTATTTTTAGGTGTAGTGTCAGTTGATTTTAAAAGATTACTAATTTTGTCTTGGTTATTATCAAATGCCATATTTTTCTCCTCTATGTTCAATATAATTATATTTATAAATATATCTATAAACATAATTATAAATACCAATATAAATATATTTACATTACTATTTTATCAGTAATTGTTTTGAATGTACAGTCAATACTATCAAAGAATTTTTTATGTTTTTGATATAGTACTTTATCTTCTTTCATCTCTGAAAGAGACACTTTATCTAATGTTGAGCGATTGAACAACTCTTTATAAGGAATAGTTGATAGAACATTATCATTGCCTTGAAGCTGTTCTACAAGTTCTCTTGAAGAATTGGTATTGTGCTTAATCATATTTCCTAAAAAGTATAAATCAGCTGTAACATAGCTTTTACGTGTTTTAAAATCAAATGTTTCAGCTTTTAATTCTTCAAGACGTTCTTGAATATTGAATGTTGCTGAATAGCCAAATTTTGATGGAACAACAGGACTTAAAACAGCGTGACTTACTACGACAGCATTACGTGTTGCCGTTGAAAAATCAGGATGGCAATCAATTAAAATAAAGTCATATTTACCAAGATTTTTAGGTTCATAATTATCTTCTAGCCACATGTAAAGTAGCATATCTTTATAATTTTTGGTTTCAAGCTCTTTTTCTAAGCTATCTAAACGAATATAACCTGGTATTAAATCAATGTTATCTTTAAGATGATGAATAGCAACGTCTCCTTTTCGTTTAAAGATATTAGCGACTGTGTTCTCACTTTCAAAGACATCATACGTTTGAGTTAGATTACATTGATGATCTAAATCAATCAAAAGTACTTGATAATTGTGTTCAGCTAACCATTCAGCATAATTATATGCTAAAGTTGTTTTTCCTACTCCACCTTTAATGGCAGCAAATGTAATGATTTTCATGTGATTCTCCTTTACTTTTTCAATATATTTATAAATACAATTATATATATCGTTATAAATACAAATATAAATATATTTATGTTTGTATTATCTCAACAACAACTAATTCTTCTTCAATCCATTCAATGATATTTTCTGCTAAATCATTGATAATTATTTTCCATGCTTCTTGAAGTGTTTTAATATTTTGATTATCAAAATCATCCTCAATTTGATCTAATTCACTTGTATTTTTTAGGCATTTTCTTAACAAGTCTCGTAAATCACTAAAATTTTTAACATTATTATCTTGCGAGAAAATGACAAGTGTAATTTCACAATCATTAGCTATTTGATTAAAATCAACTAAATTTAAACGAATTAATTGATAACGTTTTGAAATAGATTTTAGCAAGTTTTGTAAATCTTTTAAATTAATCGAACCTGCTATACCAAACTTTATTTGCGTTCTTGTCATTTATTACACCTCGTTTCATTTTCTAAATATATTATAGCACTTTTATATATAATTGTAAATATATTTATATATATAATTGTAAATATTTTTATAAATATCATTATGTATATAATGATATTGCCTATCTATGAACATCAAACTTTTTTCGATAACGTCTAAACGTTCGTTCATTAATTCCCGTCAGTTTTGCAACATCTCTATCTGATTTTCCTGAAAGAAACAAACTAAAAGCATGTTGCAATCTGCTGTCATCAGCTGAGAATAATGGCTTTCGTCCTTTATATTTTCCCTGAACTTTTGCAATAGCAATCCCTTGTGCTTGACGTTCTTTAATACGCTCTCTTTCAGCTTGTGCTTGATACTTGTATAGTTCTAATATCAGATTATTCAATAGACGTCTTAAATTAGCATCTTCAATACCTCGAAGAGTGGGAAGATTGAGAACTTCTAAAGTTGCTCCTTTTGATTTTATCTCATCCATAACTTCAGTTAATTCCTTATTATTTCTTCCTAGTCGCTCTAATTCGGTTACAACGACTATATCACCATCACGAATATAATCCAGCATTGCAATCAATTTTGGGCGCTCTCTACTTGCTCCACTAATTGACTCTTGAAAAATTTTTTCAACGTTATCTAATTGTTTTAACTGTCTATCTAAATTTTGATCAGCAGAACTGACCCTAGCATAACCGATTTTTGCCATTTTTTCTCCTCTATTTTGCCTAACTCTATTGTCCTATTCAAAAATCCTTTAAAATCAAAGTAAAACAAAAAGGACAATAAGGTATACTTAAATGTCCTTTTTGTTTTACAAATGCAATGCACTCACAAAACCAATTCTTACAAAATAATATGAAAATCCATCCTTGTACGGATATGGAGCTGGCGCTAATGTTTCTCCAAGAACTTGAAAATCTAGAAGCACACCAAGCTCTTTTTTATTTCTTCGAAACATATCATTATAAGATAGCTTTAATTCTATCCGAATAAGATTTTGACTAGTATTTTCATCTTTTAAAAACAAATAATTAGGAAAATTGATGATGACATCTGCTTTTTCATCAACCAAAATATCTCCCATAGACAATGGCAGATTTGAAGCAATATAAAGTTTGCTATCATCATCCCAGCTTACTTCTTCGATTTTTACACTATCCAGTGAGACATCAACTGCTTCTCCTCTTCCCTTATTTTTAAAAAGTACATGAAAAGAAGTCATACATTTCATTTGTTCTTCAAAAATTCTTTCTTTTTGCCCTCTTAAAGGATCATCATTAAAATACCATACTGGAAAACGAACACTTAATTCTCGATTTACAATAAAATCGGAATATTCATTCTCTACTGAAGCAAGTTTTATGATTGGTTTATATTTAATTGCGTCATCCGCTTCTGATTGTTTAGTCTGATAATTCAGAGTCATAACAACACCAACCAAGGTAATAATACCACCTAACAATGAACCATAATAAGAAAGTAAGTCACCTGCTCCCCACTCAGCAATAAATAATGGAGCTAAATACACTTTAAAGGAAAGATTGATAAAGATAGGAACAATAACAACTAAGATAACACTTACAAGTATAATAATTTTTTGTTTTTCATATTTATATATTATAACCTTTTTCCTGAAGTAAGCATCATAATTTCTTACTATTTTTATGTGCCATTTCCTCACGCTCTTCTTTCATCTCTTTTGCAAAGTCATAATCTTTTACAATTTTATCTCTGTGCTTTTTGAGTATGTCACGTTCAATCTGAAGCTCTTTAATTTCTTTTTGTAATTCTTCTAGTTTTGTATTCTTATCAATTTTACCTTTTTCAAGAAGTTCAAGACTTACTTCTGAAGGAACTATATTATTTTGATAATCTGATAAAGCACCCATAAGTTTATTAAGATAAGTCATCTTTTCATCCAAGAACTCTAAAGTCTTATCGGTTTCATCCAATTGTTCCAAAAATTGATTTTGTAATTCTTCAAATTGTTTTGAATTGGTAACTTTGTTAATTGCCAAAAAGTTAAATTCATCAACTAATCTATCTAAATTTGTAATATTTTTGTTTTTAGTCAAAATCATTTCACCATTTTGAGCAGATAGTTGCTTGATTAAAGTTGTTCCGTTAATAAAACGATTTTGTTCAGAATGGTCAGCATTCAAAAAGTAAAAGAAATCATTCTTTTTAACAAAAGCTGTAAATGTTCCATCTTCATTTTGGTCAAGCATTCTTGCAGAAATAGAGACTGTACCTTTTCTATCTAATCCAAAAGTAATTGGAACATAAATAGATTGACTGGTAAGTTGCTGCACTTGCCAAGGTTCAATTGTGATTTGTAACTCAAAATCATCTTGTTTACTTTCCTGTTCTTCATCATATTTTTCCTTTATGACGTTTAAATTATAAACAACTTCATTTGTCGCAATTTGTTCTTTGATTTTTTCAAGTGAGAACTTACCTTTTTTAGATAATGTACGATCACGAACAAAACGCTCTTGTGGTTGATCCAGTAACATATATTTAACGTACTTACCACTCGTATCAATTTGCAAGTTTAAAGCTTTTGCTTTTTGTAAAAAGTCATTCATATCTAACGAGTGCTTTAACAAAAAGTTCAACCGTTCTTTAATCTCAAAGCGATAATTATTTTTTCGTCTCCATGCAGCATATTCAGTGTGAGAGTTTCTAAGCCTTGGTTCTAAAACTTTTGCGCCATATAGCTCAGCATACTTATTTGAAATTTGAAATAAGTTGCGAGCTGTATTTTTTTGCCAACGAAACTTTTTCAAAGTCACTTCGTTAGTTGTATTAAAAATGATATGGTTATGTAAGTGTCCTTTATCCATGTGCGTTGCAACAACAAATTGATAATCACCACCAGTTAACTCTAAAGCGGTTTTTCGTCCAATCTCGTTAACTTCTTCTGGAGTTAAGCCATCTTCTGGTGAAAACGATTGGATGATATGGTGCGCTAAAACACGTTTATCATTTTTTAAATCAGAAAATTCATCATTATTGTACAAAACATCAACAGATTGTTTTAGTAAAACAAAATCTTCATAAATCGTCTGTGGATCAGATACATCTGTTAAATCATGACCAGATACTAATCGTTTCATCACTTGACCATTGACAATTTCAAAAGAATAATTTTCATCACCCTCTAAATGTTCTGTATCTAATTTTAAGGTTGCATTATCACGTGTAATATAATCAATTGCACGTTTTAAATTACGGCTTGTTTTAATCTGAAGAACCTTCGTCACTACCATTTAATTTAGCATGTCCTTTCGTTTTAAATTCATCAAAAAGCAATTTCTTCATGTCATCAATTTCAGCTTGTAAAGCTTTAAAAAGTTCATTATCAATCTCATCAAAAGTGTTAACATAACGAACTAGCTGATTGACGTTTTGACCAATACGATTAACTTCGATTCGTAACTTTTGCAATTCTGAATAATCATAAGTTGCTATTTTTCCATTTTGTAACATCTCTAAAGCATATGCTTGGAATGTTTCTTTTTTTGAAAGCTTAACTCTATTTCTAATTATGTTAGCTTCATCAGGTTTGGCTCTAATAATAAATTGTGTTGAGCGAACTCGTTTTTTTGTTTCCATTACAATGTTCCTTTCTAAAAAAACTGATAAAATGGAGCTTTTTGCCCCGCCTCTGAGAGAGGGCTACCTTTACTCTGGCAAGATTAGCAAGTGGATAGCCACTTACGAAAATAAAAAGCAAAAAAGCCTATTTGTAGGGCACCCCCACAAACAGACTTTTAACTTTTTACACTTTGGGGAAATCCCCAATCCCCTATTTGGCACTTCGTGCATTTTTCAAATTTGACAATTTTTGATAAGTGCATTTTGATAAAATGCAACAACAGAAAAACTGACAATTTGAAAATTGTCAGCATTCCCTCTTATGTCATTTTTCGTTTTTTTTGGCTTGGTTCCCAAGAAAAAACTTCTGTTTTTATCTTTTGATAATTGTCTCCTGATAATTCTTCCAGTGTAGCAATGCTAACTGAAAGCTCATCAAGATAATCATTGTTATCTTCTGTAGACAATTCTTCAAAATCAGATTTTAACATATCCAATAACTCGTCTTTTGATTTTTGGATAATATCAATGTTAACAATTTTGTTTCCTTTGAGCCATTCGCTCATGTCAAAATAATAACTCATCAATAATGTTTCAGTTGTCATCATCATTTCTTCTGTTACCATAACTTGTCTCTCCTTCTACTTTTAAAGTTAGTCCTTTTTTATGCGACCTACACTGCGTTATTGCTTGGTAGGTCGATTGACTTTTTTTGATTGTTCTTCATTGGCAGGCGTTACCTGTTTGCTTTCCTCTTTAGCTTTTTGCAAACTTTGATAAAATGGGTTTGCTGCTTTGGATAATTCTCGTTTTTGACTTTCAGTTAGTTTTTCATTTTTTGAAACTGTTAGGCTTTGATATTTTTCTAAATACTTATCAATACGTTTCATAAGAGAACTTGCTTCTTCTTGAACAATTTCAAGCTGTGCTTTTAGATTTTCTAGTCCATCTGGTTCTTGTGACCAAGAAGCAAGATAGGCAAATGAGTCATTACTTGTATCAAAACCTAAATGATTAGATACAACATAAGCAATTGACTCAGCTTGTAATTCTTTTGAAGAACGTGTCAATTTACCTTCAAAACGTTCCGTTAAACTCTTCTTATTGTGTAATTCAGAATGTGCCATTTCATGAATTAGGGTTGAGAGAGTTTGTTCGTAAGTCATCCCTTTTTTAATTGTGATTTCATTTGTTTTAGGACTGTAAGAACCATCTGATTTTTCAAGTTCTCTAAAACGAATTGGAATACCATTTTCTTTTTGAGAAATATCCCTCAATGAGCGGTAAACATTTTGATAATACTCTTTAGTAATTTGGCTAGGAATGACTTCACCCATTTTAGGTAAATTCAATTCTTTACCTTTTACAGGTGATACTTGACTAATATCAAAAACAGGAACAGGTTTAAAGTAGGTAAGAGTTTCTTTTTCTCCCGTTTCAGAATTAATAATAGGGTTGCCATCAACATCTTTTTTAATAACAGTGACTGGGGCTTGAACATAAAGTGCTTTTTCACCTTTATTAACATGACCGTTCCGCTTCTTCCACTCGTTGAATGAAGCAACCATACTTGCTTCAGGTAATTGAGCTTTGATTAATTGAATGTTTCTTACAGAATAATTGTTGAAGTGTGACATCCCTTCGAGGAAGTTCTTGTAGTTATCACTATCAAAATAATTTTTAATACCTTCTTGTAAATGCTGATTAAGCGCTGCTGTATTTTTAGCTTTAATCATTTCTGACAACGTTAAGTCACGTTTTGCCATTTCTTCTTTTCGACTATCAGGTGTATCTGACGGATTTGTTGCATCTGTACCACTGGCTTTTTCAACGCTATCTAAAATACCGTCACCATCAGAATCTGGACTATAAGGATTAGTACCTAAAGCAATTTCTTCATCATCTGTTAGACCATCACCATCAGAATCTTTTACTTTCTGATTTTCTTCTTGAATTTTTTTGAGCCATACTTCTTTATAAAAATCGGAATTTTCATCAAACAGGTTATCTGCTCTTGCAGCCTTAACAATAACATCAAAATTATTGTCATATCTTTCAGCGTATTCATAGTATTTATCCCAAGCTGGATACAATTCTTCTGGGATATTAGCCCTGTTGTCTTTACCAACTTGAGCACCAACATTGTAAACAGCATCTAAAACTTTAGTAAAGTCTTCAGCAGTCACTTCTGCTTTAGAAAGATTTTCAAATTGGTTATTTTTTACAATTGATAACATTTTTTCACCACCATCTTTGATAATTTCTTCATTGACTGAAAGAACTTTAAACTCTCCATCTTTCTCACCAACAATACCTAAAACGTCTTTATTATTTGCAATTGACAACTCTGACTCAAGCTTATTAGTAACTTTCATAAGAGATGCAGGAAGATATTCACCATCAACATTCCTAAAAGCAATCAAAACATCCTTATCCTCTGTTCGGATAGCTTTTGCTAAGTCCAGGCGGTTCATGCGTTCTACTTCAGATAAATCATCAAAAATAAAGCTATTTGAGTCTACAACAGCTTTAAAATCAGGTAATACTTGAATTTTACTAAAGGTAGCTCCTCGATTGGCAACCATAATGTTTTGATAGTCACCTTTACCAGATGCTAAATCATCCAAAGTTTTAGTTGCACTTTGATCATCATCAATGGCAAAAATACCAACCAAGTGCGGATACTGCTCTGCCTTAAAGGTAACTTTTAAAGCTTCTAAATTATCATTATTTTTATAGAAGTATGTGACATTACTATCAGCCAATTCATTTTTATACCAGTTAGCGTTTTCTTGAATTTGGGCTGCATAGCGGTTTAATTTATTTAACTCCTTTTTATTGACTGGATGATAACCAATCTTATAAATTGACTTTTCAGGTTCTGAAATGGTAAAATGAAGCAAAGGTTGAGACTGAGTTTGAGTCGGTGACGACTCATTCAAAGAGTACTCTTCTTGAGTACTAGGTAGAGGTGCTGCCTCCTGACTTTGCTCAGGTAAATCCTCGATAGGGTTCTCAACCTTTTTTTGTTGCTCTGAATTAGAAGTTATCATCTCTTGAATTTTCTCAAGAGATTTTTCTTTTTTATTGGATAGTCCATATTGAGCAACAATCGCTTCAAATTGTTCGTTATAGTGATTAGTAACTTTATCCCAGGTTTCATCAACGGCAGTTTTTAAATTCTTAAGAAACTGTACCTTTTGATCAAACGTCCAATCTTGATCAGCTAAATACTCTTCAATACTATCGCTATCAAGGGAATTTCCGTCTAGTGAAAGATAACCTGTAACACCATCAGTTGATGATTCTGCCACATAAAGATGAATATCATTTTGATTATACTCAATATCTTTTAGATGATAATGAAAATTGATAAATGCTTCATCAGGTGCATTTAGTTTTTCTAACTCTTCATCATGCCAAAGATAATATGTTTCAGCATCTGTAATATCTGAAATCATTGAATCAATCGCATGTTGACGTAATTCTTCACTCTCACGTTGACTCTTTCCGAAGTCATAAATACCACCAAATTCAAGGACAAAATCACCCTTTTTAAATTCCACTTTTTGCATAGTAGCTAAAAACGCATTAATATCTTTTTGACTATATAAATGATTAGTGACTTGATTATCTTTAACCCAATTTTCAAGATTAACGAGCTCATCTTCAATATCAAAGTCATTGCCCCAATCTTCACCATAAGCCAAATAACCAAGTGATTGACCATTCCTCATGACTTCAAGCGTCCAAGGTGCTGCAACGTCTGTTAGATTTTCTACCTCTTCGTTGCTATGAATAACTAATGAAAGACTATAGCCCTGGTTTAAATAAACCTCATTCATATAAACAACATCAACCGCTTGAGTGCCAACTAAATCACTTTCTTGAGACAGTTGTTCTTGAATATCATCAATATTCCAAGTCTCATCAACAGTACTTTCTTTAGTATTAGTTTCCTGTTTAAGATAATCATTCCAATCCATTTTCTCTTGATTAGCCTGACGTGGTGGTAAATCTGACACTACTGGAATACCATCCTCTTGTAAACCTTTAACAAAATTTTGTCCTGCTTCATCATTATCAACTGCTAAAGTAATCATATCTGGATGCTCTTGCAAAATATTTGTAGTCTTATTTAAAGCATCTAAAGCACCTCTAATTTGCTCATTAGACATGGTTTGAGAGTATTTACCATCAGTTAACATATCAGCGACATAACGACTAATAACGCTCTTTTTCATCCCATCCATAGCTACTAATTTGACATCCTGAAGATCATCTTTATGTAATTCATAATAAGACATTAGATCAATTGGAGCTTCAGCAAAGACTAAACGTTTTGGATTTCCAATATCTAAGCTAAAGCCTGCAGTCCCATCTGAGTTCTTCATCATTTGTTTAAGACGTCCACGTTCGGGGTGCTGAACACGATTTTCAACAATTCCTTGAAGACTTGCACCAATCATTTTACCGTCATTATCACGACTTTTGAATACAATCACAGGTTCAAAATAATCACCTTTTTTACGTGTTGCAGTAGCTAGATTACCAGATGCTAAAAAAGTGTCGATCGTATCATCAGATAAACCACGTTCTTCCTTCAAATATTGTCTACCAATATTAAAATCAGAATGTTCATAACGCTCTAAAAAGTATTCAAATGGTTCTTTTACTGGTGGTTGAACAGTAACTTTATCAAAGTGACCAGTTTCAAGAAAAGTTGCTACTTCTTTAAAGCTTGGTTTTTGACCTGTTAGTTCTTCTCGTACCACTTGAACCAAATCAATAGTATTTGAACCAACGCTTCTTGACCACCAACGAAATGTATTAGTATTAGGATAAATATGGAAGCTATCATGTTCTTCCCAATAATAAGTTCCGCTTGAACCTGGTTTTAGCTTCATTCCTAAGGATTCAGCAACTGCTACAATATCCATACTAACTAGTTTTTGTTTTCGTACTTCAAAGCGTTGAGAAAGTAATTCCTGCATGTTTGCCATAAATAAAACCTCACTATCTTAAAGATTCACGAATAAATTTTTTAGTTTCTTTAATCATCAACTTCACTTCATTTTCGGTATATGTTCCATCAGTG
This sequence comes from Streptococcus agalactiae ATCC 13813, assembly GCF_000186445.1. GTDB lineage: Bacteria > Bacillota > Bacilli > Lactobacillales > Streptococcaceae > Streptococcus > Streptococcus agalactiae. Next base: position 1,944,732 of record NZ_GL636070.1, read on the forward strand.
AATTTAGGACTAATTTCTTTACGTGTTTCAGTACCGTAAAAGGTATCGTAATAACTAATATTTATTTCACCACTGGTAAATACTCGAACATAAATCTGTTCATTAGACAAGTAAAGTTTGATTTTACTTCCTAAGCCAGAATAGCGTGCAACTGAAAATTTTGTAGATGATTTTCGTAAACGGTCGCCTTTTTGACTGATTCTCAACAAATAGCGCTCTAATTCTTGAATAAATAAGCGTTTTGTATCAGCTCTAGATAATTTTTCTTCTTCCATATTTTTTACCTCAATATAAATGCTACTATTTACATAAAATAGTAGCATTTATAATTGTTTTCCTTTTTCAATTTGTTTAGTGATAGCCCATTTGATTTTGTTGACGAAGCTTTCTTTTTGAATTTTTCCTTGTCCGATTTGAGCTAATACTTCTTCCCATTTTCCTGTTGTTTCAGGATTAGTATATGCAATCTCTAATTGATCTAAATAGTGAATAAGTAGCTTTCCTCTTTCTGTTGGGAAAAACTGTCCTGTTTTCTTATTCTTAGTGACATAACCTTTGTCCTGAATTAAATCAATCATCCCATCACGAGTTGCAGACGTCCCTAAATTGTATTTAGGTAACAATTTCTTCAATAAAATTTGTTCAGTAATTCGTGTCGGTGGCTTTGTCATTTCCTCTAAGAGTTTGCATTCAACAGTGATAGTTTGCCCTTCCTGGTAATTGGGTAACTCTTTATCTTCTTTTTTTACGGCTAAATAGTTTCGCCATCCCTTATCCTTAGTTACAGCTCCAGTCGCTTTAAATTCGAGTCCATGATTATCGAGAATAACACTGGTTGATTGATAGCGATAGTCAGGGGTAAACATCAGTAAGGTTCTGAAAACTACCTTTTGATAAATGAGTTTTTCATCATCACTTAGCTCATTTAAATCAGGAATATTTTCGGTTGGAATAATAGCATAGTGTTCTAGAACTTTCTTATCATTCACATAATTTTTTCTTGGTGAGCGATTAGGTGTTTCTAATTGCTTATTGATTGTTTTTTGATAATCGTCTATATGTTCAACTAAGTAAGCGAATTCATTAGTTGTAATCAATGTTGAGTCAGTACGTGGATAGGAAAGATAACCTTTTTGATAAAGGCTTTGGACCAATTCTTTCGTTTTAGTGGCATCAAAATGATATAGCTTACTCATTTCTGATTGAAAATTAGTTAAATTATAAAGCTTAGGTGCTTCTTGCACTTTTTCTTCACTCGTAACCGTTTTGACAACTGCTATATTAGCTAACTGTTGTAGCATCTGTTCTGCTTCAGCTTTTGATTGATATTTAATATCGTTGCCAAATGTAACTTTGGCTTCAGGATCAATCAGTTTTAGCTGCCAATAAGGACTCGGTTTAAAATTTTCAATGGCTTCATCATTTCTAACGATTAGACTAACAATAGGTGTTTGAACTCGTCCAACAGACATAGAATGGTCTTTCTTGTCTAAATACCCTTCTTCTTTCATTTTAATGGTTACAAAAGGACTTAGATTAAAACCGACTAGCCAATCAGCATCCCCTCTTGCATCAGCTTCATGAAAATAGTTGATGGAGTCTTTTGGATTTTTAAGCTTTGAAAAAGCTTGCTCTAAACCTTTTTTTGTTAAAGAGTTTACCCACAAACGATACTTAATTTTTCTTAGCGCACCTGGTATTAATTCTAAAATTCGATAAGCAATGGCTTCTCCTTCACGGTCGGGGTCTGTCCCAATAATAATCGCATCAACTTCTTTAACAGCATGTTTGATAGCCTTAAATCGTTTAACGGTATCTTTTTTAGGCTCATAAGCAAATCCATCTGGTAAAGCTGGAAGATTAGCCAAATCCCAATTTTCAAAGTTGGTATATGGATTAATACGTTCAACTAAATGACCAACGGCAGGAGCAACAATCACTTCAGCATTCAATACAGATGATTGAACACGCCAAACACCTTTATCGTTTTTAGGGTTTCCTAAAGCGTTAGCATATTTTTTAGCCTGGTCAGGCTTTTCTGCTAAAAGTAAATATTTCATCCATTTTTCACTTCCCTTCACAATAATAAAAGCTACACCGTTTAACGATGTAGCTTATTTCTTATCTTATAAGTTTAATAGTAATTGTTCAAGTTTAGTAACCAAAGGATCGTCTGGATGTTCCTTTAGATAATGTAATAATTCATCTTCTGAAATTCCCTGTGTTTTAAAAAATGGACTTTGTTTTGATGTAGCCATATAAACCCCCTGGAACTATTATACTTTATTACACGCTAAACTTCACCATAATACTCATCGGCTTCCTCATCTTCTGGTGGAAGTTCAAAGATTTCACCAGTCGCAAAATCCACTGCTTTGATTTCACTTTCTTGTGTCTGAGATTGGCTTTCTACGCTCATTTCAGACAATTGAATGGGTACTTGTTCATAAACAGGCTCTTCTGTGGCTTGCGTGTTTACTTCATCAGCTTGTGCTACTTCAACTTCAGTTAGTTTTGAAGTATCAATATCATTATCTTTAACAAACTGATCATAACCTTTCATATCTGGATACCAGATATTTTTAGGGTCAATTTTTCCATCACGTGCATTATTAAAAAGTTCTGGATCTTCAACCATGAAACGAATGTAGTTATACCATTTCCCATCATTCGGATTGTCAGATAATTCATCTTTCATAGGGTGGTCTGTTACCATAGCCTTTTTATCTCGGAAAACATTTTGTTTTGAGATAAATACTAATGCTTCATCAACACCTATACGTGCAATTTCATCAGGTGTCATCAAGTCACGCTGATGAGCTTGTGTACTTGTAGATCCTGATACACGTTGACCACGTTGTTCAGAATAGCTTTTTTGTGTAATGGTTTGTTTACCAGCACGCATTGAGAAGTAACGCATAGTATCTTCGTCATTAGTCCCTAAGAATAGCAAGGTTGCACAGTTATTAACCATTGATTTTCGTGCTTTATCACCATAAATCGTATCAAGCTGACTAATGGCTTGAATGATGATTTTTACGGACATTTCACGACTGCGAATAGATGCTAAAACTTCGTTAAAATGAGGTATTTTACCAATGTTCGCAAATTCATCAAAAATAAATTGAACATGCACCAAATCATCAGCTGTGTAACCATCTTTCTTTCCTTGAATAATAGCATCGGCGTTGTGTGTTAATTGGTCAAACATGACTGTAAACAAAGTAGATGCTAGGAAACTGTAAGCTTTATTAGTTTCTGAAATGGCAACAAAAACGGCTGTTTTTTCAGTGTTCCAAGTATCCATCTCCATAGTGTCAGCCATAATCAAATTAGTGACAGCTTGGTGATCGAAGATAGAATATTGTGTAGCAACAATCGCAAGAACACTGGTTCTTGTGTCAGCTTCAAAGTTACTGTTAAATAAGTCCCATTGTCGACAAGCATAATTTCCAGGCATGGCTTTTTCGAGATTTGCAAACATCTTTTCAACAGGACTAGGTTCATTTTCATTTGGACGTTTCATGTTACGTAGTAATTCAGAAACCATTGATAGGTTAGGGGTGTAATTTTGAACCTGACTATCAAAATAGAGATAACCAATCAATGCACGATTAAGAAGAAGTTTTGCTTGATTCCAGAAATCTTCACCTTCACGATCACCTTTTTTACTTCCTTCAACGATTGCCTCTGTGATACGGTCAATATCTAGTTCTGATTTCATGTAGTGAAAAGGATTGAACATATCTGATTTAGTGAGGTTAACTAAATCAAATACTTTAACCTGGTAGCCATGTTCTTCAAGCATCTTACCCGTTTCACGAACTAAAAGCCCTTTTGGATCAGTGACTATAAAACTGGAGTTCATTTGCATAAGGTTAGGTTTAACATAAGTAAATGTTTTACCATCACCAGGAAGCCCAACAACAAGAACATTTTTATTCAATTGCCATTGAAACGGAAGATTCTTATTAAACAATCCCATTTGGGCATTCTTTGTGAAAATCATATTGTTTGTTGGCTCTGGATCTTTAAAGCCAGCAATCTCTTGAGCAAACGCAAACTTTGCTGAACCTGCTTCTTCACCATGACGAAGAGTTTCATCAGGTTTTATTTTTAAATAAAACATCATCCCAATAAAGAAACCAACCATTGCAGCTAAAATAGCAAATGGACTGAAGTTAGGATAAAAGTATGGTTGTTCAACATATTTTTCCAGGACATAGGTATATTGACTAAATAAATTGCTCATATCAGGTTTAGGAGCAATGCTATATAACACATAAGCCCTGTGAGTCAAAAAAGCTAAAAATAGACTAATAATCAGATAAGGAATAAGAGGTTTCTTTTGAAGTTTCATCAGATACTCTTTCCTTTCTTCTTAGTTTTGACAGTATCAAGTTTTTCCTTAGTTGCTTTCTTGATTTTGTTAATCTGTTCTTTTGGAGTTAACTCTTGTTCTGATTTCATGTACTTTTCTTTAGCTTTTTTAGGGTCATTAACGATTTCATTAAGAGTATGTCTCAAAGCATCCGCAATAACTTCCCTGTTAGGTGCTTCAAACCAAACTTGTTTCGTACCGTCACCCAAATCTTTAAAAGCAAAGCGAACACCTGATTTTTTAAGCTCATCCGTAAACTTTCTAAGGTTAACATCCGCTTCTAAAAAATCAATATGATCTTTCGTCAAAGATGACTGATTGAAGTTTTTAAAAGACTGTTCCCCAATCTGTTTGTGTTCATCATAAGTTTTATACAGCTGTTGTGCCGCATAAGCTAAAAATTGAAATAACTGTTTACCTGTCTCAAGAGTGACACGTGCACCTCTATCAAAAATTTGTTCTTGATCCATCTTTCTCCCCCTTTATGTTATGGATAAGCAGTTAGTTTAGGAGCTTTTGAGACTAAATAGCCATATTTAGCTTCTTTGTTTTGTTTTACGGTTAGTGTCAAACGTTTGTTAGCGGTTGAATTATCGTCATAGCGACAATTAATAACATAGGTTAAAGTCGTTACTTTTTTAGTCATCACTTCTTTTTCTAACAAAACACTAACTGTTGTTGCTTTGTCAGTATCAAACTGTTTTAAATCAAGCGAATTAGAAATAAAATCCTCACGAGCTGATGAGTTTGCAAAATAATTACTGATGAAATAGCGACAAAAAACATCAGCTCCTTGATTAATGGTAGTCTGTTGTGTTTTATTCTCCTCTTTTTGATACCTACTGTAATGATTAGTAAGAGAAATCGCTAAACTAAAAATTGAGAGTAACAAAGCTATCATTATCCAAAAACGATTAGAAGACTTGGGAGTTGCTTTAACAGATGGCTTTGATTTGCTCATATTTTCGTTTGCGGTTGATAATTCATGTTTTTTCTTTTGAACTCTTTGAGTTTTTTCTTGCTTAGTCCCACGGCTGAAGAAGAATTTCTTATCCTTTTTTAGTCCAAAGTCACCTAAAAGCTCTTTAACGTCTTGTTCCCCAGAAGATGGAATAGTGAGTTCCATTGACTCTAGCGGCTCTTCATTTTTATCAAGATGAAAAAGTTGAAAAGTGGCTGTTGTATTTAGCTGCAAGCAACGATTTTCTTCACCTTCCAAGAAAAATTCTAACTCTTCTCGATTTTGAAAATCGCGCTGTTGACCTGTACTTAATCTTGTAATGCGAAACATTACGCATCACCCCCAAGTTTGTCCTTGTTATCAGCTAAAAAGGCTTCTAAGTCCGATAAACTCATGCCATATTCTTTAAGAATTTCTTGTTGACGTTTGGCTTCAAGTTCTTTAATATCGGCTTCCAGTTGTTTAATTTTCTTTTGAGCCACTTCAAGAGATGCTTTTGCTTTATTGAGTTGTTTCAATTTGTCTTTTAAGCGATCACTTGTTGATTTTTGACGGCGTGCTGATTTAGCAGTGTGATTATTTGTTTCAAAAGTCGTTTCATTCATTGTCTAGTTCCCCTTCTATAGTGATAAATTATCTAAACTATCGTTAACAATAGTTTTTTCTTTAACAGGATAGTCACCTTGATTTTGATTAACGGCAACAATATACCATTTATCAACTTGAACTTCAGTTACTTTATGAGTAACTTCTTTTTTATCTTTATAAGTTCTAGTTTGTAGTCGTCCTGTTACCTGAAGAGTGTCACCTTTAGCTGTTAACGTGTTAAAGTTTTCAGCAGGTGCTCCCCACAAGACACAGTCAATAAAGTCAGCTGGATAAGAACCATCCTCTGTTTTATACTCTCTACTTGAAGCAAGTGTAAAGGAAATAACCGAACGGTCGTTGACTTTTCTTAACTCTGTATTTTTAGTCAGACGTCCTGTAACAATACTTTGATTTAACATTGCCTTCTCTCCTATTCATCATTACTAGCAATAACATCTCCATAAGAATTTTGTGAAGCTGTCGGATCTTGAGAATCTGTAATTAAAAGCGTACTCATGTTATTTACGAGATATTTGCCATCAACTTTATTGTAAGTTAATTGAATAATAGTGTTATTATCTACGCCTGTTTGAGCACCTTCAGTTGAATTCTTTTTCTGAAGTAAATCATTTGTGTAATTAACATAGCAAATAACTTTATCATTGGTTTTATCAATATAAATTTGAGCATCTTTAAACTCAAAATTAACAACAAAGCCTTTATAAGCTTGATTTTGTGCTGTCTCTTCTTCAGAAACAGCAGCATTATACATGCCATCAGTCATATAATCTTTGTATCTGTTACGATTTTCTTCAAGATCTTTTTTAGTGTAATAAGCAATCAAAAACTGCTTAACCCAACCTTCAGTCAACTGATGACCTTCTTTAACCTTTTTGGTTAAAGTTGTATGACTTGAAGATTGATTATCTGTTTTCTTGCTCATTGACCCAAAACCTAAGCCAATGAGAAAGATAATAATAATCCCTACAATCATCATGACCCGTTTGAAAAAAGTCACTTTAAATTCATCTATCATTTTTTTCCTTTCATTTTTAAGGGGTTGCAAACGTGTAGTACGGAGCGTTACGACAAACACGCCAGTGAATTTGGCTTTTGTTACCTGCATAGTTACATTCAGATACCAAAAAACTACCATCAGCATTGACCGCTTCAACGATCATAACGTGTCCATATTGCGGATAGGTACTATCAAATCCACCAGCCGTTGAGCAAACAGCACCAGCCGTTGGCATTGTACTAAACTTCCAACCTTTTGCGACAAGATTTCCTACCCAACTTTTACCATCACCAAGACGACCATAACTTCCTGATAAATCTGTGATTTCACCTAATTCCACCAAACGGTTATAAGCGTACCAAGTACATTGACCTGCAGGATAACCATTACCAGGTTGTGTTGTCATGCTGACACCTGTTGGCATGCTCTTAATTTTGTCCCGATACTCCTCAGGGAAATTCCAAGAGGAAGCCATTGTTCCACCACCTGCGATTGATTGGTGGAACCAAGACAATGCTTGTTTAGCATAGCTTTGACGTTGAGAAAGTGTACCATTGTTGATACCTTCCCACTTTGTTAAGAAGGTTCTGGTAAGACTATCTGTATCAGAATTAGAACTTAACACACTTTTTAAAATGTTTTGATAATAAGGTGAATCACCTTCTAACATAAAGCGAATTTGTGTTTCTAGCTCATACCATTTTTTACCAATAGAATTTGCATAATTGATTAGCATAGTATGACGAGTACCGCCATCGGTGGTATCCGTCCATTGACCAAGTCCGATCCCACGATGAAGGATATTAGGATAACCACCACCGTAGATTGCTGTACCACCCATGTTTAACCAATTTGCATCATCCCAGCACCCATCAGATGCTCCGATGGGTGGGCTAAGATAATCACCTTCGGCTCGTTTTGGGGTAATGGATGACTCAACGGCAAAGTTTCCAACCACGGCAGCAACACCATTATCAGTAGCACTTGGATAAAACTTCTTCATTAAGTCATAAAATTGTTTAGCACGTCCACTCAATTCAGATGATGTTCGCATAATGACAGTTGTTTGAGCGTACTTAACAAACGGGAAATAAAAACCAGGATTAACTAACACCCAAACGTTTGTCTTATTTTTCTTTGTCTGCTCCGTATAACCATATGAAACATCTTTATTTTTTATGTCTTGCAACCACTGAGAATCTTTAGCATCGACTTCACCATAGTTTTTGGCATAGGCAATCTTTTGTGAACCACCAGAAACGGTTCCAAGCTCGGCTCCTGCTTCAACTTTATCACCTGTCTTAACTCGAATAGCTGAAACACCATAATAAATGAAACGTGCATCACTATCTGAAATAATTAAGTTAGTTGTTTTCGTTTCGTTACCTTTTAAATCTTTTGTTGTAACCGTAACCTTACCATCCATGACTACATAAATCTTTTGACCTGATTGAGCCTGAAGCGTTGTCGTTGGATCAATTTTATCTTTAGACGTATATCCATATCGCTTTGAAACAGTTAGATAATCTGTATCGCTTTTTGCATCATCAGCTGAATAAAATGGATTAATCAATTCTTGAGTAGCTAAGTATTTTCCTGTTTCGGATTGACTCTCAAGAATTTCTTTATAATCTGCTAAATCATCTTTATCTAACTTCATCCAGGCTTTACCGTTGGTATAAAGTTCCGCCATGGTTTTTAGATTGTCAATATCACTGTTCTCCTCTTTCCAGATATCATCAAGAGCATCAGAAAAATGATTAAAACCAAGTGCGCCAGTTAATTTACCGCCTGTACCATCATCCCAGTTAGCATCAGGTTCCCATTCACCACCATAGCGGAAATTCATGTAAAGCAAGATTGAGTCAATATCTGTGTAGTACTCGACCTGATCAGACGATTTTTGTCGGTCAACTTGTGAAATATGAAGCCATGACTGATTAAGCGTGAAATCATTTTGTTGAATGACATTACTTGAAAAGATTGAGGAAACAATAATTATCAAAAACAAGATAAAAGCAAGAACAGCGCTGACAATCCATGTAATGGGATTAGCTAATAAGGTTGCTGCAACACTTCCAACAGTTTTAGCAGCCGTAGCTGTCGCTTGAGCAGTCTTTGTAGCCACGTTAGCGGTGGTTTTAGTTGCTACTTTAGCACCTTGCTTAGCTCTTTGATAAGCTCCACGACTAACTTTAACCATGCCTTTACTTTTTCGATAAGCTAATTTGGCACCTCTCCAAGTAACTTTTCCAGCTTGTTTAGCTACCGCTTTTGATTGTCTTGTTCGATATTGTAAATTTTGTAAATCGGACAAGGTATCATCTTGATCCATCGCAGTGGTTTTAAGCTGATAACTAGCATTTAATGCAATGTTTTTACCAGTCCGTCTAGCTTTTTGACCGATGGTTGGATTAGTCTTTCTGACTTTCTTTTTGATTTTCTTAGTAGCTTTCTTTTCAGCTAGTGCTTTCTCTAAGTCGTCTACAATCTTTTCGCCATCAACATCTTTATCAATGCCTTTCTCAGCTCTTCTTAAAGCTGCTTTTGCGTGTTTTACCTTGATCTTAGCTTCATGATGTTCCTTTTTAGCAGCCTTTTGAGCCTTCTTGGCTGATAATTGGTTATGACGTTGAACGCTCTCTTTAATATGACGTTTCCTAACTACACGTTTTCGTAAATCATCTTTATTAGACATGTTTCACCCCCTTTCAGGCATATTTCTTTTAAGTTCATAACACTGCCCCTTTAATCATTATTTATTTTCAATTTGACGATAAGCATCGGTTGCAACTAATCGGAACAGTTCAGTATTTTTAGGAATTGGATTTTCAAATGGCACTGCCGTTTGACCTGCAATGATTAATCCTGTACCTTTCGCTTTTGGTTTTTCAACATAACGAATAAGTGCATCTGTCAAATTGATGGTTTGAGTTAAGTATTGTAAATCAGTTTTCTTTTGCTTCAACAAAACGATAAATTCACTGTTTGAAATTAATTTACGTCCTTCAGTACGTTCAAGTAGTGTTTCAACGTTTTGAGTGATCCCCGTTGGGATTGCACCGTATTTACGAACACGAGCGTAAAGATTAGTGAAGAAAGCTGCTTGATTATCTGTCAAAAACTGATTTTGCATTTCATCAAAGTAAATACGAGTTGTTAGTTTACCTTGATTGTTAACGACTTGGTTCCAGATATAATCTTGTACAACCATCAAGGCAAAAGGTTTTAATTTACCATCTAGTTTCTTCAAATTGAAAATAACGACTTGATTATTCAAGTTAACATTAGTTTCATGAGCAAAAATATCTTGAGACCCGTTCGTATATGATTCAGATTTTAATGCTAAATCTTTGGCAACTTCCTCAGGTTGTTCTATTAGAATGTTGTACCAATCTTTTAGCGTTGGTGTTCTATCAGTGATACGTTCATAACATAGACGTGTGACACGGTCAATAATCGAAAAATCTTCGTCAGTAACTTCTTGAAGAATATTTTCAAAAAGTCCCATGATAAGTGACGATTTTTCACCAATAGGGTCTGCATCTTCAACTGATAGATTTTCTTCATCTGGTAAATCCATCAAATTCAAGTGTGTCTGTGAACCTGGGAAAATATCAATCAACTGAGCATCAAATGCACGTCCAATATCAGAAT
>NZ_GL636070.1:1957392-1975635 GCF_000186445.1 Streptococcus agalactiae ATCC 13813
CTTCATCCTCAGGGTCAACAATAATAATACGGTCATCAGGATACCTTAAAATCGTTGGAATAACTTCACTCGTTTTAACAAATACAGACTTTCCAGAACCAGAAGAACCTAGGATAACACCAGAAGACGTGTTCAAATCACGTTGACGATCAAGCGTAATAATATTGTTTGAAATTTGATTTTGTCCGTAATAAATCGCCATCGGACTACTACTTTGCAAGTCAGTATTTGTAAATGGAATTTGTGTGGCAATGTTGGTTGTTGTCATATCACGCATGAAACGGCGTTTAACATCCAAATAAGTTTTTCCGATTGGCAAAATGGTATTAAGCGCTTCTTCTTGGTGGTAGTAAGTTTCTTCAAAATCAACCACATGCTTACGTCCAGCCTGTTTGACACGGTTTGTATAATCGGCAAGCTCTTCAGGTGTATCTGCCTTTAACATGACCGCAAAAATACCTGAAAACATTTTTTGGTCATTATCATTAATTTCAGTACTCCATTTTGAAGCTTCTTCAGCTGTTGCTTGAGCTACGCCTGATACTGCCAAATTTCCTGAAATACCTTTATCGGCAGCAACTTTTTGAGATTTAATCATATCCATTTTCACACCAGCTTCAGCAGTATTGATTTTTTTCACTGCTTCAGCAACATCATATGGTTTAGCATGAATAGTAATGGCTAATTCAATACCAATATCTGTAATTGACTTAATTAGACGGTCGTTTAGAAAAGCTGGAAAACTTCTAGCAAAAAGTACTTTACAGTATTTTTTATCCATCATAAATTGATCCTGTTGAAACCAAATACGTCCAGGGGCAACAAAAGATTTTGTTGTTAATCCACTAATACGAACATCTTTGTAATCAACGTTAAGATATGGATTACCTCTCAATAAGTCAGCGAAAATATTTAGTCGCTCTGTTCCTGTTAAAGGTGTGAAGGGAATATCAATCACTTGGAATTGTTTTGAAAAGTTATTTTCAACATCATTTAATTTTCGATAAGCTTGTTTACGATCTCGTGCAGACGTTGAAACAGTGATAAATTTTTCAACCTTAAAATTATTTTGGTCAATCGCAAAACGTGACGTAATCATATCATTATATTCTTGACGATAGACATCACGGTCATCACTTTCAAGTTCATAGGTAATTTGACTTAAAAGCGTTGATGGAACTGGACGATTAATAATAAGTAATTGGTAAGTATTATCACTGTCTAATCCATTTAAAGCTTCAACATAGTAATCAATAATATCAAGCTTTTCATCCTCATCAGCTGTGATATAGTTAGTATCTCCAAGCTCCCATGTTTTTGAATATTCTTCATCAACAATATGCATCAATCCATCTTCAAATAAAGACGTGTATTTAATTGTGTTTTGAGTACTAGCTTTCAAAGCTTTTTTGAGCTGCTTTGCTCGCTCTTTATCTTCTTTAGTCAAAGGTGTCGTTCCATTCATGGACGCCCTTTTGTTGAATAAACGTACCATTCATATCCTCACTTTCAAAATCTGTTTGATAAGCACGTTCTTGTACTGTAAATTTAAACATTAGAACTTCTTTGATATGTTCATCTTTCTTTATGCCATAAACAAATGATGGCGGAACAGTTAAAGCTAGTGCTAGATAGAACAAAATGTCAGGCAATTTCAAAAAAGAAATCAATGTTGCTAAAGCAACACCAAAGATAATCCCAAATAGCATGACAAGCTGACGCCAAGTAAAACCACCAACGACACTTCGTTCAAACTGGTCAATTGCTTTAAAAAATTCAGAACCTAGTTTGTTCATTTTTCTCCTTTCTACCCAATACCCAAAAAGCACCTCTTAATCAGAGATGCTTTTTATTAAGATACATTAAGTAATTGTTTGGCTTTATGTTGTGAACCAATCAGCAAAATCAAGAACACTACACATTTACCTATATAGCTAAAACCAGGTGCAAATGAGCCTAGCCAAGAATCTTTTGAAATTTGAAATGCAGTATCAATATTAAAACCTTGCCAAATTGCAAGAAGTAAAACTATTACTGCACCTTGGAGAGCGACTGCACCGAATGTTTTTAAAAAGTTAATAGCAATATGACGTGTACTATCACCCATCCAAAACGCAACAATGACTGGTGCTATAGCTTTAAAGAAATAGAGTTCAATAAATCGCAATAAAACCATTACCTTAACTGATAAGGTTGCCGCTGCACCAATAATTGAAGCGATAATATTAACCCCAGCTCGAATAGGAAAACTACCTTTTTTTAACCATGCAAATGTAAACATATTATCACCACTAAAATCAACACCAATTAATTTTGTAACGCCAGTTGTAAACCACATAATAGCATTTAACACTGCACCAGACTGAGATACTAAGAAATAAGCAATAAAATATTTGACTGCTATTTCTAGAAAGAGCTTCCATGTCATCTCACCGCCTTGATTTCTAATAAAGCGATACCAAGAGAGCATTTCAATTAAAAATAAGATCGATACTAAAATATATCCAATAGCCATCAATGACTTATTGATAGCTCCAATTGATGAATTAACAGTTTTATTATAACTTCCTAAAGACTTGGTTAGTTCAGAAAGAGTTCTATCCATATCTCTCCTTTCTAACAAAAATAAAAAGAACCTTTTAAGGTTCTTTTAACAACTATTTATTTTCTTCAACTTTTGCAAAAGTAGCGACGAGGGCTAGTAAAATAATCGCTATTCCAATAATCCAGGTATCTAGCATAGGATGAGGGAAAAAATTTGGAACTGCATTTTGAAAAAAATCTCGCCCTAAAATAAAATCTACAATCCCTCTAAATGGGGCTGGAAAAGGGTTAGTACTCAAATCAGTTCCATATTTTATACTTGCAATAACTCCAATAATCATTCCTAATACAAACTTTGACACAAACCAAACCATGAACACACCAATGGCTGATTTGATTAAATTAAAGAATAACATTGTTAAATAGATTGGAGATACGAGAACAAAGAACAGAGCTTTGAAAAATCCACGTCCTAGAAAACTTAAAGCATCTTTCAAGTGTTCGCTCCAAGTTGGCTTATAAGATGCATTAATACGTTCTAATTCAGCCTGTGACTCTTCTGGTGTATGCCATCTAATACCGAAATGTTCCCATTTAGCATTATCAAGTTCATCCGCTGTTGGTGGACGTCCGTTAGTGGCTTCAAAGTTTTTTGCAAAAGCTACATAATCAAATTCCTTGTTCATTTTCTTTTCTCCTTGTAACCCTTTTACTTACCTTTATTATACCACTTTTTCAACTGATTATCTTACATGTATGTAAGTTATTAGAATGAAATTGAGCGCATAGCCGCAACAATTGCTGCTGCAACACCAGCTGAAATAACCGCAATAGCACCACCTGAAACCATTGAGGTCATTCCTTGGTCCATCATGGCTGGGTTACCATTTTTACGACCTGAGAAATAATCAAAGGCTCCTGTGAGTACCCATCCAAGACCTACAATTGAAAGAATTGCTCCTAAAGCTGTAACAACACGAACTGCTGTATCCATAAATAAGTTTCTCCTTTAAATAAAATTTTTAATAAAAATAAAAGGCTGTAAATTGTCTTATCAGTTATTTTTACAACCTTTTCCAAGTAGGCAACTACCTGCTCCTAGAAACACACTATCTGGAGATTTAAAGACGTCAACAATTATTTAGGCAGGATAGTATGCTTCTAGGAACAGGCGTTGCCTGTCCTTAGTTTAATTAGTAATTAGTTATGTTTTTCTTTTTTGCGAAGACCAAACGCTGCACCAATAGTCATAAGAAGACCAGTAATTGATGCTAATACATCTAGTGCTGAAGTTTTTTCACCAGTTGTTGGAAGAACGCTTGCTTTAGCAACTGGTGTTTCTGCTGTAGGTTTAGCTGGGACTTGTGGAGTTGATGGAACTGGGGCAGCTGGTGTATGAGTGGTTACTTTCGCAATCAACTCACGACCATTGACAGTGTTGATGAAGGTGTTTTCAACTTCACCATCTTTAATACGTTCCACTTCAATCCAGAAGTCAGCATCAAAAGTACCTTCAAGACCTAATGAGCGAAGGAAGTCTTCATTAATGCTGTAAGCCCATTCACCCGCTTGAGCATTCCAAGTCACTTTAACAATTTTATTAATAAAGTCATCATTAGTATCTTGATTGAACTCAAAGATAAAATGATAATTTGTTCCAGCTGCGATAGTATCGCCTGCTTTAATAACTGTACCATCTTCAGTAATAACATCGTATGTTAACGTCATATCTTCTTTGGCAGTATACTCTGTACCAGTAATGACACCTTTCCAGTTTCCTGTGTAGCGGTCATGTTCAATATCTAACTTATCTTTACCATCATATTGCCAAAGTGTGTCATGATCTTTTGGAACAGTCACACCATCCAGTTTATAGTTAAAGACTTGATTAAGTCCAACTTCTTGACCGTCAAGGACTGTACCGTCTTTACTAATGGCATGTTTTTCTGGTGATACGTCTGGAACTTTAACAAAGACTAGATTTGATTGATAGCCATTTCCAAATTCGACTTGAACAAAAGTATTTTCTGCTTTTTCACCTGGTTGAGCGATAACTTCAACTGGTAAATTAACAGTAACGTTATTACCTGTTAGAACATAATTTTCATAGTAATCTTTCAAATCATTTGGAATCCATACAATAAATTCACCATTTGGAGTAAGGTGAGCACCGTCCAAGAAAATTTGAATTTCAGCTGGAATTGGTTGTCCTGCTTCAATATCATAGAATGTTCCTTTTGCAGTAATATCATTACCATTGCTATCTGTTACAGTAGCTTTTGCAACATCAGGGTTTACAGTTGCATCATCAGTATCATCATAAATACCTGCTGCTTTTGTCATTGTATTAACATCAACAACTGTATTAACGTAAGTACTATAATCCGTAATCAAATGGAAGGTAACATCTTTATCAAATACTGTTTTACCATCAATATCGCTACCTGCTTTATCTGTGACTGTTTTAGTTGGTTTTGGATTATCTGGAGTGTCAATTGAAGGAATATTTGAAACAACTTTATAATAACCTTTAGCGGTTGAATAAATGGTTTCAAAAGCATTATCATAGTGAGCATTATCGTTCAATGGTTTACCAACAAAAACAAAACCTGGGACTTCAACATCTTGATCACGATGAGCATTCAAAAGTGACAATAATTTAGCTGTTCCAACTAATTGATAAGAACCATCTTCAGTGGTTTTAAGTGTATAGTAATCCGCATTTGCTTCAGCAGTAGCTTCACTATCTACTTCAAAACCAGCTGGGAAAGGATCGTTCATCACAACAGCTGTCAATTCTTTACGACCAGCCAGCAAGTTACCATTTTTGAGCACCCATTTCACAATTGAACCTTTAGCAACTGTCTTACCATTAATATCAACGTTATCATTATTAACTACTGCTTTTTCATTAGTTGGTTTTTGTGTCACTTCAACTGGATGAACAGCTGCTTTCATAGTAATGTCATGAACAGTTGCTGAAAGAGCTGGAGTCGTTACTTCTGTTTCAACAGTAACTGGAGCAACTTCAGTAGCGAGTTTGATAGCGTGAGTTTCAGCTTGAACGTTAACATCATGAAGAGTAACAGCCTTAGGTACAGTTACTTGTTCAGGTGTGATATGCACATCTTGTACTGAAACTGGTAATAAATCTGTATATGTTGGTGTTTCAACATTTTCAACATTCACATGACGTGGTGTTACGATACTAACTTTTGCTTGTGCTCCAAAATCAGTACGAGCAACGGCAACACCGTTACCACCTGCGGTATTGCGAATAACAGTTGAATATTGATTGCTATATTGTGCAATCAAAGCAACGCCATCTGGGGCGGAGTTAAAGCCTGTTAAAGCACTTGTTGGTGTAGTATTTTTACCGTATGTCAAACCAAGATTTTCATCGACAGCAACACGGTGTCCGCCAACACCTGAATTTGTTGCAAATCCACCACCAACACCGAGGACAGTTACGCCATCAGCTTCTAGAAATTGACCAATATCAAAGTCTCCTAAAAGGGAAATCCAGAGATAATTATCGTTATTATCTGGTGAGTCAACACGAATAACTGTACGAATACCATCAGATTTGTCATTAACTCCGTAACGATAACCATCAACAGCATTAATAGCACCATCTTGGTTCCAGAAAACAACTTCATCTCCTGGTGATGAAAGCCCTGAAGTATCAGTATGGAACAGTACGTACGCATCATGTTGTGAGCCATCAAGCATGGTAATAGCATTTGGAATACGATACCATTTTAAAATTTTACCCTTCCAAATTTGAGTCGTTGTACCATCTGCGTTATAATCGTATGCTTCAGCCCATTTTGAACCAATGTTACTAGTAAGATTGTCACCTTGTGGCGCAACATTTCCCCAGTTCATATTTGCGATAACGTGAGATTGATTAACATTACCTTTAACGTAAACAGTTTCTTTTCCTGGTTCTAGAGAACCGTTTGCAACAATTTCTACACCATTAACGTTTTGAGACTTCTTGAATTGACTTGTACCTGATTGAGTGTATCCGTTTGATCCAACGTGTTGAACCCAACCATCAGTTGCACCAAGTACATTGTTGTCATTAGCTTTCTCAAATTGAGATTTAACTCGTTCAATTTCATCTGAATTAAATTTATCAGCTGTTGCTTTATCTGTTGCATAATCACCAGTGTAATTCAACCCAGCACGATCAAACGCTGCTTTATTCTTTTTGTCTACTTCACCTTTTTTAGCATCGTAAGCATTTTTCTTTGCTGTATTTTCATTTTGAATTTGTTCGTTTTTTGCAGCAACGTCATTCACTTTATCAGATTGCTCTTTAGCAATCTTTTGCGCTTCTTCTACACTTGTTTCAATAGTGCCAGTTTTAGTAACTGTTGTTCCAGAAGCGGTTGCTTTAGCAATAGCATCATTGATAGCTTTATTTGCAGCTGCTTGAGCATCTGCTGCAGCTTTTTTGTTAGATGAATTAGTAGTTTCAGCATTTGCTTTTGCTGTTGCAGCATCTTTTAGAGCTTGTTCTTGTTTAGCAATATCTTTTTTAGCTTCATCAACTGAAGTGTATGTTTGTGATGTTCCTTTTGTAAGATCTAAGCCAGCATTTTGAGCTTCTTTAGTTAAATCTGAAATAACTTTATCAGCTTCTTTTTGAGTTTCAGCTGCTTTATCTAAACTTGCTGTTTGTTTATCACTATCAGCTTGAGCATCTGCTGCTGAAGTGTATGTTTTTGCATCTCCAGTTGAAACTTCGACACCTGCTGCTTTAGCATTATCAGCCGATTTTTTAATAGCTTCATCGATGCTAGCTTGTGTTTCTTTAAATTCAGTAAGTTTAGCGACTTGAGCTTGAGCATCTGCTAAAGCTTTAGATAGATCATCATATGATTTTGAACCAGTTGTGCTGACTGTAACACCTGCTTTTTTAGCTTCTTCAAGAGCTTGTGCCATTGAATTGCTAATGGTGTTTTGGGTATCTTGAGCTTTTTTCAAATTAGCAACTTGATTTGCTAAATTTTCAAGAGCTTTTTTAGCATCACTTGTTTTAGCACCAGCTTTAACATTCACTTTTACACCTGACCCCGTAGCTGCTTCCACAGCTTTAGGAAGTTGTTCATTGACTTGCTTTTGAGCTTCAGTCACAGTAGAAAGATTATCTACTTGTTTTTTAGCATCAGCCTTGGCATCATCAACTGAAGTATACGTTTTTGCTGATTTGCTTGCTTCGGTTGAAACTTCGACGCCTGTTGCTTTAGCTGCTTCTTCAGCTGTTGCTTTAGCATTGTCAACTTCTTTTTGTGTTTCAGTTGCTTGGTCAATGGCTTCCTTTTGTTTGTCTAAATCAGCCTGAGCATCTGCATAACTAGAATGAGTTACAGTACCATTTTGATCTACTTCAACTCCTGCTGCTTGAGCATCAGAGACTGATTGATCTAAACCATCTGATGTTACTTTGTCAGTCATTTGACCTGTCTGCTCACCTGATTGATTGGTTAAATCAGTGTGCTCTTGACTGTTATCAGCTTGAGCATCTGCTAAATTAGTAGCATTACTATCCGAAACAACTGTTACTTCTGGTTGAGTATCAACTGTATTCGCTATATCATCAGCATATGCTGAACTTGAAAATGTAACGACTGCTCCAAGAGCAATTCCTGAAGCTAAACCTTTCGCCCATTTTTTCTTGCGGAAAAATCCGTGTCCCTTTTTGGTTTGTGATTGTTGAATAAATTGATTTGACATAATAACCTCCTGGTTTTTCCTAAAAAACTACAGCAATAAAAAACGAACAGTTTATTGACATGTTCTTTTCTTCACTATTTTAGATTTTTAAATTAAATTTCTTGATTTTTACGTTTTTTTAAACCAAAACCAAGAACTGATAAAATGAGGGCACCTACAACTGACAAAACAGTTGAATTTTTTTCACCAGTGTGTGGTAAAGTGACTGTATCACCTTGAATAGTTTTGGCTGTGTAAGTTCCATCAGCATTAGCTTTAACACCTACAACTTCAGGAGCTACTTTTTCACCTGTTGAGAGAGTGACTAGACCGTCACGAATATCAACAAGACTTGCACCGTTATACAGTGTCACTGGATTACTTCGAGTCACATCACGAACGACTTGACCAGTGACTGTTGAAGTTGTTCCAACTTGTGAAGCTCCAGCATTTTGTGCAGTTTCTGCTGTAATGTTTGGATTGTTCGTTGGAACGCTTGTATCAGGAACTACGGTAGCTTTACCACCATCTGTAGTTGGTACTTCTACCTCTCCAGGCTGCTCTGATGGTGTTTCTGTTGACTTTTCAGGCTCTGTAGCTGGTTGCGTTGGTTCTGTTTCTGTTGTTTCAGATCCTCGTTTACTTGATTCATCTTCAGCTGCACCAGGAACTGTTTTACTACCTTCAGGAGCTTCTGTTGAAGAAGATGATGAAGGAGTTGGTGTATTTGATTCACCTCCAGGTGCTACTTCTGATGATGATGGAGCAGGTGTTGGTTCTACTTGCTCAGTAGAAGGTGAAGTTGTTCCATCTGAAATAACTTCATCTGCATAAACTCCTGTTGATGCTGTCGCTAAAATTGCTGTTGAAAATAAAGCTAACGCTTTTACTTTTTTCATGTTTGCTCCTTTATTCTTTCCTTTGTCGGTGATAACCTCTTCCTGTTAAAACGAGGACATATTTTCCGTTTCGTTTAATTCGTTCAGCTATGATAAAGTGTTTTCGCTTAATGAATTTAATAGCTGAATAAATTTCATGAAACCTTAAAATATCTTCACCAACAATTGTGATTTTACCGTTAATTGTTCTTTTTCGCTGAACAATGGCAAATTTAGGTTTGATAATAACTTGTCTTCCATCGTCAAGATAAGCTATTGCTTCACCTTGACGTCCTAAAAGACGTAAATCTGATAACGTTAAAAATGGTTTATCAGATACTTGTAGCAAGTTTGACATAACAAACTCCTTTCTTGCTTATGTGGATTTTTCCATCTGCAAAAACGCATGAGTAATACTCACACCTCTTGAAGAAGAGGTAAGCCAAGACGTGCCTGCTACTTTAGCAGGCTGTTACACCGCCTTCCTTATTCATTGTTATCCTATAGGCTTGCTGATGAGGTCGGTGTTTGTGTTAAATTATCAAAGATCTAAATCAAGTAGTTTAAAGACTTGCTTGGGTCAAGAGTAATATTAAGCAGCTTTTTGTGAATGATGCTCATCGTGATCGTGCTTGGGTGATGATATAACTGTCATCTCATCGTCAGCCATTAGGGGTGCATCATGAATTTCAACCGCTAAGAAAATAAAGATAAATACAATAACTGCTGCAATTAAAACTAAGATCAAATTAACCATTTTCAATACCTTCTTTTTTTACGCTATAGTAATTTTCTGCGTTTAAATGAGCTATTCTTTTTTGTTCAAATTGACGTTCTTGCTTCAAATTGTCCAAAGATTTTAGCAAATAGGCTAATGGTGATGCACTATCCTTTGGAATACGGTCAATCATGTTTAATACTTCCAAACTTGTAACGTAGCCTTCTGATAAATATTGGCCAATTTTCATTTTCTGATTATGTGTCATAGTAAGTACATCTGGAAAACCAAACATCTGGTCATTATATTTATCAGCAATCACTTGTAACAGAGAATAATATTGTGGTTCGACAAATGGAACTGATTGATCTTTTGATAATGATTGATAAGTTTCAGCAGACTGTGAAAATTCATTAGAATTTTTTTCAGTCTTTCTAGAACTATAATTATCTTTACTAAAATCAGTTTTACTAGAGTCTT
The DNA here is from genome assembly GCF_000186445.1 of Streptococcus agalactiae ATCC 13813. Taxonomy (GTDB): domain Bacteria; phylum Bacillota; class Bacilli; order Lactobacillales; family Streptococcaceae; genus Streptococcus; species Streptococcus agalactiae. The sequence goes on from NZ_GL636070.1 coordinate 1,967,737, forward strand.
TATAATTCGAGTCAAAATTATTAACTGCCTCCGTTAAATCTTTTGACACCCCCCGTAAATTATTTTTACGGGGTCTATTTTGGCGCTTTTCGATACGTTTTTGGAAAGCTTTTTCTTGACGTTCTAAGCGTTCTTGTTTGTACTTCTCAGCATCATAGGTCATGACTTGACCAACATAGATACGATTAGCCAGTTGACCATCTGCATTGGAGAATTGACTATACTCATAAATTAAGCCATAGTCTGAAAGATCTTTTTTTAGTTTGATAGCCGTCGGTTTGGAGCAGTTAAAATATCGTTGGATTTCTGCGTTGGAAAATTCTATATAAACACGACCTACCTCGTCTACCCAGCCATTTTTAGCAGAAAGTTTTAAACGATTTTTCATCATGCTATACAATACCTTCGAGTCTGACTTAAGCTTTTGATAATGAGTATCTTCCCATAGCACCCAAGCCATCGGAAAGAAGCGTTCCGATGTCTGCATCTGTTCCAGAGTGATGGCTGAAAATTGTTCTAATCCACTCATCATCTCACCCCTCAAAAACTCTTAGGCTCAAGTTGCCATTTTTGGCAATACAAATCGTCCTTTCCATCTCCATCAACTCCAGTGCTTTAACGACTCTTTCTCGTGGCCAGCCTGTCTGTTTCATGAGGTCAACGACAACAATATTTTGAGTTAATTTAGCAATTGGTGTCATATCTAAAATCCTTTCGTAACACTTTTGGTATAGAAAAAAGAGAACAATTTTCATTGTTCTCTCAACTTATAGTTCCATTTTTATCAAATTCTCAAAAATCTATACACTTACTCTTATTCTTAAGATACCCTAGACTTTTTGATTCCATTTGGAATAATGATCGTTTTTAATAATAAGTTTTCTTCACGAATTCTTAAATAAATAACAAAAGCATAAATTGGCAAGACAAATAATGCTGTATACTTAGCATGACACAATAAAGTTACACCTAAAAGTTCAGGAGCAATATTTAAGAAATAGTTAGGATGCTTAACAACCCTAAATAGCCAGTGATCTACAAATTGATGATTTTTATCTACCATTAATTTCACTGTCCAAATACGACCAAGTAAACGTGTTACTGTATGTAACATAAACACAGAAAAAATCATCAAGCTAAGCCCGATTACGCTAACAAAATTAAAACTTGCTTTTGTTAGAACAGCCTCAGTTACAGATGAAAAATAAATGATAATATGAAGAACTGTGATTGCTTTTGAAACACCTACACCATATTCTTTAGCACCATTTTTTCTTAAGGCCTTTTCATTAGCTATAGATAGCTTTAAATAAGCTAAACGAATGATAAACATAGCGGCCATTAACCCAATAATAATTGACATTGTAAACTCCTATTGTTTTGTATTATATTACAACATTATAAGAAAAAATAGTTTTATTGTCAAACTATATTTCATTAAAAATTAATAAATTAAAAAGAACTAGTAAAAACTAGTTCTTTCAAGATTGCCAACGTTTTTCTCCATCAAGGTATGTTGCAACTAAATCTAGATGTTTATCTAATACAATAAAATCCGCTGCATAGCCTTCTTTTATCTGTCCACAGACATTATCAATGCCTACAGACACTGCTGGAACATAACTCGCCATACGCACTGCCTCTTCCGGAGTAGCAATTCCCCATTCTACAACATTTTTTAATCCATCTTTGAGCTTAAGAATAGAACCAGCTAAATTCCCTCCATCTTTCAAACGCGCAGTTCCATTAGACACAACCACGGGCAATTCCCCTAACATATAATCTCCATCAGGGGCACCTCCAGCTGCCATACAATCTGTTATTAATGCCACATGATTATGGCCTTTTTGTGTCATTAAAATGTCACAAGCAACAGGATCAACGTGATGACCATCGCAAATGAGTTCGGCATAAGTATTAGGTAAATTATAAACCGCACCAACCATACCTGGTTCTCGGTGTGTCAAACCACGCATACCATTATACGCATGTACCCAAACTGAGGCACCCGCCTTCACTGCCTTTTTAGCTTCTTTATATGTCCCATTAGAATGACCTAAAGCTACCGTAACACCTTGCTTTGTGATTGCTGAGACAAATTCCTCAACTCCCTCACGTTCTGGTGCCAAAGCAATTTTTGTAATCAAGCCTTTTGCAGCCTTCTGCCATTGAGCAAACTCTTCCAAGTTTGGATTTCTCATATAAATCGGATTTTGAGCTCCTTTATATTCCTCAGTAAAATATGGTCCCTCAAAATAGATGCCTTGAATTTTTGCTCCTTGTTCTTTGCCCGCTACTGCCGCAACTGATTTAGACGCCTCTTCTAGTCGCTTTGTATCTGAAGTTAGGGTTGTTGGCAAGAAAGATGTGACTCCAGTAGATAGCAAGCCAGCACTCATTCGCAAAATTCCTTCTGAATCACAATCCATAACATCAGCGCCAGCAAAACCATGAATATGTGTATCAACTAAACCAGGTGCTATTTGGTAACCTGAATAATCTAAAATCTCCTCTTGTCCAGAAATATTTTCTATCCATTTACCAAAGTGATTATCTTTTATTTCTAAATAACCGTTTTCCTTTACATGATCAGCATAAAAGAATCGGTCAGCCTTGATGTACTTCGTCATCTTCTTCCCCCCATTCACTCTCATTATAACGCTTTAAGGTATTTTTGTAAATGGTATATACCTATTTTTTAAAAAGTCATGGTTTATTCTAAGAAAGAACTATACACTTGTTATAAACCACTTCACTTGGTTGTACTTTTAAGGTTTTAATTGCTGTTGCTCATAATTCTTTTCCTTCTCCAAAACTATCAACTGCTAATTCTCTTATAGTTTTTGATGAGAATGGCTAATTAAAAAGCATAGCAAAAAAGTCTAGTAAAACTAGACTTTCAGGATTTTACTGAGCAACACCCGTCCCATTAGTAGCAGGTACAGTACCAGTTCCTGGAGTCGGAACAGTATTGTTAACCCCTGGAGTAACTGGTGTATTATTCGTTTGCGGTTGCTCATAAGTTGGTGCTACATTCTGATTAACATAACTAGAAGTATCCTGACTAGCAGGATTAGCTGTCCCTTGTTCTGTAGTTTCAGCTACTGAACTAGAGGGAGTTTGATTCCCAATCAAACCATATTGTGTCTTAACAGTATCAATACGTTTTTGTAAAGCTTCTTTAGATTCTTTGACAGTTAACTTATTGACTGCCGCTTCAGCTTTTAACACATTTTCTTCTGAAGGGGCTTGTTCTAGAATTTCTACTAAATCTGTAGCATCTTTGGTAGCTTTCTTATCTGCTTCGTCTTTAAGATACTTATCTTTTGCTTTCTTAAAACGTTTTTGCAAAGCTTCTTTTTTAGAAGAATTGGACAATTTATTTAAAGCAAGTTCGACATCCTTCAATAATTTTTCTGAAGGTTTCTTCTCAAATTTATCTAACATATCTTGTACCTCAGTTAATTGAGAATCACTGACATGGTTAACACTGCTTTCTACAGTATCCATTTGAGTAGTGCCATGATCTTTAAATAAGAAAAACGTAACAGAAGCAAAAATTAATAAAATAATACTAGCAATAAGTGCTAAAAGTTCTTTTTTATCTATTTTCATACTCACTCCTAAAGTTTCTTCACATTATTATAACATAAACTAAAGGACATAAACAAACCTATTTTAGAAGAATCATTGTCTATCACTCTTATTTTCTACCGGTAACTTAGTTATATTTGACATCTCAACTACTTTGTATTACAATGTAGCTACACCAGTAACTTGTATTACAATATAGATAAGGACATAATATGATTCCATCGCAAATGCTAAAAGGATTACTTGAAGGAGCTATCCTAAAAATCATACAGCAAGAGGAGACTTATGCTTATGAAATCTCAAAAAAATTAAATTCTTATGGTTTTGGGGAAATTTCCGAAGGGACAATCTACCCCATTATCTTAAGGCTACAAAGCAATAAATATATAAAAGGACAACAAAAGCCTTCCCCTCAAGGACCTAAGCGTAAATATTATACGTTAACCAATGAAGGCGTGGAGCAGTTAGCCCAATTTAAACAGAATTGGGAGTCACTTAGTAAAGCATTAAACAAACTACTCTAAAAATTGGAGAGGAAACTAGCATGGATAAACTGAAAAAATTACAAAAAGAAAATACGCTATTAGAAGAAAGAATTGATAACTCTAATAACCAAACCTATACAGATATGATTGTCTATTTGCGGGGTGCTAGCATTAGCCCCTACCATCAGGAGCTCATTCGAAATGATATTGTCAATATGTTATTAGAAGCACAAGAGCGACAAGCAAGTTTAGTTAGTGTATTTGGAGAAGATAGGCACGATTTTATAAACCAAGTTATTAAATCTACACCTAAAATCTCTAAGAAAGAAGAAACATTACAACGTTGGGATTTAGCCATTTTACTACTAACTATCCAAATGATTATCTTTTTAGGAGGATATCTCATTACTGAAGCACTTCAACAGTCAGTACCAGATCTAATCCCTATTACTCTATTAGATGTTCTTTTTGCAATCTTTATCAGTTTTATTGCTGTCAAGATAACTGATACCATAATATATGCTACATATAACTTCGATAAATCGAAAGAAAAGAAATATTTCTTTCGATATATGTTTCTAATTCTTTCGCTTATCATAGCTTATATCCTTATAGGAAAATATTGTCATCTTCCTTTCATTAATATCCCCCTTTGGATTTATTTAATTATACTGGGACTTAGCTTCTCTCTTCATATCATTGTTAAAAAACACCTGAATAAACATTATTATATTGAATTTTAAAAGAGGTATAACTATATAAAAAATAAAACGACAAGGATATTCTTAGTCGTTTTATTCTGTGCCCATTTTTACGAATGCTCTCCATGCAACTGATTTTTAAGATAAAAAATTAGTTATCTCAAATAAGCCATTTTATTGACTATTATAGTATCTTAACTTCCTGTCAACTCTTTTATTGACAAGCCTGTCTTTACACAAAATAATATATGATATCAAATAGGTGAGTGAACACTTACTCACCGAGAGAGGAGCAAAAAGTTATCATGAAAAAAGTCATCGATTTAAAAAAACTACAAAAAGCATACGCCTCAGAAACTGTTTTAAATAATATTAATTTGGAGGTGTTTAAAGGCGAAATAATTGGATTAATAGGACCCTCTGGAGCAGGGAAATCTACCTTGATTAAAACTATGCTTGGCATGGAAAAAGCAGATAAGGGAACAGCTCTTGTTCTTGATACTCAAATGCCAGATCGTAATATTTTAAATCAAATTGGCTATATGGCTCAATCTGATGCCTTATACGAATCTTTAACCGCCTTAGAAAATTTATTATTCTTTGGAAAAATGAAAGGTATTCAAAAAACTGAATTAAAACAGCAGATAACTCATATTTCTAAAGTAGTAGATTTAGAAAACCAACTTGATAAATTTGTCTCAGGTTACTCAGGAGGTATGAAAAGACGGCTTTCTCTAGCCATCGCCCTACTTGGAAACCCCACAGTTTTAATCCTAGATGAACCTACCGTTGGAATTGATCCATCCTTGAGGAGAAAAATCTGGCAAGAGCTAATTAATATTAAGGATGAAGGACGTTCTATCTTTATTACAACCCACGTTATGGATGAAGCAGAATTAACAAGTAAGGTTGCACTACTATTACGTGGAAACATTATTGCCTTTGATACTCCATTACATTTAAAAAAACAATTTAATGTGAGTACTATTGAGGAAGTTTTCTTAAAAGCTGAAGGAGAATAATCATGAGAATTATTGCAATAACTGAAAAGGTTATAAAAGAACTGTTTCGTGATAAAAGAACACTTGCTATGATGTTTTTAGCACCTATTTTAATTATGTTTTTGATGAATGTTATGTTTTCTGCGAATAGTAATACAAAAGTTAAGATTGGAACTATTAACGTTAACACGAAGGTCGTTTCAAATTTAGATAATATTAAGCATATTAAAGTGAGATCATTTAAATTTAACTCATCTGCTAAAAAAGCACTCAAATCAAATAAAATTGATGCTCTTATTTCGGAGGACAATAAATCTTATACTCTCTTCTATGCGAATACAGATTCTTCAAATACAACTTTAACAAGACAAGCTTTTAAAACCGCTGTTAATACAATGAACAGTAAGGAACTGATTTCGCAAGTTAAAATTTTAGCTAATAAGAATCCGAAACTAGCACAATCCTTACAAACTCGCTCCAAATATATCAAAGAAAAATATAATTACGGAAATAAAAATACAGGCTTTTTTGCAAAAATGATACCAATACTAATGGGATTTATGGTCTTCTTCTTTGTTTTTTTAATTTCTGGAATGGCTTTATTAAAAGAGCGTACTTCTGGTACACTTGATCGACTCCTTGCAACTCCTGTTAAACGTAGTGATATTGTATTTGGATATATGTTATCATACGGCATTCTAGCAATTATTCAAACGATAGTTATCGTTTTATCAACTATTTGGCTACTAGATATTCAAGTTGTAGGTAGTATTTTTAGTGTCATCATTGTCAATTTTATTTTGGCTCTGGTTGCCTTATCATTAGGAATCTTAATGTCTACTCTAGCAAAATCAGAATTTCAAATGATGCAATTTATTCCCTTAATTATAATGCCTCAATTATTCTTTTCAGGAATAATCCCTCTAGAAAATATGGCAAATTGGGCTCAGACAGTCGGTAAAATTCTACCACTCTCCTACTCTGGTGATGCACTTACAAAAATAATTATGTACGGTCAAGGATTATCTAACGTTTCTTCAAATCTTCTGGTACTTCTTCTATTTTTAATTATTTTAACCATCGCAAATATCTTTGGACTAAAACGATACCGTAAAGTATAATACCATTTGAAAAGGAACTAAGTATGAAAAATAATATTATTTTTTCTATTGAACAATATATTAATGACCAAGAGATGCCAAAAGGAAAACAAAAAGTTATTTTATCCGCTATAGAGCTCTTTGCCTCACAAGGCTTCCATGGAACTTCCACTGCTCAACTAGCTAAAAATGCAGAAGTTAGCCAAGCAACTATATATAAATATTTTGAAACTAAAGACAAGCTTTTGGTTTTTATTCTCGAGTTAATCGTACAAACTATTGGACGCCCCTTCTTTACAGAATTATCTACATTTTCTACTAAAGAGGAACTAATTCATTTCTTTGTACAGGACCGTTTTAAATTTATTGAAAAAAATAATGATCTCATTAAAATATTGATGCAAGAATTATTAATCAATAGTGAAACATCAACTATTTTTACTAAGCTAATAAATTCAACTGATCCAAACATTACTAAAATTTTCAACTGTTTAGGTGAAGGAAATTCGTTGAATAAAATGGAAATACTTCGAGCAGTAATCGGACAGTTCATTACTTTCTTTATTCAATTATATATCCTTAATATAAAGCCTGAAAGTCTAGAGGAAGAACTAAAACAAATAGAAAAACAAATATTAAAATTACTGAGCTAGATAATACTTCTAAATTTAAAGAAAGCATTCAATCTACTCTACATCTCATTAAAAATACCATCGTATACTCTACTCTATCAAAAGATACATTTAAATAATTCACCATTATTTCTTGTTCATGTTCTTTAGGTAAGCTAACTGTTCTTTTTTTGTCATTTTTTATCTTTCTTTACTGCTGACTGTTTGCTATTTTTTACTTCGTTTAACTGACTTTTAGATTCACTATTCATTTGACAGTCTACTAGTAACATCCCAATAATAGATATGGGAATGAACCATTTTATATATTTTTTCATCATACTCTCTTTTCTTAAAAACTACTTCTTATGTCAAGTACCTAATAAAAATAATTATTTTTTATAAGA
>NZ_GL636070.1:1977736-1993703 GCF_000186445.1 Streptococcus agalactiae ATCC 13813
CAATTTTTTCTTTAGCTATCCTAAAATAATCTAAAATATATTGATTATTACCATGATAATAGTGATAAACCACTTGATAAACTTTATCTCTACTATCAAGTAATAAGTTCACAAATAGATTTATCAACCTATAAATAAGTGCTTCACATGATACTACTAAATCTGCTTTCACTCTCTGAAAGCTATCCTGACGATAAAAAATTTTAGATAATAGTACAATATCTGGCATTAATACAGTAGCAGAGAAAATATTTGCTTCCCTTTCTTTTACAGAATCACTCTTACCACGTAATTCTGTGAAACATTTCCCTGAATGCCCTAAAACAAAATGTCCTAATTCATGACACATTGTAAAATTTTGTTTTTCAGTAGAATTATACTTTTCATATGAAAAAGATACCCCATCTTCATTAATCAAAGTAAGGCCTTCAATTTTTCTACAAGAAAAATGATGTTCAAGTATTTTGATATTGTAACGCTTCAAATAGTAATTTAAGTATGAACTAAAATGATAATCTATCAATGATTCACCCGTATTCTTTATAAATTGATAAATATCTTGTTTAGCTATCCTAGCAATTTTAAAATAATTTCCATTCAAAATTAACATCTCCAATTCTATTACTGATTAGCTTCCAATTGTTTAAATTGTATAAAAATTAGAAAACGTTGTCTATTTTAGAATCGAGTATTAATAGCTTTGTAAATAATATGTAGTATAACAAAAATTAAGAAAAGGTTTTGTCATATAGAATCATCATCCATCAGACCTAATTAAATAAAAAAGTGGACTCTCGCCCACTAAAAAATTTATGTTTATTTAACAAATTCATCCAAACTTACTTCAAAAAATCTAGCAATTTTTATTGCTTTTTGTAGATAAATATCACTTTGTCCCTTTTCCCAACGATTAACAGATCTGACATTGACATCAATCACTTTTGCTAATTCTTCTTGAGTCATTCCCTTGGCTTGTCTTAATTCTTTAAGTTTCATACGTTTCCTCACACTATTATTCCTTTTACTCTACTATTCGTAAAAGAAATAATAAAACCAGAGAAAGTCTAAAGAATTATCGAGAATTTTTATCCTTTTCAAAAGCTTTTTTACGTTCTTTCATGAATTCAATTAACTCTTTTCGAAAGACTGCTTTTTCTTCTTCCGTCATTCCATCAGATGTCGTTCTAAACAACATTTCAACATCTGACAAATCAATTTCTTCATCAACTTCCTGATTTCCCATCAAGGTATCTAGAGTTATATTAAATAATCTTGCTAATTTTTTAGAATTTTCGTGAGTAGGCATTTTTACTCCACGTTCCCAATCACCATATGCTGGTTGAGATATACCTAATTTTTCTGCAATTTCTTTTTGTGTTAAATGGGCCTGTTTTCTCAATGTTTTCAAGCGTTCTGAAAATTCCATAGTTTTGTCCTTTAAAAAATTTTTAAATTTTTTCAAAAAACCGTTGACAAATATAACTGTCAGTTATATAATATAAATATAGCCAATGGTTATATGAAGTGGCAAAATTTAATACCAACTAATCAATTGGCATTGTCCATTGATAATTTAATAAAAAAGTGCGTCTGACAACCAGATACCTGACTATCAAACCACACAATAAACTTCGTACCTTCATTGTAACGTGTTTGAGTTTTAAAGTCAAGTCCATTGATGGTTGAAGTTAAGATTTAAAACTTTTTTGGTGGGCTTACACGCATTTCGGACTTTAGCACTTTTCCGAATAGCAAAGTGAACTGGCTTCGCTAATTAAGCGTAAGAGAATCCTTCGGGCATGATAATGACTACCTGACAGATTGGCTGGGACAGCGATGGTAATTGATACAAAGCACCTTGTTAAACGTTGCCACCGTAAAAGACTAGTTTTAAAAATTAGTCTTTTAACCAAATAACTTTTTTCTCAAACCGTTGCTAACAAGCAACACACCTATGAGCCACTGGTTTTTACTAGTGGCTTTTTTCTTACAATAAAGGAAAGGAGGTCTGACATGACTTCTTATTTTGGAAGTGTCCTTGAACGGCACTATCAAAATTTTATCTTTACCTATAAGATGTATGCTTATAGTTCAAAATTAGTAGAATGTCTTTATCATGAAGCTCTGGAAGAAATCAAACAATTAGTTAACAAATTTCAAGAAGCGGGCTATACCTACTCTGAATTACATTTCTATAGCCGCTTATACAGTCGGAAAATCAAACAATTTTACTTTGCTAGAGTCAGTTTAAGTCACTGACTCTTTTTATTTAATTACTAGAAATGGAGAATATCTATGATTCCTGAAACTTTAAAAATGAACCCTGAATTTATCGGAAAAGCTTACTATGAAAAACTTGGAACAGCTCCTCGTACTGTTTTTGGAAAAGCTGGAAAATATCAACGTCACATTTTAAACAGTGAAAAGCATGGCTCTTTCCACGTGATTACCCCAGCTTTATCGCAAGTCTTTGATGAAGATGCAATCGTTGAAGTGGTGAACCCTATCTTCCTTCCTGATCGTAGTCTTAATGGAAACAACGTTGCTCCTGCTCTTAACGTCTTTGCTGAAAACTTGAAAGTATCTAAATAATAGAAAAGAGGATTTAACTTATGGCTAAAATTGGATTAAATTATGGTGACAAACTACAAATCGCTGACAAATCATACCGTGTAATCACAGAAGGATTAGATATCCCTGAAGTCTTTGGAAAATTAACTTTTCGTGGGATTGAAGGCGCTGATCTTATCTATGAAGAAGACCGTACGCAACGTAATGATGACGGTTCGTATGCTCAAATCGCCACAGGTGAAGCACGCGGAATTGTGGTTGGTATCCACTCTTCGGTCCAACACGAAACACTTTTCTTTACCATTGCTGATATGAGTGAACAAGAAATTGAAGACCTTGGTTTAAAATACCGTGAGGAAGTGGAACTTGAAGATATTGTTGTGACCTATTCATCTATCGGACGTAACGATAATTACAAACTCTATGCTTCTAAACTAAAAGCAAAATCAGATACAACTCCTATTAAGAATGATGTTAAAAGTGACACTAAAAAATAAAATTAGGAGGTAAATATGCGATTATTTACCTATCGTGGTTGGCGGGTTCGAAAATACTATCAAAAAATTAAGGTAATAACATATAGTATCATGTTATTACCTTTTTTACTTGGTAATGCTTACTATACCTACATCTCCTATCAAGAGATATTAAAAACGCCGCTCCCCTATCTCATAAAGCTTTCAATAACGCTCCTATTTCCTGCTTTTATCCTCTTAGGACTCCATCATCTCTGTTATCAAAAGTTTCTCTTCTTTAAACGTCTCAATACCTTAAGAATTCTAGCAAATTTCTTAATAGAAAATCGCTATTATCTTTCTAAAACTGTTAAGCGTGATGGAAAAGCAATTGAAAAAATTACCCTTCCTAAAGTCTTTGTTAAACAAACTAACTATCACCTTTTAATCAGTTTTATCCTTGAAGGGAATAAATTTCAAGACCGTTTTATCAACCTTGGTTCAACATTAGAAGTTATGTTTAACGGTGACTTTAAGAATAAAACTTTTGATGAGCGTTTTATTCAGTATGATATCAGTATTAATCGGATTAATAGTCGTATTGATATTTCAGACGTAACCATTGATAACCACTCCTTGAAATTAATGGCGGATGTCTTTTGGGATTATATTGCTGAACCACACTTATTGATTGGTGGAGGAACTGGTGGCGGGAAAACTGTTGTTCTAATGTCAATTGTCTGGGCATTAGCTAAAGTTGGTTTCATTGATCTTTGTGACCCCAAAAACGCTGACTTAGCTGGTTTGAAAGATGTTCCTGTTTTTCATGGAAGAGTTTTTAGCACCAAAGAAGAAATTATCCAATGTCTAAAAGATAATGTGACGTTCATGGAAAATCGTTATCAAGCCATTCAAAATCACCCAAACTACAAAATCGGTAAAAGTTTTAGTGACTATGGCATGAAACCTAAATTTATTGTCATTGACGAATGGGCAGCCCTTATGGCAAAAATTGATAGCGACTATCGCCTCCAAGCTCAAGTAACAGAATACCTCACCCAATTAGTCCTAGAAGGACGGCAATCAGGTGTGTTTATCATTTTCGCTATGCAACGTCCCGATGGTGAATATATCAAAACGGCTTTAAGGGATAACTTTATGAAACGCTTGTCGGTTGGGCATTTAGAAGATACAGGCTACACCATGATGTTTGGAGATGCTAATCGAAATAAAGAATTTAAAAAGCTAGATAAAATCAATGGAAAAACTGTTAAGGGACGGGGCTATATCGCTTCTAATGGTGAACTGGCTGGAGAATTTTTCTCTCCTTATGTACCTTTTGAAAAAGGCTTTTCTTTCTATGAAGCCTTTATGAAACTTCCTGTTTTAGAAATGAAAGGAGAAGAATTTGAGGTCTTCGGTGTTAAACAAATACCCGATAAACAAGAAGAAAAAAAGAATGTACAGACTTCATCAAAATCACTTTCTGACTTTGCTAAAGAAAAAGAACTTTCTTTAAAGACATTACGAAAATTAGCTTATCTTTTTGATGAAAGAGGAATAAGCTTTACCAAAGTCGGCAATTCTTTAGTAGTAACACCAAAACAAGAGGGGCTCCTTCTTGAAGCTTTAGAAACTTATCATGGCGGATGCAGCTCCTATGCACAAGCAGTTGAAACGTGCTTAAGTCGTCATGGACTAGAACAAGAGCAAGGGCAAGCCTGAACAGAGTTCAGGCGAAGTCCCGAAGTCTCGAAGTTCTAGTCCATGACGTGTTTTAACCCCCGCTATTCTAATAGGGGGGTAGCAGATTTCAAAATAGCGAAAGCCAACCGCCCTAATGCCAATGGTATCAAGGTTTTACAAGTTTTGAGAACTGTGTCACTTTTGCCCAAAAAGTGTGTCACCTACTGATAGATTGGAGGGAATTCAATGAATGGATAGATTAAATCCTGTTATGCTGAAAAAGTTTCGCAAAAAAACAGGAATGACCCAAAAAGAATTTGCTAAGAGTATTGGAATTAGTCATCGCACCTATAGAAGCTATGAAGATGGCTCACGTGGTTTAAGTCTTGATAAATTTCGAGAATTTAAATACCGATTAGGATATCTGAAAGAAGCTGATAAAGAACGACTAGAAGTACACATTGACTACTTAAGAATTACTTTTATGACAATTCGTGATTTAAAACATTTTTGTCATACCTATCTTCATTGTGAGTTAAAGGAATTTACCGAATCTGAAACTAGACTTCTTAATTACACTCATCTGTGGAAACGAGGAAATATTTGGATATTTGACTTTTTTGATAAAGTCGAAACAGGAAATTACCAAATAACTTTACAACTATCTGGTCAAGGTTGTCGAGAAATGGAACTTATTCTTGAAACATACCATCTTACATGGCAAAAACTTCTTCAAAAAATATCCTATGACATACCTGATATGCGAGTCAAACGACTTGATATTGCAATCGATGAACGGTATTTAGGAAATGACCGTGAAGAAGAACAATTCCTCTTATCAGATATGATTACCAAGGTTTATAATCACGAAGTTATTTGTCATACCTTAAGAAATTGGAACCACATTGGAGGTGGTAGTTTACAAGAGATTGAAGATAAAGAAGGGAACCAAGGAATTTCCATCTATTTTGGAAGTCGTCAAAGTAACCTCTACTTCAACTTCTATGAAAAACGTTATGAATTAGCTAAAGCTGAACAAATCTCCTTGGAAGAATCCTTGGAGATTTTTGGTATTTGGAATCGCTACGAGTTACGGTTTGCCAATGAAAAAGCCCAATTAGCTATCGAAGAATATATTAATGGTGTTGATTTAGCAGAAATTGCCCGTGGTGTAATTAACCATGAACTAGAAGTTTACGATGGAATTAACCGTTATGGTGCTTATCAACCAGACCTTAAATGGCAACGTCTTTTTGGTGGAACAGCACCTTTAAAACTAAGCATGAAGCCTGAACCTTACACTATTGAACGAACAATAAAGTGGCTTATGTATCAAGTTTCAAATTCGTTAAGATTAGTTAGTGAGGCTGATAAAATCATGCAAACTGAATATCTTAAAACAATTCAAAATTGTGGAGAAATCAATGAACGTGGTGAAGCTATCCTAAAAAATCTTAAAGCTTCCCATCACTTATTAAACAAATAAAGGAGGAAATATGGAATATAAAGTTGAATTGAACTCTATTGACCACTTTAAAGCATGGTCAGGTGGTGCTTCTACACTCGAATCTGTTCGTAAACGTGGTGGCACTGATCAACTAACGACACTTTGTGAGGAAGTCTTCTCAGGAACAGTTCCAACAGAAGAAGAAATCAATGACTGGCTCTGGTTTGATGATGATTATATTTTTCGCTCTCTTGGATATACGGAGTTACTAGATGAATGATTATTAAAAAGATTTACGAAGGTATTGTTAATCTTCCACGTACAAATGAAAACTGGAAGCTTGGTATTGTATTAATGAAAGGCAAACAGTTTTATTATGATACATTCGCTCGAAAATTAGCAACTGATAGTGACGGAAACTCATTTAACTATCAACATGCCTATTTCTCTTTATCAGGAAATATTCTTGAAATTGATAGAAAAATGTCATCACAACTTACACTTATCTTTAAACAAATTATCAACTCAAAACAAAAAGATTTTATGGAGGAACTTATCATGGCAACTAAAAGTACACTTGAAAAGAAAGTAAGAACAATCACTTCTGAACTTGGGCAGTTTATGAAAGAACATAATACCAAAGAAGCATGGACAAAAGCTGGGGAATTGAACAGTGTGCTAAAAACTGAAGAAGCTCAAACACTGCCTGTTGAATTTTTAGAAGCCATTCGTCATGAACTAAGAGGCTATTATTACGTCAATAGTGAGCTTAACAAACTTCAAAAACAACTCTACGCTAAAGGGAACAAACTCCTAGAAATCGCAAATCTTTAAAGGAGACCTATGAAACAAATAGCTGAATTACTAAAACACTACAAACACTTCCTAACAAAATTTAAAAAAACTGATAAAAAACGTGGTTCTCCTAAACTGATAAAAGCTAATCAAAAGACAGCTAACGTACTTGTTCTTTCAGGCATTAGCTTCTTTTTATTAATTGGTTTAATCGGATGCCTAAAAGCAATAACACTATCTAATAAAATGACCAAACTCCAAAAGTCAGTTCAAACAAAACCTACTTCGGTAACAATTGACTCAAGCGATACAGATAATCGCTTATCATACTATCTAAACGATTTTATCTCAGCTTACTTCAATTTTTCTGATGATGGTAATACACAAACAGAACAAACTAAAAAATTAAATAACTTTTATAACTTTGAACCTGATATTAAGTCACAAGGACAATTAAAAACAGCTTCTAGCTTAGAATCCTCAAAACTTATTACCCTCAACAATAAAAGTGCTTTATATCAAGTGACTTACAAGCAAAAGAATGGAGATAATACCGAAGAAATTACTACTGGTTTCAATATCCCATATGGTCAAAAAGGTGGTAAATATTACATTTCTGGTCTTCCTTGGTTTTCAACGTTAACCTCTAATCAGGCTACTTCTTTTGATAAAAAGGATGATTTAAAACTAACAGCTTCCGATAATTTTTCCACTACAACTCATAAAAAACTAACTAAATTTCTAAATGTTTTCTTCACTAACTATACAAGTGATCAAGATAATTTAGACTTAATTTCTAAAAACCTTGTTGTTCTTGACGATACTGAATTCAAAAGTATTGATTACACTTATTTCAAACAAAATGGTAAGTCAATCATCGCTTATGTACAAGTTACATTTGCAATAGCTGGAAATACACATTCTGAAAACTTTACACTTACTTTAATTCCAAAAGGTAAATCTTACTACGTATCGTCTCTTACTCACACTATTCCTCAAAATTATGCTACTGAAAAAGGAGAATAAATCATATGAATACTAGCTCATTACAAAACTTTATGCACGGTGATGGTACTTGGGTTCTAACAGCAATTGCTGTTATTCTTGCCATTAAAGCTTGGAAAAATAGCTCTTGGCTTCAACTATTTTCGGTTGTTGGCTTTTATTCAGTTATTGTCTCTCTCACAAAGGGGCAACAGATTCTTAGCTTCTTTGGATGGCTCCTTTGCTTAATCGGCATTGAAACAGGACTTTAAACTTATGACTAATGAAAAACTTTATGATTACTCTAGAGGTCTAAACGCTCCTTATTGGATTCAAGAAATAAAAACACAAAAAGGGACACGTATTTGGTATTTTGCTACACCAATGCAACTGTCCTTTTTTATTGTTTTTGCAATTGTCTTCGTTTTCATGATACTTGGGTTATCGTTTATTTTAGTTCCTCTAGCAAAACTAACACATTCTATTTCATTTCTACTTTACTGGTATGTTCCCTATAAACTAGCTAAAGCTTATACAGAATACGAACCACATGGCAAAAAGATGCATCTTTTTATTGCAGATTATCTTTGTTACCTATTTGAATTTCGCTTAAATAAGAAAGCCATTTATCATAATGATCGCGTACCAACATATGATGAAATTGTTTTTGAAAAAACAAAACTTTGAAAGGAGGAAACATGGCAATCAAATTACAATACCCTATTATGACGACTCATAATAATATTGTCATCTGTCACGATAAAAGTGTCATTGCTTATTATCGTATTCCAAATACTCCTATTACCATTACAGATGACGAGAAAAAAGAAAAACACAAACAAACTGTTGCCCAAACGATTAATAAACTAGCCAAAAATAAAACTTTTGATATTTCGCTTATTCCTAAAGATTATCTTTTAGAAGAAAAAATGAATGACTTCTCTAAAGCTTTAGCACCAAATAACCGTATTCTTGGGGAAACATTATTAGCTTATTCCGTTGATAAACTAACACAAGAAATGGAAATCCCTTATCAGTTTGATTGGGTTATTGGAGTTACCTTGCGAAAGCAAGATAAGTCTGGTTCTATTTCAGATTTAGCTTATGAACGCTTTTCTGAATTATCCGAAATGGTAGCTAACGGTATTGGTTATGAACTACAACTGGAAAAAATTGGTATGACGATTATTTAAGTGATGAAACAGCTGTCTACCAAGTCCTATCAACTTTAAGATGCCAGCGTCTTACTGACGAAGAACTCTTCTATTATCAACGAATGCAATACTTACGTTATATTCCCCATCTCAAACAAGAAGTTATTGCCAACCGCTCCTTATTCAATGTCACAGATACACTCATCAAAGTTCTCAAAAGTGGATTTCTAAAACTAGAGAGTCCTTATGGAACATCGTTTATCACCATTTTACCCGTTGGTAAGTTTAGTACTATTTTTAATGGGTTCCACCTCGGAGAATTCATTCAACGCTTGAATTTTCCTGTCGAATTACGAATTAAAGCAGAATTCATTGATCGTAATAAAATAAAAGGTAAAATGGGACGGTCAAACACACGCTTTCTTAACATTATGGAAGAAGCTGATAACACAAACACTGTTCAACAAGATGAAATTATTACAGGTGCTTTATCTTTAAAAGACCTTATGAAAAAAGTCGGAAATAAGGAAGACATTATTGAATATGGCGCTTATCTTATTGTATCTGCTTCTTCACTCTCCCAATTACGAAGTCGACGTCAAGTTGTTTTAAATTATTTTGATGATATGGGGGTTGAAATTAGTGAAGCAAGTCATGATGCTCCTTATCTATTTCAAGCTCTACTTTATGGGCAAAAACTTCAAAAGAAAACTCGTACTTGGACACATTTAGTCACTAGTCGAGGTTTTGCCGAGTTAATGCCATTCACTAATACAACTTCTGGTAATCGCATTGGCTGGTACATTGGACGAGTTGATAACTGGACAGGACGGTGGGACAATCTACAAAAAGCCATACAGGCTTCCAAAAACATCGTCCTTTTTAATCCTACTGTTGGGAATAAAGAAGATATTGCAGGTAAGATTACCAAGAACCCTCATATCATTATTACTGGAGCCACTGGACAAGGAAAATCATTTTTAGCACAAATCATTTTTTTAAGTGTTGCACTTCAAAATGTTAAAACTCTTTATATTGACCCTAAGCGAGAGCTACGCCATCATTATCAAGAGATTATTTCAAATCCTGAATTTGAGAAACATTATCCAGAACGAAAACATCAAATTGAAGCTTTTAACTTTGTTACCTTAGATAGCTCACTAGAATCAAATCACGGAGTTTTAGACCCTATTGTAGTCCTAGACAAAGAACAAGCCGTTGAAGTTGCTAAAAATATGCTAGAGTTTCTTCTTCAAGCAGTTGAGAATGTCTCTATGGATCAAAAAACAGCCATTACTGAAACGATTAATGATATTGTTAACAAACGACAAGCTGGACAAACAGTCGGTTTTAAACATGTTCTTAAAGCTCTTAAAAACAGTGATAGCGAGCAAATCGCTTCTGTCGGGCGTTATTTAACCTCTATCGTTCATAATTCTATTCTTGAGTTAGCTTTTTCAGATGGTACAACAAAAGGATTAAATTATGAATCTCAGGTAACCGTTCTTGAAGTTGCTAATTTAAAACTTCCTAAAACTGATGCTTCTAAAATATCTGACCATGAACGAAATTCAGTCGCCCTAATGTTTGCTTTAGGAGCTTTTTGTACTCACTTTGGTGAACGTCACGAAAATGAAGATACTCTTGAATTCTTTGATGAAGCATGGATTTTAATGAAATCAGCTGAAGGGCAAGCCGTTATTAAAAATATGAGACGTATTGGACGATCTAAAAATAATACCTTAGCACTTATTACCCAATCTGTTCATGACGCTGAAAATGATGACGACACAACAGGTTTCGGTACTATTTTTGCTTTTTATGAAAAATCTGAACGTGAAGATATTTTAAGACACGTTGGACTAGAACCTACTGAACAAAATTTAGAATGGATTGACAATATGATTTCAGGACAGTGCCTCTACTATGATGTTTACGGCAATCTCAATATGATTTCTGTCCATAACCTATTTGAAGATATTGATATGCTTTTAAAACCAATGAAAGCAACTGTTTCTTCAAGTCTTGAAAATAAATACGCATTATAAGGAGGGATATTCATGCAAGAAGCTTTTGAAAAGCTAAAAGGCGTTGATATCTTTGCCTTAAAAGCCTATTTGGAAAAAACCTCATCTGTCGAAACCTCTGTCATTGTTGCATTTAATGAAATCTTCGTTAATTTATTATTCTTCATTCTTAATCTTGTTGTTGGATTCTTCTCACTTCTTATGCGAATTCTCGAAAAGATTAACCTATACAATAATTACAAGACTTATGTTTATCAAGCTGGTAAATCTATGTGGCAAGGTTTTACGGGATCTACTTCTGATGGATTAGCCAATCAATCACTAATCGGCCTTCTAATTAGTATCATTGCTTTTTATCTCTTTTATCAGTTCTTTTTCTCAAAAGGAAACTTCATGAGAAAAGTCATTCATGTTTGTGTTGTACTTATTCTTGGATTCTCTTACTTTGGAACAGTAGCATCAACTTCAGGTGGGCTTTATCTTCTTGATACTATTGATAATATCTCTAAAACAGTCACTCAAAAAATTTCAAATATCTCGGTTTCCTATGGTGATGGTAAAGAGTTAAAAATCGGCGATTCAATGGCAGATAGTTATATCGCAGAAACTTCCTACACTGCTTACCTCTTCGTAAACACTGGTCAAGAAAACGGAAAATATGTCAACAGCCAAACAGGTAAAGAAGAAAAATTCGATGACTCAAAAGTACTCGGTCAATTAAATGGGAATACTTTTACAAAAGTTAAAAATAGCGACCGAAAGAATTATCTAGAGGAACTAGGTAATAATGCGGATGAAGATGGTGAAAAAGACCGCTGGGTATCAGCTGTCTATGATTATCTTTTTATCAAGTGTTTCTATGTTATCTTTAAAATCGTTGAAGCTATTGTCATTGCTATTCCAATTATCCTTGTGCAAATTCTAAATGTCATTGCTCAGCTACTAGTTTTAATAATGATGTTGCTCTTTCCAATAGCTTTATTAATTTCCTTTATTCCTCGCATGCAAGATATTATTTTTGGAGTCCTAAAAGTAATGATGGGTGGTTTAGCCTTTCCTGCTATTACAAGTCTTCTTACCTTAATAATTTTTTATTTAGAAAAAATCATTGAAAATATGATGACCTCTGGTTTTGACAATACCATCAAAGGCTTTGCTTCTCTTGTAGTCTTTGCATTACTTTTTAAACTTATGGTAGTCGTCATTGTCAAAGCCTTAATCTATTATTATCTTTGGAAATATAAAGGTGAACTTATAGGAATTATCCTTGGATCCAGGGCTAGACTAAAAATGGATAATATTGGTCATTCTGTTCAAGATAAGTTAACTTCTGGTAAAGAAATAATTCAACAAGTTCCTAATAAGGGATTTTCTACAGCTCAAAATCTTGGAAACTTCGCCTTAGCTTCCAGTGGTTTAGCATCTGGTGCAGTTATTAATTCTCTATCCCATTTAAAAAATGCAAAAGATTATTTTTCTAAAGCAAAACCTGAAGAAACGCCACACAATCCTAATTTAGACAGTGAGCATGAAACAAATCTACAACCTCAACAACAAGAAGATAAAAATAGCAATTCAATAACTCCTAACCAAGAGGATATTCCTGAAACTTCAGCAACCTTTAAAGAACCACAATTACTAACAGAGGAGCTCACAAAAGAAAATAATATGTCAACGTCCTCACTAAATCTAGAGGAAGAATTTAAATCGTTAAAAGAAAAACGAATATCACCACTTACTAAAAGACGTATTAACCATCTTGAAAAACGTTTAGAAGATTATAAGGACAATGAAGCTATGTATAAGGCACAAGGTTCTAATGCATTTACCAAAAACTTCCGAAAGACTTTGACTAGAGATAACAAGCTACGAGCAAATTTAAAAAGAAAGGAACGTTTAACAGAAGAACTCAAACGATTAAGAGGTGAACTTTAATGAATATCCATATCAATTCTAAAAGAGCTTTAAAACCTATTATTGAAAATAATGTTTATGAAGCCTATCAAAATAATGAGAGGTCATTGGACTTTCTCGTCTTATTTCCAATTACTGATAAGGAAGCTTCAACAATCATCGATATTTGTCGCTCTTATCCCGTAGTATTAGATGCTAAGTGGCGATTTGATGATCTGATTTTTACAGTCTACCTAAAGCACTAATATCTGAGGTAAGCCAATGAAGAAAAAAATACTCATTTTAGGGTTATTACTTCCTTTTCTTCTACCAGCTACTTTACTGATACTTATTGCAGGAAATCTGTCTGATGATACTACAACTTCTCAAAATGGACAAGAAACTTCCTTGACAGCCAAAGAGGTGGCCAATAAAGCCAATATTTCTGAAGAACGTGCTAAAGACGTCATTCAAATTCTTAATTATCAACTCTCTCACGAGGGCTTTTCTCTAGCTGGCAGTGCCGGAAGTCTTGCAGTAGCTGAACGGGAAAGTGGCTTTGACCCTAAAGCTATTAATACTAGTGGAGGGGTGGCAGGTTATTTCCAATGGTCTGGGTGGTCAAGTTCAGTCAATGGTAATCGCTGGGCTTCTGCTCCACAAAGAGCACTAGAATCTCAAGTAGAATTAAAATTAATGTCTACTGAACTTAGTGGCGCTTATGCAAATGTCAAAAGTAAAATGCAGTCAGCTAGTGATGCGGGAGAAGCAAGTCTCTATTGGTCTGAACATTATGAGGGAGTTGCTTTATCTGATGGACAAACTAAAGCTGACCAACTCAAAGTGAATGCCCGAAAATGGTATAACATCTTCAATGGAACATTAAAAAACAGTAAAACAACAATAGCTTTTTCGGGTAACACTGGATTATCTAAAGGAACACTACTATCCTCCTTTGATTTTCCAAGTGAATATAATGGTAAACTAAAATACGGACAACCAACTTCCAAAAGCGTCACCACACAAGGAGGAAACTCTTATCCTACTGGTCAATGTACTTGGTATGTTTGCAATAGACTAATTGAGACAGGTATTTGTACTGATCCTGCTATTTACAATAATAATGGTAATGGGCAAGATTGGGCTTCAGCACTTGTCTCAAAAGGTTGGAAACAAAGTAACTCACCACAAGTCGGTGCGGTTATGTCAGTAAAAGGAGGATATGGAGAAACATTAGCACAATACGGACACGTTGCCTTTGTTGAAGCTGTCAATAAAGACGGTACATTTCTAATATCAGAATGTAATTATAATCACACTCAAGACAAACCACACTATCAAGTTTTATCACCACAAAGCTACTATAGCTTTGCAGTAAAATGATTTAAACTACTATTTATGATTAAGATAAGTTTAAGATGCTATATGCTATAATATAATTATCCTAAAACTTTTCTTTTTCATAATCTCCACGGAAGTAAGCACCAGCTTGCTTCCTTTTTTATTTTTAAGGAGGAAAAACATGGAAAAATCACTTATCACTAAAGATGATTTAATAGAGCAGGGCTTAAAAGAAGGAACAGCTAGAAAAGTAATTCATGAAGCTAAAATTACTCTAGTTAGTCAAGGCTTTAAATTTTACGACAATAGACGACTGGGAGCTGTACCAATTAGCATAGTTGAAAAAATTCTTAATGTGAAATTTTGAGGAGGTTCTTTCTTGTATATACCACAATTCAATCCACGTGTGAGAAAAAGTAAAAAATCAAAAAAGTTTTATTTTGAAATTAGGGATAATAAAGGAAGAACAGTCGCATGTCAATCAGGTTTTAATAGTAAAAGAGAAGCCGAAAATGCTGCTTTAGAAATTCAACAAAAACTAAGGCAAGGATATACACTAGATAGACATACTTCGCTTTATGAGTGGTTTCAAACATGGTATGATTTAAAAATTCTTCCAAAGAAAAAAATATCTCAAGAAACAAAAAAGAATTATCAAACATATGGAGAAACAATCAAACGTCTCTTTGGTGATAGACCGATTGTTGAAATTAAAGCAAGTCAATACCAAAGAATTATGAATATCTATGGTGAAACAGTTGGATATGATTACCTAAGTAGGATAAATTCAGTTATTAGAAAAACAATAAAATTAGCACAATTAGATAAGATTGTAATTGATGATTTTACAAGTAATGTAGAATTGTTTGCAGGTAAAGAAGGACAAAAACCAGAAGATAAGTACATACATAAAGTTGAAGATTATCAGAAGTTAATAAAGTATCTGGAAAATAACTTAAATTATGAAGACTCCATCGTAAACTATATTATCTATACAATAGCAAAAACTGGTATGAGATATGGAGAAGCTATAGGATTATTAGATAATGATTCAAACTTTGAAGAATACTACATACACACTGATAAAAGGTACAATACGTCAAGTTGGAAATGGACAAAAGCCAAAAATGAGTCTTCAAAAAGATACGTACCAATAGATAAGAAAACAATAGAAGTCTTATCGAAAATGATAATAGAAAGGAAAAGAATAAATTCAGTCCTAAAGATAAAAAACACAGAAAACTTTCTCTTCTTCCACTACGGACTAGAACATGGAATACCCTCGGTAGCTACTGTAAACAAAGCCTTAAAAAAAATACTGAAAGAACTCAAAATTGAACCACTAATTACAACCAAAGGACTTCGACACACTTATGGATCATATTTACTCCATAAAAACATAGACATGGGAGTGGTAGCCAAAATATTGGGACACAAAGATATTCAAATGCTAATAGAAGTATATGGACATACAATGACTGAAAAAATTGATAAAGAGTTCAAAGTAGTTGAGGAAATTATGAATAAAATATAATTTGGGAAAGATTTTGGGAAAGAAAATAAAAAAGGTAGCAAAAAAGCCCTATTTAATAGGACTTTCATCTACGCTATACT
>NZ_GL636070.1:1998734-2004803 GCF_000186445.1 Streptococcus agalactiae ATCC 13813
AGTTTACTACATCATCTCTTACTTTGTCAACTCTTTTTTCATACTTTTTCTACATTTTCTGAAAATGTAGATCAGGCTCAAGCTTAACGATTCTTTTTAAAATCATTAAATTTTAAAACAAATTTCAGACATGTTGCCAAAGTTTTGATATTATTACTATAATATAGTTTGTAGAGGAGAATAATATGGGCCAAGAACCTATCATCGAATATCAAAATATCAATAAAGTGTATGGGGAAAATGTTGCGGTTGAAGACATTAACCTTAAAATTTACCCTGGTGATTTTGTTTGTTTCATCGGTACGAGTGGATCAGGTAAAACAACATTAATGCGTATGGTTAACCATATGTTAAAACCAACAAATGGTACTCTATTATTTAAGGGAAAAGATATTTCTACTATTAACCCCATTGAATTAAGACGCAGAATTGGATATGTTATCCAAAACATTGGTTTAATGCCTCATATGACCATTTACGAAAATATAGTTCTTGTACCAAAATTATTGAAATGGTCAGAAGAAGCTAAAAGAGCTAAAGCAAGGGAACTTATTAAATTAGTTGAATTACCCGAAGAATATTTGGATCGCTACCCTAGTGAGTTGTCTGGCGGTCAGCAACAACGTATTGGTGTCATTCGCGCTCTTGCAGCAGACCAAGATATTATTTTAATGGATGAGCCTTTTGGAGCTCTGGATCCTATTACTAGAGAAGGTATTCAAGACTTAGTCAAGTCTCTTCAGGAAGAAATGGGGAAAACTATCATCTTAGTTACTCATGATATGGATGAAGCCCTCAAGTTAGCAACAAAAATTATTGTTATGGACAATGGTAAAATGGTCCAAGAAGGGACACCCAATGATCTCTTACATCATCCTGCTACCAGTTTCGTTGAACAAATGATTGGGGAAGAGCGTCTTCTTCATGCGCAGGCTGATATTACTCCTGTTAAACAGATAATGTTAAATAATCCTGTTTCAATAACTGCTGAAAAAACACTAACTGAAGCTATTACACTAATGCGCCAAAAACGCGTTGACTCACTTCTAGTAACCGATAACGGTAAATTAATTGGTTTTATTGACTTAGAATCTCTAAGCAGTAAATATAAGAAAGACCGACTTGTTTCTGATATCTTAAAACATACTGATTTTTATGTTATGGAAGACGACTTACTTAGAAATACTGCTGAGCGTATTTTAAAACGTGGTTTAAAATACGCTCCAGTTGTTGACCATGAGAATAACCTAAAGGGCATTGTTACTCGTGCATCCCTAGTTGATATGTTATACGATATTATTTGGGGCGATACTGAAACGGAGGATCAATAATGGTCAATTTCTTATCACAGTATGGCATGCAAATATTAGTAAAAACATGGGAACAAGTCTATATCTCATTTTTTGCTATAGCACTTGGGATTGCAATTGCTGTTCCATTGGGTGTGGTCTTAACACGTTTTCCCAAAGTAGCCAAAATTATCATTGCTATAGCTAGCATGCTACAAACTATACCAAGTTTAGCCTTATTAGCTTTAATGATTCCATTGTTTGGAATTGGAAAAGTCCCAGCTATCGTTGCTTTATTTATTTATTCCTTGCTTCCTATACTAAGGAATACTTATATAGGTATGAATAATGTCAATCCAACACTTAAAGATTGTGCTAAAGGGATGGGAATGAAACCTATTCAATCTATATTTCAAGTTGAGTTACCTTTAGCTACTCCAATTATTATGGCTGGTATTCGCTTGTCTACTATTTATGTTATTGCTTGGGCTACATTAGCTTCTTATATAGGTGCAGGTGGACTTGGTGATCTCATTTTTAGCGGGTTAAATCTTTTTCAGCCCAAATTAATTCTAGGGGGCACAATTCCTGTTATTATCCTGTCACTTATTATAGATTATCTTTTAGGATTACTGGAAACAGCTCTAACGCCCAGAACAACAAGAAGGGAGGCTTAGATATGCTTAAAAAATCGCACTTTTTACAGATATTTACACTTTGCTTAGCCCTCTTAACGATTTCTGGTTGTCAATTAACCGATACTAAAAAACCTGGTCATACCACAATTAAGGTTGCTGCACAAAGTTCTACAGAGTCTAGTATCATGGCAAATATTGTCACCGAATTAATTCATCACGAATTAGGATACAACACAACTTTAATAAGCAATCTTGGTTCCTCTACGGTTACTCACCAAGCTTTGCTCCGTGGTGATGCTGACATTGCTGCCACACGTTATACAGGAACAGACATCACAGGAACTCTTGGCTTAAAAGCTGTTAAAGACCCTAAAGAAGCTTCTAAGATTGTAAAAACTGAATTCCAAAAACGCTACAATCAAACTTGGTATCCTACTTATGGTTTTTCTGATACTTATGCATTCATGGTTACTAAAGAGTTTGCCAGACAGAATAAAATCACCAAGATCTCTGATCTCAAAAAATTATCAACAACTATGAAGGCAGGGGTTGATAGTTCATGGATGAATCGCGAGGGAGATGGATACACTGATTTCGCTAAAACATACGGTTTTGAATTTTCACATATTTACCCTATGCAAATTGGCTTAGTCTATGATGCGGTTGAAAGTAACAAAATGCAATCTGTATTAGGCTACTCCACTGACGGTCGTATTTCGAGCTATGATTTAGAAATTTTAAGGGATGATAAAAAATTCTTTCCTCCTTATGAAGCCTCTATGGTTGTCAACAATTCTATCATCAAAAAAGATCCTAAACTAAAAAAATTACTCCATCGACTCGATGGTAAAATCAATTTAAAAACGATGCAAAACCTTAATTATATGGTAGATGATAAACTTTTAGAACCTTCAGTTGTTGCCAAACAATTTTTAGAAAAAAACCATTATTTTAGAGGAGATAAATAAATGAAACAAATGAATACTTTCCAACAATTTATCTACTACTTCCAACATAATCGTAGTTATATCTTAGAACAATTTATCCACCACTTTTTAATTTCAATTTACGGCGTTATTTTAGCTGCAATTGTTGGTATCCCTCTAGGTATCTTCATCGCTAGACGTGGTAAAATTAAAACCTTTGTTATGGGAATCGCAAATGTCATCCAAACCATTCCTTCTTTAGCTATGATCTCTATCATTATGTTAGGTCTAGGGCTAGGTATTAAAACAGTAGTTGCAACTGTCTTTCTTTATTCTCTTCTGCCAATCATCACAAATACTTACACTGGTATTAGAAATGTTGACTCCGACTTACTAGATGCTGCTAAAGGAATGGGCATGACTAAGCGTCAACGTTTATTTATGGTTGAGTTACCACTATCTATTTCTGTTATCATGGCTGGACTTAGAAATGCCCTTGTTGTAGCAATTGGTATTACAGCCATTGGTGCTTTCGTCGGTGGGGGCGGACTTGGAGATATCATCATAAGAGGAACTAATGCAACAAATGGTGGGGCTATTATCTTAGCAGGATCTCTTCCAACAGCCCTTATGGCAATTTTCTCTGATTTAATCCTAGGCGGTATCCAACGCATGCTTGAACCAAGAAAATAACTATTAAAAACTTGTCAGTAGAGACAAGTTTTTTTGATGTTTCAGAATAATTTCTTAAGTTCTAAAATTGTTTTTTACTATAGCTAAATCCTAATCCTCCCAATATAGCAATGGCACATCCTATAACAATAAAGCTAACATTTGATAAGGCAAATGAAAAGATAGTCATAAATAGTGTTCCTATAGGCATAAACATAATAGCAATAGTAAATATAGTCGACATCACACGCCCCATATACGCTTCATCGACCCTGATTTGTACCTGACTGAAAAAATGAATATTAAACATTGTCAGAAGACTATTAAAAAGAAAACTACCACTGTAAGATATCCATATCGGTAATTCAAATAGAGATGGGAATCCCATAACTATGACTCCCAAACTACTGAATACTAGCATAGATAGCATAGAATTAATACTAGATTTAATTTTTCTAGCAATAAGCGCTCCAATAATTGACCCGATAGCTGATATACTAAGTATTGTTGCATAAGCACCTGAAGTTTTTAATAGGGAGTTAGTAAAAGGTAAAAGATAATTGAACATTGCTAGGAAAGTGTTTAATAAAGCAGCAATAATTAGAAAAAACATAATTTCTTTTTCTTTTTTGATATAAGTAAAACCATCTGCAATATCAGCTAAAATATTTTTTATCGCTACCTTTTCTTGTTTTGTAAGCTGTACCCTTTCCACTTTAATAGCATAAAGAAACAGGAAAGAAATCAAAAAAGTAATCGCATCAACAATTAAAGTAATCCTAATACCAAAATTATTAAAAATAAGGAAACCTAAAACAGGGGAACTTACACTAATAATTTGAACAATGGTTTCCAGATTAGCATTATAGGTAATGATATCAGCTTTATCTACTATTTCAGGAATATAAGATTTATAAGCCGGAGAAGAAAAAGCATTGGAAACCGCTAAGATAGCATTAGCAACTATTAGACCATACACCATTACTTTATCATCTCCAATAAAAGAAAGTAAGAAACACATGATAGCACAGATAGCATCTGTTATTAGTAAAATTTTTCTTCGTTGAAAGCGATCAGCTAAGGCGCCTCCAAAAGGGTTGAGGACAATAGAAACCAACAACTCTACTATCTGATAAATACCTAAAATCTTTTGTCCTAGACCACCCATCGAAGCAATCCAAGTACTATTTCCATAATCATAAAGCACATCACCAAGTTTACTGACTGCTCGACTAGATAGTAATTTCATACCATTAATATTCATAATTCCCTCCTTAGTTCGACATTATAGCAAACCAAAAGGAGAAATATTAAAAAATCCCATAAATGGGATTTTTATAATCTTGTTACCCTATTAAAGTGTTCCTGAAAATTTTCAACATGATGTTTAGAACCAATTGCTTGGAAGCAAAAAATAGCTTGCTTCATGCTTTGTATTCCTCGACTATCCCCTTTAGCATAGACAAGAAATCCTTTTTCATAGAGTAAAATAATACGGTGATAAGCATTCCGCTCATTATTTAAAAGTGCTTCAACTTTCTCTAGAAAAAACGTTGCTTCTTCTAGAGCGCGCCGTTCTATTAGTGTCTCTACCACATTTAGGAGGGTTGCTTCGACAACATTGCGGTTTGTATAAATATCTCGATAATATTCCTTTTGATTGATAACCTCTTTAACAAGTTGACAAATCTGCCTTGTGTTGTAATACCGGTAAAGATTTCCAATCAAAATATAGTCACTAATTTCCCAACTATCCTTTTGAAAGAGGTAATCCGACAAAAAACAAAGGTCTTCTTCCGACATTTTTCTTGAGGAGTCACATTCACATATCATTCCTCTAAAAAGAACTATGTTTAAACGACAACGTATATCTGAACTATCCTTTTTTAGTTTACCTTCTTCCACAGAAATCATCTTTTCTAACCCAGCTACGTCTCTTTGATAATGATATTGAGCCATCTGAGACATTAAAGATATCTGATCAGATCTTTGATATTTATTTACTCTATCCATAAATTCGCTAATTGATAAATCAATTGCCTCTAAAGCCCCTAAAAATTTTGTTAATGATAAATCTGATTCACCCCTCTCAAATCGTGATAACTGAGAAACAGAAAGTTCATTTGAAGCAACCTGTTTAAGAGAAAACTGTCGATTAAGTCGAAATTCCCTAAAAATAGGGCCATATATAAACATTAGTATTCCTTTCTAACCGTAATCTCATTGGTAAACTTATGAGGTAATTTCAATAATTTATATTTACCAACTTTAACCAATATATGAGCTAATATATAGTCATTTTCTTTTATTTGTAATATCATATCACAAGTTCTTCTAAATCAACATATGGTAATTTATCTGGGAATTTTTCTCGTAAGGTTACTTTCATATATTGAGTACTTACCATACAAAATTCCTCCATCATATACTCTTTTTTCAATTATAAATTAAAATAGAATCATCTCATCTAACTTTGTCATTGCCTTTGTGCTATTTAAAGTAGTTATTTAAATTTACAATGATTTCTCAAGCATTTAGAAGTTT
>NZ_GL636070.1:2008564-2016871 GCF_000186445.1 Streptococcus agalactiae ATCC 13813
GGATACTTTAAATTTTTTTCTATCTTCTGTTGTAATAATATTTGTTTCGTTATCTTTCTGGGGTAAATCCGTTATGACAGTTGAATGATTTTTTTCTGCATAATCGGGGTTAACTGAATATACATTATCTCCAATATTGAATTCACGAAGTTCTTTCTCGGTATATGTAAATCCCATTATTGTATCTTCTCCTGACCATCTGAAAAAATAATTTTTATAGTTTTTTTTGTTTTACCAATTCTTGAATCAAAAAAATTCATATTTTTTTCATTAAATTTTCCACTATAATTTTTTTTCGATTCCAAATTATGTGTAATATTATAAACAATAGATTTTTTATCATTAAACAATATCCTTACGGTACAATTCCAATCTCCAGGAATTTCAGTTGAAACAGGATGTGTGATTTTTATTTCTTCTATATTCTCATAGGAATTTTTCAATGCTTTGACTAGACTAACTTCATATTCTCGATTCCGTTTTAGTTCTTCTTTTCTTTGTTGTTCTTTCATATAAAATCCTCCGCTAAAAACAAGTATGAATAATGCAACTATTAGTAGTATTATTTGGGTACTCTTTTTCATTTTTACTCCTTTATGAAACAATTGCATCATCTAGCTATAATATATCAACTTAGGAGAGCTTATGCCCTCCTAAGTTAAACTTATGAATTTGAATAAGCCAATTATTTATTAATTTGTGAGGCAATATCTGAGTCTGTTTGTTCGACAACATCCGCAACTTTCAATAATTGTTGATTAATATCTTCTAATAATTGTGCAAATTGTGTGATTTTTGGAGACAATTCATTGAATTGGGCTTCAAAGCTATCAAATGCTGTACCATCCCAATTTTCATCAATAACAGCTTGTTCTTGAGTCAAAGCTGTTAACACATCTGTAATTGATTGTGATCCTGTTGTATATTTTTGTGCTGAAGTACGGAGTTCTTCAGGTGTTAGTTTAATTTGTGACATCATTTGCTCCCTATTTCTTTAACTACAGTATAGCATATTTAGATGTTCCTTCCACAGATAAAACTCATAATAGGTTAATCTATTAAAAATACAAACAGCGATTTATATTACATTTACCTTACTTTCAAAACGGAAAGGGTTATCAAAAGGTTTTAAAAAACACCTTGCAAGACTTGCAAAGTGCTTTGAAACGTTGATATAATCGTACTGATTAACATTTTGAGAATTGTGAAGCTTTACGAGCTTTCTTAAGACCTGGTTTTCGCTGACAACTGTAATATATGGTGTTATATAGTATAAACTAGCTAATAATCATCAATTTACATCCAAAAAGTGTACTATGTATTGCAATATATTCACGAAGGGGTTATCAGGTTATCAAAAGCAAAAATTACAATAAAAAAACACCTTGCAATTGCTTGCAAAGTGCTTTGAAACGTTGATATAATCGTATTGATTAACGTTTTGAGAATTGTGAAGCTTTACGAGCTTTTTTAAGACCTGGTTTTGGGTAACAAAAGTAAAATATCAATAAAAGCTTATTAAATCAAGCTTTCAAAAGTCAGTTTCATTAAATTTAAACACTTATAGCCTAATCCTACAAATAATGGATTACCATTAGATTACCAAAAACTCGTTTTCGGAGCTTATGTTATTGAGAAACAATGTGTATTCACTTTACTTTTTTGTAAGTTCATTTTATAATGTATATACAAACGGAGGTAGAACCATGAATGTTATCTTGAGAAAAACAGGAAATAGTACTGTCATTACAATTCCCAATAAAATTAAAGAAACTCTTGGAGCAGAAATTGGAGAAGAAATTGAATTCGTCACTTCAGGAAATAACGTCATCATTCGTAAAGCTGAGCCAAAATTTGATTTTGATAAGGAACTAGAAAAAGCTATGAACCAATACGATGAGCTTTTGAAAGAATTGGTGGATAGATGAGATACCTAACTGCTGAAGATATTATCAAAATCAATGTCATGGTTATTGGTAAATATTCTCCTAATGAACCTGTTGGCATTGCTGATCCAAACAGTCTTCAAATGATTGTTGAACAGCCTAAACAAGAGATTTTCGGAAAAGTTCTCTATCCAGATATCTACAGTAAAGCTGCTATTATCTGGATAAATTTGATTAAAAAACATCCTTTTTATAATGCTAATAAACGAACTGCTGTTCTTGCCTTGCATATATTTCTAGCAATGAATGGTTACCAATCCAATCTTTCCTTACAGGATGGACTTGAAAAGACAGTTGAAATTGTTACCTTTCAAGGAGATTTTGAAGATTTAAAGAAAACAATTATTCACTTCCTCAAGCAAGATGGAAACATAACAAAATTATAATTAAAAAGTGGTTATCAACCTTTCGTTGAAGACCACTTTTTATGTTCTACTGTATCCTACTGTATCCTACTGTATCCTACTGTATCCTACTGTATCCTACTGTATCCTACTTCATAAAGGATAAACTATCTGTCAACTAAAGTATAGTACTGATGTCTATCATTTTTGTTTGCGCCGTACCAATTAAGGATGCCCAATTCTTGTAAGTTTTTCATAGTTTTTACAATAAATTTACGGCTTCTACCAGTAATTTCAATCGCCTTTGCTGTTGTCATTTTCTCGCCAGAATTGTACATATAGTGGACTATAACCTGCTCATCTGCGTTTAAATTACTAAAATCAGAGAACTGTTTTTCTAGGCTGTCACGTGTACGAAGATGACGACTGACAATATTATTTTCAAGAGTTAGGACCACTTTGTTTCCTGGTTCTGAGTATTTAGGCTCATGAAGAAAAGCTGATTCCATTTCAGAATAGATACGCTTAACACCCTCGTTCATTTCACGAACCCAACCAAATTCAGTCAGGGTTCTCGCAATCCGAGGATTTCTTGAAAAACGTTCATGCTTGATATTGTCAACGGTGACGATATTGGGTAATTTCCCTGGGCTGTGAATCTCTAAGCGATCATCGAACATGAGTACACGAATGTGATCTCCATAGACAGAGTAATCACGGTGAGTTACTGCATTGACAACACCTTCAAACCAAGCAAACTCAGGATATTCAGGCAATATTTGAAATTGACCATTATCGTCTAAGTACTGAAATTCCCGCAACTGAGTACGGATAAAATCTCGAACTTTTATAATCAGTACTGGCAAAGCATCATCAAAAGTCACTTCTTTGATGACATTAAAGCTACTCCCTGTCCCCATATCCGTGCCATCAAAGCGTTGAAAGCGAACACGAGCTTGTGGGAAAAACACTGACGGACATTTACCAAAAAGTAGAATTGCTGCCTTGGTCAGTTTACCATTCACGAGAAAACGCCGTGCTTTAAGAATTTCCTCTGTCGAACGTTCTGAAATATCAAACCGATTTTTGAAATCTTGCACTAAGTTATCATCAATGTCTTCCAGGGTTGCATCAGGTACTACTTCATCTTCAAAGAAACGTTGTCCCTTATCATAGCTGAGCTGAGTACGTTGCTCATAGCTTAATTTAACCGATTCATCGCCCTGACGCAGATAGACCTCGTCATTAGGCGCAGCAATCACTCGATTTGATGACAATTCAACTGATATAACCAAAATTAAATCATCTTCTCCCTTGTGATTAACCACAGGGATTTCTTCAAAAGATAAGTCCAGAGGAGTGTCACGCATCTCACGGTCAATCTTTTTAAAATCGTCTATTGGATAAGCTCTGCCATCCTTGAAACCAGTGATAATGTTGTCCTGTTTCTCATCTTCAATACCAACCACCAACTGACCGCCGTCTGCATTGGCAAAGGCAATCAGATGCTTGAGTAATTCCTGTGGCTTCTTGCGTGCTGATTTTCTATCCAAGTATTGAGTTTCTGGTGAAAATTGGTAGTAGTGTAAGGTTCGATTCATGTATTTCTCCTGAATTCTATTAACTATCCGCCCATAACTCACATTGTGTGATAACTGTTGACAAGGCATCTTCAAGCCCTTCTGGAGGATACTTGTATTTTCTCAAAAGTCTCTTAACGATCCGTCGCATATTAGCGCGAGCAGATTCCTTTTTCTGCCAATCAATCGTGCGACTTCTCCGCAATTCGTTTGTCAGCTCCCGCGTCAGGGCAACTAACTGGTCATTATCATAAAAATCTTTAACAGCAGCAGGTTTAGTAATCGCATCATAAAAAGCTATTTCCTCTGGACTAAGTCCTAGTTCATTTCCTTCATCACTTGCTGCTTGCATTTCCGACGCCATGCGTTTTAATTCTTCGATAACTTCCTCATTTGTCAACATACCATTTAAGTAGGCTTTCATAGCTCTGGAAAGCATCTCTGAAAATTTCTCAGATTGAACAACATTTGTTCGCTTATAAATATGAACTTGTTCTCTTATCAACCTCTTCAACAATTCAACCGCAATGTTCCTTTCTTTCATCTTTGCAATTTCGTCCAAGAATTTAGGATCAAACAATGAAAAATCTCTTTCAGAATCCGCAAATAGATTGATAACACCTTCGCTCTTAATACTTGATTTTAGCAACTCACTGATTTTAGCATTAATTTCTTTGACCGATAGAGGTTTTCGAGGA
Organism: Streptococcus agalactiae ATCC 13813; assembly: GCF_000186445.1. Lineage (GTDB taxonomy): Bacteria > Bacillota > Bacilli > Lactobacillales > Streptococcaceae > Streptococcus > Streptococcus agalactiae. The sequence continues at coordinate 2,013,133 of NZ_GL636070.1, forward strand.
TTAACAATACGCGTTAATATTGTTCGAACAGCTTCAAAATAAGCTGCTTCATAGCGTTCCTCTGGCGTTAGTAAGGAACGACAGAGCTGCAGGGCTTGCTTTAAGAGAGTAGCCTCCCGTAAAAAACTCTCCTTATCCTTGTCTCTACTAGTGATAAAGTTGACACCACCCGTGATGACATTAGCACGCATCAGATTCGTTGCATTTTCATCTTTAAAAGCGGTGTAATCAAAGCCAAAGAACATATCTTGACAAACTTCAAGCTTTTCTTGAAATTTAGGGTAAGCTGTTGCAGCAATATTGGTGTCTCCAAAATTGCCTTTATCGCGATTGGTATAATCGTTCATAGCTTGTTTTAAAGCTGAGGCGATACCAACATAATCAACGACCAAACCACCTTCTTTATCCTTATAGACACGGTTAACACGCGCAATAGCCTGCATGAGATTATGACCAGACATCGGCTTATAGACATACATGGTCGCAAGACTTGGAACATCAAAACCAGTTAGCCACATATCAACAACGATAGCAATCTTGAAAGGACTATTATCATCCTTAAATTTTTTAGCCATTTCTTCTTTATGCTTTTTATTGCCTATAAGATCATGCCATTCTTCGGGATCTTTGTTACTAGAAGTCATCACAACACCAACCTTATCACCCCAATCAGGACGCAAGTCAAGCATCTTATGATAAATCTTCATCGCAATAGGTCTCGAATATGCGACAATCATCGCCTTCCCCGTCAATTCATTTTCACGATTATCTTCGTAGTGGGTGATAATATCTGTCACTAGCGCCGAAATGGTCTGGTCAGCACCTAAAACACTATCCAGTCGACTAAGTTCTCTTTTACTCCTATTGATGGCAGAATCTTCGGCTTGCCCTGCCAACACGTCATATTCGGCATCAATCTCCTGCAAGATTTTTTCATCAAGGTTGAGATGTATGACACGACTCTCATAGTAGACAGGTCTAGTTGCACCGTCCTCAACAGCCTGTGTCATATCATAAATATCGATATAATCCCCAAATACTTCTGTTGTTGATTTGTCTTTACTTGAAATAGGTGTTCCAGTGAAACCAATATAGGTCGCATTGGGGAGATTATCACGGATGATGCGCGCTGTCCCGATTTTAAACTTACCAGTTGCGGGATCAATCTTTTCTTCTAAACCATACTGACCACGATGTGCCTCGTCAGCCATAACAACGATATTATGTCGTTCTGACAAGGCTTCCGATGATTCTTCAAACTTCTGCATGGTTGTGAAAATAATCCCGTTCGCTTGCCTACCAGATAATAGTTCTTTAAGATGTTTACGACTTGTCGCTTGTACTGGTGTTTGGCGTAAAAATTGAGAACAGCGGTCAAATTGCTTAAACAACTGATTATCTAAATCATTTCTATCCGTCAGGACAACGATTGTTGGCGACCGTAATATCTTATCTAACAAATGAGCATAGAAAACCATCGAAAGGGACTTGCCGCTGCCTTGCGTATGCCAGAAGACACCACCACGCCCGTCAGTCTGCGTAGCTTTTAAGGTAGAACGAACTGCTTTTTTCACGGCAAAATACTGATGATAAGCTGCTAAAATTTTGGCATCACCTGAAAAACAGATAAAGTTTTTAAGGATATCCAACAAACGTTCTTTGGCAAACATGCCTTCAATCAAGGTTGTAAAGTTTGCTAACTGTGTATCCTCATAATTGCCATCAGTCGTCTTCCACTCCATGAAACGATCTTCACCAGCTGTGATAGTCCCTGCCTTTGATGTTGCCATGTCACTCATGACCAAAAAGGCATTGTAATAAAATAAAGATGGAACTTCCTTCATGTAGTTGCGGAGCTGACTGTAAGCTTCTGAAACTTCCGTTTCCTCACGTGACGGGCTTTTCAACTCAAAGACCACAATAGGTAGACCATTGAGAAAAACAATAATGTCTGGTCGTTTCTCACTATGTTCCTCGATTGTCCATTGATTAGCGACAATAAAGCTATTAGCGTCAGTATTATCATAGTCAACGAGGTAAGCAATGTCCGAAACCTCTTCGCCATTTTTAACATAAGTGACAGGCACCCCATTTTGGAGATAATCCATGAAAGTTTTATTTTTCTGCAACAGTGTGCCGCTCTCAAAATCACGCAACTTATTGATAGCAAAATCAATAGCAGAGCTCGGTAAGTAGGGATTTAGTTTCTCCAAGGCTACATAAAGCACATCACGAAAAAGACTATCGCGGTAGTCCCTCCCGACATCAGGACCATAAAAAGATGAATACCCTAAACTATCACGAAAAAGCTCCATAACTGCATTTTCGTAGTTGTTTTCGGTGAATCCCATAAGTATATCTCCCAATAAATTCTAAATTTAATATCCTAATTGTTTATATACTGTACCTTTATAAAAATAAGAACCCGCTTCCCCTTTTTTAAGGTATTGTTCATGCGAAGGAGGCCAGTTTTCAAGAGCATACTGCATAATTTTATTTCCAAAAGGGATAAATATAGCCAGTTGACCATCTAAACTTGATGGACAATAGTTATCCCTTTGTTTGCTTTTATTTAGATTAACACAGATAATTGGTAAGCCTTTCTTAATGGCAAGCTCAATTTCCCACTTTACAAACTTTCTTAAATACTTGGTGTTCTCACCAATTAATAAGATAAAAACCTTGCTATTAGTCATTCTTTCACGAAGTTGCCGTTTAATGGATTCTTCCTGGCTAGAATCTCTAGCACTATTAATGTCATGAGCATCATAGAAATTAAACGCTGTATTATCACTTTGTTTCCAAGCTTTCATTAGTTGATAGTAACGCATATCATTATCACCATCAAAAGCAACATAAGTTTTATTCCGATAAGCCATTATTCATTCTCCTTTAATTTATATAGATTTACCTGATTGAGTAAATCATTATGCACAATAATAGTTAATTTTGCAAGGTACGCAAACTTTATTTTGCTGACTTTGAAAGTCCAAATCATGATACGCAGTAGCTCATTAATATCAATATCTTCAAAACCATTTTTAAATCTCGTTATTCCCGAGCCAAATACTGGAACTGTAACTGACCTTTGAGCATACAATCTATTAATCTCATTCCAAAACGTTAAAAGAAAATTGACATATTCCTGAATTGTCAGTTCTGCTTGATTATTTTTATTAAATCGGCTAAAAGCAGTTAAAATATATTCATCATTTATCAAAATGGAACTTCCTAACTTATATTGAGTCATTTTTCCTTGCTTTCGCTTTACTTCCTTCTCTACAATACTATTTTTTAAATCATCATCACTTTCAATATCGGAATTTAATTTAGCAACATCATCAATATGATTCAAAATAAACTGTCCGTTCAAAGATTTTTTAGCAATTATTTTATCATCAACTGTCGTATCAAAATATTCATTAAAAGCAATCGCTTTCAGACCATCTTCTTCAAAAATATCGCCTGATTTTACAATAAGGGTTGTAACACCTATTTTAATATTGACTTGTCTCAATCTATTTGCCCTTCTCCATAAAAAGATATAAATGACACAGAGAAATGCAACGTATACAACGCCAGAAGTAAGCCTCCATTTATTAGGGATATCAAGAAAAATCAATACGGCCGATAAAATTGCAGTAATCGTAGCACATATATTAGAAAACTGTTTTAAAATATCCTTATCAAAAATACTTACTTTCATTTTTCAATATCCTTTAAAATATAGTTAAGATGA
>NZ_GL636070.1:2017775-2019312 GCF_000186445.1 Streptococcus agalactiae ATCC 13813
TCTTTTTATTATTTTCAATTTTATCGTCAAATAATTTTAAAAAATCAGCTATTTCTTTTTGCTCACTTAATTCCGGAATATAAACATCAATCTGTGCTAATTCCGAAAAAGTAATTTGTGGAAAAGTCCCACTTCTTGATTCTGCAAGAGATTGTAATTGATTTATTACTTTTTCTGACTTTAAGATTTGATAAAGGTATTGGGGTAATACTCTATTATTAGCCCTAATAACCATTAGTTTTGTAGAAGCCACATAGTTATCAGAGTCAAAATCTATGTAAGCGAATCTTCTATTTTTAGGACGTATTTCTGAGTATAAAATATCATTTTTTTGAAACGTTTTCTTGAATTGTCCTTTTAGTCCTTTATTATCTACCAAAATGTGATTAGTAACTTCACCTTCTAAGACATCCGATGTATTAATCAGTACGACTTGTTGTTTTGTTTTATCAAAAGTTACAGAAACACTATCACACACATCACCTAATTTCATTAAAATCTCCTCACCCTATATATTTTCGGTGCGAATTTTTGACATTCGCTTGGTTGACCATGGCATAGTGCATGGTTGTGTCTATCTTAACATGCCCTAGCAAGTGCTGGACTTGCTCAATAGGCATGCCTTTATCTATTGCTCTTGTTGCTAGTGTTCGTCTGAATTTATGTGGGTGAACTTTTTGAAGGTTAGCCCGTTTTCCAATCTCTCTCAATCTCGTCTCAACACCACCTATCATCAATCGGTCGTAGGGATAAGCTAATGACACAAAGAGTGCAGAGCTGTCATCTTTCCGACTATCGAGATAATTGATTAAGTGTATCTTTGTTCTTGCATCAAAATAAACAATCCGCTCGCTATTTCCTTTACCAAACACCAAACACTCACGCTCATGAAAGTTGATGTCCTCACGATTAAGTCGAACCAGCTCTCCAACACGCATGCCAGTTGAAGCAAGCAAATCAATCATGGCTAAGTCACGAATATTGTCACAAGTATCTCTAAGCAGCTCTAGACTTTCATCCGATAGCGTTTCCTTGATAACCTTATCCGTCTTAATCTTGTGAATACGTCTCACTGGGCTTTTTAAAATGTAATCTTCATCTTCTAGCCAGCTAAAGAAACTACTAAAAATACGTCGCATGTTATCAATCGTTACTTTGCTAGATTGGCGTTCTTTTTGGTAGTTGGCAAGGTAAGTTCTTAAATCACTGGTGCTTATCTGCCTGATTGGTTTATCCAACTCAGCTACCATTTTCTCAATAACCATTTTATAGTATTTTAATGACTTTTCACTGCACCCCTCAATCCTCTTGGCAGAGATAAAAAGGTGCAATAATTTGGGGTTAGATGTTTCATCAACCTTTGAAACATTCTCCGTCATTACAACATTAGCCAAGTTAGCCGCTAACACTCTCTCCAACTGCTCTAATTGCTCCATTGTCAGCTGTTCTGCCATAATACTAACTACTTGTGTGATTATTTTATCCTTCATACCTTACCTGCCTTTCATTTACATTGTAGTACAGATAAGGTGAGCGG
>NZ_GL636070.1:2019362-2019962 GCF_000186445.1 Streptococcus agalactiae ATCC 13813
AAGCTAGATTGCTTTATAAAAATTTAATATCGTCTAATGACACTAAATATCAAAATCTTTCAGATATTGCTAGAATTACGATGGGACAATCTCCTAAGGGTGAGACTTATAATGATGACAAGATTGGTTTGCCGTTATTAAATGGAGCTACAGACTTCAGAAACAGTATTTCACCCTCAAAATGGACATCTGATCCTAGAAAAATAGCTAGACCTGGAGAATATGTGTTTGGTGTGAGAGCAACTATTGGTTTAACAACAAAAATATTTAAAGAATATGCTATTGGTCGAGGAACAGGTAGTGCAAAACCAATTTCTAATATCTTTGATGAATATTTATTTTTCGCTTTGGAAGACCTTTTTGATTACTATGCTAATCTTGGTTCGGGAACAGTTTATATAAATATTTCAAAATCTGATTTCGATAGCTTCAAAGTTATTCTTCCAATAAAAGATCAATTTTTAGTTGACTTCCATAAAACAGTGCAACCACTATTTAATTTAATATTTAATAATAATGCTGAAATTCAAAAGTTATCCGAGTTAAGGGATTGCCTCTTGCCAAAACTCCTACCAGGCGAAATTTCCATAAATCAAGCCA
>NZ_GL636070.1:2020822-2021476 GCF_000186445.1 Streptococcus agalactiae ATCC 13813
GGCTTAATCAGAGACTGATATTTCGCCTGACATAAGCGTTGGTAGTAAAAGATCGCGCACTTCGATTAGCTTTTGAATCTCTTTCTCATTCAAATTAATTGTCTTGAATAGTGGCTTAACTGACTCATGAAACTTAATTATTGCTGAATGGGACGGAATTCGAATCTCATGGTTCTTCAAATGAGTTCCAGATACCTCTTTAAATGTAGAACCTGAAGCACTACTCTCGAGGGAAGGAGTTTCCTGTTTCAAGAGTTCATACACGAAAGTATATGGGTATTCAGGTTTGGGAATGATTGACTTAAAACCTTGGTTAGTTGAAATATCATTTTCTGCTATGGTGATATAACCAATTGGAGCGCGGGAACTGAAAAGTATTGAATTCCGAGGCATTAACTTAGCGCTGCTCTTCTTATAGCCAAGCTCAGTGATTGAATTTTGACCTCTACCTGTAAACATAGCAGGATTTAATGATAAATCTTTTGGAGAAAGCCATGGGATATCACCATTCCAGTAATCATCTACCTTTTTAGATGGCGTACCACCGCCCACTATTTCACCAATTTCTGAAAAGGTCGACTTATATAATTCATTATCTTCAAGCAAGTGAGCAAATTGAGCATCGATTAGCTCAGCTAAATGATGATTTATCTG
>NZ_GL636070.1:2021526-2064189 GCF_000186445.1 Streptococcus agalactiae ATCC 13813
TTTATTAAGAGAAATTCTTTCATCAAAAGCTTTTAATATATTTACAATTTGTGACTGTACCTCAAAAGAGGGAATATCCAACTCTAAGGCGTTTAAAATTGCGGTTGTAAGGCTAGGTACTGCACTACCTACATTCATACTTGCTAGATTAAACATTTTTAACTTATAAAATAGAAATTCAGGCATTAAAATATTTTCGTCTATCTCAGTATAAAATAAAGTATCTACTGTCCAAAATGGCTTATTGGCAAAGAATAAATTTCCTAACGAACCTTTTCGTGGAATTAAAACAGATTTTTTATCATAAAGTGCGGTATCTACATATCTCATTATGCCACCTGAACCATAGACTGGGATATTCCCATCATCTAATTTTTTGTGGTCTTTACCATATCTTATCTTGGCAACTTCACCTAGCTTATATCTCAAATCCAATCTCCTCCAATCGTTGTTTGATTTCTTCTTCTAGGACATGAGACTGTTTAAACAGTTCAGACAGTTCTGTGGTTAAGCGTTCCATCTTCTCTTCAAAGGGTTCGCTATCTTCTTCCTTGTCTTCAATTCCAATATAACGTCCTGGTGTTAAGATATAGTCCTGCTCAGCAATAGCCTTGGTCTCAACGACAGCACAAAAGCCTTTTTCATTTTCCAATGTTCCTTCTTGGAAGGCTTCAAATGTCTTAGCAATCTTTTGGATGTCATCGTCCGTAAAATCTCTATGTTTACGGTCAACCATGTGACCTAGATTTCTGGCATCGATAAAGACCGTTTTTCCTTTTTGCTTTTTATTCTTAGAAATAAACCAGAGGCAGGCTGGAATAGTCACGCTGTAAAAGAGTTGGGCAGGGAGTGCTACAATACCCTCAACTAAATCATCCTCGATAATTGCTTTTCGGATGTCTCCCTCGCCACTCTGTGTTGATGACAGCGACCCATTTGCCAAAACAAGACCAATTTTCCCATTAGGAGCCAAGTGGTGGATCATGTGTTGTATCCACGCATAGTTGGCATTACTATCCGGAGGTGTACCATATTTCCAGCGAACATCATCTACTAATTTATCCGCTCCCCACTTCTTTAAATTAAAGGGAGGATTTGCCATAATATAGTCTGCCTTAAGTGTTGGGTGTAAATCATCGATAAAGGTATCTGCTTGATGAGGCCCAAAGTTAGGTTCGATACCACGAATAGCCATATTGATTTTAGCCATTTTCCATGTATCAGCATTTGCCTCCTGACCGTAAATGGAAAGATTGTTAATGTTCCCACTATGGTTTTCAACAAAAGTCTCCGACTGCACAAACATACCACCAGAGCCACAGGCTGGATCATACACACGACCATTAAAAGGTTTTAAGATTTCAACAATAGTTTTAACGATACTTGTTGGCGTGTAGAATTCCCCACCATTCTTACCTTCATAGGCAGCAAATTGTTCCAAACAGTATTCATAAGTCCGACCCAATAAATCTTTTTCATTACCATGAGCAAACATGTTGATATTAGTAAAAATATCAACCACTTCCCCTAAAACTCGTTTATCCAAATCAGGAGTAGCATAAACTTTTGGCAGAACTCCCACCAAAGATTTATTTTCCGATTCAATCTCACGCATGGCATCATCAAGAATAATACCAATCTCTGGAGAATGTGCATTTTCTGCAATGTAATCCCAGCGTGATTTTTGAGGAACAAAAAATATATTTTCTGAAACATACTCATCACGATCTTCTTCAAAACCTTCATCTTCTTTGAGGAGATAATTATATTTAATCGTAAATGAATCAGAAACATACTTTAAGAAAATCAAGCCAATGATAACTTTTCGATAATCAGCTGCTGAAATATGTCCTCGTAGCGAATCCGCAGCATCCCACAATTCTTTTTCAAAACCAATATTGGCACTTGTATTTGTCTTTACCATTATCTACTCCTGAACCGTTTTGTTTTCTATATTATACCATTTTCAAACCCTTATCTCGAACTATTTCTCAAGGGGTTTGGGGATTCTCCCCAAAATAAAAAGTAAACATCAGCTCAAAAGTGTCAGTCTGACCTTTGCTGATGTTTGTTTTTTACGATAGTGTGTATACACTATCTGAGCTCGCAAAGTCCTTTTGACATTTTAGGGCTATTGCCGTACTTAATACGGTGCCTCACATTGTCCGTACAAGGATTTTTTAGAATTACATGCTAAAAAACGCTGACCACCATCAGCGTTTTTGTTGTTTTATTTAAAACTATTCTATCAAAATGACTGAACGACTATCACTTCTTAGCTATTCGTTGCTTGTCTTCCTTCACTTGTTTCTCTACAAATTCTACAAGTTCCTCCATCAACTGACCTAATTCCATCAAATCATGTTGGGAAATTTTTCCAAACTGTGTTGCGCTTTTAGCGATGCCATTAATTGTTCTACCAACAGATAGTAACCTGTCAGTCAGCAGCTGATATTCTGGAAAACTAACTAGCCAAGTTTCAAAATCAGGTTTTAATAATTGCTTTCTAGCAAAAAGAGAAAAGTTTGAGAAACCATCTTGCTTCATTCGCTCTAACAGTTTTTGATTTTCTTCTTCAGATAAAAAGACTTGTTTAATAACGTTTCTAATTCTCCTTTTAACCATTAAGCTCCCTTAGATAATAATTTTCTTTTCTTCTGCTTGTAGTAATGAGTTAACTGCTTTTCATAATTTGAAACTAGCCTTCTGCTATAGTCCATAGCTCTGTAGGCTTGACTATCTTGAGACTGCTCTGCAATTTTAGATAATTGCCTTAAATTATTTTGAATACGTCTTAGAGAATAAATCAATTCATCAAACTGAGATTCATCAAATTGAATAAAGAGTGACGTTTCCTTAAAAAGCATCCGACGAGCGTAATTAGAGAATGTTTGTAAGCCTGTATCATTTACTAGTTGATTAAGTACTTCATTCTGCAATTCCGTCACATAAAACTTCTTTAAGATATTTCTGACACGTTCAGACATGGCGGATCATCCTTAAATACTTATCTGCCTGTTTAGTGTCATAGCATTTCAACTGCTCTACTAGTTCAAGATAGTCAGTTAATATTCTTTCTTCTAAATCAGGAAAATCATTCTCTGAGGTCTGACAAATGATTTCAAGCTGATTGGTGATTTCTCTAATCGAAAAACTGTAGTCCTCTGACTCCCCTTCATAGTCCCTCTTGAGAGCCTGATAGCGGTCGTACTCATCTTGTGACTTAAACCCAGCCACTAACATATTTTCTAATTGATAATATACTGTCATCACTAGTTATCCTCCTAATCTTTCCATATATCCATAGCCGCTATGAAATCTTCAGATACTTCCACATTTGAAATTTCTAATGGACGGTAGTCTTTTTCAGACACTATCACTTGGTCAGCAGTTATAAAACCCCTAGCTTCCCAATTCATTAGTATCCCTTTGACATAACTCATATTTTGTTTCTTTGGCTCAAGCTCAGCTGTTTTATGAATAGCTAACTGCAATAAAGAATCATTAACGGTTAGTCCGTCTAGTAATACTTTTTCATGTTGGGTTAATTCTCGATGCCATAGCGTTTCCATTAACCAGATGTCATCAGTCCGTCGTGATGAGATTGGATCACTATCTAATCCTATCTTATCTTGACTTAACTTATCTTTACCTATCCTATCTTTACTTATCTTATCTTTAATTATATTGCGGTTCCCATCTGGATCCAGACTGGTTCCAACTTGGAGCCGAGTATTTTGAAGATAATTAATCAAGCGTGGTCCTAGATTTAGACACTCCAACAACTGATTATCCTTCAGATAATCTATAAGAAGTTGACGATGACTACTCGGTATGTAACGATCTGCTTTGATGGTATTCTGCTCAAAGAAATCCTTGATAAAGTAAACCATTTCATTGTTTAACAATAGTAAATACTGCTTAAGAGTTAATAAATTCAAACTGTCCTCATTAGCGTTGATCATTCGCATAACAGGAAAAGCTTCAACAATACCATCATCATCTGCATTGACTACCAAGTGACAGTAAAGTGCCTGCGCTTCAAGTGGTAGGCGTAAAAATCGTTGTGTCTGCACTACCGTTTTACTCAACATTCGTCTATTACCCATCCTTTACCTCATCTTTCATATTGCTTCAACCAACGTGTAACCGCTCGTTTATCGTACAGAGTCACCCCATCAATGACCATTGTAGGCATTCCTTCTCGTGTCCATTTTTGAAGGGTTGTCGTTGATACATCAAGCCACCTAGAAAGAGCTGCCATCCGAACCATAGGTTTGTATAGTTCTTTATCTTCTAGCGCTCTTTCAATAGCTGTAGAGACCATTTCATCATAATGTGCCCTTAACTGTTTTTCCAAAACTTTGGGAAGTTGAACAACTAAAGTCGCTTCTTCAGACATATTATTACCTCGTTTCCATTTCTCAATTAAATAAACTCCGAATTTGTTTGTTATTCATTTTGAATTATATATTCTTTTAGAATTTTTATCAACTATTTTTATTCAAAAAGAATTAAATGTGTTATAATACTCTCAAGGAGGTATTTATGACCAATCATATTGCAAAACTGATAGAAGAGAGCGGCAAAAAACTGACTGAGATTAGTTCTGCTACAAATATCGCTTATCCAACCTTATCAGGATACAATCAAGGCATTCGTCAACCGAAAAAAGGAAATGCTCAAAAATTAGCTGACTATTTCGGCGTATCCATGGCTTACATCTTAGGACTTGATGATAACAAACAAGCACCATCAACTATGAACATTATTACGGACAGTTTTAAAATTTCCGAGATTAGTTCTGTAACACCTTTTAAAAGCGATATGGAAAAGCTGAAGAAAGGAATTGAACTAGGAGAAATCCATCTGTCTATGCCCTTAAATGACGGCTTCTCAGACGATTTTAGGCGCATTTTAGCTCGCTATTTGGTTAATAATGAAGAAGAATTCATGAAAACCTTCACCAAACACATGAATAGTTTAAAACGAGAATCAGAAATTTGGCAAACCTGGATTCAGACCGAAGAATACCGAATTAGACAAGAAGATCGACATAAAAAATAAACTAACAGTTCTCAAATACATAAGCTCCGAAAACTTAGAAACGGAGAACTGTTATGTCTGTACACAAGTACCAATCTACAAAAGGAATCACCTATTTTGTTAAAGTTTACCTTGGTCTAAACGACTACGGTAAGAAAAAATATTATACTAAACGAGGGTTCAAGACGCGTAAAGCTGCCAAAGCTCATGAAACTGCTGTTAATCATCAGTTGAATAGTGGAACTTTTGTCCATATTACTGCTCAAACAACCTACACTTACCAAGAGCTTTATCAAAGGTGGTATGAAGCTTATAAAGATACTGTTGAAGCAACTACTGCAGTCAAAACTGCCGACCTCTATCGCCTACATATTCTTCCTGTTTTTGGAGAAAAGAAAATTTCAAAAATCAGTCCTTTAGACTGTCAAACCTTCATCACTGACAAAGCCAAGACATTCAAAAACATGAAGCAAATCAAATCTTATACTTCTAAAATATTTGAATTTGCCATTAATATGAATTATATTGAACGAAATCCCATGAGCAAGGTTATTATGCCTAAACTCAAAAAAACTGTCAGTGAGAACTATTGGACAGTTGACGAGTTGCATCATTTTTTGACAATCATTTTAGAAAATGAACCTTATAAACATTATGCACTATTTCGATTACTAGCATACAGCGGGTTACGAAAAGGAGAGCTCTACGCCCTTAAATGGGAAGATTTTGATTCTGAGAATCAACTATTAACAGTTAGCAAAAGTTTAGGAAGAATAGATGGCCATGCCATTGAAAAAGGAACTAAAAATATATTCTCTGTGCGCTCTATCTATCTTGATGATGAAACCTGTTCTATCCTCAACAAATGGAAACAGGAAACTAGCAGAGAAAAGTGGCAATTATCAGTACAGCCTCTTTCTCTCGACAAAGAATTTATGTTTACATACTACAACCGAGATGGTGAGGTAGAACCCTTACACGCTGACTATATCAACAATATTCTAAAACGTATTATACGTAAGCATAATCTTAAAAAGATTAGCCCACATGGGTTTAGACACACTCACGCAACCTTGATGATTGAAATGGGAATTGACCCAGTCAATACTGCTAAACGCTTAGGCCATGCAAGCAGCCAGATGACTTTAGACACTTATAGCCATACTACAAAAGCTGGTGAAAAACAGTCAATTACAAAATTTGCAGAGTATCTTAATAAGGCTAAATGAACTAGATTTATTGCTCAGCCTCATATTGACCAAAAACCAAGTCTCGAAAGATTACCAAAAGGATTACCAAAGCACTTTTTTCATCAAAAAAGCACCTTGCGAAAACTTCGCAAAGTGCTCTGAAACGTTGATATAACTGAATATTAACGTTTTGAGAATTGTGATGCCTTGCGGGCTTTTTTAAGACCTGGTTTTTTACGTTCAACCATACGTGCGTCACGTGTAAGAAGTCCAGCACGTTTCAATGAATCGCGGAAATCTGGGTCAACTTCTAAAAGTGCACGTGAGATACCATGACGGATCGCACCTGATTGACCTGCATATCCACCACCTACAACGTTAACAAAAACATCGTATGAACCTTGAGTTGAAGTAACTGCGAAAGGTTGGTTGATAACAAGACGAAGGTCTGCGTGTGGGATGTACTCTTCTACATCTTTTTTATTGATTGTAATTTTACCAGTACCTGGAACCAAACGAACGCGTGCAACAGCGTTTTTACGGCGACCAGTACCTGCATATTGTGCTTGTGCCATTATATAATGCTCCTTTCCTCTTAGATAAGTCCTGAGATATCAAGTACTTCTGGTTGTTGTGCAGCATGTGTATGCTCACCGCCAACAAATACTTTCAATTTCATACCTTGTGCACGTCCAAGAGTGTTATGTGGAAGCATGCCTTTAACTGATTTTTCAATCAAACGAACAGCATTTTTAGAACGAAGTTCACCTGCTGAGATTTGTTTCAAACCACCTGGATACATTGAGTGAGTGTAGTAGATTTTATCTGATGCTTTTTTACCAGTTAATTTAACTTTTTCAGCATTGATAACAATCACAAAGTCACCTGTATCAGTGTGTGGTGTGAAAGTTGGTTTGTTTTTTCCGCGAAGTACGCTAGCAACTACTGCAGAAAGACGTCCAAGAGGTACATCTGTTGCGTCAACAACGTACCATTTGCGTTCAACTTGGCCTGGTTTAGCCATGAAAGTTGTTTTGTTCATGATTTCTCCTATACGAATTCGTTTTTGTTTACAGGTGTGGATGTTCCGGTCCACGAGAGTATTTGAAAGGTTCCGGGGCCTTACAAATGGGGTAAACAATACCGCTTATAATCATATCAAAATAAGGTAGCATTCGTCAAGTTATTTCTTTTATTTTATCAATTTTCATCCCAAAATAAATCATCTACAGTTTTATTCAAAGCTTGACACAATTTAATCGCTTAATTATAGTCTCCTTTTTCAATGGCGGCTATTGTCTGACATGATACACCGACCTTTTCAGCTAGAGACTGTTGTAATAAATCCATACTAGCTCTAGCTGTCTTTAAGCGTAAATTTTTCATATTACTATCTGTCCTTATACTTATGGTAGTACACTGAAATTCCCATAGCTATCAATGATATTCCTATAACTGCTAAAATTGCATCATCTCCCCTTGAAAAATAAGTAGCAATATCAACCTTCCTAGTAAAAGCATCAATAAAATAGTTATTCCTATGAGGGCAAATGCGCCAGCAACAAAAACATTTTCCAAAAACTTTCATCAACAAACGGAGAGACGCTTTTTAGATTAGAAGTCGTAACAAAATAGAAATACCACTAAATAAAGTTAATATTATTATAAAATCAGGTGACACACTCCCCCTTATTAGCTTTCCAAAAACACTTTCAAGCCATGAGATAAAAACCATCGTCTAAAAACATTTTTGATAACTTTGTAAAACCAATTGTTGTTGTCGTTCATCATATTGAGGATAGTTCTTATTTTATTTTTCATAATAGGTCTCCTACTATTTTATAGTTTCATAGCATCATATAAAATACATTTTATAAAATGTATACTAAAAGAACATAACGTACTGTTATGCCCTTTGATTTGTTATCGGTTTTCTTCCCCTAAAGAGAATAGAGCTAAAGCACCTGAGCCCACATGAGCTGAAATGACTGGCCCTAATGGACGAATAATAACTTCTTCAATACGCTCATCTGCTAATAACTGTTCTTTCATAACTTGAGCTGAATCTTTCTCTCCACTATAGGCAATAATTAAAGTGCTATAAGATAGTGTTTTTGTTGCCTGAGTCACAATCTCTTTAATACCTTTTTTACGGCCCCTTGTCTTGGCAAATGGTACTAATTTACCCTCACTATCTAACTTAAGTAATGGTTTAATCTTAGCAACACTTCCAATGATAGCTGCACCTTTTGATAAGCGACCACTACGCATTAAATGGTTGAGATCGTCAACTAAAAAGTATGTGTTTAATTTAGGGAGAAGTGATTCAATTTTTTGTTTCACTTCTTCTAAAGACTTACCTTCTTGTCGCTCTTTAGTTGCTAACATTGCTAAGACACCCTCACCACATGAAGCTGCCATTGTATCCACAATCTCAATTTGAGCATCAGGATATTTGTCTAAGACCATCTCACGCGCAATAGTTGCACTCTGGTAAGTTCCTGATAAATGTGAAGATAGCGCTAAATATAACAAGGAATGGTCATTTTCTGCATAGGTTGAAAAAACTTCTTCAAACTGACCAACGTTAATTTGGCTTGTTGTAGGCTTTGCTCCCTCTTGCATACGCTCCAACAAGAAGTCACTAGTAATTTTTTCGTCTCCGACTGTCTCATAAGTCTTTCCATCAAGTTCAATGGTTAAACCTATAATATCGACATTGTGCTCTTGAGCCCACTTTTCATCTAAATCCGATGTCGAATCCGTTAGTATTTTAAAAGTCATTGTTACCTCAATCTATTATTTTTATTTGATAATCAAAGTAGTTCCAATATTATATCAAAAAAATTGTTGGCTGGCTAATAAAGTGTTAGGTTTTACATACCATCTAAAAAATCCTTGAGTTTTCCTAGTTGTTCATCATTCCACGGCCTTAACTTTGGCGTACTCAAATCGATTTGACTGGACATCTTATCCAAATCTGATTTTACTGTCGCTACACGCTGTTCCAATTCTCTAGCCGAGACACGTAAAGCACCCTGAGAAAATATAGTCCATTGTTCATTTAAATCACTGGTAGCAACGGAGACTAAATTTAACACAGATTGATTAAGTTCTGCCGCTGCTCGTTCAATATAGCTATCCGCAGTTTCGTCCTCCTCAGTAAAGATAACGGATATTTTGTATTGGTCATAACGTTGACGTACACCAGGAACATACTGGGCATCAAATACACAAATAATATCAATGTGTTCGAAATGTGCGTAATGATTTAGCTTGCTAAGTAATACTTCCCTTGCTTCTTCTAAACGATTGCTTTTAAAAAGCTGTCGAGTATCTTTCCAAAAAGCAATCATATTGTAGCCATCAACGAGTAAGATAGAATGTTTTTTCATAGGCGGTTTCTAAATACTTCATACATCAAAATAGCCGCTGCGACACTGGCATTTAAACTCTGAACATGACCATTCATAGGAATTGTAATCATTTCATCTACTTGCTTTTTGATATTATGAGAAATACCTTTTCCTTCATTACCAATAACTAGGGCTAATTTACCTTTGGTATTCCACTTATGCGATGGTGTCCCATTCATATCAGTACCAAATATCCAGAAGTCCTTATCTTTTAAAGTATCCAAAGTTTGACTGAGATTAGTTACCCTTGCGATAGGAACATGTTCAACAGCTCCTGTAGATGTCTTTGAAACCACTGGGGTCACTCCAACAGAACGATGTTTGGGGATGATAATACCTGTTACATTGGTTGCATCAGCTGTGCGTAGAATAGAACCTAGGTTATGAGGGTCGGTCAGACCATCAAGGATTAAAATTAGAGGATTTTCTTCATTCTCTGCCTTTGTCATTATCTCTGATAAATCCGCATAGGCAAATTCCGAAACTTTTAGAACGAATCCTTGGTGAACTCCACCATTTGTCATGTCTGATAAGGTTTTTTTAGGAGTCCAGGAAATGGATACTTTTTTTTCAGTCGCTAGTGCTTTGACTTTATCAACGTTCTTTCCTCTTAAGTCATCTTGTAAGTATAATTTATTACCAGTATTAGCTCTTAAACTCTCTGTCACAGCATGTAAGCCATAGACAAGGTCACTTGATTCTTCTTTAAATTGTTTATCTTTCATAGTCATATTATATCATGAATGCTATAGCATAAAGCTTTTTATAGCAATATTTTACCAACAAATCCTAATGTCTCTATAAAAAAGAGAGGATATAGCCTCTCTTTTTGTTTATTTTTCAATGGTTTCAATACACCACTGTATTAGAGTTTCCAAGCGCTTTATCTGACCAGTCATATCCAAGTACCCCATAAGAGCCTCAAAACCTGTAGACATGCGATAGGTAATAATATCAGCATTTTTAGCTTTTGTATGACTATTCGCATTACGTCCTCGTTTATAAATTAACTGCTCTTCATCAGTTAAAATATTTTCTTCTAACATGGTATTAATTAACAATGCTTGGGCATTAGCAGAAACATATTGCGTTGCTTTCCGATGTAACTGATTAGGTTTGGTAAAACCCTGCATAATTAAATGGCGTCGGATATACAAAGAATAAACTGCATCTCCTTCAAAAGCTAAAGCAATACCATTAATCAAACGAACATCAATCACGAGTCCACCTCACGCCATCCTTAGTATCTAACAATTTAATTCCTTGTTTTGCTAATTCATCTCTAATACGATCAGCAGTTGCAAAATCACGATTAGCTCGTGCTTCTTGGCGTTGTTCTATTAAAGATTCAATATCAGCATCAAGAACTTCCTCTTGGAATACAATACCAAAAATTTCTAATAATTCAGCAAGGGTTTCCTTAACTTTTGAAGTATAGTGTCCTGAGTTAATCCATTTTGCCATTTCAAAGATAACAGTAATACCGTTTGCTGTATTAAAATCATCATCCATCGCTTCTTGAAATGCTTTCACAAATTGCTCTAATTCTTCATCATTAGCATTCTCTTGGATTGGTAAATTGAAAGTATTTTTTAAATATTTAAGGTTAACTTCCGCATCATGAACGGCCTTTTCAGTGAAATTTACGGGTTTACGATACTGTTGTGTCGCTAAGAAAAAACGTATTACTTGTCCGTCAACGCTCTTCAACATATCGTGAACAGTAATAAAGTTACCAAGAGATTTAGACATTTTCTCGTTATCAACGTTAACAAAACCATTATGCATCCAGTAATTTGCAAAGGTCTTACCTGTTTTAGCTTCAGATTGTGCAATCTCATTCGTGTGATGTGGAAATTCTAAATCAGCTCCTCCACCATGGATATCAATAGTATCACCAAGGATCTCAGTTGCCATAACAGAACATTCAATATGCCACCCTGGGCGCCCTTTCCCCCAAGGACTTTCCCATGAGACTTCCCCAGATTTAGCTGATTTCCAAAGTGCAAAATCTAAAGGATTCTCTTTAATCTCTCCTTCACCATCAACACGACCACTTGCACCAATCTCTAAATCTTCCAAAGTTTTATTGGCTAATTTTGCATAATGATGTGATTTACTTACTCTAAAATAAACATCTCCATTAGCTTCATAGGCAAATTCCTTATCAACTAAAACTTTAACAAAATCAATAATCTCATCCATATAGTCAATAACTCGAGGATTTTTTGTAGCAGGTTTGACACCTAATGCAGCAACATCTTCCATAAATGCTGAAATAAACTTATCTGAAAAGGATTTTGTATCCATACCTGCTTCAGCTGCACCTTTTATAATTTTATCATCAACATCAGTAAAGTTAGAAATATAATTGACTTGGTAACCACAATACTCAAAATAACGACGAATAGTATCAAAAGCTACTACACTGCGGGCATTCCCGATATGTATATAGTTATAAACCGTTGGCCCACAGACGTACATGTTGACTTTACCTTCATTGAGAGGTATAAAATCTTGTAAACTGCGAGTCATAGTGTCGTAAATTTTTATCATGGTTTTTCCTTTTTCTGTTTTTGATAAGCTTTATACAAACGAACAACATACATTAAAACAAAAGCAGCCCAAATAATTCCTAAGAGAGGGTTACCTTGTGCAAACTTTAAATAGCTTAAACAAGCTGCTGCTAGTATACCTAAGATTGATAATATTTGAGTTGTTACATAATCCTTCACAAATACCTCCTAAAGTTTGGACGAATAATAACTTTCTTCTCGATCATGTTCAATACTTCGGATTTGAAGATCATCCTTTTGACCATGGACACGGACAACTTTAGCTGGAACACCAACTACTGTTACGTCTGCTGGCACATCTGCAAGGACAACTGCTGCAGCACCAACTTTAGCATTTTCTCCAACCTCAATTGGACCGATGATTTGAGAATGTGCTGAAATTAGCGCACCTTTACGTATGGTTGGGTGTCGTTTGCCTTTGTCTTTACCTGTGCCACCCAATGTAACCCCATGGTATAGCATAGCACCTTTCTCTACAATAGCAGTTTCTCCAATGACCAATCCTGAACCGTGGTCAATAAAAACCCCTTCCGAAATCGTCGCTCCGGGATGAATTTCAATTTGTGTCCAGAAACGCCAAAATTGACTGTGCATACGTGCTAACAATTTAAAATTATGATTCCATAAAAAATGAGATAGCCTATGAGCTGCAAGAGCTTTTATTCCTGGATAAGTTAAAATAACTTCTAGAGAACTACGAGCAGCTGGATCTTGTTCTTTGACAATAGCTATACTTTCTTTCCACCACCCCATAGTTATCCTCAATCGTTTTCTACATCAGACCAATCAACTAAAACTTGTTGTTCATCAAATGGATTGATGGCTACTCCAAAGGTATCATCAATCTCATTTTCTCCATTACGCGGTTTATAAATATCGTCAATCGTCCAGGCTAAAATTACTCCTTGTGCTTTCCTAAAAGCACCACCAAAATCATTATGGTTATACCATTTTTCAAAACTTAAAAGGTTTGAGAATACTGGAACATAACTTTTTCCTTCGGGGGTAGACATTGTAGGGAAAAGACGGTCAAAACTACCTTCTTCACGTGGATGGACAAAGGCAGGTACCAAGTAGGTTTTATCCATGATATCGGCAACAATGTTATCTTCATTTAACAACTGATTTAAGATTGTGGTGTAATTGTTCATAAATTGCACCATATCTTCACAGTAGAAAATAGTCGAGTTCCCAAAATCGCCTTCTTTTTTTAAATTATAGACCAATCCTGCTAAGCCATGTGAAATAGCTTCATCAAGAACGTCTAAACTACGACGACTCTCCCAAAACATATCTCGAGCACTTTCTTGCTCCTCTTTGAAATGATTAAGATCAGTAATATCCGTAAAAACAGGAACAACTTCTTGACCATCTACTTGAATAGCATAGGGTTCCTTGCTTGCCCAAACCGTAGAGTGGTGCAAGGCATTCACAAGACCTATGCTATCTAAAAAATTATCCGGTGCATTGATAAAAGCACGCAATCTAATGTCTAACTCGTTTGTACTTGTCATATTAAGATTCCTTTTTAGGATTGTCAGCTTTTGGAGGACGTGGTAATAATGCTTTCATAGAGGCATCAACTCGCCCTTTATCATCAATTTTGATGACTTTCACATCAACTTCTTCACCAATTTCAAGAACATCAGCTACATTTGCTGTACGTGTCCATGCAATTTCTGAAATATGTACCAATGCATCTGTTTTATCAAAGAGGTTGACAAAGGCACCGAATTTCTCGATACGAACTACTTTAGCATGGTAAACTTCTCCCACTTTTGCTTCACGTACTAAACTTGCAATAATGTCTTTCGTACGATCAATGGCAGCCTGATCACTAGAGAAGATAGATACATTTCCTTCTTCATCAATATCAATCTTAACACCTGTTTCAGCGATGATTTTATCGATAGTTTCGCCACCTTTACCGATGACAACTTTAATCTTATCAACATCGATTTTTATCATATCAATCTTAGGTGCCGTTGGTGCTAATTGTGGACGTGGCTCTGCGATGGCTCCATGAAGGACATCAAGAATTTCAAAGCGTGCTTTTTTAGCTTGCGCAAGAGCTTCTTCCAAAATCTGAGGGGTAATACCTTCAATTTTAATATCCATTTGAAGTGCCGTAATCCCTTCACGTGTACCCGCAACCTTAAAGTCCATATCGCCAAAATGGTCTTCTAATCCTTGAATATCAGTAAGGACTGTGTAGTTTGTTCCATCTGATATGAGCCCCATGGCAATACCAGCAACCGGAGCTTTTATAGGCACACCACCTGCCATAAGAGCAAGCGTTCCAGCACATATAGAAGCCTGAGATGATGAACCGTTTGATTCCAGAACTTCTGCAACTAGTCGGATAGCATACGGAAACTCCTCCAAGCTTGGAAGGACTTGTTCTAATGCACGCTCTCCTAAAGCACCGTGACCAATTTCACGACGCCCTGCAGCTCCATAACGTCCCGTCTCACCAACTGAATATTGTGGGAAGTTATAGTGGTGCATAAAGCGTTTCTTATACTCTGGTGTTAGCCCATCAATGATTTGTGCTTCACCCATAGGTGCTAACGTTAATACTGATAATGCTTGGGTTTGTCCTCGTGTAAAGAGACCTGATCCATGAACTTGTGGTAAAAAATCAATCTCTGCGTCTAATGGACGAATCTCATCCACACGACGTCCATCAGGACGAACCTTATCTTCTGTAATGAGGCGACGAACTTCTGCATGTTCCATTTGTTCTAAAATTTCAGCAACATCACGCATAATGCGATCATATTCTTCATGTTCAGCGTAACGCGCCTCATATTCACCTATAACTACTTCTTTAACTGCTTCTGTAGCTGCTTCTCTAGCCTTTTTCTCTTCAACTTGTACTGCAGCCTGTAAAGCTATGTTATGAGTAGCAATAATTTCTGCTTGAAGTTCTGGATCAACTTGAAGAAGTTCTACCTCGGCTTTTTCTTTACCAATAGCAGTAACAATCTCTTCTTGGAAGGCGATTAATTCACAGACAGCCTCATGTCCTTTAAGAAGAGCCTCTAGCATGATTTCTTCTGAAAGTTCTTTCGCTCCAGATTCAACCATGTTAATCGCTTCTTTAGTACCTGCAACCGTTAATTCTAACGCAGAAGCCTCTTGTTCTTGTGCTGTCGGATTAATAATAAAATTACCATCAACATAAGCAACTTGAACTCCAGCAATTGGCCCATTGAAAGGAATATCGGAAATCGATAATGCTAATGATGAACCAAACATAGCAGCCATTGGTGCGCTAGCATTTTCATCAAATGAAAGAACAGTATTGATGACCTGTACTTCGTTACGAAATCCCTCAGCAAACATCGGACGGATTGGTCTATCAATAAGACGTGCTGTTAAGGTAGCATCCGTACTTGGACGCCCTTCACGTTTGTTAAAGCCACCCGGAAATTTCCCAGCAGCATACATTTTTTCTTCGTAATTGACTTGAAGTGGGAAAAAATCACCTGTTGACATTTTCTTAGACATAACTGCTGCTGTGAGTACAGTAGAATCTCCATAACGAACGACAACTGATCCATTTGCTTGTTTAGCCACTTGCCCAGTTTCAACAACTAATTTTTTACCAGCAAAAATCATTTCAAAGACTTGTTTTGACATATTATTCTCCATATTTTTTTGTTTACGCGTTTCCTACAAAGTTCAATCTAGCTGTTCTAAACTCAACTTTGCATAAAACCACGTATAAGCTTTATTCTAACATAATTCTATAAAATTGAGTAGCGAAAATCCGTGGAGGAAGCTGTATTATCATTCATTAATGTAAACGTAAAAAGTCTGATTATTAATACTAGCAATCAGACCTTGTTACAATGATTAAAATAAATTTCTAGGGTTAATCTTAGCTTGCTTAATAACTCTCTTCAGAGGTTAAAACACTTTCTTAGTGTTGACCCCCTCAAAGTACTTACGTTCATAGTACGTTTAAAACAAAAACACTAGAAAATTTTCTAGTGTTTTTACTTGACTCTGTTGTCTATTAACGACGAAGTCCAAGTGATTGAATCAATTCACGGTAACGGTTAACATCTGTACGACGTAGGTATGCTAATAAGTTACGACGGTGACCAATTTTTTTCATCAATCCACGGTAAGTAGCGTGGTCTTTTTTGTGTTGTTTGATGTGGTCGTTAAGGTGGTTGATTTCCCAAGTAAGAACTGCTACTTGAACTTCAACTGATCCTGTATCACCTTCGTGACGTGCATATTGAGCAATGATTTCATTTTTTTTCTCTTTTGAGATTGCCATAATATATTCTCCTTTTATTGCTTCATCCGAGTCTTAGGATTGGCACTCCTAAAACCAAGAAAAAGTTGGTTTGTCTTATAGACCCTCTTATTTTATCAAATTAGAATAAACTTTGTCAAAAGTTTTTAATAGAAATATAGATAACCAACTGTCTCTAAAGGAAAATCCTTCATAGACTAAACGAGACTTTGCATCTTTTTGCCGAAAGACCTTAGCATAAGTAGATGTCATACTAGTTGGCCCACACATAAATATTGTTGGTTGTCCTTCAAAAACAGACTGACTAAAATCAAGTCTTCCTTGGAGGCTACTATTATTTAAGTGAAGTTTAAAATTAGGATTGGCTTTAGCATAGGATTCTAACATATCTTGATAAATCAAATTGTCTTGATTTGAAAAGGTATAAAAGAAGTCAACTCTCTTAGTCAAAATACTATTTTCTCTAATAAATGAAATGAAGGGAGTGATGCCGATGCCTCCTGCAATCCAAACCTGTTCTTTCTTGTCTCTATCAAATAACATACGACCATAAGCTCTATCTAAGGCTATTTTTGTCCCAACTTTTAGCTGTTTGTAAATGGATTTCGTATAATCTCCTGAAGCTTTAACAGTTAAAAATATCACTCTATCATGACCACCCGATATCGAGAAAGGATGAGCTGCTGATTCAAAGCCAGCTTGATAAATTTTTAAAAAAGTAAATTATCCATAGTCATATCGATAAGGACGCTTCATTGCTATTTCAATCTCAGTTGTATCATGGTTAAGATGAGTAACCTTTTGAACGTACCCTACACGACGAAAACGCATTCTAGAATATAGGAAAATAATATAAAATCCAGATATAACCCCAATGACAGCATAACCTAATACGATTAAACTGAGTAAAGTATTTCCTAGTATCCTATCTCCTAAAATCATAAAAGTATGTACCAATCCCAAAATATAGGCTAAATAAACAAAGCGATGAATAAAACGCCAAATTTCATACTTTAAAAAATTTCCGAAATAAGCTACAAAAACAATACTTAGAAAAAGATATAATCCCGCACTGCCAATAGTCTTTGCAAACTCACTTCCATGTCCGCCTTGTCCAAGACCAATTTTGTGCAATAGAAGCAAAATCATTGAAAATACAGCCATTACCTTGTGGTAAAAATACATATTTTCAATACCTTGAAAGTAACTTTCAAGTATCCTAAATTTGGTTGATAAGAGGAACGTTAGCGATAAACTTGTCAAAGCTAATCCTGGTACAACAAATTCACTTAATCCGGCATTTTGTCATGCTACTAGTGTCACCGCTATGCTAGATAAAATTAAAACAATACCTTTCCAAGCTCGCATAACGACCACCCCTTTATTTTTAGTAAGGATAAAATACCACAAGATACTTATACAAAACTTAAAAATTTCAGAAAATAACAAAAAGGCAACTTTGAAGTTGCCTTTTTGTTATGATTTATAAATTGATTTGCAATGCTCTACTATATCTTTAACAGCGAGTCCATACTCCTCTAATAAATATTCCATCTGACCTACCTGACCAAATCGCTCATCAATACCCATACGACTAACAGTAGTGTCTTTCTCCATACTAAGCCATTCGCATAATGCACTGCCGATACCGCCAATACGGTTATGATTCTCAATAGTTACAATGGATTGATCTATCAGTAATGGTTTCAGTTCTTCTGGAAGGGGCTTAATTTTAAAAAGGTCGATAACTGAGGCCTCAATCCCCATTTCTTTGAGGTAGTCGGCTGCTTCTATCGCTCTAGAAACCATAATACCACTTGCTACAAGAGTAATATCTTTTCCCTGGCGTAATTGTATAAAACCTTTTGAAAAATCTTCGCGTCCCTCATAAACTGCAGTGGGGGCCTTACGAATAGTTCTAATGTATTTTAGGCCATCAATACTTAATGTTTGTTTTAAAATTGCTTCAAACTGAATATCATCACTAACCTCAAAAATAGTCGCTTTGGGAATTAACCTTAGTAGACCTAACTCTTCAAAAGGCATATGAGTTCCGCCATTCATTTCTGCGCTAACTCCTGCATCTGAGCCAATAATCGTAGCTGATAATTGTGAGTAACCTAACGATAAGAATACTTGATCAAAGACACGCCTTGACGCGAAAGGACCAAAAGTATGAAGGTATGGTTTGTAACCTTTAATGGCTAGCCCTGCTGCAAGGCCTACCATCTCAGCCTCCATAATACCTAGATTAATATAACGTTTTCCAAATTCTGATGCCAGTGCATTTGTTGACATTGAACTCGACAAATCGGCTTCTAAAACGGTAATTTGTTTATTTTCTTGATTAGCTTGAAGGAGGAAATCACGATAGACAAGCCTCATTTCTTTGGTTGAACATCTCATTCTACTACCTCCAAACTTTCTCTCAAGCTTATCACCGCTCGATCTAACATTGTTTTTTGTTGTAAATCTGGTCGTAAATGATGATTAGAAGCTAACTCCTCCAACTCTTTCACACCTTGTCCCTTGATACTATCTAAAACAATGCATTTTGGTCTGACACTATTTGAATCTTGAAAAGTTTTAATAGCTTTGTCAATTGCCTCAATGTCATCTCCTTTTACACGTACTGCATCAAATCCAAAAGCTTCAAATTTAGCAACAAAGTCTCCAGGATTACAAATATCAGCTGTCAAACCATCTAATTGTTTTTTATTATCATCTACAAAAACAATTAAATGGTGCAGTTGATGATGCGCAGCAAATTGTATAGCCTCCCAACATTGTCCTTCATTTAATTCACCATCACCTACAATAGTATAAGTATAATAGCTTGAATTCTCAATCTTTTGAGCATAAGCAATTCCCGTTGCAATACTAATGCCTTGACCTAACGAGCCTGTCGTTACATCTATACCAGGAGTTAAATTGCGGTCAGGATGCGAAGGTAGTTTGGTACCGTTTGTATTGAGCGAATGAAGGAATGTTTTATCAAAAAAACCTTTTAGATAGAGTGTACTATACAAGGCTGGACCAGCATGTCCTTTTGATAAGACCATATAATCCCGATCACTTTCTTTGAATTTTTCAGGGTCTATATCCATAATATCACCGTACAAAACAGCCAAAGTCTCAACAATTGATAAACTACCCCCATAGTGACCGAATCCTAAATGGTTTAGCGTTTCTAGAGTATTTAAACGAATCTCCGTTGCAAATCGTCTTAGAGATGAATATCTTTCTTCTGGTGATGTCATTATTAACCTTCCTTATGGGTTGATTTTCCAACAAATGAAATGCCAAAAAGTCCAATTAAGATAACTACAATACCAATAACAATAGCTATCGCACCGCCGACATGATTAAGAGCGCCAAGAATGATACCGGTCAAACCAAAATCAGCATCTGAGAATGTTGACCCTTTGAAACCAAGTCCACCTAGTACAGGCATTAAGAAAATCGGCAAGAAACTGATGAGGATACCTTGAACAAATGCACCAATAGTCGCTCCTCTCACACCACCAGAAGCATTACCGATAACACCTGCCGTTGCCCCACAGAAGAAATGAGGAACGACCCCTGGTAAAATGACAGTGGTGCCAGTCACAATCATAACTATCATACTAACCAATCCACCAACAAAACTTGAGATAAAACCAATCAATACTGCATTAGGTGCATAAGGGTAAACAATTGGACAATCCAAGGCTGGTTTTGAATTTGGAACCAATTTTTCTGAGATTCCCTTAAAGGCTGGTACAATTTCACCTAGGATAAGGCGTACACCTGCTAAAATAACGAATACACCTGCCGCAAATTGCCCAGCTAGTTGGAGGGCATAAACAAGACCATTGACACCGTTACTTATTTCTTTTGCAATATAAGCCTCACCAGCAAACACTGCAACGATAAGGTAAATAATTGCCATTGAGATAGTAATACTTACGGTACTGTCACGTAAAAATGATAAACTCTTTGGAAATTTAATATCTTCTGTTGATTTTGATTTATCTCCAACAATTCCACCAATAAATCCACTCAACCAATAGCCTAAAGAACCAAAGTGCCCAAGTGCCACCTTATCATTACCTGTCAGTTGAATCATGTATTTTTGCACAAATGCAGGAGATACGCTCATAATAATCCCTAACGCTAGACCTCCAAAAAGGATGAGCGAGAACGAAGTAAAGCCTGCTACGGCAAAAATAACAGCAATCATACAAGCCATATACAATGTATGATGTCCTGTCAGAAAAATGTATTTAAATTTTGTAAAACGAGCAATTAAAATATTAAAAATCATTCCCGCTAACATAATCAAAGCAGTTGCTGAGCCATACTTCGTAAGAGCTACTGCTACAATGGCTTCATTATTAGGAACTACCCCCACCAAATGAAAAGCATGTTCAAACATTTTTCCAAATGGATTCAAGGAATTTTGGACTATCCCTGCACCTCCAGAAACCACTAAGAAGCCAACAAATGTTTTTATTCCACCTTTTACAATATCAGGAACGCCTTTTTTCTGCAGTACTAAACCGATAATGGCTATCAAGGCGACTAAAATAGCTGGCGTGCTGGCAATATTAACTAAAAAATCCAATAGACCTTTCATGGCATCAACCTCCTAGATTAAGCCTTTTTCTTGGCAAATACCTGTCACTAATTCTCTCAATTCATCCATATCAATGATACTGTTTAAAATACGAACATCCCCCAGGTGACCAGCTGAATCCTCCAAATCACGACCAACAATCCAAACATCTGCTGCGCTTGGATCTGCTCCACCTAAATCATAATGTTCAACTTCAACATCAGAAACCCCCAAATCCTTCAAAATAGACTCAATATTCATTTGTACCATAAAACTTGAACCTAGACCTGATCCACATGCTGTTCCAATTCTTAACATCTTTAATCCTCCTGTTTTATAATCATTTCAATATCTTGATACCTACGTGAAGCTAACAAAGCTTTAACATTATTATTATCACGAAGTATTGTTGTCAAATGCGATAGAGCTTTCAAATGCGTTTCATTATCAATAGCTGCTATGCATAATAAGAGATAAATTCCCTGTTTGGGGTCATCCAATAAATAAATAGGCTGTTCCAAAACAAGCATTGACATACCGACAGAGTTTACCCCATCTTCTGGTCTGGCATGTGGAATAGCAATACCTTTACCAAGATTGATAAAAGGACCAAACTCTTCGACCTTTTCAATCATAGCTTCTGGGTAACTTTCCGTAATTTTTCCAGAAGTTAACAAGGGTTTTGCCGCTAAACGAATTGCCTCTTTCCAATTCAGTTGTTCAGAACTTGTCTGATAAGTTTCCTCTGTTATAAGTTGGTGCAACAAGGGCCTCACATCCTTTCTAAATATATCTTGTTTTACCATTGTCCTCAAAGCCAATTTTAATTCCTCTTCACAATGAACATGAGCGTATTTTTTTATAGTTGCTATTAATTGATCAAGTTGGAAATCGTCAAGGCAAGCTTTGGGAAAATCTGAAATAACCAGTTCTTTGAGCTGTTGTACTTGCTCTGCTGTCATCATCAGCGAAACTAGATAATTAGGTTTTTTTGTTTCTACAAATATAGTAGAAAAGACCATATCGTAAGTTTGATTGTCAATCAGTTTCAGCTGCTCAATTTTAGAGACACGATGAAAATGAATTTGAGGAAATAATCCACGCAATTTTTCCTTAATCACTAAGGATGAACTAACGCCGTTTGGACAGAGTATCAAAGCTTTATAAGACATTGATTGTGTATCACCTGATTGTCTAAGATAGCCTCCAAAGTGAATCACGAAATAAGAAATTTCACTATCGGGTATTAATCCTACTTGCTCTTCCAAAGGACGTAGTGCCTTTTTAACCAATAGAAATAAATCACTGTAATGCTCTTTAATATTTTGTGTATAACCACTATCGCCAGTTAAACCATATTTCAATCGGAAATAAGCTGGAATAATATGACGCTTTAGACCTTGTAATAACTCTTCTTTATTGGAAAAATTAAGAAGTGAAACAGTTTCCATCTCATCAACAATTGCTTTTGCCAATACTTCAAAGAAATCATCATCTTTAGTTCCCTCGCCTTCAAAACAGCCAGATAAGATCAAGGTAATATAATCTTTTTCTTTCTGATCTAATGGTTTAGATAAGGAAATATCCTGACTTAAATTAGTCACAATAATAGTCGTTAACTCTTTTAATTGTTCAGAAACAATAGGAGAACCCTGCAAAACACGATCTACTGATCTTTGATAACGACACAGTATTAAAATGATAAAATATAAAGATTTCTCAAGCCTATCTTGTATTGGAGAAAGTTGAAAAGATTCATAGAAATATTCTACCGTCTTTTCTAACTTCTCATATGAGAGAGCGAATTTCCAAGAAGACAAGATATAATTTAAAGACCAAAAACCAATGGGAGATTCTAGTAGTTGAGTTATCATCTGAAAAGCAACTTGATGCTTATCCATCTCATCTCCTACTAGACTATATCCCTTTGCTCTTGTATAAGTGAGTGAGATACCTCTTTTTGCTAATTTAGAACGTAGCATCTTGATATCTGATAAAGTAGTATTCTTACTCACTTTCAAAAAATCTTGATAATGCACATTGGAGACAAACTCTCTTCGGCAAAAGCTATAGAGGTAAATCAGACATACCCTTTCTTCCTGAGTTAGGTAAAATTGCTCAGCTTCTAATAAGGAGACAATTTTATCATGCTCTTTTTCATCTCCTAACAACTGATAACGTCCAGCAGAGTGAGCAATAACTGGTAGGTGATTTTTTGCTAAAAAACTATTGAGATAGTTAATTTGCTCTATGATAACTTTTATTGAAAACTTTGTTTGTACTGTTAACTCATACAAGGAAAGATTTTTCCGAGCTAAAAATACCAACATTATCACAACAGTCTTATTATCAACCATTTGTTTTCCTTTCTATTTTTATTTTATAGTAACCGTTTACATTTTTCTAGGTCGTTTGAGCCCAATCTGACACTACTATCAATTGAATGAATTTGGGCTATTGTTATAGAGTAAAGAAAAAAGAAAGAAATTGCAAAATCTAGAGCAAGATTCCTTTCCACAAGCAGCACTTAAAAAACCTTTACTTAATTGAATAAGTAAAGGTTTTTTAAATGTTATGACACTAAGATAGCTAAAGTTTGATAAGGTTGCAAAGTAACCGTTTCATCAAGAGTAACATCCTTATAATTTGATAGAAGAACTTGTCCTTGGAGATAATTCTCCGGTAATTTTATCTTAACTTTCTCAGCAAAGAAATTATTTAAAACAAGAAGTTTTTCCTTATCAAGATGGCGTTCAAAAGCATATACTTTTTCATTATCTTTGAAAGCTGCTTTATAATTCCCGTCAGCTATTATTGGCAGTTGTTTACGTAGTCTTATCAACTCTTGATAGAAAGTAAATATCGGCCCTGTTTTCTCCTTTGCGACATTGATTTCTTTATATGATTTTCCTACTTTCAACCATGGAGTGCCTTCAGAAAAACCTGCATTCGTACTATCATCCCATTGCATTGGTACTCGAGAATTGTCTCGAGATTTCGCTCGAATAATGCTAAATGCCTCTTCTTGTGACTTGCCTTCATCAAGCATTATTTGGTAGGCATTCAAACTCTCAATATCCACATAATCATCCATAGAACTGTAATCGGGATCAAGCATTCCGATTTCTTCACCCATATATATATAAGGAGTACCACGCGATAAGTGGATAGATGCTGCTAACATGGTTGCTCCTTCATTTCGAAAATGTTTCACGTCTACAAAACGATTTAATGCTCGCGGTTGGTCATGATTATTATAGAATAAAGCATTCCAACCATTTCCTTCGCTCATTCCTTCGCCCCAACTATGGAAAAGATCACGTAATGCAGGAAAATCAAAAGCCATAATGGTCCACTTTTGCCCATCTTTATAATCTACTTTGAGGTGGTGAAAATTAAAAGCCATGGATAACTCTTCACGTTCTGGTGCAGTGTAAAGAATGCAATTTGCAATTGTCGTTGAAGACATTTCACCAACTGTCATGAAGGAATCATCTTGTCCAAAACTAGCATTATTCAACATCTTGAGATAATCATGTGTTATTGGACGATCAGTATAAGCTGGTTTTCCATCATTAATTGGGCAGTTCTCAAGTATCTCATCTTTCCCAATTAAATTAATCACATCAAATCGAAAACCTTTAACCCCTTTATCACGCCAAAAATTGACAACTTTAAAAAGTTCCTTGCGAACATCGGCATTGCGCCAATTAAGGTCAGCTTGAGTGATATCAAAAAGATGAAGATAATACTTCCCTGTATCACCAAATGGTGCCCAAGCATTTCCACCAAATTTAGATACCCAATCTGTTGGATTATCACGTAAGATAAAGAAATCTTGATAGTAGCGATCTCCTGCAAGTGCTTTTTTAAACCACTCATGTTCTATTGAACAATGATTAAGCACCATATCAAGCATAAAATCTATACGGTATTGACGTCCCACCTCAATCATTTCTTCAAAATCGTCCATCGTTCCAAAATCAGGGTTAATAGCTGTATAATCAGAGATATCATATCCATTATCTCGTTGTGGACTTGGATAAAATGGGTTGAGCCAAACCATATCAATACCAAGTTCTGCTAAATAGGGTAATTTTTCGATAATACCACGA
Organism: Streptococcus agalactiae ATCC 13813; assembly: GCF_000186445.1. Taxonomy (GTDB): domain Bacteria; phylum Bacillota; class Bacilli; order Lactobacillales; family Streptococcaceae; genus Streptococcus; species Streptococcus agalactiae. The sequence continues at coordinate 2,046,740 of NZ_GL636070.1, forward strand.
AGATCACCAACCCCATTACCAGTTGTGTCTTTGTATGATTTTGGATAAATTTGATAGACAACTTTACGTTTATCAATCGACATATTCTACTCCTTTCCCAAAATGCTGCTGTATTTAGCAGTCTAACTATAACATCAACTATCATCAAAAATATAACATTTTTACAGTGATATCTGTTCCCATGAGTTTTTTCTTATGTTCAAAATAATTCAAGGAGCTAATGTATTAAGCTCCTCAAACAATTCTCAAATTACCTCTTATTTTATAAGAGTGCTCTTTTTTAAAAAGAATACCTAATTACTTTTAAATTTTCTTGGCAACCATTAATGCTTGTCCACGTTTTATCTGTTTGGGTAAATCTATCAATTCTTCTGGTCGGAATTCTTCTTGATTAGTAATCAGAATAGGAGTTTCCACAATGTATCCTTCTTCTTTTATCATTGGAATATTGAAAGTAATGAGTTTATCTCCTACTTTTACATTGTCACCTTGGGCAACATGAGAGGTAAACCCTTTTCCTTCTAAATTAACAGTATCCATACCAATATGAATAAGAAACTCAACCCCCTCTGATGTTAATAATCCAATAGCATGTTTCGTAGGGAAAAGAACTGAAACTGCCGCATCGACCGGTGAAACTAGTTCTCCATCACTTGGATCGATAACCACTCCCTTCCCCATAATTCCTTGTGAAAAGACAGGATCACTAGCTTGATCCAGTGGTTTAGCTAAACCTGATAAAGGGCTTACTACACTAAGCTTTGTACCTGAGACGACAGCTTTTTCTTTTGCTGATTTTGTTTCTGTTGTTGAAGCAATGACAGCATCAGGTACTAATTTTTCCTCTTCAGTTTTTGTCAAAATACCTGATTTTTTAAAGAATAGTGTCAAAAATAAAGGAATAAAGATAGCCACTGCCATACAGATAAAGAAATATCCCATATATTTAACGTTAATTGACAGGAAGCCTGGAAGACCGCCTACACCAATAGAGTTAGCTTGGACATTAAAAGTTGTCGCCAAAAGACCTGCCACACTTGAACCAATCATACCAGCAACAAATGGATAAATGTATTTAACGTTTACACCAAAAAGCGCAGGCTCTGTAACACCAAGGTAGGCTGAGATAGCAGCTGGAAGTGATATTTGAGCCTCTTTTTCATCATGACGATGCATAAAATAATAAGCTAGTACAGCTGAACCCTGAGCAATATTTGAAAGAGCAATCATCGGCCAAAGGCCAGTTGTATGTGTTTTTGTATCTGCTATGAGTTGAGTATCGATAGCATTTGTCATGTGGTGCAAACCAGTAATAACAAATGGGGCATACAGGGCACCAAAAATAGCACCAAAGAGCCATTTTACAGGACCAGTCAATCCAATAAGAACGATAGCAGAAATCCATTTACCTAGTGTCCAACCAATAGGTCCAAGGACAGTATGAGCCAAGATAATAGCTGGAACTAAGGATAAAAATGGCACAAAAATCATTGAAACAACTTCAGGAATATGTTTTCTCCAGAAGATTTCTAAGTAAGACAGGCTCAAACCAGCTAACAGAGCTGGAATAACTTGAGCTTGATAACCAATTTTTTGTACTGTAAAGTAACCAAAATTCCAAGACCAATTTTTAGCAATGTCTGCTGCTGAAGTACTAGCTACAGAATAAGCATTAAGTAATTGTGGCGACACTAGACAGATACCTAGAACAATACCGAGGATTTGAGTAGTCCCCATCTTACGAGTCACAGACCATACAATACCAACTGGTAAGAAATGAAATATAGCTTCACCTGGTAACCATAAAAAAGAGTCTACTCCGCTCCAAAACGTTGAAACATCTACTAGAGTATTCCAAATTGGATGCCCAGAAGAGTCTACTTGCCTGACACCATCAACAACTTTTTGACCTAAAAATTCAAATGGAACGGCATCTAAAATATTACGAAAACCAAGGATCAGACCACCAACAATAATGGCTGGAATAATCGGTGTAAATATTTCAGCCAGCATTGTCAACACACGCTGTAAAGGGTTTTGATTTTTTTGGGCAGCCGATTTTGCCGCCTCTTTAGACACACCCTCAATACCAGAAACGGCTACAAAAGCATTATAAAAAATAGGGACATCATTACCAATAATGACTTGAAATTGCCCAGCATTGGTAAAGGTACCCTTGACTGATGGTAACTCCTCAATTACCTTTACCTTAGCTTTACTACTGTCATTCAAAACAAATCGCATGCGTGTAGCACAATGTGTCACTGCACTAATATTTTCTTTACCCCCAATTGCCTCTAACAAGGCTTTGGCATCATGTTTAAATTGTTCCATCTGTTTATCCTTATCTATTTAACGGAGAGTCTGTGACTCCAAGGCAGAAACTTAAAGAAGACTAGCTTACAATATAATTGTAAACGATTACATATCCCTATGCAAATCCTTAGCTTATCTTTTTAAAAAATCTATAAATTATAAAATAAATTAGTCAATAATACCCAAAACATTAGAATTTCTCACCAACGTTACCAAAATGTTAGAGTCATGAGTAGGTCAGTCACCCCCAATACTCTCTTAATAAAAAACACCTACTAATTGATATAGTAGGTGAGTTTTTTAATCTCCATTGAAAGCTACGATACGATTCTCTTCAATCATATAGCATTGGTTACAAAGTTTCTCTAACATAGCGAAATCATGACTAATAACGATGAGACCTAAATTTCTATCCTTTACAATCTCCAACAGGCTTTTCCATACACTAGCTTGTGTAATACTATCCAACATAGTAGTCATTTCATCTGCAATAAGGTATTTAGTCTCTGGATGTAATGAACGCACAATCGAAAAGCGTTGTAATTCCCCTCCCGAGAGTTCACTAGGGCGACGATTTAGCCATTTTTCTTGAATTCCAAAAGCATCTAGTAAATCTCGACTTGGGTAATAAGCTTCTTCTAAACTTTTTTTCATAGGCCATAAAGGATTCATGGTTTGTTCAGGATGTTGTTGGATAAGTTGCACAGGTCTAAATGCTTTGTTAGGCAAATGACTGCCATCAACTAATACTTCACCAGATTTAGGCTGCAAAAAACCGGCAAGCACTCTGGATAAACTCGTTTTTCCACACCCACTTTGTCCAAATATCCCTAAGATTTGACCAGGTGCTACCTCTAAATCAATCTCCTTAAAAAGCCATTGATCTTTTTTATGATAAAAGCCAAGCTTTTTAGCCTCTAAGGTCATGAGTAACTCCTTTCAAAAAGTCTTGCTGAGGGAGTGTGCGCCATAAACGTCTCGCAAATTCTGTTTGTAATTGCTCCCCACCTCCGCTAAAAAAGCTAGCTGGAGCTGTTTCAATAGCTTTTCCCTCTTTAAAAATAGTAATACGATCCGCAATTTGACTAGCTGCTACAATATCATGAGTGATAAATATAACGCTTATTCCTTTATCTGCAAAGGAGCGTAGTTGGTCTAAAACCATTTGCAGAGCATCTGGATGTAATCCAGGAGTGGGCTCATCCGCAATAATCAAAGAAACCTTATCACTAATACACGTTGTAAACAAAACACGTCGGAGCATTCCGCCAGAAAGTTGGAAAGGATACAAGTCACCATCACTTTCTTTTAAACCAAACTGTTGAAACAATCCTTCTTGAGTAGCCTTAGCATTTTCTGAGATACCTAAGCGCACCTGATGTTTGACTTTCATAGATGGATCTAAATAATTAACGGATTGTGGAATCAACGTCATTTCTTTTCCTCGCAACTGTCTGATGCGTTTAGAAGTTAGTGATTGACCACGATAAATCATATCTCCTGTTACAGCTGCATTTTTAGGAAGAATATCCATAATAGCATGCGCTAATAAACTCTTGCCTGAACCACTAGCACCTATAATAGCTAATAACTCACCTTTTTTAACTTCTAAATTCAGCGCTTGTATCGGTGTGGATTGAAATGGTTTTAAAAATCTTCCGTATTGAGTGAAAGTGATGGAGAGGTCTTTAATGCTTAATAATGTTTCTGTCATATCTCTACCTCCTAAAAATGATCCGTTTGAGGGTAAAAGAGTTTCTTTAAAGATTCTCCGATAGTATCAAAGGCATTGACAACCAAAATAAGATAAAGGCCTGGAAAAATCACCAACCACCAATTGCCAAGAGAGATATGCTTAGCTGCTTCTGACAAAATGATACCAACCGAAGGTTGTTCGGCAGAAAGGCCAAATCCTAAGAAAGTCATGGATGCTTCATGCAAGATGACGTGCGGAAATAAGAGGATAAACCCAATGAAAATTTGAGAAGCAATCAAAGGCAAGATATGATGCCTCACAATATAATAAGGCGTTTTTCCCATGCTTTTAGAGAGCTGGACAAAGGCTTTATTCTTTAGATCATAGACTTCATTGCGGATAAGCCTTGCTAGAGAGGGCCAATGGGTAACAGCTGTTGCAATGATAACCCCTTGAGCCCCTTTACCAACAACAAAAGAAATGAGAATCATAAAAATCAAATGAGGCATACCAATAAACAAATCAACCAACCAGGCTATTATTTTATCAATAAGGCTATTTCCTAGACCTGCAAGCACTCCAAAAACGGTCGCAAGAAAGACTCCCATAAGGGCACCTAATAAGCCGACTTGTAAAGAGAAATAAAGCCCTTTAATCGTTCTGACAAACATATCCCTACCTAAACCATCTGTCCCAAAAAGATGGTTTAATGAAGGAGCAAGGTTGCGTAAAGCTGCATTGGTTTCCAAAGGCGTCCTATAGAAATAAAGGTTTAAGGCTAGAATACTAAGAATGAGAGAAATGGCGATACCCAGTTGCCATAAAACAATAGTTCGACGTCTCAATATCATACTTTTCTCCTTAACTGTGGATTGATGATGCTATTTAAAATATCCGCAATAAGATTGCCCGCAAAAACAAATAATGTCCCTATCATCACAATAGCTAGAAGTAGCGGTGTATCACTTTTAAGTCCTGCTTCAGTTAGGGTAGACCCTAGTCCTGGATATGAGAAAACTTGCTCAGCAAGAACGGATCCTCCAAACAATTCTCCAAAATAGGAAAAATGCAGTGTAATAGCTGGTACGATAGCATTTCTAAGGCAATGATGTTTAAAAATTTGCCACTGTGTTTCCCCACGCGCTCTGGCAAATAAGACATATTCACTAGAAAGCACCGACATCATTTTAGTTCTCGTATGAAGGGTGACATTGGCACTGCCTAGAATACTTAGCGTGAAAACAGGTAACATAAGGTGCTTAACTCGATCAGCTAACGTAATATCTTGACTCAAAGTGCCTATCGGGGAAGAAATACCAATCGGGAACCACCCCAGCTGGACAGAAAAGATTAATAAAAAAATGAGCCCAATCCAAAAAGTTGGTACTGATATCTGAAGGTAAGAAAACCACCTTACAATTCGATCAAGCAATTTCCCTTGATGGAAAGCTGATAAAGTTCCTAAGATAAATCCAATAAGACCCGATAAGACCCAGGAGAGTCCCATAAGTATGAAAGAGGCACCTGCCCGTGATCTAATAATATCAATAACAGGTTGCCGATAAACAAGTGAAGTCCCTAAATGTCCCTGTATAAAATTTTTTAACCAAATAAAATACTGGACCGGAGCTGGCTTATCCAAGCCATAGTGGTGAGCAATCGCTTTGTACTGAACAGGGGTTAGTGACGTGTCATAATTGACACTTGCCATGACTGGATCAACCGGTGATTGTTTTAGTAAAATAAAGGTCAAAATTGATACTCCAAAAACGAGTGACAAACACCTAAGTATCTTCCAGATAACTACAGTGGTAATATGTTTCACAGATAAATCTCCTTAATTGTTAAAAAAGGAGTCGAGGAAACCATTCACACCATAAGGTGTACATTGTTTTCTCTGACTCCAAACTTAAAGTAGCCTACATTAACTAAATTAGTTACTTAGCAGATTCATCCCAAGTCCATTCAGCAATGTTAGTCAATAATGACCAATCATGACCATGACTATGGACACCTTGTTTACCTACATTGATACGTTTATCACCAATATAAGTATGGTTAAGACTCACCAACCATACATTTGGTAAATCTCCAAGAGTGGAAGCACCTGTTTTGCCATCCCACTGAGCTAACTTCCAATATTTGTTAGCTTTATCAAGGTCAGGAGATGTCATTGCTTTGTCAAGGTACTTAGTCACAGTAGGATTGTTATAAAAAGTAATATTGGTCCAACCTTTACCAGCTAAACTTGGGTAATGTGATTCATAAAATTGCTGCGCATGATGACGTCCTCCCGCATAAAGTAAGGCTGAATCATGTGACTTAGTTGCCATTTCATCCCAGTTACTAGCCTTGAGTTTAATAGTAATACCTAAGGCTTTAGCTTGCTCCGCTACTTCAACGGCTAAGTTTGCTCGTAATTGATCATTAGTAGGGTAGTAAAGGTCAAATTCCGCTTTAAGATTTCCTTTTTTGCGGCTACCGTCTGCTTGTTCTTTCCATCCAGCTTTTGTCAAAAGTTGCTTAGCTTTAGCTACTTTATTATCTTTAATTGCTGTTTTTGGATTCCAGAATGGTGTTCTATCAATAATTGAATAAGCTGGTTTACCATAACCATTTAAAACAGTATCCAGAACTTTTTGTCTATTTAAACCAATAGTCAAGGCTTTTCTGATTGCTGGATCACTAGTGACATCATTTCCTACTGGATAACCGTCTGGTGAATTTTTCACAACACCTTTCTTCACATAAGGCAATGACAGTCCGCGAACGTCGTTTGAAGCAATATCTAGAAGACGTGTCCCTTTGACTTTCTTGCTAGCAAGCTCTGGCGTTGCGTAAATCATGTCAACATCACCAGATTCTAAAGCAGCTAGGGCTGTATTTTCATCAAGTAATACCCAAGTCCACTTTTTAAAATAAGGCTTTTTACCGTGCCAATAGGGATTTCGAACGAAGATTGCTTGTTCTCCAGCCTTATATTCTTTCACCATGTAAGGTCCTGAACCGATAGGATTGCTCTTATACTTATCATTGTAATGTTTTTTAGGGACGATTGGGATTTCTGTCAACTGTGCTGTAAATGTCGAATGCGCCTCAGTCAAATGAATATTTACCTGGTTTTTCCCAACTACTTCAACATTCTTAATAAAGGTCAAATCCCAAGCTTTTCCATCTGCTTTCAACATATCATAAGTAAACTTAACATCGTCAGCAGTAACAGGCTCACCATTGGAGAATTTAAAATCATCATTTAAGTCGAACGACCACGTTAAGCCATCCTTAGAGATTTTATATTTTTTAGCAAGCTCTCCTTTTATATCTAGTTCAGGAGAACGTTTCAATAGGGTGCTATGAGTAATATTACCTTCATTATGGATTCCATAACGGTCCTTTGGATCGAATTCATGAGGAAGCTTTGCCCCCATAGAAACAACCAATTCATCTTTGGGTCGTTGTTTTCGTGTTCGCTCCTTTGTTTGTGAATTTTGATTTTGACAAGCTACTAAAAAGATACTCGCCAGAAACAAAGCAACAAAAGAGATGTACTTCAAATATTTAGTCACTATTAAACCTCCTTTTTTAATTGATAAATAATATTTTTGACAACTTTTTCATTATAACAAGAAAAAAGTAGGAGGACAATTACTTAACTAGTTAATTAGAAAATTTGTTATTTTATCATTAATAACTTAAAGTTAGGTAAAACACAATTCTAGACTCTAGCTCATAAACCATGTTAATCCAATGTATTTTAATAGACATTATAAAAAGGCTGAATAAATTCAGCCTTAACCACGCTATTAGTTATAGCAAACCAATCAAATGACTAAAGATAGGAATAACCAAATCAACTACCAAACCGATAACTACCACAGCTATAGCTGCCATCGCACCTTGCAGTTCTCCCAATTCCAATGCAAAGGCTGCTCCGACTGTATGACCAGAGGTCCCTAGACCTAACCCTGCACCAATCTTACTATCATTCAAATGGAAAAATGACACTAATTTTTTACCTAATGCATAAATAATAACTGCATTTAAGATACACGCCATTGCTGTCACAGCTGTGTTCCCTCCAATTGCTGCTGTTATTGGAAGAGCAATTGCTGTTGTTGCTGCTTGTGGCAACATTGAAGCAATTCCGACTTGACTAAGCCCAACCATTTTAGAAATAGCGACGATAAGCATAAGGGAAACAATCATACCGATTACTAAACTGCTGAGAATTTCTACCCAATATTTTTTAACAACGTCATTTTTCTTATAGAGAGGAACTGCAAAAGCAATTGTTGCTGGATTTAAAAACCAAAATATTAAATCACCACCTGGTTTATAAGCTTGTGTATAAAATGTCTTAACATCGGTTCCTAAACCTTTTGACATAAGCCAAAGAATGACAATACCACTAACCATTGCAAAGAAAAGAGGCTGCAAAAGGAAGAAACCTTTACTCTTCTTAAATAAATGTTGTCCTATCGTATAGAGTATTAAAGAAAAGCAAATACCAAAGATGGGTGTTTTTAAGAATTCCATATTATTTTTCCTCTACTTTCTTACTATAGTGGTTAGGTAATATCTTTTTAAATAAATCTGTAACACTGAGTTCTCTAATAGCAAGTATTAATCGTGCAACGTATGCTACCACTACTAACATAACAACAGTTGAGATTGTAATAACAGCAACTAGTTGCAAGCCTTCAGCTTTTAGGATATCAAGATTCGCTGCTACTGATATTCCTGAGGGGACAAACATAAAACCAATCATGCTTATCATCAAAGCCCCAAAAGAGTCAACCCACTCTACCTTGATAATTTTAGCAGTTAGCAATACATACATTAGCACCAAACCAATAACCGTCGTTGGGATTGGTAGTGATTTCGGTAATAACATTGAAATCATTTGTGAAACTAATAAAATAGCTGCATATATTGACATTTGAATAAACATTGGAGCTTCTTTTGTTTTGGTTTCTTTACTGGTGTGTTTCATAGTCACTACCCCTTCCTTTTATTACAATGTTTTAACTTGTTTTATTGATAGCTATATTGTACTTCAAAACAAATAAAACGTTTTCATTTTCAGTCTCAGTTACCAAAAAAAGAAGCCGAATTGCAAATTCAAGCTTCTAAACAACAAAGGGAAGTTCGCAAAAGCACTTTTACATGGTTAAATGCTCATTTAGGTCTTTTAAATACGATCGACCTACTGGAAATTTCTCTCCATTAGACATAATTAGTAACAAAGTATGATTAAACCAAGGTTGAATTTCCTCAATCATCTCTAGATTAATCACTGTGTTTCGATGAATCTGGAGAAAATATGGTGCTACAGCGCGTGACTTAAACCAATTGAGTGTCTTCCGAATAGTGTAAGTTTTCTGAACTGTACTAACAGTTAATTCGCCATCTTCAACACTAGCTGCAACGATATCTTGCATTTTAACAACAACACTGCAATCTGATAATGTCAAGGTTAACAATTCAACACTGGCTTTTTTAGGTATTGCTTGCTCTACATCTAAAGCAGTGGTGAGTTGGCTCAATTTCTTCACTTTTGATAGAGCCATATCAACGCGCTGTTGTTCAAACGGTTTCATGATATAATCAACAGCGTTACTTTCAAAAGCTTTCACAGCGTAGTTATCATAAGCTGTCGCAAAAACAACAAGTGGGGGATGTGCAAGTTGGCTCAACTGATTAGCCAAAGTAAAGCCATTTTCTTCACTAAGCGAAATATCTAAAAAAATTAAATCAATTTGCTGTCTAAATAAGATTTTTTCGGCTTCACTGATATCCTCAGTCTGAAAAATCTCAGGGTTGTCAACCTCCTGGCTATGTTCAACTAAAAACGATAATTCTTGTCTGGCAAACATTTCATCATCAAGAATTAAAATTTTCATGCTCATCCTCCCTTATTCTATTAGGTATTCGATACCAAACTTTTGTACCATTCTTGTCGCTCGAAAAATGAAGGCAACTTACACTACCATATAATAAATTCAGCCTGTTATTTAGATTAACTAGAGCAGTACCTGTACCCTTACTCTCTGCAACTGTTTCTTGACCTAATTTATCAATGATAGTATCTGAGATTCCTTGTCCATTGTCACTAACAGAAACACAATAATAATGACCATCTGGCTTTATTTGAACCAATATATGGTTGTCCGTCTTACGTTCTTTGAAAGCATGTCGAACTGCATTCTCTACCAGTACCTGTAAACCAAAAGGCGGTAACTTCATTTTTTCTGGTGCACTAATATCATAAGATAACTGATATTTATCAGGGAAACGTAATTTTTCAACATTCATATAAGCATCCACATGTGATTTTTCTTGCTCAAGTGTTACCTCACGATCCTGACCACCTTGCAAACTTGTTCTAAAAAAAGTACTTAACTGCATCAGTGCATAACGGGCTTTATCAGAATCAATACGGATTAATGCACTAATTGTGTTAATGGCATTAAAGAAGAAATGAGGGTTGATTTGTGCTTGTAAAGCCTTTATCTCTGCCATACTGGCTAACTTATTTTGTTCCTCTGTTATCCCCATTGCCAGTTGTCCTGAAAATATTTGCGCTAAACCAAGGACTAGGTTTTCCTCCACCTCAGACATTGTCTTATCTCCTGCAAAGTACATTTTTAAGGCACCCACAGTTTTATCATTTATTTTTAGAGGAACTACAATAGCAGAATTTAACTGACAGTTGTGATCTGGACAAGAAATCGCCGCTTTATCTTGCGCAATTCTTGGTTCGCCATCAAAAATAACACTTTTAGATAAGTCTGTTTTGACCGGTTGTCCTGCAATATGGTGATCATGGCCAACACCAATATGAGCTAATACGTTTGACCGATCTGTTAATCCTACAGCATCAAAGTTAGTATGCCTCTTTATAATTTCGCAAACGCTCCTAGCAGATTGTGGTGTCAAACCTTGTCTAAGGTAGGGCAGAGTCTGTCGAGTCAATTCAAGAACATCTCTCGTTTGAACTGCGCGTAACTGACTTTCATTTGACAAATAAGTTTTCAAAATCGCAAGGAAAAGTGTGGAACCTAAACTATTTAAAATCATCATTGGAATGACAATCATTTTGACAAGTTCCCATCCTGTAAAAATGCCAACAAATAGCATCTGGATACTTTCGGCAATAATACTAATTAAAATAACTTGGCTTGTTGAAGGGTAGAGATGGTTTTCCTTAAGCTTATCACCAATCTTTCCGCTAACAATGCCGACTAGAACTGAACTGACAATATAGAAAGAACCTGAAAAGCTTCCTTGAAAAAAGCGATGAACTCCTCCAATAAAACCAACAATTGATCCAACCAGAGGTCCACCAACCAAACTTGCCGTTGTAATAACTAAAGTCCTTGTATTAGCAAGTGAGTCAGAATGGGAAATCGTTGTTAGAAAAGGGCGCTCGACCAAACTTCGATCCCCTTTTATTTCAATTCCTGTTATATTAGATATAATAACAAACAAGCCGAAAATGATGACAAGTACTACCGTTTCACGTTTAGACCGCTCTTCAATTAACTGTCTGAAATAACTATTATTTACCAATAAAAAGGCTAAAATCATAATAATTCCTAGCCTTTGGAATAACAACACCATCAACATATGCTTATCCTCCTCAAGATACCATTTTACTCCGGAAGATAAATATAGATATCTTGATAATCTGAAATAACCTTGTCTGCCATTGATAAATCTTGCGGTGGATAATCAGGATTAGCAAAGCCAAAGCAATACATTCCTGCTGCCTTAGCAGCTAAACTCCCATTTCTTGTATCTTCTATAACTATACAAACTTTAGGGTCTACATCTAAAAGCTCTGCAGCTCTAAGAAAAACATCTGGTGCTGGTTTAGAAGACGATACATCTTCTCCTGTAACCATGTATTCAAAGCATTCTGTCACACCCAACTCTTTTAGATTACGCTTAATATCTACCATTGGAGATGAGGACGCAACTGCTAAGCGATAGCCATGTTGGTGTAACCAATGAATCAGTCGCTGAGCTCCTTTGATGGGCCTAACACCATCACGCGTCACAATCGCTTGTCGACGTCTGTTCATCTCAGCAATATACTCTTTTACTGTTTTCGGTAAGCCAAACTCCTCTTTCATAGCTTGCCACATGAATTCAAAAGTAGTCCCCATGTACTGGTATTGATACGAGACGTCCGTATCAATACCCTCCTCACGTAACATTTCTGTCTTATTATCTAAAAACGTGTACTCGGAATCAACAATAACGCCGTCCATATCAAAAATAATGACTTTTTCCATCTTAAACCTGCTTTCTATCCCCTTTATTGTAATCGTTTGCCTTTCTATTTTCAATAAAAAAAGGTTGCTTTCTGTGGAAAGCAACCAGTATATTTAGAAATGATATTTTGAGAGTGATTTTATTTAAAAGGGGAGCTCCTCTTCTTCCAATACTAAATCTGACAAATCACCAGAAACATTATTTTCACGCATAGCACGTTGGGCACGGCTTTCTAACAACTGAAATGATGATGCTAATACTTCAGTGATATAGTGCGTTTGACCATCCTTTTCGTACTTGCGCGTACGCAATTCACCATCTATTGAAATTAAAGAGCCCTTTGTCCCATAGCTCGCAAGGGTTTCCGCTAGACGACCCCACATAACCACATTAATAAAATCTGCTTCACGCTCACCATTACTTCCTTTAAAGCGTCTATTAACAGCAACAGTTGCACGTGTCACTGACTTGTCAGTTGGTGTTTTTACCATCTCAGGCTTTGCTGTTAGACGCCCAATCATAATAACTTTATTATACATTGATTACCTCCTCACTATTATTATTCGAAAATAAGGAAGAAAAATGCTAAAATATATGAAATTGTTCTGGGAGAATTAAGATGACAAATGTAACTAGTTATAAAGAAATGCTGGCTAAACCTTGGGGAAAAATACAATATGAAATAACTTTTGCTCAATTAAGCCATATCAAAAATCATCACGTTTTAGATTTTGGAGCTGGTTTTTGTCTCACCGCACAACATCTAGCAAAAGAAAACAATGTAACTGCTATTGAACCCAATCCTAAACTGCTTTACGATAATCAAAGTGACAATATTTATAAAATCCTAGGTTCCTACGAAGCATTAAGAGATTTGCCTAATCAAAGTTTTGATACTATTATTTGTCATAATGTTCTTGAATATATAGACAAACATAATCATCCTGCTTATTTTGAAGAATTTTATCGACTTCTAAAACCTAATGGAGAACTATCTCTCATCAAACATAATATAACCGGTAAAATATTACAATCAGTTATTTTTAGCAATGATACCTCCACTGCGATGGAACTCTTAACAGGAGAAGCAAACTTTAAAAGTGCCAGTTTTGACCAGGGAAATATTTATACCTTAGAAGAACTAAAACAAAATACAAATTTATTAGTTGAACGTTATCAGGGTATTCGTACCTTCTATTCATTACAACCAAACCATTTTAAAACTGAAACTGATTGGCTAAACAAAATGCTTGCTATCGAGCTAAGTGTTGCTGACAAAGCTCCTTATAAAGATATTGCTTTTTTGCAACACATCACACTTAAAAAGTAATTGTAACTTCTTAAGTTTACAACTAAAAATCAACTTAGCTGAAGCTAAGTTGATTTTTACTAATTTTTCCAATGTTTATTGGCGTCGAAAGACTCTCCAACAATTACCTGATCAGATAATTCAATGATACCTCTGACTTGAGGAGCATTTGGAAGAGCTAACTCGCGAGCACTACATAACATTCCAAAGCTATCTTCTCCACGAAGTTTTCCTGGGAAAATAAGGCTACCATTTGGCATCATAGCTCCTGGAAGAGCTGCAACTGTTTTAAGACCTACTGAAGCATTAGGTGCCCCACAAACGATTTGGACCGTCTTCCCATCATTGATTTCTACTTGACAGATATGTAAATGGTCACTATCTGGATGATCAATCATTTCTTTAATTTGCGCCACAACAAATGTAGGTTCAATATTATTAACAAGAGAGTCTTCGAATCCTTCTTTCAGTAGTTCTGCATTAAGGATTTTAATATCTTGATCAGATAAAGTTACTTGACCTACTCCCTCAATAGCAATTAAACTTGACACTTCAAAGATATTCCAAGCAACTGTTTCTTTACTATCTTGCAGATAGACGCGTGCTACTTGTCCGCGACGATCAACATCTAGCTTAGCTCCTTGACTATCCTTAACAATAACCATTAAGGTATCACCAACATGCTCTCTATTATAAGTAAAAATCATTTATTCTCCTTTAAATTTTGCTATTTTCTGTCTTATTTATGGTTAATTTCAGCGAGAAATTTAGTAATTTCAGCCTTTGTTTTGCGATTCTTATTAACCAAACGACCCAGTTCCTGACCATTTTCCACAACAACGAAACTCGGAATCCCAAAAACATTCCACTGCTGAGCTAATTCTATATAGTCATCACGATTAACACGTACAAAGACAAAATCTGAGAAATCTTTTTCAATTGATGGCATTACTGGATATATAAATTGACAATCTGGACACCAATCTGCTGTAAAAAAGAAAACAACTTTCTTAGTGCTATCAATATAGGCTGCTATTTCTTCATAAGATTCTGGTAAAATCATTTGCTCACCTCCACATAATCAAGAACACCTTGACGATAAATGAATTCGAAAATTCTGCCATCTTCCAAGACAAGACCACCACTGGTCATTTTAATATCAGATTCAAATTCATTAAAATAAAATACCTGAATATCACCCATCTGACTAAAAAATTCTCTTAAGGTCTGAGTGATTTGCTGACGTTTATAATCTGTTACTTTTTTAGTTAGGGTATAACCAGCAGCTGCTAGTAAACCCACACCAGCAAGGCCAGTCCCAAATAAGATTTTTTTATTTTTCATAACTGTTATTATACCATACCCCCCGGAATTAGACACAGGAATTGATGGAAGAAATCCACATAACAGTTATGAAAAAAACAACTTATTCCTTGTGGTATAATAGGATGACATTGTCTTAAGATACCATTATGGTTAATCATTCAAACAGAAAGAAAAAACATGAAAGAAAAATTATTAGTACCTGCTTTAAATTGTTTGCTAGGTCTACTCTTCCTAGGTGATCACTGGTTTTTATTTCGTCTTCAAAATGGAGAACTTTTTGCTATTGTGACGCTAATACTGCTTTGCACAACTTCATTTTTAATCAATAAGAATCACCCCAAAAATTTGACTTTAATTGCTATGGTTATCACTTTTTTAGCCGTATTATCTTTCCTATCTACCTTTTTATTAGCTTAAGCCGATAAACATTATCTCCGTTGTATTCAACCCAGTTTTCACTATAACAGGCTTTGTCAGTCATAACAGTCTTCTGGTAGTACTTGATATTCTTTTTGAAAGTCTTTATATTGACTGAAACCTGTTCTTTATTTTTAATTAAAAGGTGCTAAAATAGTATTTGTAGAATTGAGGTAATTATGTCAGATTTATTTAACAAAATTAAAACCGTAACTGAGCTTGATGGGATTGCTGGCTATGAACACAATATCCGCAACTTCCTTCGTCAAGAAATAACTCCTTTAGTTGATCAAGTTGAGACAGACGGACTTGGTGGAATTTTTGGAGTTAAAAATACTCATGAGACTAATGCTCCTAAAGTCATGGTTGCTGCCCATATGGATGAAGTCGGCTTTATGGTTAGTCATATTCAGCCAGATGGAACATTTCGTGTACTTGAGGTTGGAGGATGGAATCCCCTAGTAGTCAGTTCACAACGCTTTACCCTCTACACACGTTCTGGTGATGCTATTCCTGTTATATCAGGATCAGTTCCTCCTCACTTTCTTCGTGGACAAAGCGGTGGAACGACATTACCCAAAATCAGTGACATTGTTTTTGATGGAGGATTCACAGATAAAAATGAAGCTGAAAGCTTTGGCATTGCTCCTGGCGATATCATTGTTCCTAAATCTGAAACCATTTTAACTGCAAATCAAAAACATATTATGTCAAAAGCTTGGGATAATCGCTATGGTGTGCTTATGGTGACCGAATTGCTAAAAAGCTTAAAAGATCAAAGTCTTAGCAACACACTTATTGCTGGGGCTAATGTTCAAGAAGAAGTCGGACTTCGTGGCGCACATGTTTCAACAACTAAATTCAACCCAGATATCTTCTTAGCTGTCGATTGTTCCCCAGCTGGAGATATTTATGGGGAACAAGGCAAAATAGGAGAGGGAACCTTAATCCGTTTTTATGATCCCGGACATATCATGCTTAAAGATATGAGAGATTTCTTGCTTACAACAGCTGAAGAAGCAGGTATAAAATACCAATATTATGCTGCAAAAGGTGGTACCGATGCTGGGGCTGCTCACCTAAAAAATAGTGGTATTCCTTCTACAACTATCGGTGTCTGTGCACGCTACATTCATTCTCATCAAACACTCTACGCTATGGATGATTTTCTACAAGCACAAGCTTACCTTCAGGCCATCGTTAACAAATTAGACCGCTCGACGGTGGATATTATTAAAGGTTATTAAGATAGAAAGGATGGGAGTTTCATAAGGTAGACACATTTTAGTATCTCCTTTCATCCCCATATCAACATTATGAAAATTGGAATTATCGGCGTTGGAAAAATGGCCAGTGCAATTATTCAAGGCCTCAAACAAACCCAACATGACATTGTCATATCCGGATCTTGCTTAGAGCGTTCAAAAGAAATTGCAGAAAGACTTGATGTTACTTACGCCGAATCTCATCAGTCATTAATCAATCAAGCTGATATTATCATGTTAGGTATTAAACCTCAACTATTTGAAAAGGTTCTTCTTCCACTTGATATCACAAAACCAATCATCTCAATGGCAGCAGGAATCTCCTTAGCGCGTTTAAGCCAATTAACTCGTTCTGATTTACCATTGATTCGTATTATGCCAAATATTAACGCACAAATACTTCAAAGTTGCACAGCTATTTGTTACAACAATCATGTATCAGATGAGTTACGACAATTAGCCAAAGAAATTACGGATAGTTTTGGAAGTAGCTTTGATATAGCAGAAACCAATTTTGATACCTTCACTGCTCTAGCAGGTTCTAGCCCTGCCTATATCTATCTATTTATAGAAGCCTTAGCTAAAGCAGGTGTAAAATATGGATTTCCAAAAGAACAAGCACTCTCTATTGTAGGACAGACTGTTTTAGCTTCTAGTCAAAACCTATTACAAGGACAAAATAGCACCTCTGACTTAATCGACAACATTTGTAGCCCAGGCGGAACTACTATTGCTGGCCTTTTAGACTTAGAAAAAAATGGTCTGACGCATAGTGTTATTTCTGCCGTTGATGCTACTATTGAGAAAGCAAAAAAACTTTGAGCAAATTGCTCAAAGTTTT
>NZ_GL636070.1:2066157-2072768 GCF_000186445.1 Streptococcus agalactiae ATCC 13813
GACTTATCTCACAATAACTTCTGTAAAATAAAGTAAATTAATAAATAACCATATAAAATAAAAGAGAGTATCAATAGTAAGAACTTTGCATAGGAAAAAGTTATACCAAACCAGACATTGATCAGACACAATACCACTAAAACAAGGACAGATAAAAGGAAAAGAAGTCGACAAGACATATTAGCAATAAATTGATTACGCTCATCAAAAACTTTGGTATAGTAATGTTGAAATCGCTTTTCACTAAATGTTATCACCAAAAAATAAAAACTTCCTCAATTTGTTTATCAAAATAACGCGCTATCTTAAATGCTAGCTCCAAAGATGCCGTGTATTTCTCTTTTTCTAGAGAAATAATAGTTTGCCTAGTAAACCCCAAGTGCAACTGCAAGTTCTGCTTGACTTAATTTTCTAGATTTTCGTAACTTTTGTAGAGAATTTTTCATATCTTATACCTTTTTTGTATAGTTAACTATACATTTTTTGTCAAGTACATTTTACATACCTGTTCAAAAGACAAAAAAGTTGATAGTTAAACTATCAACTTTTCTGGTCTTATCAATTTTTGATAACTTATTTAGCTTTAAGGCGCTCAACGTCACGCGCAATCATTAATTCTTCATCAGTAGGAATAACTAAAACCTTCACTTTTGAATCTGGTTTTGTGATATCTCCAAAATAACCAAAAACATTTTTTTCTGGATCAAGTTCAATGCCAAACCATGATAATCCTGCGATAACATCTTGACGCATTAATGGCGCATTTTCTCCCATACCTGCAGTAAAAATAATAGCATCCGCGCCATTTAATACTGCCAAG
Source organism: Streptococcus agalactiae ATCC 13813 (assembly GCF_000186445.1). Taxonomy (GTDB): domain Bacteria; phylum Bacillota; class Bacilli; order Lactobacillales; family Streptococcaceae; genus Streptococcus; species Streptococcus agalactiae. Next base: position 2,066,978 of record NZ_GL636070.1, read on the forward strand.
TATTGTCCAATAAATTTCTTAATACGGTCAATAAAGACATTATAGGCTAACACTGCATTTGGATCTTTACTTTGAAGACCTGCTTCAATATCTCGCATATCACTTGAAGTTCCTGATACTCCAAGCAATCCTGATTGTTTGTTAAGCATATTAACAACAGCTGCTGCATCTTCCAATTCTGGATCATTAGCTACAAGATAAGGGATAATCGCAGGATCAATGTCTCCTGAACGTGTTCCCATCATTGGTCCTGCAAGTGGTGTGAATCCCATCGATGTATCAATAGACTGTCCATGATAATTTGCTGTAATAGAAACACCATTACCCACATGTGCTGTGATTAATTTTAATTCTTCTAAAGGACGTCCTAATTGCTTAGCTGCTTCTTGTGCAACGTATTGGTGGCTTGTCCCGTGTGCACCGTATTTACGCACTTTATAATCAGTATAGTACTTTTGTGGGATTGGATATAAGTAGGTATGAGGTTGCATTGTTGTATGGAAGGCTGTATCAAATACACATACACTCGTGATATCTGGTAAGATTTCTCTAAACGCACGAATCCCTGCTGCAGCTGCTGGGTTGTGGAGTGGAGCTAAAGCTGATAATTCTTCAACCTGTTCTACAACTTTATCATCTACTAAAGCAGACTCTTTAAAATATTCACCACCAGCAACGACACGATGACCAACACCTGTAATTTCATTAAAGTCTTTGATAATACCATGTTTTGTTAGATCTTCTAAAAGAATTTTAACAGCTTGGGTATGATCTACGATATCTAAAATTTGTTCATCTTTTTTATCGTCAAATTTTACAGTCGAAATAGAATCTTTCAAACCAATACGTTCGATAATTCCTTTGGCAACTACTTTCTCCTCTGGCATTTCATATAATTGCCATTTCAAACTTGAACTTCCAGCATTAATTGCTATTGTTTTTGACATAATTTACCTCTCTAAAGCGTTTTCACAATCTCTATTCTATCATATTTTTTGAGTAATGACTATTTTCTCTGCTCCATTTTTGAAAATTTTCAATGAAGTTTGCCATATTCTCACGATTTTGCAAATCTGTCAGCGGATATACAAAGGTTTCTGGTTTTTGTTCTGCTTGCTTCTTGAGAACAAATATAGATTTCGCATTTTGACGACTTCCAAAAATAGTTTCTGGTAGAGTTAAAACGGCAATGACATCTGCATATCCTTTTAACCACTCCTTCAGCAAATCACTTTGTGGACTTGTTAAAAGGTTTTCGGGTGCTAAAAATATAGCGATTCCATCTTTTTTCAAATATTTAAGAGATTGCTCCATCAATAGATGGTGAGCATAGGTGTGCTCTTTAGAACTTGATACAGCATATCGTTTAGCAATATCATCATTAGGATAATAGCCAACTGGTAAATCACTAATGATTACATCGCTTTCTTTCAAAATTTGTGGTCTAACAGCATCCTCTTGGATAAATTGGACACTACAACCTATAATTTCAGCAATGCTTGCTGATAGATCAATCAAAAGATCATCAACTTCAATGCCCATATAATTTAACTCTTTCGAGCTGTTATTGAGGAGAGTCTGAGCTAAATTCCCAGTTCCACTTCCAATTTCCAAGACATCAACTGTCTCTTGACTCGTTAATTCTTCCAAAAGAAATAACAAGATAAAACCAATACTATCTGGCGTAAACTGATGATTAGCTTGTAATTGCTCTGTTTGCGCAGATTTGATAAAAATGAACTGGAAAGTGCGACGCCATTCTTCTTGACTTAAGTCAAGTTGACGTAATTTTTGGTTATTCACCACAACAATATCTAAATCACAACTTGAACCAAGGTAATAAGAGTTCTGTTCAATTAAGGCATCATAAATATGAGTTTTTAATTGGTTCTCAATCGTTTGGATATTTTCTAAAATCAGCTCATAGGCTGTCTCAATTTTTTCAAAATTCATGATTTCCTCCAGAATTTATCATAACAAAAAAGACAGCATCTGAAAAGAGAAGCAAACAAAAATCCTGTTTTTAAGCAAAACCTTGTCTTACTAATATTTCATCACTGTATATTTTTAATGTTTATGGCTTGCTTTATTATCATTAGACTTGAGAGGTACTTGGAGAGTGTCTGTTTTACGATAAAACTTATGGTTATAGTTTCCTCCCTTATCCAATGTAACCTTAACTTGTAAATAGTTCCCTTCTTGGAGGTATGAAGCATATCCTCCTATAAAATAACATTTTCCTAATATGGAGTCACCTTCTATTGTTTTATAAGCTAACTGCGCTGTTAAATAAGCTTTACTTGCTTCAATTTGGCTATGATACTGTCTTTCTGTTGCCAATATTCTTGCTAGATAAAACTGTAAGACGAGTGTAAATACAGCAGCCAATACAATAGCTTGCAAAAGGATGCCAGCTTTAAGTTTCTTCTTTAAAATCATAGTAAAATGTCCTTTTTAACCCGTCCTTAAAATAAAAAACAAGTTTTACCATACTTTTGGTCTGACTCATTTGACAATTGTCTAACCCATAAACCATTGGTTGATAACCTCGACCATCATAACCTGTCTTACGGAAATCATCTTTATTAGATTTGCCAAAGGTTACAATCTTATCTTGCTTACGTAAATAAAGTTTGTTCTGTCTTAAATATTCCAGATGAGCGCCTTCAAATTCTGCATTTAGTTGCTGAGTTAATAACACCCATTCAGACTGACTGGAAGAAGACATCACTACTATCTGTTGAGCCAACAATTTTGTTAGTCCTTGATAAACTAGCAAAGCTCCTGTGATTGTAACCAATGCTACCAAACATTCTAAAAGCGTAAATGCTTTAACCCTTAACTTTTGATACGTGCAAAATTTCCTTATTACCTTCAAAGAGCGCAATTTTATTTTTACTTTCTTCAATACGAATATTAACACCATTTGCTTCTAATATTTTTTGATCAGTTTGCACAGCCATTCTAGCTAATATCAATACTTCTTGCTCATGTTGCCTTCTTGCAATATGAGATTGTTGACGATTGATTTCACTTATTACTAAACTTGTAATAGTAACTAAAATAGCTAATCCCACTAGGCTTTCCAGTAAAATATAGGCTCTAATTTTCTTTCTTACGATAATTACCACTTCCTATATATAATTGATACGTGACAGTTTTTCTATAACATTCAAATTGAATTTTTGCCAAGCTTGAATTCCCTCCATTAGCGTCAAATGCAAGTGTGTCACTTTTGACTACTTTTACAGTTTTAGGTAAATAAAGTCTCTCATAAGTATTTTCGAGATAATTATGAGAGATTGTAAGGGTTTGTTTCTTCTGACCAAATGCACTCAATTTCTGAGTATCTCTATAAAGATGTTCAAAGGATATGAAGAAAATTGTTTCTTCAACCTGCCTAAAAATATTATTAAATGATGTTGAAAATACTAACGTCATAAATGCCACTACTGATAATACAATAAGGCTCTCCAAAACAGTAAATGCTTTAACTTGAAATTTTCTGAGAACCATTGGAACTGTCTTTATAATAATCTAAATAGGCTTTTTCTTGCTTTTCAGTAATATATCCTCCAGATTTTAGAGTGGATAAACTAGCTTTTCTACCTGTTTCTTGCAGTTCAAAAAGTTCGGCTTGACTTTCTACAACCTTGACAACAGCGGCATTTCCAGTTCTTGTGACACTTTCCTTTTGTTTTGATAAATTGGGTACAAACAATAACAACAAGACCGAAATAATGATCAAAACAACTAACATTTCTAAAAGTGTAAATGCTTTAACCTTCTTATCCTTACATTTTAACAATAAATTTTTCATGATAATATCTCCATATTTTGATACATTGGTAACAGCATTGCTGCATAAATCATAACAATGATAAGAGCTACAAAAATAAAAATAACAGGTTGGATTAACTGGGTCGCTCTAGCTAATTTTGTAAAAAAATCCTCCCACTTCTCATCAGCATATATATCTAACTCTGTTCCTAATTTCGCCTTAACTTGACCATATTCAATCATTAAACTAAGCTCAGTTAAGAAAAACGGATAGTCTAATACTTTTTGGTGAAATGCTTTACCTGATAGAAAACCTTCTTCCATGTCATATCCTATTTCCCTAAAAAGTTTGGATTTCTGATTTTGCATTACTTTAACAATTTGGTCCAATTCAACACCTTGACTTAATAAATTTCCCCACTCACGGGCATAGTAAGCAGTTAAATAAAGCTTAACATATGATCCAACTAAGGGAATTGTTGTTAAAAAACAAGCTACTTTAATGCGCGACAATCGCTTTTGAATAATATAAAATATTAAACTAAAAATAAGTACAACTGCTAAAAGTAATAAGAAAATATTCGGCACATTTGTAATCAGTCTAGTTGCAAAATTATTTTCTCCTAATTGGGGCATTAAATAATGCCTAAGGCCAATCATAATTAGCACCAGAAAAGACAATAATATCAATGGGTAAGTAGCTACTTCTATTACTTTTTTTCTAACTAACAAAAGATTAGCTAAATAAGACTCAATCTTTAGTAGGCTCCTTGAAATGTTACCATGCAAATCAGCTAATGCAACCTGTGTGATAACAGTGTCAGAAAAACCTAACTCTCCTAACATTTTTGATAAATCTTTTCCCTCTAATAATGCCTTATTCATCCTATCTGTATAACAATCAGACAATAACTTACTCCTCTTTAAGAAGGTGACCATATCAGTTAAAGAAAAACCACTAGCAAAAAGATTATTAAAAAGTTGGACTACTTTCCGTTGTTTCTTGAGGGATAATTTTTTCGACTTGTGCCTGTTTCTTACTGATATGTCCTTCTTCAGCCAAGATATCCACTTGTCTATTCCACTTGTCTGATGAGTGTTTTTTAAAATTACCTGTCTCAAAGTCAATTAGGCTTCCTCCTCCAATTAAACGTTGATATGCTATTAATTTTAGACTATTTTCTAACTCTTGATAGTTAACCCCTAATTCTATAAGCCTATCATAGACTCCGGGAATACTTTTAGCATGAATAGTAGAAAAAACCATCACTCCCGTTAAACTTGCACGAATAACAGCACGGGCCGTCGCTTGATCTCTAATCTCTCCGATAATTAAAATATCTGGACGATGCCGTAAAGACAGTTTGATTAAAGCATCATAAGTCATTCCAATATCCTCATTCAATTGGAGTTGTAACATCTTGTCATTCTTGATTTCTACCGGATCTTCAATCGTGATAATTTGCTTATTTTTAAATACTTCTGAAGCTAATTGATACATGAGAGTTGTTTTACCACTCCCCACAGGGCCGGAAAAAAGATATAGCCCTCTTGCACCCAGTACTTCCTTCATTTGCTTTATATTATCAAACCAATATTTTAAGTCCTGATGACCTGAATACAAAATACGAATAACTAAAGATTCTTGACCACGATAATCTCCCACACTTGATAGTCGTAATGAAACCAGTCTTCCCTCTGACAGTTCATAGTCACAAGAACCTAATTGACTTCGTCTTTTTTCTCCAACGTTCATGCCTGCCACAAATTTAAAGTGACTAATAAGACTAGCCATCCTATTAAACTCAAAAACATCAATAAACCGCCTTTCATCATCAATACGCATATAGAGTTCATAACAATCACCTTTGGGAATGATATAAATATCTTGAGCATTTACTTCTACTGCCTGATGGATGACGTGCTTTGCTAATGATTGAACCATCCCGTACCTCCTTAACCATATATTCGAAAATAAAATAAAAAAATCTCACCAATTGGTGAGATTTTC
>NZ_GL636070.1:2074161-2086377 GCF_000186445.1 Streptococcus agalactiae ATCC 13813
AATCTCACCAATTGGTGAGATTTTTTCAATGATTTCTTGAGGGGTAGTAACATAAATATTATGAAGCAGAGGCTGAACAAACCTATTATATCCCCATAAAAACTATCTAACTTTTTTAAACTACTTTTAATTACAAATTTAAAGAACATGCCGATGGCAACTCAGCTATCTTATTAAATACTTCAAATCGCTCAATAGATTCTTCCTTAGGAATTTCTTGCCATTCTTTCAATAACATTAAAGAATGATACTGTTGGAGGTACTCATCACATTCTTCACACCAACGTTTTTCTTTTATACTCCAAAACGTTGCCAACAAACTAGACTTACTTTGAAAATAAGGCCACTTTTCCTGTTCCCTATCCCACTCCTCTTGAAAATAGAGCAAAGCTTCTGATAAGGTATCATACTCAGCAATTTCAGTAATATCTTCCTCCCAACCTTCAATAAACCACCATGGTTCCCAATCACCAAACATTTTTACAACTTGATACATAATACACTTCCTTTAGAGAGTATTATATAAAAAATAAGAATAAAATAAAAAATATCTGCTCATTCCAAATTCTTGTAAAAAAAGAACCTGAGTTAAACTCAAGTTCTTTTTGATTAATCTTCTGTTGTAGGTGTTGATACTTCCGTAACTTCTGCATCAACAGGAGTTCCTTCAATAATCTCAACTTCATTAACAGCAAGTGGTTCAATATTACGGTAACGAGCCATACCAGTACCCGCTGGAATGATTTTACCGATAATAACATTTTCTTTAAGACCAAGTAAGTGATCTTTCTTACCACGGATAGCAGCATCTGTAAGAACACGTGTTGTTTCTTGGAAGGATGCAGCTGATAAGAATGAATTAGTTTCAAGGGAAGCCTTAGTAATACCCATAAGGACAGGACGGCTTGTCGCAGGGATTCCACCAGAAATAACAATATCTTTGTTAGCATCTGTAAAGTCTGAAATATCCATAAGTGTACCTGGAAGAAGATCTGTATCTCCTGGATCCATGACACGAACTTTACGGAGCATTTGACGAACCATTACCTCAACGTGTTTATCTCCGATTTCTACCCCTTGGCTACGGTAAACTTTTTGTACTTCAGCAAGTAGGTACGTTTCAACAGATAAAGTATCACGAACTTCAAGGAGACGTTTTGGTTGGATAGATCCTTCAGTTAAGGCCGCACCACGAGCTACTTCATCACCAACTTCAACTTTCATACGTGCTGTAAATGGAACAACGTATTCTCCCTCACCTGTCTGACCTTTAACGAATACTTTCTTAGTACGTGTTGAAGAATCTTCTTCAATTGCAACGACTTCACCCTTAACTTCAGTAATAACTGCCTCACCTTTAGGGTTACGTGCTTCAAAGATTTCTTGGATACGTGGAAGACCTTGTGTAATATCAGTATTTGAAGCAACACCACCGGTATGGAAGGTACGCATTGTAAGCTGTGTCCCTGGTTCACCGATAGATTGAGCTGCAATAGTACCAACTGCTTCACCAACCTCAACAGCATCACCTGTTGCCAAGTTAATACCGTAACAGTGACGACAAACACCATGGCGAGTGTTACATGTAAATACTGATCGGATAGTTACTTCCTCAACGCCGGCTTTAACAACTTTAGCAGCCATATCTTCAGTAATTAAGGTATCCGCACCAACAAGAATTTCACTTGTCTCAGGATGTTTGATTGACTTCTTAGTATAACGTCCTATCAAACGCTCTTCAAGTGTCTCAGTAACCTCTTTACCATCTGTAATTGCTGTGATTGTCAAACCGCGGTCTGTTCCACAGTCATCTTCACGAATAATAACATCTTGGGCAACGTCAACCAAACGACGAGTAAGGTAACCTGAGTCGGCTGTCTTAAGGGCCGTATCAGTCATACCTTTACGCGCACCGTGAGTTGAGAAGAACATTTCCAAAACACTAAGACCTTCACGGAAGTTTGATAAGATTGGCAATTCCATGATACGTCCGTTAGGAGCAGCCATCAAACCACGCATACCGGCAAGTTGTGAGAAGTTTGAGATGTTACCACGAGCTCCTGAGTCCATCATCATAACGATAGGGTTCTTTGGATCTTGTGTCTCAATAAGACGTTTTTCAAGTGCTTCTTTAGCTTCACGCCATGTTGTTGTAACAGCAACATAACGATCTTCTTCAGTCATCAAACCTCGACGGAAAGCTTTATTGATATCTTCAACTCTGTGGTGAGCTGCATCAATAATCTCAGCTTTATTGTCAATAACTGGGATATCAGCAATACCCACAGTCAAACCAGCAAGTGTTGAATGATAATATCCAAGGTCCTTCAAACGGTCAAGGAAAGCAGAAGTTTCTGTTGTACGGAAACGTTTAAAAGTTTCTGCGATAATATTACCAAGATTTTTCTTCTTAAAGGGAATATTAATCTCTAAGTTATCAATAACTGCTTGAATATCCTGACCTGGCTCTAAGAAGTATTTATCTGGAGTTTTTTCTGTCAAGTTTGCATTATTAGGTTCAATTAAGTACGGTAAATCTTCAGGCATGATATCGTTGAAGAGAATCTTACCAACTGTTGTAACCATGATTTTATGTTTTTGCTCTTCTGTCCAAGGCTTATTCGGCATTGAATCAACAGCGATACCAACACGTGTATGTAAATGAACATATCCATTTTGATATGCCATAACTGCTTCGTCATGATCTTTGAAAATCATGCCTTCACCTTCACGACCAGCATCTTCCATAGTTAGGTAGTAATTTCCTAAAACCATGTCCTGAGATGGTGTTACGACTGGCTTACCATCTTTAGGGTTAAGGATGTGCTCTGCAGCAAGCATCAAAAGACGAGCTTCTGCTTGGGCTTCTTCAGACAATGGAACGTGGATGGCCATTTGGTCTCCATCAAAGTCAGCATTGTAGGCCTCACATACAAGTGGGTGAAGACGAAGCGCCTTACCATCAATAAGGACAGGTTCAAACGCTTGGATACCTAATCTGTGAAGAGTAGGTGCACGGTTTAGAAGTACTGGGTGCTCTTTAATAACTTCTTCTAAGATGTCCCAAATACGCTCGTCCCCACGTTCAACCATACGTTTAGCTGCTTTAACGTTCCCTGCGAGGTCACGAGCAACGATTTCACGCATTACAAAAGGTTTGAAGAGCTCAATAGCCATTTCACGTGGTACACCACATTGGTACATTTTAAGTGTTGGACCAACAGCAATAACGGAACGTCCAGAGAAGTCAACACGTTTACCAAGCAAGTTTTGGCGGAAACGACCTTGTTTACCTTTAAGCATATGGCTTAATGATTTCAAAGGACGACTACCTGGTCCGGTAATTGGACGACCACGACGACCATTGTCGATAAGCGCATCAACAGCTTCTTGTAACATACGTTTTTCATTTTGAACGATGATGCCAGGAGCATTTAATTCCAACAAACGTGCCAAACGATTGTTACGGTTAATAACACGGCGGTAAAGGTCATTCAAGTCTGATGCCGCAAAACGACCACCATCTAATTGAACCATCGGACGAAGATCCGGTGGGATAACCGGTAAAATGTTAAGAACCATCCATTCTGGTTTATTTCCAGATTTTTTAAAGGCATCTAACACATCCAGACGACGAACTGCTTTCACACGTTTTTGACCTGTCGCTGATTTCAACTCCTCTTTAAGAACTGCGATTTCTGCATCTAAATCAACGCGTTTAAGAAGATCTTGAATGGCTTCAGCACCCATTTTAGCAACAAACGAACCGTAACCGTACTCTTGAAGTTTTTCACGGTATTCACGCTCAGTAAGGAGTGACTTCGGTTCTAATGGTGTGTCCATTGGATCGATAACAACATAAGCCGCAAAATAAATAACTTCTTCAAGTGCACGAGGACTCATATCCAATGTGAGTCCCATACGCGATGGGATACCTTTGAAATACCAGATATGAGATACTGGTGCTTTTAACTCGATATGTCCCATACGTTCGCGACGAACTTTTGCACGGGTTACTTCAACGCCACAACGGTCACAAATGATTCCTTTGTAACGAATACGTTTGTATTTTCCACACGCACATTCCCAATCTTTTGTTGGACCAAAAATAACTTCATCAAAAAGTCCTTCACGTTCTGGTTTCAATGTGCGGTAGTTGATTGTTTCAGGTTTTTTAACTTCACCATAAGACCATGAACGGACCTTACTTGGTGATGCTAATGTGATTTGCATACTTTTAAAACGATTTACGTCAACCACTAGTTTTACCTTTCTTCGATTTATCATCATACTAGCCCAGCTAGGATTTCAATAAATCCTAGGACTAGCATTGCATATCAATTCTATATTCGCTTCTAGTTATAAACTAGATAAATTTAATCTTCTTGAACGACTTCAGATACTTGTTCAGCTTGTTTTTCTTCAGCTTCTTGTTTCACACGTGCTTTTTCAAGGTCATCAACGTGCATCACATCATCATCTTCACCTTCATCAAGATCACGGAGTTCAACTTCGTTGTCATCTTCATCAAGGACACGCATATCAAGACCAAGTGATTGCAATTCTTTTACAAGAACACGGAATGATTCTGGAACACCTGGTTTTGGAATTGGCTTACCTTTTGTGATAGCTTCATAAGCTTTAAGACGTCCTGTAACATCATCAGATTTGTATGTTAAAATTTCTTGAAGAACATTTGAAGCACCATAAGCTTCAAGCGCCCAAACCTCCATCTCACCAAAACGTTGTCCACCAAATTGAGCTTTACCTCCAAGTGGTTGTTGAGTAACAAGTGAGTATGGTCCTACTGAACGGGCATGAAGTTTATCATCAACCATGTGGTGAAGTTTGATCATGTACATGACACCAACTGACACACGGTTATCGAATGGTTCACCAGTACGACCATCATAAAGAACAGTCTTAGCATCTGAATCCATACCTGCTTCTTGAACAGTTTCCCAAAGGTCTTCTGAAGAAGCCCCATCAAAGACTGGCGTTGCAATATGAATACCTAAATTACGAGCAGCCATACCTAAATGAAGCTCCATAACTTGTCCGATATTCATACGTGATGGCACCCCAAGTGGGTTCAACATGATATCAACTGGCGTTCCATCTGGTAAGTAAGGCATATCTTCAACAGGAACAATACGTGAGACGACACCTTTGTTTCCGTGACGACCGGCCATCTTATCACCGACTTTGATTTTACGTTTTTGAGCGATATAAACGCGGACAAGCATATTAACACCTGATTGCAATTCATCACCATTTGCACGAGTAAAGATTTTAACGTCACGAACTACTCCATCGCCACCGTGAGGTACACGTAGTGAAGTATCACGAACTTCACGTGATTTATCACCAAAAATGGCATGCAAGAGACGTTCTTCAGCAGATAAGTCCTTTTCACCCTTAGGTGTTACCTTACCAACAAGAATGTCACCTTCTTTTACCTCAGCACCAATGCGGATAATTCCCATTTCATCGAGATCACGTAGTGAATCTTCACCAACATTTGGAATTTCACGAGTAATTTCTTCAGGCCCAAGCTTTGTATCACGCGTTTCAGATTCGAATTCTTCCAAGTGAACAGATGTATAGACATCTTCTTTCACAAGGCGCTCACTCATGATAACGGCATCCTCGAAGTTATAACCTTCCCAAGTCATATAAGCAACAACTGGGTTTTGTCCAAGAGCCATTTCACCATTTTCCATAGATGGTCCGTCGGCGATAAAATCACCTTTTTCAACGAGATCACCAACTTTAACTAAGGTACGTTGGTTATAAGCAGTACCTGAGTTTGAACGGCGGAATTTTTGAACATGATAAACATCAAGAGAACCATCTTCGCGACGCACTTCAACTTTTTCAGCATCTGAAAAAATAACACGACCATCATGTTTAGCAATCACAGCTGCACCTGAATCGTGGGCTGCTTGATACTCCATACCAGTACCAACATATGGTGCTTTTGGATCAATCAATGGCACAGCCTGACGTTGCATGTTGGCACCCATCAAGGCACGGTTAGAGTCATCATTTTCCAAGAAAGGAATACATGCTGTTGCGACAGCAACTACTTGCTTAGGTGACACGTCAACAAAGTCAACAATGCTTGAAGGAAACTCTTGGTTATTACCTTGATGACGACCCATAACGATTTCTTCTGCAAATGTACCGTCTTCGTTAAGCTTAGAGTTGGCTTGTGCAACTGTAAATTCATCTTCTTCATCAGCAGTCAACCAAACAATTTCGTTCGTTACCGCACCAGTAGAACGATCTACTTTACGATATGGTGTTTGAATAAATCCATATTTATTGAGGTGTCCAAATGAAGATAAGTTATTAATCAAACCAATGTTTGGACCTTCAGGTGTTTCAATCGGACACATGCGCCCATAGTGGGTATAGTGCACGTCACGAACTTCATATCCAGCACGGTCACGTGTCAAACCACCAGGTCCTAAGGCAGAGAGACGGCGTTTGTGCGACAATTCTGATAGAGGGTTGTGTTGGTCCATGAATTGTGACAGCTGTGATGAACCAAAGAATTCTTTAACGGCGGCAGTCACTGGACGAATGTTAATGATTTGTTGAGGTGTCAAGACTTCATTGTCTTGTACAGACATACGTTCGCGGACATTGCGTTCCATACGAGCAAGTCCAATACGGAATTGGTTCGCAAGCAATTCACCAACTGCACGAATACGACGGTTACCTAAATGGTCAATGTCATCTACCTTACCGATACCCTCTGCAAGGTTTAAGAAGTATGACATCTCTGCTAAAATATCTGCAGGAGTTAAGGCACGAACTTTATCTTCAGGATTTGAGTTTCCAACAATAGTAACAACACGGTCTGGATCAGTTGGAGCAACAACTTTGAATTTTTGAAGAATAACTGGTTCAGTAACTACAGCATAATCATTTGGTGTGTAGACAAACTTGTTTAAGTCTCCATCGATATGCTCTGCAATTGAATCAATGACATCTCGTGTCATAACAGTGCCAGCTTCAACAAGAATCTCTCCTGTTTCACCATCAACTAAATTTTCAGCGATTGTTTGGTTCAATAGGCGTGTTTTAAGATTCAGTTTTTTATTAATCTTATAACGACCAACAGCCGCTAAGTCATAACGACGTGGATCAAAGAAACGTGCAACTAAAAGACTACGTGAGCTGTCTGCAGTTTTTGGTTCACCTGGACGAAGACGTTCATAGATTTCTTTAAGTGCTTCATCTGTACGAGAATCACTTGGATTTTTATGAATGTCTTTTTCAATAGTATTGCGAACAAGTTCACTGTCACCAAAGATGTCAACAATTTCATCGTCTCCAGAGAAACCAAGTGCACGGACTAGTGTTGTGAATGGAATTTTACGTGTGCGGTCGATACGTGTATAAGCAATATCTTTTGCGTCTGTCTCAAGTTCCAACCAAGCTCCACGGTTAGGGATAACAGTTGACCCATAACCAACTTTTCCATTTTTATCTACCTTATCATTAAAGTAAACACCAGGAGAACGGACTAATTGTGAAACAATGATACGTTCACCACCATTGATGATGAAAGTACCCATTTCAGTCATAATTGGAAAATCACCAAAGAAAACTTCTTGAGTTTTAATTTCACCAGTTTCTTTATTAACTAAACGGAAAGTAACAAAAATAGGTGCTGAGTAGCTAGCATCATGGATACGAGCTTCTTCCAAAGTATATTTAGGTTCTTTTAATTCATAACCAACAAATTCAAGATCCATAGTATCTGTAAAGTTTGAAATTGGAAGTACATCCTCAAATACTTCTTTCAAGCCAGCATCAAGAAAATCTTGGAATGAATCAGTTTGAATTTCAATTAAGTTTGGTAAATCAAGAACTTCCTTAATTCTTGAAAAGCTACGACGTGTACGGTGTTTTCCGTACTGAACTTCATGTCCTGCCAAGTTTTTAGCTCCTTTTTAAAGATAGAGTGACTAAGTTTTTATCTCATAAAACTTAGTGAGTTTATTTCATTTGCTCGCCTAACAAGTACAAGCTTATAGATGTCGTTTGCGGTAATTTTCAGAAAGTTTAAATATGTATTACAACAACCTTTTTTCTTAAAATTAGGCACAAAAAGAGCAGCTAAATCTCACTTTATCAAGTTGATTTAACTGCTGTATATCTAGGTCGGACAATATTTCAACCTAGACAGACGACAAATAGTTACGTACATTATAACTTATTTTCACCAATAAATCAAGTTTTATTCTCTTGACTTCAAGGAAGCTTCTAGAATTTCAATTTGTTCATCAACACCCTTGAGTTTTAGCATAACACGATGATTTTTAAACATAGCATACTGGTGTTTTTCTAATTCTTTGAAAGAAGACTATACAAGAATTAAATCATATTATCTTGGAAAAAATAAAAGGAGAACAGATCACTCTATTCTCCTCAAATAAAACTATCAGTATCGTAAACCTGTTATCGTTTTCCACCCAAAGTAGACCAAGCTTTTTGATAATCACTGTCAGTTCCCCCAATAGCAAAACGATAGGTCATCGTTCCAGGTCCATTTTTTGCCCAATAACTTGTTGTGCTTTCACCTCCAACAGTTATTCGACGACCGTTTACTGTTACTACACCTGGCTGTAAACCTGTAGACTTAAGAACTTTAGCTTTTATAACGCTATCATCAAGTCTAAACCTTTCTGACTTACCAAAAGTATTGCCATCTGCATTATTAATAGCATTAACCAAGTGAGCCATATAATTAGCATTATTATTGTAACCTGTCAATTTCGCTAAAGAGGCATTATTATCATGTCCTGCCCATCCACCTAAAGTCACTTTAGGCGTAGAAAGCATCAACCAAACATCAGAAGTTGAGTTAGTAGTACCCGTTTTTCCAATCCAATCTACCCCAGCTAAACCACTATTTAAACCTTGTAAGCGATTTTTAAAGGTTGTAGTCTTTCCGGAGTTAATTGGTCCATGTAATAGCTGCTGTAAGATAGTAGCTGTTGCTTTCGAAAAGACACGGACAGGTTTACTTTCGTGATTATAAATCACTTTCCCATTACTATCCTCTATACTTTCTATCATATACTGCTTATGATAAACACCACCATTTGCAATCATTTGATAAAGGTTTGTTTGCTGAGCAACTGACGTATCAATACCACCACCAAGTGGTAAACTTTCTATACCAAAGTTTTCAATTGGATAGTCTAATTTCTCCATATAGTTTTTTACATCAACGCCTCGATCTCGTAGCATCTTGTAAGTCCAGAAAGCTGGAATGTTCCAAGAAATGTCCAATGACTCTTGAAGGTTAACCATAGCAGTACCTTCTTCATCCGCATGCATAATCTTTTCGCCACTTGAATATGTCGTTGGATAATTTGAAAGAACACTACCACTGCCTAACATCCCTTGATCAATAGCAATTCCGTAAGGTAATATCGGTTTAATACTTGACCCTGGAGAGCGTGCCGTATCAAAAGCATGGTTATTTTGATTCTCACTATAGTTACGACCACCAATAAATCCTATAATAGCACCACTAGAATTGTCCGTTAGTACATTTCCCATTTGAACCTTGCCAGTACCATCATCTAACAACCCTCCGTATTGAGCTGCAGCATCCTGCATGGCTTGATAAACAGATTTATTGATAGTAGTTTTAATAGTATACCCTCCCTGTTGAATCTCTTCAATAGCGCGGTGTCTGTACGTCGCTCTAGTCTCATCATTTTTTAAATCATGCTCTGAAACATTATCCTTTTTAATGAGGTAATTGTACATCACTTTTTGAGCTTCAGATAGTGCCGAGTAGTAGAGATAATCATGATGATTTGTTGTCGCCACTGCAGGTTTGATAAAATCTTTTTTGATATCATAATCTTTGTAGGATTTGTACTCATCTTTGGTTAAAGCTCTCGTTCTATACATATTGTATAACACATTTTTTTGGCGCTTTATACCAAAACTAAGATCTTTATCTGATTTCAACTGGGCATCTGCAGTATAAGGAGAATATACAATAGGACTTTGCGGTAAACCTGCAAGGAAAGCTGCCTGAGGAATTGTTAAATCTTTTGCGGAAACTCCAAAAATCCCTTGTGCTGCTTCTTCAATACCTGCAATATTCTGTCCTTTGTTATTGCGACCAAACGGTGATACATTTAAATAATCTGATAAAATCGAATCCTTATCCATGTAACGCTCTAATGCTAGAGCATAGATAATTTCTTTTGATTTGCGTTTAAATGACGGATCATCTCCCAATATTTGCTGCTTTAATAATTGTTGTGTCAGCGTTGAACCACCGCTACTCTCTCCAAACCCCAGAACAGATCCTGCTGCAGCACGTAGTACGGCTTTAGGAACTACACCTTTATGGTCATTGAAATTTTCGTCCTCTGTTGCAATGATAGCCTTTTTAATATTATCAGATATAGCATCCTTTGCCACTGGTGTACGTTGTAAATCAGTGTCAATCTCTGAAATTTGTGATTTATCAGAATAAGTTAACCTAGACACCCTAGTAAGTGTATTAACTTGTGTCACTAAACTATTTTTACTTGGTACTTTAACAGAGTCAACTTGACTAGCAAGATACCCTACTGCAAGTCCTACTCCGAGCATAACAAATAGTAAAATAATAACATAAATGAAATCTGATAAAAGCTTTACAATTCTTAAAAAAATAGAACCAAATTCAAGTGGTGTGTAATCACCTAATTTAGAACTATTCAACTTCTTATTACCTTTAAACATGAATAATACCTCATCCTACATTATATCAGATTTAATATAACTTGCATATCCTAAAGAGTTTTGATATAGTTGACATTGATACACAACAAGTTAATAATTAGGAGAAAAAGATGAATATTTTTGATGAACTCAAAGAACGTGGACTCGTTTTTCAGACAACTGACGAAGATGCTTTACGCAAAGCTCTTGAAGAAGGTTCTGTCTCTTACTATACTGGCTACGATCCTACGGCTGATAGCCTTCATCTTGGACATTTAGTTGCTATTTTAACCTCTCGTCGCTTACAACTTGCTGGTCACAAGCCTTATGCACTTGTGGGAGGCGCAACTGGACTTATTGGGGATCCTTCATTTAAAGATGTTGAGCGCAGTTTACAAACAAAGGAAACTGTAGTTAGTTGGGGTAATAAAATCCGCGGTCAATTATCTAATTTTCTAGAGTTTGAAACAGGTGATAACAAAGCTGTATTGGTAAATAATTATGATTGGTTCAGCAATATTAGTTTCATTGATTTCTTACGAGATGTTGGTAAATATTTTACTGTCAATTATATGATGAGTAAAGAATCTGTTAAAAAACGTATCGAAACAGGGATTTCCTATACTGAATTTGCTTATCAAATTATGCAAGGATATGACTTTTACGAATTAAATAAGAACTATAATGTCACTTTGCAAATTGGTGGTTCTGATCAATGGGGCAACATGACTGCTGGAACCGAACTTATTAGACGAAAATCAAATGGTGTATCTCATGTTATGACTGTTCCATTGATAACAGATTCTACAGGAAAAAAATTCGGAAAATCTGAAGGAAATGCTGTTTGGCTTGATGCTGACAAGACCTCTCCTTATGAAATGTACCAATTTTGGCTCAATGTTATGGATGCTGATGCCGTTCGCTTCCTTAAGATTTTTACATTCCTAAGCCTTAAAGAAATAGAAGATATACGTATTCAATTCGAGGAAGCACCTCACCAACGCTTAGCACAAAAAACACTAGCACGTGAAGTTGTAACTCTTGTTCATGGTGAAAAAGCTTATAAAGAGGCCGTTAATATCACGGAACAGCTATTTGCTGGCAATATAAAAGGATTGTCTGTTAAAGAGCTCAAACAAGGTTTACGTGGAGTACCAAATTATCACGTTCAGACGGAAGATAACCTCAATATCATAGATCTTCTAGTCACTTCAGGAGTTGTCAATTCTAAGCGTCAAGCTCGAGAAGATGTCTCCAATGGAGCTATTTATATTAATGGAGATCGTATTCAAGATTTAGAATATACTATCTCAGAAAATGATAAGCTTGAAAATGAAATTACAGTCATTCGTCGTGGAAAGAAAAAATACTTTGTATTAAACTTTAAATAAACTTGAAATGTAATCGATACTCTGATAATAATATTTCAAGACAATAAAAAGTGTAGTCAATTGACTACACTTC
>NZ_GL636070.1:2089214-2093873 GCF_000186445.1 Streptococcus agalactiae ATCC 13813
CAATTTATTCTAACCTTTACATGTTATAAATCAAGAAAATATGATTAGAATACCTTAACTTTGTAATCAAAATCAGCTAAAGAAATAATCCATTAAAAAATCTAATAAAATAACAAATCATATAAAAATTATTATGTAATAACAGTATATCTATAACACTTAACTTTAATAACTATCTAGTTAAATAACATAATCTCCAAAAAAATATTAACTAGTTATGTTTTTTTATTACTTTTTCCCAATAAAATGATAAAATTATACTTGTGAAAGGCCTTCACAAATATCATTTAGAAGGGTTTAGGTTTATGAAATTATCTAAACAATTATACAAATCACTCCCACTATTAACTGTCGTGCTATGCGTTGGGGCATTACAACAGAATGTTGAAACTAAGGCTAAACATTATAAGACGACATCCCATGTTGAGACACAGTATGTAAGTACTTCTTAAAAAAATCTTACCGTTTACTCATAATAAGCAAATCAAGGTAGGTTCATTAGATAACTTAGGAAGAGCAACATATTCTCACATACAATTGAGGGATGCAGATGAGCCTAAGATAAAAAGAGAAAGACTGACGTATAATCCAACCGGTTGGCACAACTACAAATTTACTACTGAAAAGAGTAAAACAACTTGGCTTATGGACCGAGGTCACCTCGTTGGTTATCAATTTTCAGGAATGAACAATGTTCCTGAGAACCTAGTTACTATGACCAAATATCTAAATACAGGATTTAGCGAAAATAATCCTGATGGTATGTTATACTACGAAAATAGATTAGATAGTTGGTTGGCAAATCATAAAAATTTCTGGCTTGATTACAAAGTGACTCCAATATACGAAGGAAATAATTTAGTACCTAGCCGAGTTGAACTTCAGTATGTTGGAATTGATAAACAAGGAAAACTTCTAGAAATCAAATTAGGCGGCGGCAAAGAACAGACTGATGAATACGGCGTCACAACTGTTACATTAGAAAATACGTCTCCACTCGCAAAAATTGATTACAAAACTGGTATGCTAATCAAAGAAGATGGGAAACAGGCAGAAGAAGGTGAAGATTCAAATAGCGATGCTGATGAAAACGAAGCAGTTATTGAAGGTGCATCTGATATAGAAGAAAATGCTAACACTAATACTTCTGAATCAGATACAAATAATGTAGCTCCCAAAAATAGAATCGTCTACGTTGCAAATAAGGGTCGTTCAAATACTTATTGGTATAGTTTAGAAAACATAAAAAATGCAAATACCGCTAATATCGTTCAAATGACTGAACAAGAAGTGTTAAATCAACACAAACATCACAGCACTACTGAAGCACAATAATTATAATTTACTGCCGGCAAAATTGCCGGTAGTATTTTTTATCCTAAAACGCAAAAATAGATTCACATTGCCCCTTCTATCAACTTAAGCCAGAAAACTTAGTAGATACCTCATCGAGATAATTTCTCAACTGATCCCTCATAAAATATATTCGAAAAAAACAGGGAGATAAATAAAAAATCTATTCTAGAATAAGATAGATTTTTTATTTAACGTTTGCGAAGCAAGCCTACTAAGCTAACTAATAGGAAAATGCCAATAAAAATCATCGTTATTGTTGCACTAGCAGGTGTCTCCCAATAATAAGAAAGAAAAATACCAGCTACCATTCCCACAAATCCAATTAACATCCCCAGAAAAATAACAGTTTTAAAATTTCGACCTAACCGCATAGCAATACTAGCTGGTAAAACCATAATAGTTGATACCAATAGAGCACCTGCGGCAGGAATTGTTAACGCAATAGCAATACCTGTAACAACATTGAACAAAATAGACATTGTACGCACAGGTAATCCATCTACAAAAGCTGTATCCTCATCAAACGTTAATATATACATTGGTCTAATAAATAGGATGGTTAAAATAAAAGTGATTAATGCAATAACAAACAAAGCAATCACTTGTTCCTTCCCAATAGTGATAATAGAACCAAATAAATACTGTTCAAGACTGACATTACCAACATTATGAGCTTTACTCATAACGATTAAAGATATAGCCAACCCCATCGACATCAGGATAGCAGTTGATATTTCCATATAATGTTTGTATACAGTACGCAAATACTCTAATACAACTGCCGCCAAAGTAACAACGAAAATAGTTGACCATGTAGGCGAGATACCTAAAACAACGCCTAATGCAACACCGGCTAAGGAAACGTGGCTCAAAGTATCACTCATCAAACTCTGACGACGTAAAATTAGGAAGATGCCTAAAATTGGAGCAAAAATACTAATAGCCACAACTGCTAAGAGCGCTCGTTGCATAAAATCATAGGAAAGCATATCAAGTAGCATCAGATTCAACCTCCATTTCGTTTGTATGGACATTGAAACAACGCCATGGTAAAGATTGGTTTCTAACAAGATGAATATTTCGGTCAGCATACCCCTTTACTTCATCAGGATCGTGAGTAATCATCAAAACAGACTTACCATGCTTATGAGCATTATGATGCATTAACTCATAAAATTTCTCAGTAGTCCCTGCGTCCATACCAGTTGTTGGCTCATCCAATACAAAAATATCTGGATCAGAAGCAAACATCCTAGCAATGACAGCTCTCTGCTTTTGACCGCCAGATAAACTTCCTATCTTTTTATGGCGATTATCCCACATACCAACAGCTTCTAAACTAACCCTAATATGTTCTTCATCATGTTTAGTCAGTCTTCTAAACCAACCATTTCTAGGGTATCGTCCAGATTTCACAAATTCATAAACTGACGATGGAAAGCCAGCGTTAAAACTTGCAATCTGTTGAGGTAAATAGGCAATACGTAATTTTTTTCCTTCTTTGTTTTCTTTAGAGATATTAACTGTACCCACTTTGGGCGTTAAAATACCTAAAGTAGCCTTTATTAAAGTTGATTTAGCAGCCCCATTTTCACCTGTTAAGGTAACAAACTCCCCACTGTCTAAATGGTAATTAACCCCCTCCAGCACAGGATCGCTATCATACTGAAAAGTAAGACCACTAACTGTAATATATCGCATGATTACCCTTCTAATTCTCTAGAGAAAAGATCAAGAAAACGTTCTAAAACGACCTTTTCGTCCTTTGAAAAATGATTTACTAATCTTCCGTAAACCCCTAACGTATTGTCATGATGATGTGTGTGTTCATCTGCAATGGGTTTAGCAAGTTCAGATAACTCAAAATAAGTAATACGAGCATCTTTAGAATCTTTATTCGCTTTCAACATATCCTGAGAAATTAAACTTTTTACTGCTTTAGTTACAGCTGCCTGACTAATATTTAACTTCTTAGCTAAATCAGAATTTGTCAACTGCTCTTGTGATAAAAGCATCAGAATGTGTTCTTGCGTATTAGTCAATTTAACATCACTTTGACAAGTACCAAACAATAATTCATGTTGATTTTCTGCTTTAAGCAAGATTTGACTCACTAAATGGTCTAATTTTTGTTCTAAAACTGTCATATATACCTCTTTTTTGTTAACCAGTAAATTATATCACGAAGATATAGAAGAATCAATCATAGATAGGTGAAGAAGATAAAACCTTTTATCTCAACAACCTAACTTTATAAACTTCTTTGCAAAAACCTTTCATACTATTAAAAACACGATCAGCTTTTTTCTCTGTAGAACACATTGAAAAAACAGTTGGTCCACTTCCTGTCATTAATGCAACATCGGCTCCAGAATTTAACATACGTTCTTTTATTGTACTTATAACTGGATTTTTAGTAATTGTAATATCCTCGAGTGAATTTCCCATAGATTTGACCATTAACTGATAATCTGATGACAAAATAGCAGACTTTAATAAATCAATATCAACTCTGCTTATAGACTTACAATCAATATCTCTAAAAATAGATTTAGTTGAAATACCAAAATCCGGCTTAACCAGAACTATCCAACATGGTCTCAATGTCGGTAAGGGTTTAACAATTTCACCTTTACCTAATACTAACGAACATCCCCCACCAAGACAATAAGGAACATCACTACCAATTTTAAAACCAATAGCAACCATTTCGTCATAGTCCATTTGAAGATTCCATAATCGATTAAGAGCTCTTATTGTAGCAGCAGCATCAGTAGAACCACCCCCCAGTCCTGCACAGACAGGAATGGATTTTTCTAATCTAATATGAACACCTTTATTAATACCATATTGATTTTTAATTATATCTGCAGCTTTAAACACATCATTATCATTATTTAAAGGCATTTTGCTACTATCAGAATCGATAACAATACAATCTTCCTTTAGCTCAGAAATGGTAACATAGTCATTAAGATCAATACTAACCATAATCATAGCTAATTCATGATAACCATCGTCACATCGTCCTTTAATATCTAATCCTAAATTAAGTTTGGCAGGAGCTTTCTCAAAAATTTTCATAAAACCTCCCTAATAAAATATAGAATATCCATATTATAACATAACAAATGACAAATTCGGATAATTAAGATGTTAGTTAATCTTAAGGAATAATAATTCCAATAAAAAAAGGCTAACCAAAGTTAGTCTCCCTTTATCTACTCCGCCAGTAGGACTCGAACCTACGACATCATGATTAACAGTCATGCGCTACTACCAACTGAGCTATGGCGGATTATA
>NZ_GL636070.1:2098325-2141768 GCF_000186445.1 Streptococcus agalactiae ATCC 13813
GTTTCCTGTTGGGTAACACCAATAACATAGAGTTTAAAATTCCATTCCTAAATTTATTTTATTAGTAAAAAAATAAAAGATGGGCTAGCCATCTTTTATAATATTTGTTTTTTATATTCTTCAGCTTCTTGGAGTGTAGATAAAACAAAATGACCAGGTGTAATCTCGTGCATTTGACGTTCTTGTCCGTCTTGCTCAATAGCTGGATTATACGGCTGGTGAACACGTTGACGTTCACTCTCCGGATCTGGTTCTGGAATAGCTGATAATAGACTCTTCGTATAAGGGTGGATTGGATTGTTATAAACATCATCAGATGTTCCAACTTCTAACAGTTTCCCCCAATGCATAACACCGATACGATCTGAAATGTATTTTACCATAGACAAATCATGTGCGATAAACAAATAAGTCAATCCTTGTTCTCTTTGCAATTTTTGCATTAAATTAACAACTTGTGCTTGGATTGAAACATCTAAGGCAGATATTGGTTCATCAGCAATGATAAATTTAGGCTCTACTGCTAAAGCACGTGCAATCCCGATACGTTGTCGTTGTCCACCTGAAAATTCATGCGGATAACGTGTTAAATGATCTTTATTTAACCCTACAAGATCTAATAGGGCCTGAACTTTACTATCACGATCTGATTTTGATTTAGCTAATTTATGTATGTCTAAACCTTCTGCTACGATATCACGAATCTTCATACGGCCGTTTAAGCTAGCCTGAGGATCCTGAAAAATCATCTGAGCGTCTTTACGAAAACTATGTAATGCTTTACCTTTCAGATGTGAGATCACTTCTCCATTAAAGGTAATTTCTCCATCAGAAATATCATAAAGTTTTAAAATTGAACGTCCAACGGTTGTCTTTCCTGATCCAGATTCCCCAACTAATCCAAACACTTCGCCTTCATAAATGTCAAAACTAACATTATCAATTGCTCTCACTTCATTAGCTTTTCCTTTATTGAAGGTCAAAGAAACATTTTTGACTTCAACTAATTTTTTTCGATTTTCAGTCATTAGGCTTTCCTCCCTTCAATCTCGTTCCATTTTTCCCAACGTTTTTGGATCGGTAATGGAGGAAGCACCTTAGGTGATCTTTCATCTAAAAGCCATGTAGCAGCGAAATGTGTTTCTGAAACTTTGAAGTACGGTGGTTCTTCTTCATGATCAATATCTAATGCAAATTCATTACGAGCTGCAAATGCATCTCCTTTAGGTGGATTCAACAAATCTGGTGGTGTTCCTGGAATTGACTCTAAACTACCTGATTCTGTGTCGGTTGTCGGCATTGAATTCAATAATCCCCAAGTATATGGATGTTGTGGATTATAAAAGACCTCATCAACAGTTCCAAATTCAACAATTTTCCCTGCATACATAACTGCTACACGATCTGCCATCCCTGCAACGACCCCTAAGTCATGAGTTATGAAAACAATGGAGGAGTCTCGTTCTGCTTGAATTTTTTTCATTAAGTTCAAAATTTGTGCTTGAATTGTTACATCTAAAGCAGTCGTTGGTTCATCAGCAATAAGAATTTCAGGATCAGCAGCTAAAGCAATCGCTATAACCGCACGTTGACGCATTCCTCCAGACCACTGATGTGGGTAATCATTAATATGCTCTTCAGCATTTGGGATACCTACATCTTTCATTAGTTCGAGAGCTAATTTTAAAGCATCCTTTTTTGAAATTTTTTGATGAATCATCATTGGTTCTGCTATTTGCATACCAATTTTCATCGTTGGATCCAAACTAGTCATAGGGTCTTGGAAAATCATAGAAATCTCATTCCCGCGTACCTTAGTCCACTCTTCTTCTGATAGTTCAACAAGGTTACGCCCCTTAAATTGAACATTCCCCGATATCTCTGAATTTTTAGCATTTAAACCAATTAAAGTTCTGGTAGTTACAGATTTTCCTGAACCAGATTCACCAACGATTGCAAGAGTCTCACCTTTTTTTAATTCAAAGTTGACATCACGAATTGCTTTTACTTCTCCAGCATATGTGTGGAAGTCAACATGAAGATTATTAACACTTAAAATAGTTTCTTTTTCCATGATTATACCTCCTTATTCATCGCTAGATTTTGGATCAAAAGCATCTCGCAACCCATCACCAAGCAAAATAAATGCCAATGAAATCATTACCAATGCTAAAGCTGGCAAGATAACTTGATATGGATAATATTGTAAATTTTCTTGTGCATCTGAAATCAATGATCCTAATGAAGCTGTCGGTGGTTTAACACCTAAATTGATTGCTGAAAGTACCGCTTCATACATAATAGCACTTGGGATTGTCATCATAATTTGTACAATGATAATACCAGAAATGTTAGGTAAAATATGTTTGAAGGCTATTTTAATTGGACTTTCCCCAAGTGAACGTGCAGCAAGCACAAACTCTCTTTCTCGATATGATAGGGTTAAATTCCTTACCTGACGAGACATAGAAGTCCATCCGGTAAAAGCAATAGAGATAATAATAGCCGTAATACCGTTACCAAGGACCAAACCTAACATTGTAACGATAACTAAGTTTGGAATTGATGAAATTACCTCTACGACACGTTGCATTAATGTATCAAGGCGTCCTCCAGCAAAACCTGAAACAAGACCGTATGTAACACCGATAATTAAATCAATGAATGTAGCTGCAATAGCTACAAGTAAGGAAATTCGAATACCTACGATGATGCGCTTAGCAACACTTCTCCCTAGAGAATCTGTACCTAAAGCATACTTAACTTTTTCAGGGACATTTTGAGACTTATAAGCGTCTGTAGATTCTGTATTTCCAGCGTACTTAATGCTACCATTCCAAAAAGGAAGGTTTGAACTCAATTTAGGTGGTAAGTTGCGATATGTAGTTACTTTTTTCGAATCAAACCCATTAGCATCCTTCTGAGTTACAAATAAATTTGAGGCTAACGAAAAAGTAAGTAAAAGAGCTAATAAATAGAGTGAAACTACTGCTAATTTGTTTTTTTTCAAGCGACGCCACGCATCTTGCATAAACGAAAGAGCAGGCTTTTCAATTTTTTCTTGTGTGCTAGAAGATCCTGCACCTACAAGTTTAAATGTTCTGTTTTTATCTGCCATAACATCTCCTTACTGCAAGCGAACACGTGGGTCTACGATACTAATAACAACGTCTGTTATCAAGATAGCAACCATCAACATTACTGCATAAACAATGGTTGTCCCCATAATAACAGGATAGTCTTTTGTTGGAATCGAAGTAACAAACTGCTGCCCAATTCCTGGAATCGAGAAAATCTGCTCAATTAGTGCAGAACCAGTTAACAGACCCGCCGCCAAAGGGCCAATTAGAGTTAAAATTGGAATCATAGAATTACGGTAAGCATGTTTTCGAGTTACTTGACGAATTGTCATACCTTTTGAACGAGCTAGTTGCACATAATCAGAATTTAAAGTTTCAATCATTTCACTACGGAAGAAGCGTGAAACAGATGCTAATGTAGGGAGTCCTAGAGCTAAAGAAGGTAAAATGGTTTGAGAGAAAGTCCCCCAACCTGATAAAGGCAACAAGTTCCACTTAAATCCAAAATAGTCTAATAATAAAATACCAATGATAAATGAAGGCATAGAAATCCCTAGCGTTGCAATAATACTTAAGATACCATCGACTTTATCATTCTTATGACGTGCCGAAATAGCTCCTACCAAAATACCGCCTAAAACACCAAATACGAGAGCCTGAACACCTAGATGTACTGAAACTCCTAATCTCAAGCTAATCATACGTGATACTGGCTGATTCACTGATTGATAACTCGTTCCAAAGTCACCATGAAGTACATTCCAAAGGTAAGTCAAATATTGTTGCCATACAGGCTTGTCTAAACCATACTGTTTATTAAGCAATGCGATCATTTCTTCAGTGAGTTTTGGATTATTGTAGGGTGTTCCTGGAAGGATCTGCATCAGAAAGAACGATAGGGTTATGACAACCCATAGCGTTACTAACAAAATAGCAACACGCTTTAAAATATATTTAATCATATCATTTCCTTTTCTTAGAATTGCTAAAAATAGCAAACTCTTTCACTTTCTTTACTTAACCAAAAGCAAGAACTGGCAATTACCAATTCTTGCAAAGGTTTAGTGTAAAGTAATTTAATTATTTTTTATAAGCATGTGTAAAGTCTATTGACAAACCTGTAGTATTACGAATAACACCTTTTAATTTTGGATTTTGTAAACCTTTACCACTACGGAAGTAGAGTGGGTTATAAGCGCCTTGCTCAAATAGAATTTTCTCTGCTTCTTTATAGTCCTTTGCTGATTCTTCTGGTTTTAAGGCATCTTCAGAAATTGCCTTGTTATAAGCAGCGTCATAGTCCTTGTTAGCAAATTTTCCATCGTTATTTTGTGAATCTGACTTAAAGAGGCCGTAGAAAGTTGACCCTTCTGGATAATCCCCACCCCAAACAGAAACTACGATATCAAAGTTTTGTTTTCTACTGTCTTCTAAGCGTTGTTTAAAGGTTACAAATTTTTCTTCAACAGTAAGTCCTGGAAGAGCAGCTTCCCAAGTAGACTTGATATAGTCAACAGAGTTTTTGGCAGCAGGAACATCAGCATCTGCTGTAATTGTTAATTTTAGCTTAGTCAAGCCTGATTCAGCCAAACCTTCTTTAAAGAGTTTTGCTGCTTCAGTTTTATTATATTCATAACCTGGGGCAACATATTTTGCCAAATCAGTTCCATCTGGTGTTTTGGCTAAACCAGTCGGTGCAAAAGCAATTGCCGGTTTTGAGCCTGTATCAACGGCTGCTTGAACAACTCCTTTACGGTTAGTTGCTAAGTTTAAGGCGCGACGAATCTTAACATTATCGAGCCCTTTCACAGAACCAGTGGTATTATATTGCATGTAAGCGGTGGTCGCTTCAAAGACATCTATGACATCTTTATTATTTTTATTAGCTTGATAAATAGCAGAAGTATTTGAGATATTAGCTGCATCTAACTCACCACGTTTATACATTTGAACGGCGGTATCTGGTTTTTTAACGGTCTGGATGCGAACTTCTTTTGTTTTTACATTTTTAGCGTCCCAATAATTTTTGTTTTTCTTCAGCGTGAAAGTACCATTTGAACCATTCCAACCTTCAACAGTATATGGTCCTGAGTAAACTGTATTTTTTGAAGTAGTTGCGTAATCTTTTCCATATTTTTCAACAACTTCTTGTTTTTGTGGCATGAAGTTAGTGAATGCAAGGTAGTAGATGAATTGTGGAGACGGACTAGAATAAAGTAATAACAACTTTGTCATCGCCTTCTGCCTTAACACCTAGCTTATTCAAGTCTTTTTCTTGCCCTTCGTTGATTTTATCAGCATTTAGAACATGCCCATCAACAGCAAGATAAGCATATTGTGAAGCTGTTTTAGGATCAACTAAACGTTGCCATGAATAAACAAAATCCTTTGCAGTAAGTTTGCTGCCATCTGACCACTTCAAGCCTTTACGTAATGTAGCTGTATAAGTTAAGCCATCTTTTGAAACATCAACTTTAGTAGCCAAATCTGGTCTTGTCTTTCCATCTTTATCTAAGCGAAGGAAATTACTACTAGAGTTACCAATAGCTAGATTTGAGTAAGTGTCTGTAACTTTAGATAAATCTAGTGTATTGATTTCTGTTGGAATAGCCCAATTAATCGCTCCATTAGAATCCTGGGAAGCTGATTTACTTCCACATGCAGCAAGAGTCGCAACTGAAGCAAGTGTAAGGACACCAACTCCAACACGGCGCCAGTTATTTTTCTGTTTTGCCATAGCTTTGTTCTCCTAATTCATTTATCTAGTGACTAACATTATACCACAAAAAATTCTTAAGAAAAGACAAAAACGCAAAATTTTCAGATAATTTTTTAACTTTCATTTTTTTACATTTTTTTTACATTTTTATAACAAACGTTTTCTTCATTCAATTATCTGAAAATAATAATTCCTAGTATGGTATAGTGATATGGTATAATAGGAGGGACATAGTTTAAAAAATTTCTAAAGGTGTTATTTTGAAAAAAATTATTACTTCTATTCTATTACTTAGTTGCATTTTTTTTATGCCAACCATCTCTGCTGAATCTTTTAATGCTTCCGCTAAACATGCCTTAGCAGTTGATTTAGATTCAGGAAAAATCTTGTATGAAAAAGATGCTAACAAACCCGCTGCTATTGCTTCCTTGACTAAATTAATGACCGTTTATATGGTCTATAAAGAAATTGATAACGGTAACCTTAAGTGGAATACCAAAGTAAATATATCTGACTACCCTTATCAACTAACACGCGAATCTGATGCTAGTAATGTTCCTTTAGAAAAAAGGCGCTATACTGTTAAACAGCTCGTGGACGCTGCCATGATTTCTAGTGCTAACAGTGCAGCCATTGCTTTAGCTGAACATATTTCAGGAACTGAAAGTAAATTTGTTGATAAAATGACTGCTCAATTGGAAAAGTGGGGAATTCATGATAGCCACCTAGTCAATGCTTCTGGCTTAAATAATAGTATGTTAGGCAATCACATTTATCCAAAATCGTCACAAAACGACGAAAATAAAATGAGTGCACGTGATATTGCTATTGTTGCCTACCATTTGGTCAACGAATATCCTTCCATTCTTAAGATTACTAGTAAGTCTGTTGCTAAATTTGATAAAGATATTATGCATTCTTATAACTACATGCTACCAGATATGCCTGTCTTTAGACCAGGTATTACAGGTTTGAAAACTGGGACAACGGAATTAGCTGGCCAATCTTTTATTGCTACATCCACTGAAAGCGGAATGAGACTACTCACTGTTATTATGCATGCTGATAAGGCCGATAAAGACAAATATGCTCGCTTTACAGCAACTAACTCTCTCTTGAACTATATCACAAACACCTACGAACCTAACCTTGTATTAGCTAAAGGAGCTGCATATAAAGGTAAAGAAGTAAGTGTGAGAGACGGAAAAGAACAATCGGTTATCGCTGTTGCTAAAAACGATTTGAAAGTAGCACAGAAGAAAAATATCACTAAACAAAATCAGTTAAAAATTAACTTTAAAAAAGAGCTTACTGCTCCTATTACAAAAAAAGAGAACCTAGGGAAAGCTTATTACGTTGACCTTAATAAGGTTGGAAAAGGCTATCTCATAAAGGAACCTAGCGTTCATTTAGTGGCAAAAGATAGTATTGAGCGCAGTTTCTTCCTCAAAGTGTGGTGGAATCATTTTGTGCGCTACGTTAACGAAAAACTTTAATAGTAATCTCCCTTTGACACAGGACTTACTGCACAGCAGTTTCTTTAACTAGTTTTAGGGGGAGATATAAAATTAAAAATCACTAATGAAATGTCTTTTTTATTAGTGATTTTTTGTTATAATATTAATAAAAAGTTTTCAGGAGTTACCTATGCCTAAATTAATCGTATCTTTCCTCTGCATTTTATTATCCGTGACTTGTGTAAACTCTGTGCAAGCTGAAGAACATAAAGATATTATGCAAATTACCCGAGAAGCCGGATATGATGTTAAAGATATTAATAAGCCTAAAGCGTCTATCGTTATTGACAATAAAGGTCATATTTTGTGGGAAGATAACGCTGATTTAGAACGTGATCCCGCTAGCATGTCTAAAATGTTTACTTTATATTTACTATTTGAAGACTTAGCTAAAGGAAAAACAAGCCTCAACACCACAGTGACTGCAACAGAAACAGACCAAGCCATAAGTAAGATTTATGAAATTAGTAATAACAATATTCATGCTGGGGTTGCTTATCCTATTCGTGAACTGATTACTATGACAGCTGTCCCGTCATCTAATGTAGCAACTATTATGATTGCTAACCACTTATCACAAAACAATCCTGACGCCTTCATTAAACGAATCAATGAAACCGCCAAGAAACTCGGTATGACAAAAACTCACTTTTATAACCCCAGTGGGGCGGTAGCGAGTGCTTTTAATGGACTTTACTCCCCAAAAGAATACGATAACAATGCTACTAACGTTACGACTGCACGTGATCTATCAATTTTAACCTATCATTTCCTTAAAAAATACCCTGATATACTGAACTATACAAAATATCCTGAAGTCAAGGCCATGGTCGGAACTCCTTATGAAGAAACATTTACAACTTATAACTACTCTACCCCCGGCGCTAAATTTGGATTAGAAGGAGTAGATGGCTTAAAAACTGGTTCTAGCCCTAGCGCTGCTTTTAATGCCTTAGTTACAGCTAAACGCCAGAATACTCGCTTGATAACTGTGGTTTTAGGAGTTGGCGATTGGTCAGACCAAGACGGAGAGTACTATCGTCATCCGTTTGTCAACGCTCTTGTAGAAAAAGGTTTTAAAGACGCTAAAAATATTTCTTCTAAAACTCCTGTATTAAAAGCCGTTAAACCTAAAAAAGAAGTTACTAAAACCAAAACCAAATCTATTCAAGAACAGCCTCAAACAAAAGAACAGTGGTGGACAAACACAGATCAATTTATCCAATCACATTTTGTATCTATTTTAATTGTTCTGGGCACCATCGCTATCCTTTGTCTTTTAGCTGGGATAGTATTACTTATAAAGCGCTCTAGATAATAACTGTGCTAATATAAAAGCCCCTTCATCAATAACATAGGGGCTTTTTATTATCTCTTGAAATCTTCAATTAACCAACTGAACCTTCCATTTCATAGGAAATTAAACGATTTAACTCTACCGCATATTCCATTGGTAATTCTTTCGTAAAGGGCTCAACAAACCCCATAACAATCATTTCTGTTGCTTCAGCTTCAGATAAACCTCGACTCATCAAGTAGTACAGTTGCTCTTCAGAAATCTTAGACACCTTTGCTTCATGCTCTAAAGCAACCTGTGAATTATGAATCTCATTAAACGGTATGGTATCTGATTTTGAAATATCATCCATCAATATGGTGTCACATTCTATATGTGACACTGATTTTTTGGAATCTTTATTAAATGTCACTTGACCTCGATAATCAACTTTTCCTCCACCCTTAGCAATTGATTTAGAGACAATGGATGAACTAGTATGGGGAGCATTATGAATCATCTTTGCACCCGTATCTTGGTGTTGTCCTTTGTTTGCAAAAGCAATAGACAACATCGTGCCACGTGCTCCTTCACCATCAAGGTAAACCGATGGGTATTTCATTGTTGTTTTAGCTCCTAGATTTCCATCTATCCACTCAACTGTTGCATCTTTTTTAGCGGTAGCACGTTTTGTCACTAAATTATAGACATTATCGGACCAATTTTGAATAGTCGTATAGCGCATATAAGCTCCATCAAGTGCAAAAATTTCAACTATAGCTGCATGTAAACTATTTGAAGAATAAGTTGGGGCGGTACAACCTTCAACGTAGTGAACACTTGCTCCCTCATCAACAATAATAAGAGTACGTTCAAATTGTCCAGTATTTTCATTATTAATACGGAAGTAAGTTTGAAGTGGAATATCCACCTTAACACCTTTAGGGACATAAATAAATGTTCCACCTGACCATACAGCAGAGTTCAGAGCAGCTAATTTATTATCTGTTGGAGGGACAAGTTTAGCAAAATATTTTTTGAATAGCTCTGGGTACTCTTTAAGTGCAGAGTCAGTATCCGTAAAAACAATACCCAGTTTATCATATTCTTCTTTCATATTATGATAAACCACTTCTGATTCATATTGTGCTGATGCTCCTGCAAGATAGGCTCTTTCAGCTTCTGGAATCCCAATTCTTTCAAAAGTTTCTTTGATTTTTTCTGGAACATCATCCCAATCACGCGCAGGTTTATCAGATGCTTTTTGATAATAAATAATATCATCAAAATCAATATCTGATAAATCTGCTCCCCAGGTCTGCATTGGCATTTTATTAAACGTTTCCAAGGATTTTAGACGAAAGTCCAACATCCACTCAGGTTCACCCTTAGCTGCAGATAACTCACGAATAACAGCCTCATTTAGACCTTTTCCCGTAGAATAAATTGGCTTTACATCGTCATGAAATCCAAATTTATATTCCCCAAGATCTATTGGCTGTGGTTCTACTTTTTCATTTATTTCGGACATACTTATCCTTTCTTTAATATTTAAATTTAAGACATTCTTCTACTAGACCACCTTATGTCAGTAAAAGTTGTTTAAATGTAATTCCTTCAACTATGGTTGTCAGAGTTCTGCCTGATTATCTCTCTCAATAGCCTTTCTTAAAGCATTCCACGAAAGCGTAGCACATTTGATACGTTGTGGAAATTTTGATACCCCAGCTAGAAACTCTGCATCCCCAAGTTTCTCTTGTTTTGGATTTTGATCGCCTTGAACCATTTTGGAGAATACATCAGCAAGCTGCAATGCTTCTTCTTTTGTTTTCCCAATAACTGCATCTGTCATCATGCTTGATGAAGCCGTAGAAATTGTACAACCATTACCAGCAAATGCAATATCTGAAATAATATTCCCATCAAATTTAACAGATAAGGAAATAACATCTCCACATGTAGGATTATTTAACTGCACTTGTTCAACGCCTTCTAAAAATCCATGATGATGAGGGTGTTTTGAATGATCAGCTACCACTGCCATGTAGAGGTTATCTAATTTAGAGAGTGCCATTGAAAAACTCCTTAGTTTTTTGGATAGCGTCTACCAATTTGTCGCAATCCTCTTTGGTATTATAGAAATAGAAACTTGCTCGAACCGCCGAATGGATACCAAGATGATTAATAAGGGGCTGTGCACAATGATGACCTGCACGAACAGCCACTCCTTCGTAATCCATTGCAGTTGCCACATCATGTGGGTGTAAACCTTCTAAATTGAAGGCAATAACGCCTACATGAGATTCAGCATCACTAGGTCCGTAAATAGTTAAACCATCGATAGCCTGTAATTTAGGCAACACATAAGAAACTAAACTTTGTTCATATTGATGAATCTCATCCATACCAACATCCGTTAAATAATCTAAAGCTTCTCCAAAAGCGATCGCTCCAGCAATATTAGGCGTTCCAGCTTCAAACTTCCAGGGCAATTCCTTCCATGTTGCACTTTGCTCATAGACAAAATCAATCATTTCACCACCAAATTCGACAGGTGGCATCTTATCTAAAATGCTTTCTTTCCCATAAAGAACACCAATACCAGTAGGACCAAGCATCTTATGGCCAGATAAGGCGAAGAAATCACAATCAAGGTCTTGAACATCAATCGCCATATGTGGCGCTGATTGAGCTCCATCAACAACCATGTATGCCCCAACTTGATGCACACGTTCTGCTATTGCTTTTACTGGTGTAATACAGCCAAGTACATTCGAGATATGTGCCAAACTAACAAATTTAGTTTTAGAGGATAATTTATTATAGAAATCTTCTAAATCTAAAGAACCATCTTTTAGATAGGCATAAACCAATTTAGCGCCAGTTCTCTCGCAAGCTTGTTGCCATGGGATAATATTAGAATGATGCTCCATAATGGAAATAAGTACCTCATCACCTCGTTCTAAAATACTTTCGGCAAACTTAGCTACCCAATTTAATCCTGTTGTGGTGCCACGTGTGAATAAAATTTCTTTACTTGATTTAGCATTTAAAAACTGTGTTACTTTTTCACGAGCATTCTCGTACTGAGCAGTCGCTCGTTCTGCTAAAGTATGAACACCACGATGGACATTTGCATTGTCGTTTTGGTAGTAGTCTCGCAAAGCTTCTAAAACTTGATTCGGTTTTTGTGTCGTTGCTGCATTATCTAAATAGATAAGCGGCTCATCATTAACTAATTGATTTAAAATTGGGAAATCTTGCTTTAGTTTATAACTATCTAGTAATGTCATATTAACGTTTTTCTAGTTTTGTATCAATAACGGCAATCATTTCATCGCGAACTTCTTTTACTGGTATTTCAGCAATGACTGTTCCTAAAAATCCACGAATAACTAATTGCTCTGCTGTTTTTTGGTTCAAGCCACGGCTCATCAAATAATATAAATCCTCTGGGTCAACCTGACCAATTGAGGCTGCGTGACCAGCTGTAACATCATTTTCATCAATCAAAAGGATAGGATTAGCATCTGAACGTGCTTTGTCTGATAACATGAGAACTCGGCTTTCTTGTTGGGCGTCTGCTCCCTTTGCACCTTTTATAATATGTCCGATACCGTTAAAAGTAAGAGTCCCACGCTCTAAAATAACCCCATGCTGTAAAATATGTCCTACTGAATTACAGCCATAGTTTGTAACACGCGTATCAATTCCTTGAACTTGACGCCCTGACGAAGCAGCAACTACTTTTAAATTAGCGTGGCTTCCATCACCAATTAAATCAGAATCAAAGTCAGCAACAACATTGCCCTCATTCATCACCCCAAGGGCCCAATCTATTGTTGCATCGCTACTGTGACGACCACGACGACTTATAAACGTTGTCACATTTTCTCCGAGGCGATCAATTGAGGCAAATTTAATTTGGCTACCTGCTTGGGCAATTACTTCTACAGAAATATTAGCACTTGTTCGTTCTGTCCCATCACCAATTGACTCAAATCGCTCTAAGTAACTAACTTTTGCATTTTTTCCAACAATAAGAAGGATATGCTTATTAAATGGTACTTTAGATTGACTATCTTGATAAAAAAGACCTTCGATTGGTTGAGTAATTTCAACATTATCTGGAATATAAAGCACTGCACCACTGTTGAAGTAAGCTGTGTGATAGGCAGCAAGTCTATCTTCTTCAAAAGGACGTGCTTTCCCAAAGTAGCGCTCTATGACTTCTGGAATTTCTTCCAAAGCCGAATAGAAATCTGTAAAGACAACGCCTTTCTCTATTAATTCCATAGGAACTTGTTCAAGGACAGTTTGGGTCCCAATTTGAACCAACTTGGGATTGTTTCCTAACTCTGTGAAATCTGGAATGTTAGCTGTATAGTCATTCTCTAAAATAGTTCCATCACCTAAATTCCATCTATGAAATTTTACACGTTCAATTACTGGTAATTCTAGTTCTTCTATTTTTTCAAAAGCCTTTAGTCGTAATTCTTGTAACCAAGTAGGCTCACCTTTGGCTTGTAAAAAATTTAATATAGCTTCTTTAGACATTTGTAACTCCTTTTCTCTTCTAGTTGAAGTGACAAATTAGACTTCTTCTTTATACTCTAAACCAAGCTCTTCAGCGATTTGAGCATAACCTTCTTTCTCAAGGCGAACCGCTAATTCTGGTCCTCCTGACAATACTACCTTCCCGTCCATCATAACGTGTACTTTATCTGGTGTAATGTAATTCAAAAGGCGTTGATAGTGTGTAATAATCATAGCACCAAAACCTTCACCACGCATTTCATTGACTCCCTTTGATACCACTTTAAGAGCATCAATATCAAGGCCAGAGTCAATCTCATCCAAGAGGGCAAACTTAGGCTCTAACATTAGGAGTTGTAAAATTTCATTGCGCTTCTTCTCACCACCTGAAAAACCTTCGTTAAGATAACGTTCCGCCATTTCTTCTTTCATGCCAAGTAGTTCCATCTTTTCATCTAACTTAGTGATAAATTGGCGGATGGAAATTTTATCATCATCAGCCTTTCCCGCATTCATAGCTGCTCGGATAAATTCAGCATTAGTAATCCCTGGAACCTCTGAAGGGTATTGCATCGCAAGAAATAGACCCAAACGAGCACGTTCATCCACTTCTAGCTCTAAAATATCTTCACCATCAAAAAGAATTTCACCTGCTGTAACTTCATAATTAGGATTTCCCATAATAGCTGCTGAAAGTGTCGACTTCCCAGTACCATTTGGACCCATGATAGCAGCAATTTCTCCTGTTTTCAACGTTAAATTAAGACCTTTTAAAATTTCTTTATCTTCAATAGAAACATGAAGATTTTTGATTTCAAGTACAGACATTGTACACTCCTTTTCTTGGTTAACAGAGAATATGTGATATTTCTCTATGGTTTAAAGAAGATATTATAGGGCACTCACCCGATATTATATTCTAAATAATTATAGCAAAAATGAGGTGTGACTGCTATCTAAATGATTAAAACTAAAAAAGCCTTTTCAGGCTTTTATTTTTGATGCTTATCGCTATATTTAGCAATAACACTTTGTCTGTAATCACTGTTACCAATGAACTTTAAGAGATTAAATAGTGGTGTCCGATTCTCACCCCAAATATTTAAACCTTCTATAAAAATTTCCATTGCTAATAGTAGCGCCAATAGAAGAAAAATTCCCCCAATACGACTAGAAACATTTAAAAGCAAAGCGATAAGTGAAAAGATAATTGCAATACCATAAACAACTAAAACTGCTCCTCTATGTGTAAATCCCATAGATAGCAATCGGTGATGCAGGTGCATCTTATCAGCTTCAGAAATCTTTTTTCCTGATAATTTACGCCTCACAATAGCAACAGCTGTATCCAAAATAGGAACTCCTAAAATAATGACAGGTGTTATCACTGCAACAGCTGTGGAGTTTTTTAAACCTTGAAGCGATAATACACCAATCATAAATCCTATAAACAAGGCACCAGCATCACCTAGGTAGATAATGGCTGGATGATAATTATAAGGGAAAAAACCAACTATTGAGGCGATTAAAATAACAATAGTTAGCGTGAGAAAAAAATCTATTTTAGGTAAAAAGAAATAAGAAACCACTGCCATCGTTGCTAGACTGATGATTGAAACACCACTAACTAGACCATCTAGACCATCAATCAGATTGATAGCATTAGTGATTGAAATAATCCATAAAACTGTCAAAAAGAAAGTTAGAATAGGACCAAACTCCAAGAGTGGACCACCTATTGGAATCTTAAAACTATCAAATCTAAAATGTGTAAATTTCCATATGATAACAGCTGCAATAATAATTCCCAACATTTTATAACGAGGTCTTAATTCAAAGATGTCATCTATAAATCCTGTTGTTGTAACTACGAGACCGCCAATAATTACAGGCAAAATGTAGTGAAAATAAGAGACTTCTATAAAGTGTCTACTGGCCGCCATTGGCATGAAAAATAATGTTGTTACAACAAAGGAGAGAAATATTGCTAAACCACCACTACTTGGCATTGGTACTTTGTTGATTCTTCGAGCGTTCGGTTTATCAACCGCTCCTACCTTCAAAGATATAACTCGAATAATAGGAGTTAGAATGATTGATAATAAAAATGCTCCAATCAATACAAAAATATACTCAATTGTAAAAGGTATCATTTTATCCCATCTCAATCATTTGTAATTTTGAAATAGCATCATCATGAATCAATTGAATACTATGCTCTTTCAAGTAAGCTCGTGTTTTTGTGCCCACATTAGCATGTTCAAGCATTCGAGCGTACATCAAATTAGCAAAGTAGCTTGGTTGGTTTTCCAAGTCTAGCAAAATTGTCATATGATAGCCTTTACCATTTTTATAGAGTTCAGAAGCTTCTATTGGAAAATCAATCGTTTGTGAAAATCGAACTACAGCTTCAATATTATCAAAATCAAAGACATAGTGAACATATCCAATCGTTTCTACTTCCTTTTCAGGTTGTTCTTCAGAAACATTTTCCTCAACTACTTCTTGAGTTGCTTTATCCATCATATTTTCAATTTCTGCTAATTTGGCATGGGCATCCGTATCCCCTTTTTCCAACATCGATTGTTCCAATGTTTTAAAAAAGTCTTCTGGAGACATTTTTGAAATGTCACCCAAATCTGCTAATTCTTCTAAATTTAAATCTTTACTTAATTCAGACTTTGTAACAAAAACATCAATGCGATCTTTTTTAGGTGTTACTCGAAAACTTAACATACCACTATTTTTAAAGTTTTCTGGCAAGTCTAATTCATCCATGACAGAATAGAAAAATTCCTCAGTCTTCTCCTGAGGGATTAGGAAATCTTTCAGCTCCATACCACGATCTTCTAAATCTTCCATACTAATTGTAATTTTCAGTGTTGTTTCACTGATTTGTTTCATTTCCATATCATCACCTCATACGAGTATTCAGTTTTCTTATTATACCGAAAAAGCTATTTTTTAGCAATTTTTCGCAGCCTAACACGCTAAAAAGCTGAGGAATACTCAGCTTTTTATGTTATATTTTAGAATAAATGAACAACTAACCAGTAGAGGATGAGTAAACTTCCTAAGACTATACGATACTTACCAAAGATGGTGAAATCGTGTCGTTTGACATAGTCTGTCAAGAAACGAATAACATATAAACTAACTACGAAAGCTGTCAGACTTGCTACTAAAAGTATTAAAGATTGGTCTAAACTCAAGACGTTACCATCTAAAAAGTATTTAACCGCCTTAAGTCCACTATAACCAAACATAGTTGGGATGGCAAGGAAGAAAGTAAAGTCAGCAGCGACCGAACGACTAGTTCCAATAATAATTGCTCCTAAAATAGTAGCTCCAGAACGACTGGTTCCCGGAACAATACTGAGAACCTGGAAGCATCCAATCAAGAAAGCTGTCTTATAAGACATACTTGCCAATTCGGTTACCTGTGGTTTGAGGTGTGCATTACGTTTTTCAACCCATATGAAGACAAAACCATAAAAGATTAGGGCTATTGCAATCGGGATCATGAAATTAAAATGAGCTTCAAACCAATTATCAAATGGTAAAGCAATTAAAATAGATGGAATACAAGCTATCACTACTTTTAACCATAATTGCCAAGTTAAACGAATTTCTCTAGCAGATTTACCTGGCTGAAATGGGTTAAGGCGTTTAAAATAAATGACAATAACTGCCATAATTGCCCCAAGTTGTATAACAATATTAAACATTTCAACAAAGGATTTGCTTTGGTTCAACTTCATAAACTCTTGAACCAAGATTAAATGACCAGTACTAGAAACAGGTAACCATTCTGTCACTCCCTCAACGACTCCTAAAAATAGGGCTTTGAGTAATTCAATTATTAACATAATAACTCCATAAATTTTTCTTTATTATATCATACTTTTGGAAAATTAGAAGGCACCGCCACCTCCGCCGCCTCCGCCGCCTGAGAAACCACCTGAAGAACCGCCTGAATTAACACTAAAATTAGAAGCGTGACTAACATTTTCAGTTATCGTTGAAAAATGATTACTAGATTGATTGACTGAAATCGCAAATCGATGACTATCAATGTTTGCAAACCTTTCTGGAATATCTATTTGGTTCACTCTGAGTACTTTCTCAACACGGTCAGCGTAGCCGAATAAAGTAGCGTAAACCAATATTCGATTCCATAATACGATACTTTCTAACTCTGAACGATCAAACGATTTGATATCCCTTAGCATGTTCCTAAAACTAGTCCATTGGTAGACACGACTTGCTCCATCTTCAGTTACAATATAACCGTTACTTATTTTTCTTGTCATCATAAAAATGATTTTATTCAACAACAGGATAACACCAAACAATAAGAGATAGATACAGAAATAGGTAAAATAATTTAAAAAAAGCGTATAAATTATAACAACAAAAGAAATAAGAGGTGATAGGTAACTGAATCTTTTCAACCTAGATAATTCTTTAGACTCTTCTGAAGACATTTTACGATAAGGGGATGAAATTCCCTTTCTTCTAAGAGAGTTTATATTGTCTTTAGAAATCAACCTTGTGAGACGCGTAATTCTTGATAAGGCATTACTTCCTCGGCGTCTCATT
Source organism: Streptococcus agalactiae ATCC 13813 (assembly GCF_000186445.1). Taxonomy (GTDB): domain Bacteria; phylum Bacillota; class Bacilli; order Lactobacillales; family Streptococcaceae; genus Streptococcus; species Streptococcus agalactiae. The sequence continues at coordinate 2,116,056 of NZ_GL636070.1, forward strand.
TGAGTTTGCAGATCTGAAGCCTTGTGCTTCTTTTTCAGTTCACGTAGTGTTTCTTTATAACTAAATTGGTAATTAGAAAAGAGTTGGTCTGGCTTCAAACTCGTAGAATCCGCAAAAGCAAACTCTATAAAATCTATTTCTGCATCAGAAGCTCTATCTAAGTTAGCTAGAGATAACAAGTTATCATCATAATTCAATACTTTTCTATCAATCAAGTCTAATAGAATTGACTGAATGAGTTGCTCTTGACTGATAAGGTGAGTTTTTTTCTCCTCATCTTGAAAATTTTTAAAGCTCATACTATAAATGCTTTGAGTTAACTCTAGTGGTGAAAGGTCCTCAGGTGCTTCATATAAATGATGATCCTTAGGGAATTGCCCGTATTTATTAACTTTTTTTCTAAACAGGGACACCCTAATTGAGATGAATAGTGTCACAATAATAAAGAATGAAGGTAATAATATCCTCAACAAGAAACTTAGGATAAAACCATGACGCTCTATCATCTTCTCTTGATGTTCAATTTTTTTCTTGTAATTATTTTTACTGTTTGTAGGTAGATTAAAATAAGATCTATCCCAATAACCATGAAATTCTAATCGTTTGTTTACATTAAAAGCTGTCAAATGGTAACGATTATTATTTTGTCTTATTTTAGGAGGAGTTTTAAGATAACCCAAGTGCCCCCAAAGACGAGAAAGAGCAACCTTTTTGTCAGTTGATATCCAAAAATCTACTTTCTCTAACGTTTTATCCCAGTCGCTAATAGGAATCCAGTTAAGTTCACCAACATCCTTATGCATAAATAGAACATTTTTTAGTTTCCACTGAACATTGACTTTAACAGTATCACCTGCTTCACCACCATTAAACACTTTCAAACGGTAGCCATCCTCCAAATCTTCTATCTGGTAACTAACTTTCCTTGCTTTACCATTAATTGAAACTTCGACCTGTGGCTTATTATTAATATCAAAATTGTCAGGTAACTTACCCGCCGTACCTAATGTGACATACTGTCCATTATAGGTCGAATCAAATTGGTAAGTAACCTTCTCTGTAAAATCAGCACTATTATCATTGTGAATAGTTAGATTACCCTCATAATGAGGAATGTTATAGTCCACCTCATCTGCTTGAACTGAAACCATAAAAAAACTAAGAGCTAAACAAATAACCAAAAAACATTTCTTCATTATCATCCTCCTTCCTTTGTTTGTATACCATTTTAACATAAAAATACAATTAATCGCTTTCAATAAGATAATGATATTGAAATCGACCTTGTTTTTCGGTAAAATAGGAGGAAGTAACTTATCGGAGGCTGTTGAATGAAAAAAATATTACTAAGTTTATTCACTGCTTTGCTTATCACCTTTGGAGGTATGACAAGTATACAAGCAGATGAATATCTACGTGTCGGTATGGAGGCAGCCTATGCGCCTTTCAACTGGACACAAAATGATAACACAAATGGTGCAGTTCCTATTGAAGGAACTGATCAATATGCTAATGGTTATGATGTACAAGTCGCTAAAAAGTTAGCTAAAAAGTTAAATAAAAAAGTTGTTGTTGTCAAAACAAAATGGGAAGGCCTTGTTCCAGCACTAACTTCTGGAAAACTCGATATGATTATTGCAGGAATGAGTCCTACAGAAGAACGTAAAAAAGAAATTAATTTTTCAAAGCCTTACTACATTTCAGAACCTACTCTAGTTGTTAATGCTGAAGGAAAATATACTAATGCTAAAAATATTAGTGATTTCAAAAATGCTAAAGTAACTGCCCAACAAGGAGTCTACTTATACAACCTCATTGATCAAATCAATGGTGTCAAAAAAGAAGTTGCCATGGGGGACTTTAATCAATTAAGACAAGCTGTAGAATCTGGTGTTGTAGACGCCTATGTTTCAGAACGTCCAGATGCAACTTCCGCTCAAACTGCTAATCCTAAATTAAAAATGATTGAACTGCACCAAGGGTTTAAAACATCTGATGCCGATACAAATATTTCTGTTGGGATGCGTAAAGGTGACAATCGTATTAATCAAGTTAATCAAGTTCTCGAAAGCATTTCTAGAGATAAACAAATCGCCTTGATGGATAAGATGATTAAAGAACAGCCATCCGTTAAAAAAGAAAAAAATGGGAAACCAAACTTCTTTGAACAGATGGCAACTATTTTAAAAAACAATGGTTCTCAATTCCTCAGAGGAACAGCTACAACCCTCCTAATTTCTATGGTAGGAACAATCGTCGGATTATTTATCGGCCTTCTCATCGGTGTTTTCCGTACAGCACCAAAATCTGACAATAAGTTAAAGGCTGCCTTACAAAAATTATTAGGTTGGTTACTTAACATCTATATTGAGGTCTTCCGCGGGACACCTATGATTGTACAATCAATGGTTATCTACTACGGAACAGCACAAGCTTTTGGAGTTTCGCTGGACCGTACACTAGCAGCTATATTTATTGTTTCAATCAATACTGGTGCTTATATGAGCGAAATTGTACGTGGTGGTATTTTCTCTGTTGATAAAGGACAATTTGAAGCCGCAACTGCACTTGGTTTCACCCATGGACAAACCATGCGAAAAATTGTTCTACCACAAGTTGTACGTAACATACTCCCAGCTACTGGTAATGAGTTTGTTATCAATATCAAAGATACCTCTGTACTGAACGTTATCTCTGTTGTCGAACTCTACTTCTCTGGTAATACTGTTGCAACACAAACCTACCAATATTTCCAAACATTCACCATTATTGCGATTATTTACTTCATCTTAACCTTCACCGTAACACGTATCTTACGTTACATTGAAAAACGTTTTGATTCAGATAATTACACAACCGGTGCGAATCAATTACAAGTCTAGGAGGTTGGTATGACACAAGCTATTTTAGAAATTAAACATTTGAAAAAATCTTACGGAAGCAATGAAGTGTTAAAAGATATTTCGCTTTCGGTCAACAAAGGCGAAGTTATTTCTATCATTGGTTCTTCTGGATCAGGAAAATCAACTTTCCTACGTTCTATTAACCTCTTAGAAGAACCAAGTGGAGGAGAAATCTTATATCACGGTCACAATGTTCTTGAAAAAGGCTATGATTTAAATAATTATCGTGAAAAACTTGGGATGGTCTTTCAATCTTTTAACCTCTTTGAAAATTTAAACATCTTAGAGAATGCTATTGTCGCACAGACTACTGTTCTAAAACGTGAACGCCAAGAAGCTGAAAAGATTGCTAAAGAAAACTTAAATGCTGTTGGCATGACTGAGCAATATTGGAAAGCTAAACCAAAACAATTATCAGGTGGGCAAAAGCAACGTGTCGCAATCGCCCGAGCACTTTCTGTTAACCCAGAAGCTATACTTTTTGATGAACCAACTTCAGCCTTGGATCCAGAAATGGTTGGTGAGGTCCTTAAAACAATGCAAGATCTAGCTAAATCTGGATTAACAATGATAATTGTGACACACGAGATGGAATTTGCTAAAGAAGTATCAGACCGCGTTATTTTCATGGACAAAGGAATCATTGCAGAACAGGGTACTCCTAAGCAACTTTTCGAAAATCCAACACAAGAAAGAACTAAGGAATTTCTACAACGCTTCTTAAAATAAAATTTATCCACATTTAAATATAGACTATTTATACCCCTCCAGTTCCATTGTCATCATTACAATGGAACTGGAGGGGATTTTTTATTGCCATATCTTTGGTGAAATCTACGACTAGCCTCAACTATAGATCAAATTAGACAGTCGTTATTGGATTGTATACTATTAAATAAGTTACTAAATCTCATTTTTTAATTTTAAGTGATATTTAATTAATTATATATTTGTTTAAAATTAAAAACATGTTGTTTTAATGAGTTTTAAATGATATAATATGGTATGCACAAAATGAACTAACCACTGTGCAAGAATAGTTTATTATTTTTGAAAGGATTTTATAATGAAACTTAAAATCAGTGTTTTAACAGCAGCTTCAGCTGTCACTCTATTATTAGCTACTTCAGCAAGTCTTGCGAAGGCAGACACAGTGTCTTATCCTTCACGCGATGCCGGGTTTATCTACTCTCGTGGGTACGCTCCAAAACACTTCCTAAGTGCTTACGATAAATAAAAACTGATCTTATTAACTTAACCGATACACTTTCACAAGTATAAATTTTCATTCAATTACATTAAAAATAATTATTTAGTTTGCTGAAAAACGATCACTCAACGATCGTTTTTTTATGTGCACATGATAGCCATTAGCTACTTTTTCGTTGGGTATTTTCCTCATTCATCTTTCACTTAATATCGCTTGTCAAATCCAAACCTCATTAATAAAGGTTTAATATTTCTTTGAACTTATTACTTTTGATTGATATTTAATTACTTTGCTATTTATTTTTAAATTTATCAACAAAGTACTTTACCAGTTAATTTTTTTGTGGTATACTGGTGTCTGTTAACGTTAATAAATTGTCTATAGGAGGTAATCATGGCTGAAAAAACAGACCTATCGTCAGCCTATCGCAGACTTAAAAGTCCTAACATTAAAACTAGAAAACGTGCTCTGAAAATCATTCATGAGTACAAACGTTACGGTAAAAAATAACTTTTTTCCGTCTCTCCAATTATAATAAATAAGTCAGACACAAAATAACCAGAGCATTTGCTCTGGTTATTTTGCTTCTATAAAAAGTTCATTATCTTGTTTTAAGAGCAGATAAAACTTGTGTACGAATATCTTCAACACCTTCTGGGTTATTTGGTAAGAAAATCGTTTGATTACCATTAATAGCAAATGTATTTAAAGTATCTAAATATTGATTTGTTAACAAGATAGACATGATTTGTTCTTCTGTCAATGTCACGTTAGCATCTTTCAATTCTTGAATCGAATCAGCTAACCCATCTACAATTGCTTTACGTTGTTGCGCAATACCCACACCATGTAGACGATCTTTTTCTGCTTCTGCTTCTGCAGCAGTTACAATTTTAATCTTATCAGCATTCGCTAATTCTTGAGCTGCTACACGTTTACGTTGTGCAGCATTGATTTCGTTCATAGATTGTTTTACTTCTGCATCTGGCTCAACCTTAGTAATTAAAGTCTTAACAATGATGTAGCCGTATGTTGACATTTCTTCTGCCACTTGATGTTGAACTTCCAAGGCTATTTCATCTTTCTTTTCGAATAGCTCATCTAATGTAAGTTTAGGTACTGATGAACGCAAAGCATCTTCGATATAAGATTTAATCTGAGCTTCTGGCTTTATTAATTTGTAATAAGCGTCTGTAACGTTATTTTCATTGACACGATATTGTGTAGCAATATTTAAAGTGACAAAAACATTATCTTTTGTTTTTGTCTCAACGATAATTTCACTCTGTAAAAGACGTAACTGCACTCGTGCTGCAATCTTATCGATACCCAATGGTACACGAATATGAATACCGCTAGTAGCAATCTTTTGATATTTACCAAAGCGTTCAATGATGGCTACTGTCTGTTGTTTAACAACGTATAAAGAAGTTATCAACAGAACAATCACTAAAACCAAAATAACCGTAAGAATAATTAATGACATCATAAATCTCCTTTGTATGAATGTTTTAAAACAATTCTAACACAATTTGTCAAAATTTTCAAAATACTAATACTTTATCATACTAAAATAGAAACTCTGATAAAATAAAAAATTAGAAGTATCTCTCCTAATTTTTTATTTTATCAATTATTCAACGCTCATGAGGTATGGATATACAGGTTGATCTCCTTGGTGGATCTCAACTTCAACATCTTCATAAGTTCCCTCAAGATATTCCGACAAGGTCTCGGCTAATGCTTGTTTACCATCTTCACCAACATAGATTGTCACGATTTCACTATCTTCATCAATCATTTTATCAAAAGTGTCTTTAAGTGCTTTTTCCATATCTGGTGTAGATACTAGAATTTTACCATCAACCATCCCAAGGATGTCGTTTTCATGAATTTCAAAGCCATCTATCGTTGTATCACGAACAGCTAAAGTCACACTACCACTAATGACATCTGAGAGGCTATTTGTCATATCAGCTACATTAGTTTCAAGAGACTTAGCAAGATCAAAAGCAAGTAAGCTAGTAAATCCTTGTGGAACTGTACGTGTCTCTACTACTGCTGCTGGAATATCAACGACATCTGCAGCTGACTGTGCAGCCATGAAGATGTTCTTATTGTTTGGTAAAATAATAACATTTCTAGCGTTTACTTTTTCAATCGCTTTTACAATATCTTCTGTAGATGGGTTCATAGTCTGGCCGCCAGAGATGATATAATCAACACCTTGTGATTTAAAAATCTCAGCTAGACCGTCACCAGCTACAACAGCAATAATACCATATTCTTTAGTTTCTTTGACAGTTTCTTCAACTTCAACCTTTTGCATTTGGGCATCATGTTGGTTACGCATGTTTTCAACTTTAACCTTCACAAGCGACCCATATTTCAAACCTTCTTGCATAACAAGACCTGGATCTTCTGTATGAACATGAACCTTGACAATTTCATCATCATTAACAACTAGTAAAGAATCCCCTAGATTGCTAAGATAACCTTGAAATTCTTCGTAGTTAAATTCCTTAACGTAAGTTGGTCCTTGCTTTAAACCAACCATGACTTCTGTACAATAGCCATATTTAATATCTTCTGTGGCTACGTGGCCTACTACAGCTTTATGGTGCTCTGCATTAACCATTTCAGTCATTGTTGCGGGAGTTGCTTTAAAATCTTCTGATGCGATATATTCCCCAGTCAGTGCTGAGAGGAAACCTTCGTAAATAAAGACGAGTCCTTGACCACCAGAATCAACAACACCAACCTCTTTAAGAACAGGTAGCATATCCGGTGTTTTAGCAAGAGCACGCTTAGCACCTTTAAGAGTTGCGCGCATAACTTCAACTGCATCATCAGTTTCTTCAGCTTTCTTTAGAGCAGCGGTAGCTGCACCGCGTGATACTGTCAAGATAGTTCCTTCAACTGGTTTCATAACGGCTTTATAAGCTACTTCAACACCATTCTGGAAAGCGTGTGCCAAATCTTGACCCGTTAATTCTTCTTTATCCTTGATACTTTGACCAAAACCACGGAATAATTGTGATGTAATTACACCTGAATTTCCACGTGCTCCCATCAATACACCTTTAGAAAGAATTTGACCAACTTCTCCAACAGTCGTCGCTGGTTTGTCTGAAACTTCCTTGGCTCCGTTTTCCATAGTCATCCCCATATTCGTACCAGTATCACCATCTGGAACTGGGAATACATTTAATGAGTTGACATACTCTGCCTGTTTACTCAGACGTGTACTGGCAGCTTGTACCATTTCTTGGAATAAACTTGTCGTAATCTTTGACACTAATCTTCTCCTACAACCTTAATACTTTGCACATAAACATTCACCATATCAGCAGATAAACCAAGCTGATTTTCGAGATTGAATTTCACTCGCTCTTGAATATTTTTTGAAACTTCACTAATTTTGACGCCGTAACTCATGACAGTATAAACATCTACTGCAATGCCCGCTTCACTAGACCTCACAACAACACCTTTTGCGTAGTTTTCCTTACGCAAAAGTGCTTGAAAGTTATCTTTGATAGCACTTTTACTTGCCATACCAACAACGCCAAAAATTTCCGTTGCTGAACCTCCAACGACAGTTGCAATAACGTCATCAGAGAGTTCAATTTGACCATCTCTTGTATTGATTTTTACAGTCATATCTACTACCTCAAAAAGTTTTTATCACTCTATTCTATCATATCTCACTATTATTGTAAAAAAATAGAGGCATCTAACTATCAAATCAGCCTTAGAAACACTAAAAAAAGCCCTAAGGCTTTCTCAGTTTATTAAACGCGTTCTACTTTACCAGATTTAAGCGCACGAGCTGAAACCCAAACTTTTTTTGGTTTACCGTCGATAAGAACAGTAACTTTTTGAAGGTTTGGTTTAACAGTACGTTTTGTTTGGTTCATCGCGTGTGAACGGTTGTTACCAGAAACTGTTTTACGTCCTGTGAAATAACATACTTTAGCCATTTTACGAGTTCCTCCTATATTGATCAATATTTACGGATGTGCTAGCACCACATACTAGACTATTCTATCACAACTTACTTCTTCTAGCAAGTTCTTTTCAAAATTACTTTTTCATTTGTTTTATCTAAATCGCTTACATATTTTTTATAATAAGACACACTTCCTTCTAATTCATTTTTTAGTTTACATTTTCTTTCAAAATATTATAATAGACAACAATAATCAAAGGAGGTTTCATATGACACGTAAAATTGGAATTATAGGCATGGGGCACGTTGGATCAACTGTTGCACACGCTCTTATTGCACAAGGTATTGGTGATGATTATGTCTTTATTGATACTAATGTTGATAAGGTTAATGCTGATATGATTGATTTTCAAGATGCTCTGGCAAATGCTACTTATCACGCTAATATAGTATTAAACGACTATGACGCGTTGTCAGATGCTGATGTTGTGATTTCAGCCTTAGGTGATATTTCACTACAGAATAACAAAGAAGCTAATCGCTTTGCTGAACTACCATTTACCAGTAAAGAAGTCTACGACGTTAGTCAAAAGTTAAAATCATCTGGTTTTAGAGGGATCCTTATTGTCGTTACTAATCCTGTTGATGCCATCACCCAGCTTTATCAAGAATATACTCAATTTCCTAAATCACGCGTTATCGGAACAGGAACCTTATTGGATACTGCTCGGATGAAAAGAGTGCTTGGTCAACGCCTACAAGTTGATCCAAGGAGTATCGGTGGTTATAATCTAGGAGTGCATGGTAACTCCCAATTTGTCGCTTGGAGTCAGGTAACTGTAAAAGGACAACCAGCTATATCACTATTAAAAGCAGAAGAATTAGAACAGATAAAAGAAGCTTCTTTAAAAGGCGGTCACACTGTCTTTTTTGGTAAAAAATATACTAGTTATGGTATCGCTACCGCAGCTGTCCGCATCGTTTTAGCTGTGTTAAATGATTCCCATGAGTTACTACCTGTATCTACCTTCTATGAGTCCGAAGGGGTTTACCTTGGATATCCAGCTATTATTGGTAGAGTAGGAATTGTAGAAAGAATTTCTCTTTCACTAAGCCCAAAAGAAGAGCAACAACTCACAGATTCAGCGGCATTTATTCGAAATTATCTTAAGCATATCAATCTTTAAAGAGTATCTATTTAATAAAAAGTCATATAATCCAAAAAAAGCTCACCATAAGTGAGCTTTTAACTATTATCTGTTTTATGTTAATTATGCTTTGTTTGCTGAACCAAACACGTCAATACGTTCTTCAACTGCTTCTGTAATTGCATCGAAACCAGGTTTCAAGAATTTACGTGGGTCAAAGAGTTTTTTCTTCATGTATTCAGCTTCGTTAGCGTTGAATTCAACAGCGTAGTCACGAGTTGCTTGACAGAAAGCTAATTGACATTCTGTGTTAACGTTAACTTTAGCAACACCAAGTTTGATAGCTTCTTGGATTTGATCATCAGGAATACCTGAACCACCGTGTAACACGATTGGGAAACCAGGAACAGCTTCAGTCAATTTCTTCAAGTGATCAAGGTCAAGTCCTTCCCAGTTTGCTGGGTATGGTCCATGAATGTTACCGATACCTGCAGCCAAGAAGTCAATACCAGTTTCAACCATAGCTTTAGCATCTTCGATTGGTGCTAATTCACCTTTACCGACAATACCATCTTCTTCACCACCGATAGTACCAACTTCAGCTTCTACTGAAATACCTTTAGCATGTGCTTTAGCAACAACTTCGCGTGCTTTTTCAAGATTTTCTTCAACTGGAAGGTGTGAACCATCAAACATAATTGAAGTGTAACCTACTTCAATACACTCAAGGGCATCATCGTAATGACCGTGGTCAAGGTGGATAGCAACTGGTACAGTAATCCCCATTGATTCAACCAAAGTTTCAATAAGTTGTTTACAAAGTTTGTAACCACCCATGTATTTAGCCGCACCCATTGAAGTTTGGATAAGTACTGGAGCTTTTTTAGCTTCTGCTGCGCGCAAGATAGCTTGAGTCCACTCAAGGTTGTTTGTGTTAAATCCACCTACTGCATAGCCGTTATCACGAGCTGCTTGGACGAATTTTTCTGCTGAAACGATTGCCATTATTCAGGCCTCCTATTTATTTTTTGGGCGTTGCCCACTTACATGTTAATTCTAGCACAATTCTATAAAAAATGCTAGTTTTTTACTGAAAATACGTGAGAAACTTAACAGAGTTAAACGAGGTTTTTTCAGAAAGCAGTCATTCCGCTTTCAATTCTTTACGTGCCAACAGGATCTGTTCTTTAACCTGGTCAAACCCCGTTCCTCCTAATGAATTTCTTCGTTTAACTGCTGTCTTTGCAGTTAATATTTCATAGATATCGTTTTCTATCAACTCTGAAATTTCTTGATAATATTTTAAAGATATATCCTGTAAATAAGAATCATTTTTACTGCATTCTAAAACCAATTTACCTACAATTTCATGTGCTTTTCTGAAAGGTATCCCCTTACTTGCTAAATAATCTGCTAATTCTGTTGCATTTGAAAAATCAGTCTCCGTTGAGGTCATCATTATGTGCTCATTCACAGTCATTGTCTCAAGCATATTAGCCATGATTTCAATAGCTATGCTGACTGTTTCTACGCTATCAAACATCCCTTCTTTATCTTCTTGTAAATCTTTGTTATAAGCTAACGGCAATGATTTCATAACAGTTAGTAAACTAAATAAATTTCCATAAACACGGCCTGTCTTCCCTCGAATTAATTCTGCCATATCAGGATTTTTCTTTTGAGGCATAATAGATGATCCTGTAGAGAAAGTATCTGATAATGTGATGAATTGATATTCATAACTGCACCAATTAATGATTTCTTCACAAAAACGTGATAAATGCATCATTAAAATGCTAGCATTGGATAAAAATTCTATGATAAAATCACGATCTGAGACAGCATCAAGCGAATTATTATATGGTTTTTCAAAATCTAATAAACGAGTTGTCATATGGCGGTCAATAGGAAACGTTGTCCCTGCTAGAGCTGCTGCTCCTAATGGTGATAGATTGGTGTGTTTCATATTAAACTCTAATCGCTCTGTATCACGCGTAAACATATTATAGTAAGCCATTAGATGATGTCCAAATGAAATCGGCTGAGCATGTTGTAAATGTGTATACCCTGGCATAACAGTATAGATATGATTTTCTGCTAAATTAACTAAGGTTGTTCGTAAATGAAGCAATTTCTTCATCATTTCTTGCAATTTATCTTTCAAATAAAGGTGCATATCTGTAGCCACTTGATCATTTCGTGAACGTGCAGTATGAAGCTTACCTGCTACTTCTCCAATTTCAGCGGTTAATAAGCTCTCTATGTTCATATGAATGTCTTCATTTGATATGCTAAAAGTCAATTGACCTGCTCTGTATTTATCTTGCAATATTTTTAAACCATCTTTTATCAAGCCTGCTTCTTCTTGACTAATAATATCCGTTTTGCCTAACATTGTGACATGGGCCATAGAAGCCTTCATATCATATGGAGCTAACTTTTGGTCGAAACTGATTGATGCACCGAACTCTTCAACCCATTTTTCAAGACTACTTTCAAAACGACCACCCCATAACTTATGATTTTTTGTCATCCTCTTATCTTCCTTTATTTATCCTTTGTTTACTTGTGCATTAACTTGGGTTGGAAGTCCCCAGAGTTTGATAAAACCAACTGCTGCATCTTGATCAAAGCTATCAGCAGCTGTATAGGTTGCTAAATTCTCATCATATAATGAATTAGATGAGTGGCGAGCAACGACTTGGGCAGAACCTTTATATAACTTAACTTTTGTAGTACCATTAACCACTTTTTGTGTTTCTTTGATATAGGCAATGATAGCTTTTGTAGCTGGACTAAACCATAAAGCATTATAAATAAGATTTGATAGTTCATTTTCAAGGATAGGTTTAAAATGAGACACTTCACGGACTAATGTTAAATCTTCAATTTCTTTATGGGCAGCTAACAGTACCATTGCCGCAGGACATTCATAAATTTCACGTGATTTGATACCGACTAAACGATTTTCAACATGATCAATGCGTCCAATACCATGTTTTCCTGCAATTTCATTTAGCGATAAAATCAAATCTGCTAGTGTCATTTCTTGATTGTTTATAGCTATAGGCTTCCCATTTTGGAACGTAATATCAATATATTCTGCAGAATCAGGAGCTTCTTCTGGTGATTTTGTAATACCAAAAGCTTCTTCTGGCGCTTGATTCCAAGGATTCTCAAGCACACCACATTCATTGGCACGTCCCCATAAATTTTGGTCTATAGAATAAGGGTTATCTAAATCTGCTGGAATAGGTACGCCGTTAGCTTTTGCAAAAGTAATTTCCTCTTCACGATGCCACTTCCACTCACGAACAGGGGCAATTACTTTTAATTCAGGATCTAGTGCTGCAATTGCAACTTCAAAACGCACTTGGTCATTTCCTTTACCTGTACATCCATGTGCAATTGTGGTCGCACCTGTTTGATGTGCCATTTCAACTAATTTTTGAGCAATAATTGGACGACTAAGCGCTGAAACAAGCGGGTATTTTTGTTCATACATCGCATGTGCCTGTAAAGCTGGTAAAACAAAATGCTCAGCGAACTCATCTTTAACATCTAAAATATAAGATTCTATGGCACCTATTGTTAAAGCCTTTTCGTGAATAAAATCAAGATCTTTACCTTCGCCAACATCCATACAGACAGCAATAACGTCATAATCTTTTTTTAACCAAGCTATAGCAACAGAGGTATCTAAACCACCAGAATAAGCTAAAATTAATTTTTCTTTTCCCATAAAAAATCCCCTTCCAAATTCCGATATTTTGTAATATTATACACTTGTTATATTTATTGTCAAATGTTTTTATAGTTTTTGTATGTTTTTAGTATATTTATTTCTAAATAAATAAAACAATAACTGCCAATTGGCAGTTATTGTTTTAAATAATTATGATAAGGGTAGTTCTACACAAAATTCTGTTCCAATTTCCAACTGACTGGAGACACTAATACGTCCCTTACAAAGAACAATTATACGTTTAACTATTGCTAGTCCTAATCCATTTCCTTGTTGATTATGCGACTGATCCGCTTGGTAAAATTTATCAAATATATGCTGAACATCATATTGAGAAATTCCCCTACCTTTATCAGAAATAATAACTCTCAGATAATGATTATTAGTTTCTTCCATTCGTACACTTAAGTCTACAATATCATCGGAATATTTTATTGCATTATCTAAAAGGTTTATCCAAACTTGCATCAGCAAGTCAGAGTTTGAGTAAATAGTATATGGTTTTGAATCCAGTTGAAAATTTATCCTTTTAGCTTGCCAACGTTCTGTTAAACTAATCATTGCTTGACGAATTTGTTCATCTACACGAACAGAGGATAGCTCCCCAATAGTCTCCTGATTATCCACGCGCGACATTTGCAACATCGTATCACATAATCTTGTTAACCTTAGGCTCTCTGTTTTAACAAGACCTAATAACTCACTTTGTGTTTCTTCGTCTAATTCTGGATCTTGTAATAGTTCTACAATATTAGCTACTGCAGCAATCGGAGTCTTTAGCTCATGAGAAACATTAGTGATAAAGTCTTTTCGCATATGATCCATATGAGACAAAGAAACAATCATCTGATTAATACTTTCAGATAGCTCATCCAATTCATTATAATACTCATAGGATTTACGACGATTACTGTTTCGATAAATATGACCTTCAAAGTCACCGTCTGCAACATTGGACACAATATGGCTAATATCTAAAATTGGTTTTGTTAAATGATAAGAACCGTACCACATACTAATACTAGCTATCACAAGGCTTAAAAAAACAACAGCGAGAGCACTAACTTGTAATACATGAGTATTTAAGACTCCTTGAAAAAAAGTAAAAACTATTGCTGCAACTAGTAAAAGAGAAGCTAGGACTGAGAAAAGCATCGTTAACACAAACATTAATGTGAAATAAAATCTTAACGGAAACCGAAATCGCCTTAGCTTAGTCATTTTTTGCACGATACCCTACCCCTCTCACCGTCTCAATCTTAAAATCTGGTAAGTGTTCTACTTTTCGTCTAATTTTATTGATGCAAGCATCTACCACCCGCTCATCTAAATCAGTATCCATTCCCCAAATACTATCCAATAGTTCTAAACGTGTGAAAATCCTATTAGGATAGCTAAGTAAGTGGAAAAGAACCCTAAATTCTTTCTGAGGAAATATAATTTCTTGCTCAAAATATTCCAAGCTTAATTCATCTTCATTAAGACAAGTATTCCCAATAATTAGCTGATGTTGAGCTACAATATTAGCTCTCCTCAAGAGTGCCTTAATACGTAAAGCTAATTCTTGTAACTGCACAGGCTTAACCATATAATCATCTGCACCAAGGCCAAACCCTTTTGTCATATCTTCCATTTGTGATTTTGCTGTCATAACAATGATTGGGACATTATAAGCAGCTGACCTGAGTTCTTGAATTAATTGATAACCATCCATCATGGGCATCATGATATCAGTTATAATCAATTGTACTTCTTCTGTATCTAGACAATTTAGAGCTTCTTGTCCATTTGAAGCAGTGATAAATTGGTAGCCCTCTTGTGTTAATTTTGTGGTAATGATTTTTTGTTGAACAATGTTATCCTCTACAACTAATATTTTAATCATTAAATCACCTCTAGCTTATTGTAACACAAGTTAGAAGTTTTCTTTAACTAATTTCCCGTCCTTTAAACGATAAACGGTATCTACTAAATCTAGAACGCGCTCATCGTGTGTCACCATAATAGCTGCAGTATTATGTGATTTAACTTCCTGACGAATAAGTTCTGTAACTTGACGCCCACGTTCTTCATCAAGGCTAGCTGTTGGCTCATCTGCCAAGATAACCTTAGGATGATTAATAAATGCTCTAGCAATTGCTGCTCGTTGCTTTTGTCCTCCCGATAATTGGTTAGGGTATTTATGTGCACACTGCTCTATTCCTAAATCTGATAATAATTTATTAATTTCTTCCAAGCTTGTTTTCTTATCATAGTGTTTTACAAATCGAGCCTCTTGTTGCAACTGTTCTTGGATTGTTAAATAAGGAAGCAGTTGATGACTTTGAAATATAAAACCTAGTGCTTCACGGCGCAATTGTGTTCTTTGTCTTTGAGACAAATCCGTAACGTTCTCATGATTGACATACAAACTACCTTGATCTGCGCCAAGAAGTAACCCTGCAATGGATAAAAGTGTGCTTTTACCTGAACCTGAGGGTCCCAGTATAGCTACAAACTCACCTGCAGAAACTGATAAATCTAAATTATCTAATATTGATAAAAGCTCATCTCCATCTAGATAGTGTTTTGAGATGTGTTTTAATTCTAAGATTGCTGACATTATTCTCCTCCCCCATTAATAACTTCGACTGGGTCGATTTTAGCAACTTTTACAATTGACAAAGCACTACTAATCATTGCAATGACTAAAAATACAAACGATACTAGAATAATATTTTGCCAATTAATAACAAATGGCATTTGAGCTGGTAATACATAAGAGAGAGCAATCGCCAATCCATCTCCAACAATGATACCAAACAGTGCCAATATGATGACTTGACTCAATTGAAATAGGGCAATCTCTGACATTTTTGTCCCAATAGCTTTCATGACGCTAAATTCATGACGTTTTTGAAGTGTGATGATGTAGAAAAAGACACCTAAAATACCAGCTGATGCTACGACAAGGACCCATAAAATCATATTCAAAGTGGATTGTTCGGCACTATAACCAGGAATATGTTGAATGACATCTTTTTTACTAACAGCTTCTAATTGAGTTGGTAAATGAGATATACTTTTATCATTTTTCATAACTAATGCCTGAGGTAAGAATTGGTATTGAGGATTAATCTTTTTATTAATTTCGGTATAAATGTCTTTATCAATAAATGCCACAGGTCCGTGACCATACATACTATTATGGACAAATCCAACGACTGTTAGTGATATAGATGATGACTTATCAATCACCTTATCACCTAACTTTATCCCTTCAGCTTTTAAACTATCATTTAAAATAATAGCTTTTTTGTAACTTGTCAGTTGTTTTCCCTCAGAAAGTGTAGGTGCCATAAAAGAATCTTTATCAATAGCAAAATAAGAAATATCAATTTTCTTTTCATGTCCTTGTCGAGTTAAACTCGAACGTTGAATATTTAAAGTGGTACTATCTTTTAAATTCAAACTGTTTAAGTCTGTCTGATCTTTAGTTGTCAATACAGATGATGTAATCACTTGTTCAGCACCTTCATTCAAAATATAGGTTTGAGCTGGGTTATTTTCAATAGCAGCACTAACAGCTCTACCTAAACCGTTTGCTAAACCTGATAAAAAAACTACCATGAACATCATAACAATGATTAGCAATTCAATCAGGAGGTATTTTTTCTTATAAAAGGTTAATTCTTTCCAAGCATGTGACATGGTTTTTCTCCTTTGATCTTTTGATGTGAACATAGTATCACAGCTTTATGACTTGAATATGACCTCTAAAAATAATGATATTTTATCATTAAATTATTTAAAAAATAGCTTGACAATTTTTTAGTAAGCGTTTACAATTCTAATTATGAAACCGTTCCCATAATAAAAGAAAGGAGTTTCTATGAGTACAATTAGACAAGTCGCCGAGAAAGCTGGCGTATCAACATCTACTGTCTCAAGGTATATATCTCAAAATGGTTACGTTAGTCAAAAAGCAAGTCAAAAAATCGAGCAAGCTATCCGCGAACTCCATTATGTTCCAAATTTCCTTGCACAATCTCTGAAAACCAAAAAAAATCAACTTGTTGGATTACTACTTCCCGATATTTCAAACCCTTTCTTTCCAAGACTTGCTAGAGGAGTTGAAGAATTTCTAAAAGAACAGGGTTATCGTGTCATGCTTGGCAACACAAATAACAAGAGCCATTTAGAAGAAGAGTACTTAAATGTGCTATTACAAAGTAATGCTGCAGGGATTATTACAACACACGATTTCACCAAAAATCATCCTGAAATAGATATTCCAGTTGTAGTTGTTGACCGCGTTAATCAAGAAACACAGTACGGCGTTTTCTCTGATAATAAAGAGGGAGGAAAATTAGCAGCTCAAGCTATTTGGACAGCAGGTGCTACCAATATATTACTCATTCGTGGTCCGCTAGATAAAGCTGATAACCTTAATCAAAGGTTTCAAGGAAGCCAAAATTACCTATTAAACAAAGGGGCTTGTTTTGCTATCGAAGATAGTGCCAGTTTTGATTTTGCAGAGATTCAAATTGAAGCGAAAACTTTACTTGACCACCATCTAGACATTGATAGCATTATCGCTCCATCTGATATACATGCTATTGCCTACCTACACGAGATTCTTAATCGAGGGAAGCGAATCCCTGAAGATGTACAAATTATTGGTTATGATGATATTTTAATGAGCCAATTTATCTACCCTTCGTTGTCAACTATTCACCAATCATCATATATTATGGGACAAAAAGCAGCTGAATTAATTTTCAAAATTACTAATCAATTACCTATTACCAATAAGCGTATTAAATTACCCGTTCATTATGTCGAACGTGAAACCCTAAGGAGGAAAATAGATGAGTAACATTGTCATTATCGGTAGTATTTCCATGGACTTAGTTATGGAAACCAATCGTATCGCCAAAGAGGGAGAAACCGTATTTGGCCAACATTTTTCAATGGTTCCAGGAGGTAAAGGTGCTAATCAGGCTGTCGCTATTGGGCGTCTTAGCCAAGAGCGAGATAATATTACTATTCTTGGTGCCATTGGCGAGGATTCTTTTGGTCCCATTCTTTTGGATAATTTAAACAAAAATCATGTTACTACGGATTTTGTGGGAACGATACCATCTTCTTCAGGTGTTGCCCAAATCACTCTTTATAATAATGATAATCGAATCATTTACTGTCCTGGAGCCAACGGAAAAGTTGATACTAAAAAATGGTCTCAGGAGTGGGCAATAATTAAAGAAGCTGATTTAGTTGTATTACAAAATGAAATTCCTCATCAAGCAAATATGAAAATTGCTAATTTTTGTAAAGAACATAGTATTAAATTACTCTATAATCCTGCACCATCTAGAGAAACTGATATTGAGATGCTCGATAAGGTCGATTATTTCACACCAAATGAACACGAATGTCAAGAGCTGTTCCCAAACCAAAAACTAGAGGATATATTAGCCACATATCCTGAAAAACTAATTGTAACACTCGGCACAAAAGGAGCCATCTACTCTGATGGAAAAGAAAACCATTTAATTCCTGCCTTAGAAACTAAAGCTGTTGATACAACTGGTGCAGGTGATACTTTTAACGGTGCATTCGGTTATGCTATCTCTAAAAAATTTAAGATTGCCAATGCCTTACGTTTTGCAACTCTAGCTGCTCACTTATCCGTGCAAAAATTTGGTGCACAGGGTGGCATGCCTACTATTAAAGAAATGGAGGACAACCAACATTATGAAAAAGACTGGCATATTAAATAGTCATCTCGCTAAATTAGCAGATGACCTTGGGCATACTGATCAAGTTTGTATTGGAGATCTGGGTCTACCTGTTCCAAATGGCATTCCAAAGATTGATTTGTCTTTGACCTCTGGAATACCTAGTTTCCAAGAGGTACTTGATATCTATTTAGAGAATATATTAGTTGAAAAAGTCATTTTAGCAGAAGAAATCAAGGAAGCAAATCCGGATCAATTATCAAGGTTATTAGCTAAACTTGATAACTCTGTTAGCATAGAGTACGTCAGTCACGATCATTTAAAACAAATGACCCAAGATGTCAAAGCAGTTATTCGTACAGGTGAAAATACACCGTATTCAAATATTATTCTACAATCTGGTGTTATCATCTAGAAAGGAGTTTAGTCCATGAAAATTGACATGAGGAATATCTCCAAATCCTTCGGTACTAATAAAGTTCTAGAGAAGATTGATTTGGAATTACAATCTGGTCAAATACACGCGCTTATGGGTGAAAATGGTGCGGGTAAATCAACTTTAATGAACATTCTAACAGGACTTTTCCCAGCAAGTACAGGAACTATTTATATTGATGGTGAGGAGCGAACTTTTTCAAACCCTCAAGAAGCAGAGGAATTTGGCATTAGTTTTATTCACCAAGAGATGAATACTTGGCCGGAAATGACTGTCTTGGAAAATCTCTTTCTTGGACGTGAAATCAAGACAACTTTTGGCTTACTCAATCAAAAATTAATGAGACAAAAAGCACTTGAAGCTTTTAAAAGATTAGGTGTAACTATTCCCCTAGACATCCCGATTGGTAACTTGTCTGTTGGACAACAACAAATGATTGAAATCGCCAAAAGTCTCCTAAACCAACTCTCTATTTTGGTAATGGATGAACCGACTGCTGCTTTAACAGATCGTGAAACTGAAAATCTTTTCCGAGTTATCCGAGGTTTAAAACAAGAAGGAGTGGGCGTTGTCTATATCTCCCATCGAATGGAGGAAATTTTTAAAATCACTGACTTCGTAACCGTCATGAGAGATGGTGTCATTGTAGATACAAAAGAAACATCACTCACAAATTCTGACGAATTGGTTAAAAAAATGGTTGGCCGAAAATTGGAAGATTACTATCCTGAAAAACATTCTGAAATTGGGCCTGTTGCTTTTGAAGTTAGTAACCTCTGTGGAGATAATTTCGAGGACGTTTCCTTTTATGTCCGTAAAGGCGAGATTCTTGGATTTTCTGGATTAATGGGAGCTGGGCGTACTGAAGTTATGCGAACTATCTTTGGAATTGATAAAAAGAAGTCTGGTAAGGTGAAAATTGATGACCAAGAAATCACTATTACTAGCCCAAGCCAAGCTATCAAGCAGGGCATTGGTTTTTTGACCGAAAATAGAAAAGATGAAGGTCTCATCCTAGACTTCAATATCAAGGACAATATGACTCTCCCTAGCACTAAAGATTTTAGCAAACATGGTTTCTTTGATGAAAAAACAAGCACAACATTTGTGCAACAATTGATTAATCGTCTCTACATTAAATCAGGGAGACCAGATTTAGAGGTTGGAAATCTTTCTGGAGGTAACCAACAAAAGGTCGTTCTCGCTAAATGGATTGGTATTGCTCCTAGAGTCTTAATTCTTGATGAGCCAACACGTGGTGTTGATGTCGGAGCTAAACGAGAGATTTACCAATTAATGAATGAACTAGCAGACAGAGGTGTTCCAATTGTCATGGTATCATCAGACTTACCTGAAATTCTAGGTGTTAGTGACCGCATCATGGTAATGCACGAAGGTCGAATCAGTGGAGAACTCAGTCGAAAAGAAGCTGACCAAGAAAAAGTTATGCAACTAGCCACAGGAGGTAAGTAAAGTGAAAAATATGATGAAATATATATCAGAGTTAACAACCCTGATTGCGTTAGCTGGTTTAATGGTTATTATCACACTCATTAATCCTAATTTCCTCACAACCAATAATCTACTCAATTTATTATTACAAGTAACTGCAAATGGTTTTATCGCTTTCGGGATGACCTTCGTTATTTTGACTGGCGGTATTGATTTATCAGTCGGGTCCATATTAGCCCTATCTAGTGCATTAACAGCTGGATTAATCGGCCACGGAGTACCCGTTGGTATTGCTATCGTTTTATCTGTTGCCTTAGGTGGCATCTTGGGAATGCTAAACGGACTCTTCATTTCTTACGGAAAATTAGCACCATTTATCGTTACACTGGCAACAATGACTATCTTTAGAGGAGCAACGCTAGTTTATTCAAACGGCAACCCAATTACCGCTGGCTTATCCGATAGTTTTCTATTCCAATTTTTGGGACAAGGCTATATTGTTGGTATCCCATTCCCAGTCATTCTCATGTTTCTTACTTTTATTATTTTGTATATTTTGTTACATAAAACAGCCTTCGGGAAATCTGTTTACGCTTTAGGAGGTAATGAAAAAGCAGCGTATATCTCGGGTATTAAGTTAAACAAAGTTAAAATTATCATCTACACTATCTCAGGTATCATGGCTTCCATTTCTGGGTTAATTATCACATCACGCCTTAGCTCAGCACAACCAACAGCTGGAGCAAGTTATGAGATGGATGCTATTGCCGCCGTTGTCTTAGGTGGAACGTCTTTATCTGGTGGGAAAGGACGTATCATTGGAACATTGATTGGTGCTCTCATTATTGGTGTCCTGAACAATGGATTAAACATCATTGGTGTCTCTGCATTTTGGCAACAAGTTGTGAAAGGTATCGTTATTTTAATGGCTGTTTTACTTGATCGCTTTAAAGTAGCAAAATAGTCTTTACTCTAATTTCTATAAGTTCATTATATTTTATCTAAAGGAGTTTCAAATGAAATTTGGAAAAAAACTTGGCTTTCTAGCCTTATTGATGTCTATTGTCCTCATTCTAGGTGCATGTGGTAAAACTGGACTTGGAAATTCTACTGGGAATTCTACAAAAAATGTAACCAAAAAATCTGCTAAAGATTTGAAACTAGGTGTATCTATTTCAACAACTAACAACCCCTACTTTGTTGCGATGAAAGACGGTATTGACAAATATGCGAGCAATAAAAAAATAAGCATTAAGGTAGCTGATGCTCAAGATGACGCCGCACGTCAAGCAGATGATGTCCAAAACTTTATTAGTCAAAACGTAGATGCTATTTTGATTAATCCCGTTGACTCAAAAGCTATTGTAACAGCTATTAAGTCTGCAAACAACGCTAATATTCCTGTTATTCTAATGGACCGTGGTAGTGAGGGAGGCAAAGTATTAACTACTGTCGCTTCAGATAACGTTGCTGCTGGTAAGATGGCTGCGGATTATGCTGTTAAAAAACTAGGCAAGAAAGCAAAAGCCTTTGAATTATCTGGAGTACCAGGTGCCTCTGCTACTGTAGACCGTGGTAAAGGATTTCATTCAGTTGCAAAATCTAAACTTGACATCCTTTCAAGCCAATCTGCCAATTTTGACCGCGCCAAAGCTTTGAATACTACACAAAATATGATTCAAGGACATAAAGATGTCCAAATTATTTTCGCACAAAATGATGAAATGGCACTTGGGGCTGCACAGGCAGTCAAATCTGCTGGCTTGCAAAATGTTCTTATCGTAGGAATTGATGGTCAGCCAGATGCCCATGATGCTATTAAAAAAGGAGATATTTCAGCCACTATTGCACAACAACCAGCTAAGATGGGAGAAATAGCAATTCAAGCAGCAATTGATCATTATAAAGGCAAAAAAGTAGAGAAAGAAACGATTTCTCCAATTTACCTTGTTACCAAAGACAATGTTGAAAAATACAATTGGTAAAAGTACACAAAAAGTCGTGAAAATTCACGACTTTTTATATTATAATTTTGCTAACATATTATCGATATGTTGAACTGATTTTTCTTTACCTAATAAATAAATAGTATCTGGTAACTCTGGTCCATGCATTTCACCAGAAACCGCAATACGAATAGGCATAAATAGGTTCTTACCTTTAATACCTGTTTCTTTTTGAACAGCCTTAATTTGAGGGAAAATAGTATCTCTAGTGAATTCTTCGTCAGAAAGCGATACTAACTTTTCCTTAAAAGCAGATAAGACTGTTGGGACTGTTTCAGCTGCCATTACTTCTTTTTCGGCTTCTGTTAATTCTGGAAAATCTGCAAAGAAAAGGTCTGTTAATGGTACAATCTCATCAGCTGATTTTAATTGAGGTTTATAAAGCTCAACTAATTTTTCAGCTTTGTCTGTAAGTCGACCAGCTTCTTCTAAGAATGGTTTGCAAAGTGCAAAAACACTCTCAAAATCAGCATTTTTTAGGTAATCATTACTCATCCAATCCATCTTCTTCTGATCGAATGCTGCTGGTGATTTGCTAAGACGATTTTCATCAAATAGATTAATTAATTGCTCGCGTGAGAAGATTTCTTCTTCTCCACCAGGATTCCAGCCAAGAAGGGCAATGAAATTAAAGACAGCTTCCGACATATAACCTTTTTTACGATAGTCTTCGATAAATTGAAGAGTATTGGTGTCGCGTTTTGATAATTTCTTACCAGTCTCTGAGTTTATAATCAGTGTCATGTGACCAAATTGTGGCGCTTCCCAACCGAGTGCTTCATAAATCATTAATTGTTTTGGCGTATTTGCAATATGGTCATCGCCACGAATAACATGCGAAATTTGCATGTCATGATCATCAATGACTACTGCGAAATTGTAAGTTGGATAACCATCTTTCTTCTGAATAACCCAGTCTCCGCCGATATTAGAGCCTTCAAACTCAATGTCACCTTTTACCATATCAGTCCATTTATAAATCCCAGATTCATTAACAGCAAGGCGTACTGTCGGAATGATGCCTGCTGCTTCACGCTCTGCAATGTAAGCTTCTTTTTCAGTTTCTGACATTCCGATAAATTCGTTGATATAGCGAGGTGTTTCGCCTGCCAATTCTTGGCGTTCACGCTCTGCTGCTAATTCTTCCTCAGTCACATAGGACTTGTAGGCTTTACCTTCTGCTAACAACTGATCAATATAATGTTGGTAGAGCTCAAGGCGTTCTGATTGACGATAATTTTCATGTGTTTCAGGGCTTTCATCCCAGTCCATACCTAGCCAACGTAAGTTCTCCAATTGAGAGCGTTCACCATCTTCGACGTGACGTTTTCGGTCAGTATCTTCAATACGAATAACAAAATCCCCACCATGATGGCGAGCATAAAGGTAGTTAAAGAGCGCAGTACGCGCATTTCCGATGTGTAACAATCCTGTTGGACTTGGTGCATAACGCACACGAATCTTATTAGCCAAAATTCTACTCCTATATTTTCTGATAGTAAACTTTTTCAGTTTAACTGAATTAGTCAAGGGGGCAAAACATCATTCAAACTCTTACAAATGATTGCCAATCAACCCTATTATACCACTAAATCACTAAAAATGATAATCAGTAATAATAGCCACACTAATTTTCGATAAAAAAAGTAAAGCAAAATTGCCTTACTTTTTAAAAATATTCTTAAAAGTTAAACAAATCATTAAAATTCTCTACCATTGTTGGGTGAGTGAAAATTTGTTTTTGGAAATAAGTATATGGGATTTCATTATCCATTGCCATTGTGATGATATTAATTAATTCATGGGATTCTGCACCAAATAAGCGAGCTCCCAAAATAAGATTTGTCTCAGTATCTACCACAACTTTAAAAATACCTCTAAGGTCATTATTAACATGTGCACGTGGCATGGCAGAAACAAGAAGGCTATTAGATTTAACTTGATATCCTTTTTCCTTAGCGGTTTTTTCATCTAGACCTACCGTTGCTAAAGGAGAATTTGTAAAGGTTGAAGTCGGTACTGCTCCTCGATTTTTTAGAGAATAATCCTTATCACCATTCAAATAATTTAAGACAATACGTGAGTCATCTAAAGAAATATATGTGAATTGAGGGCCGCCATTAACATCACCAACTGCAAAAATATTCTCGACAGAAGTTTGGCAATATTCATCAACAGCAATAGCTCCACGTTCTGTCAATTTAATATCTGTATTTTCAAGTGCTAAACCTTCTGTATTTGGCTTACGTCCTGTTGCATATAATACTGCATCAAAGCTTAATTTTCCATCCTCAAAGCTAATAACAACGTCTTCATCTTCATTTTGTACAGATTTGATATCGGCTGATAATTTAAAAGATATCCCCATCTCTTCTAAATAATCTTGAGCCATCTCTGATAATTCCTCTTCCTCACGCGCAAAGATACGGGATTGACTATCAATAACTGTCACTTTGCTCCCTAATTCGGAATATAAAGTCGCAAATTCAAGCCCAATATTACCGCCTCCAATGATACCTAACCGTTTAGGAAGATGAGCCAATTCTTGGATTGCCGTTGAATCATAAACATGTTGAGAATCAGCTAATCCTGGGATTGGTAATTGTACTGACTTAGCACCAGTATTGATAATAATAACATCAGCTGTAAGTTCTTGTTTGTCAGCTCCTCCTGTTAATTCGACCACTTTATTTGATATAAAGCGAGCTTTAGCATTATAAACATCCACAGTGTCTTTATTATCCAACATAGCAAAATTTTTAGCACGTAAACGACTTGTAACTTCATTTCTAGTAGTCATAGCTTCTTGAAAATCGTGATTTTTGCTAGCTGATACTAAAAGCGTTTTTGTCGGAATACATCCAATGTTGATACATGTTCCCCCATACATTTTATCGTCTTCTTCGACCATTGCAACGCTTTTACCTTGTGTTGCTAATTTTGCTGCTAATGTTTTACCTGCTTTACCAAAACCAAGAACAATGACATCATATTTTTTCATTTTAAATTTCCTCCGCTTTTATAATATAGTTTCAGTATAGCAAAAGATGTTTCCTCTGTCTGAATTCCAGCATAAGGCATGATAAGCCTAACTGTTACCTTTAAATCTAGTTTTCTAAAATAAAAAAAACCATCGCTAAT
>NZ_GL636070.1:2143149-2163876 GCF_000186445.1 Streptococcus agalactiae ATCC 13813
ACTAAGGACAGGATTTTTTCTATTTAACTTCCACCATACGACCAGTATCTACATCATAAATAGCACCAGAAATAACAACATCATTTGGGATTAATGGAGAAGCATGTAATTTTGCCACATCTTCACGAACGCTTTCTTCAATATCATTAAAAGGAAGAAAATCATGTCCATGCATATCAACACCCAAATCTCTCTGTAATTGAGCAGCAAAAGCTTCGTTAGTAAACGTCTGTGCTCCACAATCTGTATGGTGTAGAACAACGATTTCTCGTGTTCCTAATTGTTGTTGCGAAATAACTAAAGAACGTAGAACATCATCTGTAACTCGTCCACCAGCATTACGTAAAATATGAGCATCTCCTAAAGCTAGCCCTAGAGCTTGAGCAACGTGTAAACGAGAATCCATACAGGTTACAATAGCAACCTTTGTCTTTGGCTTGATAGGTAGATGAGCTGTTCCATGTAAGTCAGCATAGGCTTGATTGGTTTTTAAAAAGTTATCAAAATAAGTGGTCATAGAGATCTCCTTTGTTAGTGTAACATCATTCGATATTTACTAAATACCAACCCTTTTATATTATCATTTTGCCCATTATTTTTCACGAAATGTCTCTCGCCACCAAAAAAGATTCGGCTGAACCGAATCTAATCATTATGTTGAAAATACTGCTTTTAAGACCTGACTAACAGTTGTCACACCAATAACATCAATGCCTTTAGGTATTTCAATCCCAGCTAGAGAATTCTTTGGTGCGTAAATTTTAGTAAAGCCCAATTTACTAGCCTCATTAATACGTTGCTCAATACGTGTCACGCGACGAATCTCACCAGTGAGTCCAATTTCTCCAATAAATGATTCTTGTGGATTTGTGGGTTTTTCTTTGTAACTGGAAGCAATAGCTACAGCAACAGCTAAATCAATTGCTGGTTCATCCAATTTAACACCACCCGCTGATTTTAAATAGGCATCTTGATTTTGAAGCAATAAACCACAACGTTTTTCTAGAACTGCCATAATAAGACTGACACGATTAAAGTCAAGACCTGTGGTTGTGCGCTTAGCATTTCCAAAAACAGTTGGAGTCACTAAAGCTTGAACCTCTGCTAAAATAGGCCTTGTTCCTTCCATAGTAACAACAATAGCAGATCCTGTTGCACCGTCTAAACGTTCTTCAAGAAAAACTTGACTTGGATTCAAAACTTCAACTAGACCACCCGACTGCATTTCAAAGATACCTATTTCATTGGTCGAACCAAAACGGTTTTTGACTGCCCGTAAAATACGGAACGTGTGATGACGCTCCCCTTCAAAATAAAGAACCGTATCCACCATATGTTCTAGCATTCGAGGGCCTGCTAATGTTCCCTCCTTAGTCACATGACCTACAATAAAAGTAGCAATATTATTAGTTTTAGCTAACTGCATCAATTCAGCGGTCACTTCGCGAACTTGGCTAACAGAGCCTTGGACACTTGATACTTCGGGACTCATAATAGTTTGTATAGAATCAATAATAAGAAAATCTGGTTTAATCTTCTCAATCTCCGACCGAATACTTTGCATATTAGTCTCGGCATAAAGGTAAAATTCATTATCGATATCGCCTAGACGCTCACTTCGTAACTTAATCTGTTCTGCAGATTCCTCACCTGAGACATATAATACTGTACCTTTATTAGCTAGCTGAGTTGATACTTGTAGTAATAAAGTAGATTTACCTATCCCAGGGTCTCCTCCAATCAGAACCAAACTTCCTGGTACAACACCGCCTCCTAGAACACGGTTAAATTCATCCATATCAGTCTTAGTTCTAGAATAGTTAATTGAGGAAACATCTTTTAACTTCGTCGGTCGGGACTTTTCACCGTTCAAACTAACTCGTGCATTTTTAACTTCTTGAACTTCAACCTCTTCTACAAATGAAGACCAGGCTGAGCAATTTGGACAACGTCCCAAATACTTAGGTGATTGGTAACCACACTCTTGACAGGTGAAGACTGATTTTTTCTTAGCCACTCAGGCCTCCTTTATAACTTCTAAATTAATATGATAGCTTGGTACCAAATAACTAGTACACTCATTATATCACACCAAGTTAGAGAAAATATAAGTTTACTCTCATCAAAAAAGGCTAAGAAGTAAGTCTAGCCTTTTCTAACATTATTCGTAAAATAATTTTATTTTCCAGTACTACCAAAACCACCTGTACGCATTCCTGTAGCCTGATCGTCATCTGCCAATAAGAATGGGGCAAAAACAGCCTGAACAATCCGTTCCCCTTCTTCTAAAATAACAGCCTGATTAGTAATATTTTGCATCTGTGCAAAAATATGTCCTTCATTGACTTGGTTATTATAGTAGTCACCATCAATAACACCAACTGAATTTATTAGGACAATCCCTTTTTTACGTGGATTCGATGAACGATCATAAAGGTACAGGACCTCCCCTGGTTGCATGTGTGCTTTAATACCGGTCGGGACCAATGTAATTTCACCAGGTTCAATAACCGTTTTTTTAGCTACTTTTAAATCATAGCCAGCTGCGTGAGCTGTTTCTCGTTTTGGTAATAACTCTTTATTGCTAAATTGGCTAACTAATTCAAAGCCACGTACTTTTGACATGTGATACTCCATCTTTATCTTAAATATGCAAAAAGTCGAGTTCCAAATGAACTCGACTAGTCTGCGGAGAGAGGGACTTGAACCCTCACGACCAAAAGCGGTCACAAGATCCTTAGTCTTGCGCGTCTGCCAATTCCGCCATCCCCGCTTAACAACATAATAAATTATATCAACTTATCATATTGTTGTCAATATTATTTTTCATATTTTTTCAAAAAACTAGAGATACGTTTCTCATATTTTTCTGGCTCTGTTTCAAAAGATTTCGCATGTTTTGCCCCTTTTACAATATAAAGCTCTTTCTTACCTGCTGTAGCTTTATAGTTGTCATAAACCATACTTGTTGGAACAAAATTATCCTTATCACCATGAATAAAGAGGGCTGGTAAATTATTCTTTTTCAATTGTTCGACACTACTTGCTTGTCCATACGAAAAACCTGCTCTGATTTTAGAAATTGTTGAAACTTCATATAAGAGTGGGAAGGCTGGTAAACCATACATCTCTTTAGCCTGAAATTTTAATTCATCCCAAACACTAGAATAACCACAATCTTCAATGATATTAACAACCTGACTAGGTAATTTTTCACCACTAGCCATCATGACTGTTGCTCCACCCATTGAAACACCAAATAAAGTAATTTGGCTTGATGGATTCTTATCCACTATCATTTCTGTCCATTTGATAATGTTCTCGCGGTCGTTCCAGCCATAGCCTATCAACTGCCCATGACTTTCACCATGTGCAATGTTGTCAGGCATAAGAACATTGTATCCTAACTTATGAAACAGCCAACCATATGCCTTCATATTCTCTTTGCTATTCGCAAAACCATGAACGACAACAACTGTCTTATGAGTTTTCTTAGCAGCAGGAACATACCAAGCAACTTGCTTTATATTTTGGTTTGTCATTTCTATTTTTTGCTTTAATAGCTTATCAAAGGATTTATCATAAGCATATAAAGAGTTTCCAGGCTTACGTTGACCATTTGAAATAAAGGATTTATCATCTCGAACTTGGGCCACGTGGAAAAAATAAAAACTAGCTGCTACACTAATTAAAAACAAAATAACAACAATCATTTTAATAAACTTTGATAATCGAATCTTTTTCATGCAACCTATTATACCTTATTTTTAGAAAAAGAAAAGAGCTAATGATACTTTGATAGTGAAACTATCTAAAAAAATAAAATCGCCTCCTAATACTGGGAGGCGATAAAGTTATTTCATATTTTCAACTGCTGCTGTTACAAAATCTGTGTAAAGCTCTTCAGCATGGTTAGGACGTGATTGTAATTCTGGATGGTATTGTGCTGCAACAAAGAATTTTTTCTCTGGTAACTCAACAACTTCCATCAAACGATTATCCGGTGATACCCCTGAGAAGACAAATCCAGCAGCCTCAAATTGCTCACGGAATTTTGTATTAAATTCATAACGGTGACGGTGACGACGTTGGACAACTTCTTGATTATTATAAGCTGCCGCAGCTCTTGAACCTGCTTTCAATTTACATGGATATAGACCAAGGCGAAGTGTACCACCCATATCTTCAATATCGATTTGATCACGCATGATATCAATGATTGGGAACGGTGTTTTAGGGTCAAGCTCTGCTGAATTAGCTCCATGAAGGTTTAAAACATTACGCGCAAATTCGACACAAGTTAGCTGCATTCCGAGACAAACACCAAGCATCGGAACGTCATTTTCACGTGCATAGCGAATTGCTTCAATTTTACCCTCACTACCTCTTTGGCCAAATCCTCCAGGAACGATAATACCATCTGCATCTCCGACAAGTTCTTTAATATTATCTTCTGTCACTTCAGCAGCATTTACCCATTTTAAATCAATAGCAACATCGTTGACGTACCCTGAGTGCTTAAGGGCTTCCACAACTGAAAGGTAGGCATCAGGTAATTCAACATATTTACCAACCAATGCAATTTTAACTTTTTTCTCAAGGTTCATTACTTTATCAACCATTGCTGACCATTCTGTCATATCAGCAGCAGGTGTCTCAAGCTTCAAGTGATCACAAACAATTTGATCCATATTTTGAGCTTGCATGTTAAGTGGAATTTGATAAATATGGTCAACATCAAGGGACTCTATAACAGCCTCTGGTGCAACATCACAAAATTGTGCCAATTTATTCTTAATACTTTGACCTGCTGGTTGCTCTGTACGGATAACAAGCATATTAGGTTGGATACCTAGGCCACGTAACTCTTTAACAGAATGTTGAGTCGGTTTTGTTTTCATTTCGCCGGCAGCCTTTAGGTATGGTAATAACGTTGTATGAATGTACATAACATTATCAGAACCAACATCTGCCTTCATTTGACGAAGTGCTTCTAAAAACGGAAGGCTCTCAATATCTCCAACAGTACCGCCAACTTCAGTAATAATAACATCTGAATCTGTAGTTGTCGCAGCACGTTTGATTTTTTCTTTCAAAGCATCTGTAACGTGTGGGATAACTTGAACAGTTGCACCAAGGTATTCTCCACGGCGTTCTTTTTTAAGAACTTCACTATAAATCTTACCCGTTGTAACATTTGAATATTTGTTTAAGTTAATATCAATAAAACGCTCGTAGTGTCCAAGGTCAAGGTCAGTTTCTGCACCATCATCTGTAACATAAACTTCTCCATGTTGATAAGGGCTCATTGTCCCTGGGTCAATATTAATATATGGATCAAATTTTTGAATTGTCACCTTTAGCCCACGGTTTTTTAGTAAGCGCCCAAGACTTGCTGCAACAATCCCCTTACCAATAGAAGAGACCACACCACCTGTAACAAAAATATACTTTGTCATTAAAAACTCCTTAAATTAAATGTTAATCTAACAGTTAGTTTACGGGTAAAACCCAAAACACATGATTGATAAATAATACCAGCTTCTCTAGTCAAAACTAGTAGAAACTATCTGATCAAGGGCCTACTCAGAAAACTATCTGGAACCATTCTGTATCTTTCCCAAAAACAAAATAGCCCCCTATCACTAGGGAGCTTTATCTGACCTCATAAGAGGTGCCCGAATAATAGTTTAAACTATATCTGACTATTTGTCAAATACAAAATCCCCGTCTAAACCTCTTCTTCCTCTTCTTCCTCTTCTTCCTCTTCATCGTCTTCTTCGTTGATTTCTACATCCTCATCTAAATCTTCATCAGGAATGATTTCATTAATCTCAGAATCATACGATTCTACCTCTGATTTTTCATCGTCAGGGTTTTCTTCATCATATTCTAAACTTGGTGTTTCTTCTGTGAAATCTTCATCTT
The DNA here is from genome assembly GCF_000186445.1 of Streptococcus agalactiae ATCC 13813. Lineage (GTDB taxonomy): Bacteria > Bacillota > Bacilli > Lactobacillales > Streptococcaceae > Streptococcus > Streptococcus agalactiae. The sequence continues at coordinate 2,149,078 of NZ_GL636070.1, forward strand.
CTGGATCATCATCATTGTAATCAATAGCATCTTCATCACCATCCATGAAAGCATTGACACGTTTCTTCTTACGTTTTGGAGCGCCATCTTCATCTTCTTCAAGAGTGATGATTTCCTCGTCAATTTCATCGATAGCATACCATGAACGAAGTCCCCATTTGTTTTCGCCAAGTGGAATAAAACTTCCGTCTGTATTCAAATCTGAATAGAAAAATGGCAATGACTCACGGATTGCTGAGTCAGATTTTCCAAGGTAGGTTTGAATATCATTTACCAAATCGCTGAAGTACATTTCGTTATCACGACCACGTTGCTCTAAAATAGCACGAGCAACTTCAATCATCGAAAGTTCACTTTTTTCTTGCCCAGCAAATACTTCTAATTCCAAAGTTATTCTCCTTAATTGTGTAAGACTATCATTTTGTTTAGCAATATTCTTTATAGATAGAAAATAGATAAGTCATATTTTCAAATTTTCGCTATTTACTATTTTACGCTATTTTTAGCTATTCGTCAAAAGAATAATCACAAATAAAAAGACTGGGAAGCCCAATCTTTTCAAAATTTAATAAGCAATTATTTTACAGTAGCTGAGCTAGTGATAACGTCAACCGCTTTTTTCATTGCAATATCATGTTTAAGCATATCTGCTGAAAGTAGACCGCGTACTTGGTCAGCTTCCATATTATATTCTGAAGCAAGATCTGTGATTTCTTTTTCGATTTCTTCATCTGTTGCTTCAAAGCCTTCTGCAGCTGCAATTGCTTCAATAACAAGGTTAGTTTTAACGCGTTTGTCAGCATCTGCTTGGTATTGCTTATGAAGGTCTTCTTCAGTTGTACCTGTTAATTGGAAGTACATTTCTGGTGAAATTCCTTGACGTTGCATATTACCCATGAACTCATTCATAGCACGATGTACTTCATCATGGACCATTTCTTCTGGTAATTCAACAATTTCTGCATTGGCAACAGCTAATTCGATTGCTGCACCTTCAACTGCATCATCAAATGCAATTTCTTTTGCTGATTCTAGCTCTTTGCGATATTTCGCTTTCAACTCATCAAGTGTTTCAACTTCATCATCAATATCTTTTGCAAGTTCATCATCAAGTGCTGGAACTTCTTTAGTTTTTACTTCATGAATTGTTGTAACAAATTTAGCATCTTTACCAGCAAGATCTTCTGCTTGATAATCTTCTGGGAATGTTACATTAACGTCTACAGTTTGACCAGCTTTAGAACCTACTAATTGTTCTTCAAATCCTGGGATAAATTGACCTGAACCAAGTTCAAGTGAGAAGTTATCTCCTTTACCACCATCAAATTCAACACCATCAACTGAACCTACAAAGTCAATAACAACTGTATCACCTTGTGCTGCTTCACCATCTTTAACAGTCAATTCTGCAAGGTTGTTACGCTCACGTTCAACTTTAGCATCAACTTCTTCATCTGAAACTTCTTTTGAAGCATCAACTTCTACTGAAAGGTCTTTGTAATCCCCAAGTTTAACTTCTGGTTTTGTAACAACTTCAGCTGTCAACTTCCAATCTTGACCTTTTTCCATTGATACAACATCAATTTTTGGTTGAGCAACAACGTCTAAACCAAGTTCTGCAACAGCTGCTTCGTAAGCCTTTGGCAACACTAAATTCAATGCATTTTCGTAGAGTGCTTCTTCACCAAATTTTTGGTTGAAAACTGTACGAGGCATATGTCCTTTACGGAATCCTGGAACGTTCAAATCTTTTTTAACTTTGTTGAATGCTTGATCAAGAGCTGGCTTGATCTCATCTTGACTAATTGTAAATGTGATAATACCACGGTTTGTAGCTTTATTTTCAAATGATGTAGACATTAAGTCATTTCTCCTTAAAATTATTTAGATACAGTTTAGTTTACCATAATTTAAAACGTTTTACAAAGTTTTTATGCAAAAAAGAAGCTTTAAACTGCTTAACGATAAGCTTTTAAAATACTTGCTCTATGGCTTTTTTTTTACTAGACTATTACTATGATTACTTTAGAAAAATTTATTGACCATCTTAATGTAGAGGAAGTTTTATTTACTTTCTTCACCAAACTAATATCAATCTTATTATTAATCATTGCATTCGTTATCGTTAGGCAAGTCATCAATTATCTTTTCGAAAAGACTGTTAATCGCTCACTCGCCTTTTCTAGACAAAAAGTAGCTCGTCAAAAAACATTAGCTAAACTTTCTCACAATGTTTTAAACTATACCCTTTATTTCTTTCTATTCTATTGGATTTTAAGTATATTGGGCGTTCCAATTTCTAGTTTATTAGCTGGGGCTGGTATTGCTGGGGTTGCTATTGGACTTGGTGCTCAAGGCTTCTTATCAGATGTTGTCAATGGCTTTTTTATTCTGCTAGAAAACCAATTTGATGTTGGTGATATTATTAATGTTGGTGCTGTATCAGGCACTGTTACTAATGTTGGAATACGCACCACACAAATTCATGATTTCGATGGAACCTTACACTTCATTCCTAATCGTAATATTACAATTGTCAGCAATAAGTCTCGTAGCAATATGCGTGCTCAAATTGATATTCCTTTATTTGTTCATACAAACCTTGATCAGATTTCTGATATTGTAACAAAAATCAATGAAGAGTATGTTTCAAAACATCCTGCTATCGTTGGAGAGCCTACTGTTTTTGGTCCTACAACCAATGCTAATGGTCAATTTGTTTATCGTATTAATATCTTCACGCAAAACGGTGCTCAGTTTGACATCTATGCTGAATTTTACAAACTTTATCAAAAAGCTATTCTTGAAGAAGGTATTGACTTACCAACATACAATTTCTCCAATAACCACTCTCGTTGAGATAAACAATAAACCTCTGCATAGCAGAGGTTTATTTTAAAATTTACGGATTGGATCGCTCGTATATCCTGCTCTAGCACCGCCAATTAATTTAGGACGACTAGCTAGTGCTGTAACGTGTGCCCCTCCCAACTCACGACTAATTGGAATCAAGGGAACTTGTACTCTCTTGATATGCATTCCAATAGAAGTATCTCCAATATCAATTCCAGCATGTGCCACAATTTCTTCAACCTCAACTGGTGATGTCATCAACTTAAAAGCTGCAACCTGACCACTACCGCCAGCATGTAGATTAGGAACAACATTAACGACTTCCAACTGTTGACGTTCAGCCAATTCTGCTTCAACAACCAACGCCCTATTAACATGTTCACAACCTTGAACTGCTAAATAGATGCCGCGTGAATGTAACTCTTTGAGGATAACTTCAACGATAATTTCACCAATTTCAGAACTAGAATTTTTTCCAATTAAACCACCAGAAACCTCACTAGATGATAGACCTAGTACAAAAATTTGACCTTTTTTAAGAGCACTACGCTCAATAATATCAACTACAATAGCTTTAGTTTCCTGCTTTAACTTATTATAATCTAGTATCATTTCTTCACTCTTTCTAGAGACTTATTAAGAGCAAAACCAACGACCATACCAACCATATTTTGCATAATATTGCCAGGAATATCTGGTAAAACAGCTCCCCAACCATACATCAATCCACTAGCTATAGCATAACCTAATACCATAACAAGAGTTGCACTAATAAGACCTAAAAGACGTCTTCTACCTGGTAAACCCGCTAAATACCCTTGCGCCCCATGGATCAATAAACTAAAGAACATCCAATTGGGATAACCTTTCAATAAATCAATTAAAAAACCAGCTAAGGCACCTACCACAGCCCCTTCTTTTTTGCCAAAGTAAAAGGCAGCAAAGAATATTCCAGCATCTAGTAATGTCAAAAAACCTGTTGGTGTCGGAATACTTATAAACATCCCCAATACAATAGATATAGCTGTTACAATTGCCAATTGAACCAATTGATTAGTTTTCTCTTTCCTCATTAAAATCTCCTAAAAATGTTGGACAACTCCGTACTTATCCGATGCTTTAATAGCTTGATAGACGAAACCTTTAGACATTTTGACTGCATCTTCTACATTTTTACCCATAGCTAATTGGCTGGCAATACTTGACGCAAATGTACATCCAGCACCTGTATTATTGGCATCTACTACAGGAAAAACATAGGTTTCAAAACGTTCACCATCATAGTAAAGGTCTGTAGCCTCTTCAGCATTTAAACGGTTACCCCCTTTGATAACAACATGTTTAGCCCCCATATCGTAAAGTTTCTCAGCAGCAATTTTCATTTGATCTAAGTTTTCAATCGAAAGACCCGTCAATAATTGAGCCTCTACTAAATTAGGAGTAATCACATCAGCATATGGGAAAAACGCAATTAGCTGCTCACGTAATTGGCTAACTTCTAAATCATGATTTTCTTTACAAACTAAGACTGGGTCTAAGACTACTGGACATTCTTGTTTTGATTTTACAAATTCCAAAACAACTTGTGCTGTTTCTACATTGGGAAGCAATCCTAGTTTAATAGACCCAAACTCTACATCTTTTAAACTTTCTAGTTGCTGCTTTAGTATAGATGCCTCTATAGGAATGACTTCAAACCCTTTATCTGACATTGCTGTTAAGCATGTTACTGCCACAAAACCATGTAATTTATTAACAACGTAAGTTGCTAAATCTGCATGCAAGCCGCCGCCAGAGAAAATATCATTTCCTGAAATTGCTAAAACATTCCTTGTCTTCATAAATAATCTCCTTCAAATATAAACCATTTCCTGCCGCAGTTGGACCTGCTAAATCCCGATTTTTAGCCTGTAAAATTGTTTTGATTTGGCTAATAGGCATGCGTCCATTACCAATTTTTAGCAGGGTACCAACCATGTTACGCACCTGTTTATACAAAAAACCATTTCCTGTAAAGGTAAAAATTAAAAGATTTTTAGACGCTTCAAACTGAATTTTCGCATCAAAAATAGTACGTACTTTATTTTCTACACTCGTACCTGAAGCAGTAAAGCCTGTAAAGTCATGGGTACCTACTAAATCTTTAATAGCTTCTTGCATAAGCTCAATAATGACAGGATAAGGGTAATGTGTTGCATAGTTTCTCATCATAGGATTTTTCGGCCTACCAATATCTACTAAAAACTCATAAGTTTTAATGTGTTTATCATATCGACAATGAAAATCATCAGACACTTGCTCTACTTTGACAATATCAATATCGTCTGGACACTGTGTATCTAAACCAAAGCGTAATTTTTCTACATCACGCGCCTGTGGTAAATCAAAATGAATAACTTGTCCATAAGCATGAACACCAGCATCTGTGCGACCAGCACCATGGATTATCACATCGTTCCCGCTATTTAGGCGCTTAAGAGTTCTCTCAATTTCTTCTTGAACTGTCCTACAATTTGGTTGTCTTTGGAAGCCTGAAAAAGCTGAACCATCATAAGAAATCTGTGCCTTATACCTTGTCATGGGTTTATTTTACCACCTTTCATTTATGAAAACTATAATATCTATTTTAAACTGTCCCCCTACAATTATACTACAACGATCCCAAGAACTGCTTTAAGCAGGAATCATTTTTTACTTGTAAGAGAGATTGATGCGATTTTTGACAAAAATAATTTTCCAAAGTATCGCCGTATTGCCGTAATGTTTTGAAATTATCGAGTTTCGAACAATCAAATAATACACTATCGTGATGTAAACTATATGGGGGTAGATTAGGCTGATCAGCTAAAATAGATTTTGAATTTGCAAGGTCTTTCTGATAACGATATTTCAAATATTGACTATTCTTAGCATAAAGGCCATTTTCAATATAAAGCGCTAATGCTTTTTGTAAAATCAGATTAGTATCATAATCCATCAACTTCTTGTAAGCCATAAATGTTGATTTTAAAGCTTTTGGTAAACAAATCGCAGCTAATCTTAAAGCAGGGAAAATAGCCTTTGAAAAAGATTTTAGATAAATAACACGCCCGTGAGTATCATAATAATGTAATGGTGACTGACTTGCAAAATCAGACATATAGTCATCTTCCACAATATAAACATCATACTTCTCTGCCATCTCTATTAATCTTTTCATCTCTACCGGATTATAGGATGTTCCCAAAGGATTATGCATGCGAGGTATAACATAAAAAAACTTAATTGATTGTGTCTGGAAAATCTCCTCTAAGCGCTGAAAATCAATTCCATGAGTACCTCGAGAAATAGTTTCATAGGGTAAATTTTGTGTTTTGATTAGTTCAATCATACGAGGATAGGTCGGTTCTTCTATTAAAACTCGAGATTTTCGATTTGGAAAGGTAACCTGTGTCAAAATAAATAATGCCTGTTGAGTACCAGCCGTAATAACAATATCATCAAGAGGAACATAGACCCCTGTTTCTTCCATTAATTTAGCCACCGCTTTACTTAAATCAAGAAGACCTTCTTGACGATAGTAATAATTGAAAAGGTAATCTTCCCTACCAATAAGGGTCTCATTCAAACACAATCTAAAATCATCATAAGCTATATTTGCAATCTCAGAGTTTGGTAAACTAACCCCTTCTTCAACTTCCTCTTCATGAGAATCAAAGACGTAATAGCCTGACCTAGGCTTTGCATAGACATAATTATCAAAACGCAATTCCATCAAAACTCGTTGCACTGTATCCTTGTTACAGGAAAATTGATTAGCTAACTGTCTTATAGATGGTAGGCGATCTCCTGGAGCCAACTTACCATTTTGTATAGAAGCTATCAAATATGAGCGAATCTCTTCAACTTTGGTTACCATAAAAATTGTCCCCCTACAATATTAGATTCATTGTACTGTAAAATTTAGGTTCAAGCAATCCCTCTAGCAATAACTACAAAAAAGTCTAGAATACTTTCGATTCTAGACTTTTATTTTTTAATCAACATCTAAAGCATCTTTGACTTTATCAAAGAAACCTTTCTTCTTCGGATGTACCATCTTATCTCCACTTGCCTCTGCAAAAGCGTGCAATGCCTCTTTTTGAGCATCATTCAATTTAGTAGGAGTTACGATGTTAACAGTAACATGCTGATCACCTTGTCCACCCCCTCGAAGTTTAGGGGCACCTTTTCCGCGAAGACGGAACGTTTTTCCTGTCTGAGTACCAGCAGGAATTGACATTTCTACCGCTCCATGGACAGTAGGTATATCAATTGTATCACCCAAAGCAGCTTGGACAAAGCTAATATTCAAAGTATAATAAATTGTTGATCCATTACGCTCAAACTGTTGACTTGGGAGAACGTTAATAATAACAAAGAGATCACCATAAGGACCACCATTGAAGCCAGCTTCACCTTGCCCTGTTAAACGAATTTGTTGCCCAGTTTCAACTCCTGCAGGTATTTTAACTGATACTTTATGCGTCTTCTTCTCATGACCAGTTCCATGACATGTTGGACATTTCTCTTTGATTTCTTGACCACTACCCTGACAAACATCACAAGTCACTTGGCGACGCATTGTTCCTAGAGGTGTTTGTGTATCAACATTAATCACACCCGAACCATGACACTTTTGACAAGTCACAGGGCTAGTACCTGGCTTAGCTCCACTTCCTGAACAAGTATGACATGATGACTCCCGATTATAAGATACTTCTTTTTCAGCTCCAAAGATAGCTTCTTCAAAACTTAAATTAACACGATATTGTAGGTCATCTCCTTGACGTGGTGCATTAGGATTGCGCATCCCTCCTCCACCAAAAAAGCTTGAGAAGATGTCTTCAAAACCACCAAAGCCACCACCATCGAAGCCACCAAAACCGCCATTTGCCCCAGCAGCGCCATATTGATCATAGGCAGCACGTTTTTGTGTATCACTCAAGGTTTCATAAGCTTCTTGAACCTCTTTATATTTTTCCTCTGCTCCCGCTTCCTTATTAATATCTGGATGGTATTTCTTAGACATCCTACGGTAAGCTTTTTTTATTTCGTCCTGAGAAGCATCTTTTGAAACGCCAAGACGATCATAAAATTCTGTATTGTTCATTATCTAATCCTTTATATTTTGTTCATATACTACACTTGAAGAGATTAACAATTATTCTTGCCCAGTTACAGCTCTAAATAGTTAACATATATATGACACTTAATAAAACAGACGGAGCGAGGCGCCCCGCCTATTTATTATTAATATGTTTTTATTTAGTGATAGCGAAATTAGCTTATGTAATCTGAAACTTATCTAGATTATTGAGCAACCCCTATCACGAAGAACTTTACTATGCTAGTATAGTTTTCATGCTTATATTCAAATGAATCTGAACAATATTAATAATTATTTCTCAGTGAATTCGCCATCTACAACATCATCACCCTTGCTTGATGAATCAGCTGATTGTGCACCTTCAGCCCCTTGAGCTGCTTGTTGTGCTGCAGCCGCTTGTTCGTAAAGTTTAACTGCAAGAGCTTGTGCTTTTTCGTTAAGAGCTTCAAGTTTAGCTTTCATGTCGTCAAGGTTACCTGACTCTTGAGCTTTTTTCAACTCATCAAGTGCAGATTGCGCTGCATCGCGTTCTGTATCAAAGCCCTTGCCTTCAGTTTCTTTAATAGTTTTTTCTGTTGCAAAGATGGCTTGGTCAACTTCATTTTTAAGATCAACTTCTTCTTTACGTTTTGCATCTGCTTCAGCATTTGCTTCAGCATCTTTCATCATTTTATCAATTTCTTCATCAGTTAATCCTGAATTAGATTGGATAACGATGTGTTGTTCTTTTTGAGTACCAAGGTCTTTTGCTTTAACAGATACAATACCATTTTTATCGATATCAAATGTTACTTCAATTTGTGGGATTCCACGAGGTGCAGCTGGGATATCAGTCAATTGGAAGCGACCGAGTGTTTTGTTATCTGCTGCCATTGGGCGTTCACCTTGAAGAACATGGATATCAACGGCTGGTTGGTTGTCTGCTGCTGTTGAGAAGACTTGTGATTTAGATGTTGGGATAGTTGTGTTGCGGTCGATCAATTTAGTGAAGACACCACCCATTGTTTCAATACCAAGTGACAATGGTGTTACGTCAAGAAGTACAACGTCTTTCACATCCCCAGTGATAACACCACCTTGGATAGCAGCACCCATGGCAACCACTTCATCAGGGTTAACAGATTTATTTGGTTCTTTACCAGTTTCAGCTTTTACAGCTTCAACAACTGCTGGGATACGTGTTGATCCACCAACGAGGATAACTTCATCAATTTCTGACAATGAAAGTCCTGCATCAGAGAGTGCTTGACGAACTGGAGTTTTCGTACGTTCAACAAGGTCACGAGTGAGATCGTCAAATTTAGCACGTGATAAGCTCATCTCCAAGTGAAGAGGACCAGCAGAACCAGCAGTGATGAACGGTAATGAAATTTGAGTTTGAGTTACACCTGAAAGGTCTTTTTTAGCTTTTTCAGCAGCATCTTTCAAGCGTTGAAGAGCCATTTTGTCTTGAGAAAGATCAATACCATTTTCTTTCTTGAATTCTTCTACCAAGAAATCAATAATTTTCTGGTCAAAGTCGTCACCACCAAGTTTGTTATCACCTGCTGTTGCAAGAACGTCGAAGACACCATCACCTAATTCAAGGATTGATACGTCAAATGTACCACCACCAAGGTCAAAAACTAAGATTTTTTCATCCTTGTCAGTCTTGTCCATACCATAAGCAAGTGCGGCTGCTGTTGGTTCGTTAACGATACGTTCTACTTCAAGACCTGCAATTTTACCAGCGTCTTTAGTTGCCTGACGTTGTGCATCGTTGAAGTAAGCTGGAACAGTAATAACTGCTTTTTCTACTTTTTCTCCAAGATAGTCTTCAGCATAACCTTTAAGGTATTGAAGAATCATTGCTGAAATTTCTTGAGGAGTATATTCTTTACCATTTGCAGAAACTTTTTCAGAAGTTCCCATCTTTGATTTGATAGAGATAACAGTATCTGGATTTGTTACCGCTTGACGTTTTGCAGCATCACCCACGATAATTTCACCATTTTTGAATGATACTACTGAAGGAGTTGTACGATTGCCTTCTGGGTTAGCAATGATTTTTGATTCAGTCCCTTCAAGAACTGCTACTGCTGAGTTTGTTGTACCTAAGTCAATACCAATAATTTTAGACATGTTAATACCTCTTATTTTATAATACTTTATTACTTTTTATTTCAATTTATCTTAGTAAGCACTCGAATTATTTTACTTCCAATTCTAAGCAATCACTATAGTTTAATCAGCAAGCTAAATAGCTTCTAACTTGCTATCTAGTTTCCTGTCATTACGGACAAAAACGAAAACTCATTTACCTTAGTTATAGACAACTACCATCGCTGGTCTTAGCAGACGCTCGTGCAATTTATATCCCTTTTGAAAGACTTCTGCAATGCTATCGGCTGGATGTTCATCATCGGCTGGGAGAGTCTGAACTGCCATATGAAAGTTGTGGTCAAATGAGTCGACTTCTACTTCTTCTACGCCTTCTTCCTTTAGTGCTTGAATAAGGCTATCACGAGTCATTTCTAAACCTTTTTTAACATCATCTGTCAACCCTTCAACAGCCAAGGCACGTTCTAGATTGTCAAGCGATGGTAAGATTGCTTTTGCCAGATCCTGAGAACGATAGCGTTGAAGTTGTTGACGTTCTTCACTAGAGCGACGTTGTATATTCTGCATTTCTGCATGAGCTCGCAAGTATTTATTTTCAAACTCATCAGCACGCTCGTTTGCGAGTTCTAACTCTGATTTTTCAGGAATTTCTTCAATAACTTCCTCAACTGTCTCTTCAGTTTCAGTGGCTTCCACTTCTTCCTGTAAATCGTCTTTTTTAATTTCTTCTGACACTGAGTGCCTCCTTTTAAATAACTTATTGAATACTGCCATTATCAGTGAACTTCATAATGGTTAGAATTTAGGTATCGATAATAATCACCTAATTTAGCAGCCAATACCTTTCCGATAATGTTTACCAAACTAACAGACCTACGATAATCCATATCAATAGGACCAATCAAACTCAGGAGTCCAAATCCACGGTAAGGAATCAAAAATTTGTGAGTTAAAACTGACACATCTGCAAGTGCGGCTTCTTGACTATCTGCCACTTGGACAGAAGCCATCTCACCCTCTTTCAGACTTTGCCTCAAAGAAATCGCTACTTGCTGCTCATTATCCAAAAACTGATACGTTGATAGATCTGAATACGTTAAAGAATTTACCTTGCCAGCTACAAATACCGTTTCCAGAAACAGCTCTGAAAAAACATAATCAAATAGTTGTAAAACATTATCCGTAGTTACAAAATACTTCTGAACGATCTGAGGAATTTCTGTCCTCAACTTATAATGAATATCCATGACACTACCATCCAGCAAGCGCTCCTCTACGATAGCTTTAAATGCTATCAAGTCACGTGTCAAAAAGTTTCTTGGAATAGCAAACTGCACTGTCACTGGCCTAGATTCATCTAAAGTCATGACTGCTAGAGCATCATGGTTGCTAAGCTGAACAACATCAAACCCTGTCAAACGTTGACGAGCTGGCTCCACATCTAAAATAACGGATGTATAGCCCGTCATCTCCGATAAAATATGACTAGCTTTTTGAAGCATGTCTTCTAATTTGAATGCTTCAAAATCAAAAGCTTTTATGACATGATAAATATCTTGCTCATCAATACTATCTAGTCTAAGGGAGTGCTCTACAAAATACTTAAAACCAGCTGGACTCGGCATCCGTCCACTAGAAGTGTGCGCTTTTTCCAATAATCCCAACTTCTCTAGTTTTGCCATATCATTACGAATAGTAGCACTACTAGAATCAATCGTTCTCTGTAAAGCTTTAGACCCTACTGGTTCATGAGTTTGTGTAAATAACTCAACGATTAAATTCAAAATATCATTTTGACGTTGTGTAATCACAAAAACATCACCCCTCTCGGCCTTTCTGAAATTAGCACTCTTACACATCGACTGCTAACTATGATTTTATTATACTCCTTTTTAAAAGATAGTCAAGGAAAAAACATCAAAAATTAGCACTCTTATTCAAAGAGTGCTAACATCACTTATCATATCTTGTTAAATCATACAAATCAATGATTTCCGTCATTTTTTTAGCGTACTTTTTGTCATTATCAAAACCACTATCTTGTAATTTTTGCACTAAAGTTTTTGGATTTTTAACAGACACCATTATAGTATACGAATCTTTTTTGCCTGTCGCTCCAGATTTTATATGAGCAAGGTAATCATACATTGAATACTTCCAAGATTTATAATGAGTAAATTGCTTTTCCTGTTTTTTTCCTGTACTACTATCATTTAAGGTAATTGAGGGCGTTCCTGGTTCTGCAAGCAAACCAAACAGATTATGATACTTATTAGCTAATATTTTCTCTCCGAAATCAGAATCCAAAGCCGCCTGTGCAATAATAAATGAAGGACGAATACCGTACGACTTTCCTAGATCTTGCGCATCTGGCACAATTTTTTGTATAAATTCTTCTTTGGTGTAGGTAACACTCTGCCTAGAATTAGCATCTACTTTTCCCTTATGGTTTAAAAGCGGAAAAAGAATAAAGAAAAAGAAAATAAAAGTAACAACAATAAAATTTAGCAAGGAAAAACGTTTCCTCATTGGTTATTCTCCTTTAATAAAGTTATGTATTCTTCTAATGTTAAATGATGTTTGGCCATATATTTTGCAGACTCTACCCCAACATAGCGGTAATGCCAATCTTCATAACCTACCCCTGTTTCTGCTGTTTTACCATCCGGAAACCGTAAGACAAAACCATATTGTGGAGCTATCTTTTTCAACTGACTGACTACTCTAGGATCGCTCTCATTCAAAGAATCTACAGTACTCATATCCATCGCTAATCCAGTCTGGTGTTCACTAGCACCTGCAGGCTGAGAGTAAGTTTTTACCAACTTTTCTGCTTGTTCCTTCGTCAAATTAGGGTTACTAGTCATTTCTTGAGTAACATAAGAATTGAACAACTTCTCCTGATAGGCAACACTACGATAACCCGAAATTAAATGTTCTCGTGAATCAATTGCTCTAGCAGCCTCTAAAAACTGAGTAGCTTGCTTCGTAATACGTTTATCCAAATAAATATTTTCAACAGGCACCACATCTGGACTTAATTCTTCATGTTTATGGTCACGATTGACCAAAATCAAGTTCCAATCTTTTGATGATACAGCTGGTAATCGTAATTTCTTATTTCTTTTTTGAGAGGATGTCTTTTTTATATCCTCATTCCTCAACTTTTGAGATGATGATTGTTGACTGTTAGGCTTCAATAAAGCAAAAAGACTAAAGCATAGTATCGCAAGTAGAACACCAACTAAACTGAATCGGATAATTTTATTTTTTTTCATTGCAATGTTTTTTCTAAAATTTCTCTTCCTTTTTCTCGATAGGACATATCCCCAATAGATTGAATAGAAAATGTTCCATCTTCAAAATCAACGACTGAGACACTACCATTATCTAAGCCTAAACTACGAGGGGTACTATGGTCGATTAACCATAAAAAAGTCGCAATAGTCATCCCATGACTGACAACAATCGCATTACCTCCCCCAATATCCTCTATTTTTTTAGCTATAGCAGTGAAGCCTGACAGAATACGGTTACTCAATATTGCCCACGGTTCTGCCCAGCCAGCCGTATCAACTTGACAAATCAAATTAGCAATTTCTTCGTGTGTCAAATGGCTCATATCTCCGTTTGAAACTCGAGGCAGAACGCCATTAAAAAGATCGCCATCATATCCTCCATCCAAACTACCAAAGCACCACTCGCGGATTCGTTTATCTCTCGTATAGGGAATATTTTCTTGTTGCACTTCCCTGAGAATAATTTCCATAGTTTGTAAAGTACGTCCACTATCACTTGAAAAAGCCTCTTTAAAACTAATATTTGAAGCCTTTAGTCCCAAACCAAGCTCTTTAATCCCGAGTTCTCCAAAAGTAGTTAAAGGAGTATCACTCCACCCCTGAGCGCGACCAATTGTATTAAACATTGTTTTACCATGACGAGCGATATATAAACGAACTTTACTCATACTGACACCTCACAAGCATTTTATTATATTATAACAAAAAACAAAGGCTTTCACAGGAATATATCAGCGAACTTTCCCTATAAAAAAAATTCTGCAGCTATCTACTGCAGAAATAAAATCGATTAATCCGCTTTAAAAGCATTGAAAAAAGGTTGAATATCTCGTATGAATTGTTTCTTCCCCGCGAAACGTTCACCACTAATCAGTTTTTCAAATTTTTCTTTATCAATATCTGACAAAGTTTCTTCCACTTTTGTTAAAGTATCACGATAAGCAATATAGTCATCTAAAACTAGTCCTTTACTCTTAACATAGTGACTAACTTCACTGATTTCTTCATAAGGCATTTTATTAAATTGTCGCTTTTGACAATCTTGGTGTCTTAATACATCGTTTAAATAATTTGAAAATTTTGTTTTAAAGTAAATGAATAGTTTGCTTTCATTATCCAATAAATACGGATGCTCTTCAAGCAACCTAAAAAGTACAATACGTCCTTCTTGAATCCAATCATCATATTCCCAAAGTTGAACAAAATAATTTCTTCTCAGCTTCATTACGATTGGCTTTACTTTATCAAACAACTCCTCAAAATCTCTCAAAACAACTTATTCCTTTCTTAAACATATACTAAGTATAAAAAAAGTAAGGTGATAACAACATGACAATGGTGTCCTTTAAGGAAATGATTTTTTCCCAAAACACATTAATTGAGTATTATCAGACTATTTAGTAACTCATATTAGTTAAC
>NZ_GL636070.1:2165770-2169818 GCF_000186445.1 Streptococcus agalactiae ATCC 13813
GCTTGAGATGATACTCTCAAGCTTTTTATATGATGACACAATCAATGCCCTTTTTTCTTTTGGTAACGTTTTTCTTGTTTTAATTGGTACCGATGCTTTCTTAACTCATTTTTCTTACATTTCTGACTTAATTGACGTTCGTTTTTTATACTCATATGAATAGTTTTCATCGCCAATTGCGCTTTTGTAGATACTACTGGCTTACGTTTTTCTCTATTAATTTCTCTTTGCATTCTTTTAGGACTTTTTTTGTGTTCATTCGTACGCTTTAGAGAAATATCCGTTTTAACAAACTCGTATTTTTTTATCAAATCATTAAGTTTATGATTTATAAAATTAAAAACATCATCATCTTTAGGTTCTTTTCCAAAAAAATACCGAAAAACTTTGTAATCACCATCATCATCGTACTCAATCAAACCCAACCAAAAATTACCATCAAAATAGACTGTCATTTTCATACAGCCCCCTCCTTTAAATATTAAATTGCAATGGACGACCTGGAGGGAAGGTTACTGACGTTCACTGAACGCTTGCAGACTACCAACTGCAACGTGTTTTTATGCTATAACGATTATAACACAGTACACTATGATTATCGATAAACGACCTTATTAAAGGTCTATACTATTTGTCAGTCTAAAAATTTAAAAGCTGTTAAGCCAACTCCAGTAACGTTATCATTTTTTTATGATTGTTAAACGAGGCCAAATATTATTCCATTTCTTCTTATCCACTCGCTTCAAATAAACATTATAACGTAATAGATCC
This sequence comes from Streptococcus agalactiae ATCC 13813, assembly GCF_000186445.1. Taxonomy (GTDB): domain Bacteria; phylum Bacillota; class Bacilli; order Lactobacillales; family Streptococcaceae; genus Streptococcus; species Streptococcus agalactiae. The sequence continues at coordinate 2,166,542 of NZ_GL636070.1, forward strand.
TCTTCAAAATATGGCGTAGGACTAACAATGAAATTTAATATTTCCTCTTCACCATAAGGGAGGTAAAGTTCGAGTTGATTTCTATCATCTAACCTTGCTCCCACTGCAGTACACTTTTCAGGAAATTTCGAAATAGCATCTTTAGAGCTAGTATACTTTGGGGTATTAGGAGAATGAGTGTTCATGTAAAATTCATTTTTAAGTTCCCAATCGTACTGTGGATAGTTATCCTTTAATTGTTGTTCTAATACCACCGTTTCTTCATAAGAAATATTTTTATCAAAAAATACAACATCAATGTCTGATGTCAATGTCTCATTTATTCCAGAAAGTTTATTCCATATAAAGTTTCTCAATGTGCCAGCACACAGCCAACAATCATTCAGTGGAAGAGATTTTATTATAGCTAAAATCTTCATTATATCAGAATTACATAAAATCATATGATAAATTTTAGTCATTTTATCTCCTTTGCTACATCTCCAGACAATGTTTAAATTTTAATCTTATTATATACCATTATTAGATCAGATAGTAAGATCAACAAGAAATACATCCTTAAATTTTAAACAATTTTTAGTTATTACAATCACGTGATTGAATGCTCCAAGTGTCAATTTAAGATAATTATTATCCCATATATTAAGCAAGAAGAATAATCATCAAGTTAACATATTAAATCAACCAGATAAAGGGATCGCTTTTGATGAAAAGAATTACATTGATGATTTATTGACAAACTGGAATATTAAAAGTATCATTTGATACCAGAATAATTACATAATTAATAAACCATTACTCAGAAAGAATAAAAACAACAATATTGTTATCTCGCCTAATACAAACAATAAACTTACATTTAGTTCACTAAAAATATTTAGCCTATTTCATATGTACAAGGTTATCAAAAGGATATTTAAAACTATGTACCAATATATGACGTTAGATACTAGGTTAAAATATTTTAACTTCTACAGTTCTTTTAAAGATGTCTTCGAAAATACTATAATGGAGCGTACATACTCCAAAATATTAAATTAAAAATAATGAAAATAAACCTTAAGTAAAGGTACATATAAACAAAGTAACTTAGAATGAGGAATCCCGATAACCTTATTTTTAGAAAAATAAAATGTCACTTTTAAAAGTAAACAAACCTTGATTTAACAAGGTTCGAGCTTTAGAAGTTAACTTAAACACTGAGCAATGATGAGCTTTTAGTGATTATAGAGCCACTGCTTCATCATCTTTCAGTAACCTTTCTGATAGGAATTAGTAACACAATGCTCAGAGTGATAACCGCCATTGACATCAGGAACGCGAACCTCTACTTTTTCATCAATAGATTTTAAGGACTTATCTGGTTGCAGGTAGACAATACCATCATTGGGGAGGTTCTGACCGCCTTCGATAACTTTTTTTCCTTTCTTAACAGATTTTGAGAAATCCAATTCAACAGAACTACCTGAGTTCAGTTGTCGTAGCAACTTAGGATTCAATTCATTATATGTAAAGTTACTTGGTCTTTTTGTGTATGTTGATTCTGCTAAAGTAGCAAATAGGTTATCAAAACTTTCTAAGTTCCAATTACTCAAATAATTTACCTCCAATTCGTATAGGTTGTCCTAAATACATATTTTTTAGGTCTAGCCGTCCTTTTTCTATATCAATATCAACTCTCCAACTTGATTCAGAATCATTATTAATCTCCCCAAAAAGTAAAATCCCCTCTCCTCCTCCTTGAGGTGTACCATTTCCCCCTTTACTCCATCGAACATCATTCCAATCAATTTGTACAGATTCTATCTTTTTATTCTGAGATTTTACAAAATCAATTATTTCTTGTTCATGCTCTTTGAGATAAGCTAATTGTTCTTTTTTTGTCATTTTTTTATCTTTCTTCACTTCTGATTGCTTGCTACTTTTTGTTTCATTATACTGACTTTTATGTTCACTATTCATTTGACAGCCTCCTAGTATCATACCAATAAGAACTATTGGTATGATACTTTTTATATGTTTTTTCATTATTTGCACCACCTATTTTATATTTGTATTATCATTAAACCAATAAACAATAAAAAATTACTAGCTTAAGAAATATAAATAGCATCTCTAATATTTTACTCGAAGAATTTTATCTATGAAAACTTCAATTTTTTCAGTTTAATAAACAGTTTATAAGGACTTATTAGGCTAAAGATAGACACTCCCATCATTTGGGAGATTTGATTTCCTTTCTTAACATCTTTAGAAAAATTAAACTTAACTGACTCCCCATTTTTTAACTTTTCTCTTTGAAATTCAGTTAATTCTTCTAAAACAAAAGAATTCGATCGAACTGTATTAGCACTTTCTGCCATACTTCAAAATATATCTTCAAATTCCTTAAGATTCCAACATCCCATTATATACCTTTCTTACTGTTATTATTAATCTTCAATAGTTGATAAATTATCTGAGCCAACTGAGTCAATATTAGGCATTTGATTATCACCCAATGTGAAATTTAGAGTAAAATTGGTTAATTCACTGCCATTTGCATAACTCCAAATTAATAATAGCTGCTCTCCGCCTTGAGGGGTTCCATTACTAGCTTCCACTATACGCACACTATTCCAATCATACTTAATTTCGCTAATATCTGGATTTTGGGTTTTGACATATTCAGTTAATTCTTTTTCATACTTTTTGAGATAAGCTACTTGTTCTTTTTTTATTACTTTTTTACCTTTCTTTACTGCTGACTGTTTGCTATTTTTTACTTCGTTTGACTGACTTTTAGATTCACTATTCATTTGACAACCTGCTAGTAACATCCCAATAATAGATATGGGAATTAACCATTTTACATATTTTTTCATCATGCTCTCTTTTCTTAGAAAATAAACTTCCCATGTCAAGTATCTAATAAAAATAATTATTATTTACCAGTATTTTAAAACTAATATTAGTATAACAAATTTTCACGAGTTTAATTTTTTAGTCGTAACATATACACTGAAAAATCTTATTATTTTATACTACCTATCTATCATTCACAAAGACTTTTATTACTTCAGAATCTATGACATTTAGGAGTCCTGTTTGAATTTCATTTAAATGTTGAGTCTCCACTAACTCCTGAAAAATTTCCTTATTATTTCTGCTTGTTTTAAAACTTCAATAACAATTGCAATAATGAAAAACAAATATAAGTAATTTTCAGTAACTTTTTCTTAAAATTACCAGTACAAAACAAAAAAAGACAAGATTTAGAAACCTTGTCTTTTAAAGT
>NZ_GL636070.1:2175205-2212408 GCF_000186445.1 Streptococcus agalactiae ATCC 13813
TATTTTATAAATTTAGTATAGATATAACTATGCCTCTATATTCAATTAAGAGAAATTATATAACCACTATTGAGAAATGTAATCTAGCGATTAAATTCTTTGCTCATCGTAAATATCCAATAAATATAATAATGCATAAAACGCCTGCTTACGAAATATAAACAAAATTGTTTGTATTTCGTAAACAAGCGTTACCTATTTAACAATATATGATGAGTGTTCCCGCTGAGAATAATTCTCAGCGGTAGACCAGAGCTAGACTAAGAATCAATTGATTCCATCATCATAACACTCAACAAAATTGATAAAAATTATACTAATTCAATAATTGCCATTGGGGCAGCATCGCCACGGCGTGGTTCTGTTTTAAGAATACGAGTGTATCCTCCGTTACGTTCAGCATAACGAGGTGCGATGTCGTCAAAAAGTTTTTGAAGAGCTGTTGTTGATGTATATTTATCAGAAGCTTCATCATAGTTTTCTGATGCAATTTCATTACGTACATAAGCAGCAGCTTGACGACGAGCATGTAAATCACCACGTTTACCTAGAGTAATCATTTTTTCAACTGTTTTACGGATTTCTTTAGCACGTGCTTCAGTAGTTACAATTGATTCGTTGATAAGAAGATCGGTTGTCAAATCACGAAGCATTGCCTTACGTTGTGAGCTAGTGCGTCCTAGTTTACGGTAAGCCATTATGTCCTCCTATTTTATTTATCGTTTTTTAATCCAAGACCTAGATCGGCAAGTTTGATTTTAACTTCTTCAAGACTCTTACGTCCTAAGTTTCGGACTTTCATCATTTCAGGCTCAGTTTTTTCTGTTAAATCAAATACTGTATTAATTCCAGCACGTTTTAAACAGTTATATGAGCGCACTGACAAATCAAGTTCCTCAATTGTGCGGTCAAGCACTTTCTCATCGTTCACTTTCTCTGTTTCCTTCATTACTTCAGTTGCTTTAGCAACCTCTGTTAAATCAGTAAACAAGTTTAAGTGTTCAATTAAGACGCGAGCTGAAAGACCAAGAGCATCCTCAGGAATGATTGTGCCATTTGTCATGATTTCAATAGTTAATTTATCAAAGCCATCGTTACTACCTACACGAGCAGGTTCAACTTGATAATTAACTTTTTTCACTGGTGTATAGATTGAATCTACAGCCAAGGTTCCCACTGGTGCATCATCTTTTTTATTTCCTTCTGCTGGAACATAACCTCGGTTTTTAGCAACTGTCATTGTTGCTTTCAAACTGTGACCTTCAGCAATTGTGAAAAGATAATGGTCAGGGTTTACAATTTCGATATCACTATCTGTTAAAATATCTCCGGCAGTAATTTCTGCAGGACCTTCAACGTCTAGTTCGATAATCTTTTCGTCTTCGACGTAAGATTTCACAGCAAGTCCTTTTACATTAAGGATGATTTGCATCACATCTTCACGTACACCTGGGATAGTATCAAATTCGTGTAATACTCCATCAATTTTGATTGATGTGACTGCTGCACCTGGAAGTGAAGACAGAAGCACACGACGAAGAGAGTTTCCTAGAGTTGTACCGTAGCCACGTTCTAGTGGTTCGATGACAAATCTGCCGTAATCTTTATTTTCATCAATTTTTGTTATTATTGGTTTTTCAAACTCAATCATTTAGTTACTCCCTCTTAAACGAAAAGTTGTGTACTATAAAATGCTATGATTATACACGACGACGTTTTGGAGGACGAGCACCATTATGTGGTACAGGAGTCACATCACGAATTGCAGTTACTTCAAGACCAGCTGCAGCAAGGGCACGGATAGCAGATTCACGACCTGAACCAGGACCTTTTACAGTAACTTCAACAGTTTTAAGACCGTGTTCTTGTGCAGATTTAGCAGCAGCTTCAGCAGCCATTTGAGCAGCAAATGGAGTAGATTTACGAGAACCTTTAAATCCAAGAGCACCAGCTGATGACCATGCAAGAGCGTTACCATGCACATCTGTAATCATAACAATAGTGTTATTGAATGTAGCGTGAATATGAGCAACACCAGATTCGATGTTCTTTTTCACACGACGTTTGCGTGTTGGTTTAGCCAATTGTTTTACCTCCTATTTTATTTTTTCTTACCTGCAATCGCAACAGCTTTACCTTTACGAGTGCGAGCGTTATTTTTAGTATTTTGTCCACGGACAGGAAGTCCACGACGGTGACGGATTCCACGGTATGAACCGATTTCCATCAAACGTTTAATATTCAAGTTTACCTCACGACGTAGGTCACCTTCAACTTTGATTGCATCAACTTCACGACGGATAGCGTCCTCTTGATCTGGTGTCAAATCTTTAACGCGGATATCTTCAGAAATACCTGCAGCTGCTAAGATTTTTTTAGATGTAGAAAGACCAATTCCGTATACATAAGTAAGTGAAATTACTACACGTTTGTCATTTGGAATATCAACTCCAGCAATACGAGCCATTTTATCTCCTTTCTATATTATCCTTGACGTTGTTTGTGTTTTGGATTTGTCGGACAAATTACCATAACACGACCGTTACGACGAATAACTTTACAGTATTCGCAAATTGGTTTAACCGATGGTCTTACCTTCATGTTTTAATCCCTCCAATTATTTCGACTATTTAAAGCGGTATGTGATGCGTCCACGTGTTAAATCGTATGGGCTCATTTCAACAGTAACACGATCACCTACCAAAATACGGATGTAGTTTTTACGGATTTTTCCTGATACAGTTGCCAAAATTTGGTGTCCATTTTCCAACTCAACAGTAAACATTGCATTAGGCATAGTTTCAACAACTTTACCTTCAATTTCAATCACATCTTCTTTTGCCACGCAAAAGTACCCCCTAAATTTCGATTTGATGTCCTCTATAAAGAGGTAACAATTATAAGTCAGACTAACTTAGTATATCATTACTAATCTACTTATGCAAGTAGATTAGCATAATTTATTTGAGTTCTAGCAACGCTTTTTCAACATCTGCAAAAACTTCTGTTATTTCTTGATTACCTTCAATATCTGTAACAAGACCAAGCTTACGATAGTGTTCAAGAATAGGTTCTCCTTGAGCAATATTAACGTCCAAGCGACGTTTGACAGTTTCAGGCTTATCATCTTCACGTTGATAGTAATCTTCTTCTTTATAATCTACTGGTGGGTTGAACACTTTGTGGAAAGTTTCACCAGTTTTACGATTGATAATACGACCACTCAAACGCTCTATAAGACTTGATGGATCCACTTTAATATTAATAACACCATCTAAGCGTAGTCCTAGTTCTTCAAGCGTAGCATCTAAGGCGTGTGCTTGTTCAATAGTACGTGGATATCCATCAAGTAAAAAACCTTTTTCTGCGATATCATCCTCAGCTAAGCGCTCTTTTACAATCCCGTTTGTTACTTCATCAGGAACCAATTCACCTTTATCAATATAACTTTTAGCTAAACGTCCCATTTCGGTTTGATTAGCCATTGCGGCGCGGAACATATCCCCTGTTGAGATGTGAGCAACACCAAATTCTTCAACAATCTTAGCTGCTTGAGTACCTTTACCAGCACCAGGCAAACCCATAATTAAAAGATTCATTATAGTCTCCTTATTTTGTTTTTAAATAAATCCAACACAGCATGTCGGACTTATTAAAAAACAAAATAGAAGGTTGACAGAGTCAACCTATATTCTATTCTGTTGTATTCATGAATCCAACATAGCGTCTCTTCAAAAGATAGCCCTCGAGTTGTTTCATACCTTCAATACCTGTTGCAATCAAAATGAGTAAGCTTGTCCCACCTAACGCAATACTTGATGACAAATGCAACGCTTGTTGAGCAATAATTGGTAACAAGGAAATAAATGCTAGAAATACTGAACCAATTGTTGCTAATTTTTTCAATAGCGATGACATATATTCTTCTGTTTCTCGTCCTGGTCGAATACTTGGAATGTAGGACGAATTTTTTTGAAGATTCTCTGCTGTCTTTTCAGGGTTTACTTGTACAAAAGTATAGAAGAAAGAGAACAGAATAATCAAGATAGCATAGATAATCATACCGACTGGGGTTTGATAATTAAGTAATTCTTGGAGTTTAGTAAGCCAAGGAATTTCTTTACCATTTTGAAAGAAAGGAATAATCGTACTTGGAATTGTTGTAATCGAGCTAGCAAAGATAACGGGAATAACACCAGCTGGATTTACTTTTAGAGGAAGATATGAACTTGTAGGAGCTCCTTGAACAAGTTTTGTATATTGGATTGGAATTTTGTATTCAGCTTGTTGAATAAATGTTGTAAAAAATACAATTGCTAATACTGCTACAATAAGAATCCCGACAAAGATGTAAGAATTTGTAATTGCTGAAGAGCGTACATTTACAAAGAAATCTTCGTAGATAGTTGTAATTGCACTTGGAATGGAAGAAATGATACCCGCAAAGATAATCATAGACACTCCATTTCCGAATCCCTTATCAGTAATTTGTTCACCTAGCCAAGTAACCACCATACTACCTGTTGTAAGGATTGCACCAATAAGCAAATATGTTTGTACATTCGGAGTTTTAACTAAAGCAACACTTGATAGAGTGTTAAAACCAGCAGTAATACCAATTGATTGTACGAATGCAAGGAACAAAGAAATATAACGTGTAGCTTGGTTAAGCTTACGACGACCTACCTCTCCTTGTTTTCCCCATTCAACAAACTTCGGAAGAATATCCATTTGAAGTAGCTGAACAACAATAGACGCAGTAATGTATGGGCTAACTCCCATAGAGAATACCGAAAAGTTTCTCATTGCATTACCACTAACTAAGTTAAGCATATTTAGAAATGGAAGTTCACCCATTTGTTCTAAACTCTTAACATTGATGCCCGGTACTGTGATATGCGTTCCGATACGAAATACAAGAAGGATAAAGATAGTAAATAAAATTTTATTTCTTACCATCTTTACTTTGAGTGCATCTCTAAGTAATTTTAAAAACATAATGAGTTACCTCTCATTAATTAGATGACTTCGATTGAACCACCTTTAGCAGTGATAGCTGCTTCAGCAGATTTAGAAAATTTAGCTGCTTTAACAGACAATTTCTTAGTTAATTCACCATTACCAAGAATTTTAACGCCTGATTTTTCAGCACGCACAATTCCAGCTTCTTTAAGAACAACTGGAGTTACTTCAGTACCATCTTCAAAGACATTTAATTGGTCAAGGTTCACAAGAGCATATTCTTTTGCATTGATGTTTGAGAACCCACGTTTTGGCATACGACGGAACAATGGAGTTTGTCCACCTTCAAAACCAAGGCGTACTCCACCACCACTACGCGATTTTTGTCCTTTTTGACCACGTCCGGAAGTTTTACCATTACCTGAAGATGTACCGCGACCCACACGATTGCGGACTTTACGTGATCCTTCTGCAGGTTTTAATTCATGAAGTTTCATTATTTTTTCTCCTTATTTGTAAAATGCTAACGCCTTTACGAGGGGAAAGGTACTCCCCGCAAAGACTCGCCTATACGATTTGTTTAAATCGCACCAATAACAATCAGTGCGATTTAGCATTTAATTAAGCTTCTTCAACAGTTACTAAGTGAGAGATAGCGTTAACCATACCACGGATGGCAGCATTATCTTCCTTAACAACTGAAGAATTTAATTTACCAAGTCCAAGGGCAACAACTGTTTTACGTTGTTCTGGTTTGCGACCGATTGGAGACTTAGTCAAAGTAATTTTAATTTGAGCCATTATAATCCCCTTTCTTATGCTAAGTCAGAAACAGAAATGCCACGTAAAGCAGCAACTTCTTCTGCACGTTTTAATTGTTTCAAGCCCTCAACAGTTGCGCGAACAATGTTGATTGGAGTGTTTGAACCAAGTGATTTAGATGTAATATCTGCAACACCTGCTAATTCGATGACGGCACGAACAGCACCACCAGCGGCAACCCCAGCACCCTCAACAGCTGGTTTCAACAATACTTTCGCTCCACCAAATTCTGAACGAACTTCGTGAGGAATTGTTGTACCGACCATAGGAACTTCAACCATGTTTTTCTTAGCAGCTTCAACAGCTTTGCGAATAGCTTCTGGTACTTCTTGAGCTTTACCTGTACCGAAACCAACACGACCATTACGGTCACCAACAACTACAAGAGCTGCAAAACGTAGACGACGTCCACCTTTAACAACTTTTGTAACGCGGTTAATCGCAACAACGCGCTCTTCAAGTTCTACTGCATTATCTTTAAATGCCATTATTAAGTGTCCTCCCTATTAGAATTTCAATCCGTTTTCACGAGCTGAGTCAGCCAAAGCTTTTACACGTCCGTGATAGAGATATCCACCGCGGTCAAACACCACTTCAGAAATACCTTTAGCTACTGCGCGTTCAGCAACAAGTTTACCGACAAGAACGGCTTGTTCTGTTTTTGTTCCGTTAGAAACTTCTTTATCAAGAGTTGATGCACTTGCGAGCGTTACACCCGCTACGTCATCAATTACTTGAGCGTAGATGCCTGTATTAGAACGGAAAATGTTCAAACGTGGGCGATCAGCAGTTCCAGAGAGTTTACCGCGAACGCGACGGTGGCGTTTTTGGCGGATTTTATTTTTATCTGGTTTCGAAATCACAATTTTCACCTCTTAAATATATTGTTATGTCAAAATGACAATATTAAAATGAAAGGATAGAGAATTTGCAGAAAAGATTCTACAAAATCTATCAATCCTATTATTTACCTGTTTTACCTTCTTTACGGCGTACGAATTCACCAACGTAACGAATACCTTTACCTTTATATGGTTCTGGTGAACGTAAGCTACGAACGTAAGCAGCAGTTTGTCCAACGCTTTCTTTGTTGATACCAATTACGTTGATTGTTGTTGGAGTTGGCACTTCAAAAGTAACACCTTCTGGAGCTTCAACTTCGTCTTGGTGAGACTTACCAACAGAAAGAACAAGTTTTGATCCTTGAAGTTGTGCACGGTAACCAACACCGCGCATTTCAAGAGCTTTTTTGAAACCTTCAGAAACACCAACAACCATGTTATTCAAGTTCGCACGAGTTGTACCATGAATTGTTTTCATTTCTTTTGAGTCGTTAGGACGAGTAACTGTTACTTCAGTCCCTTCAACAGTGATTCCAATATTTTTATTAAACTCACGAGTGAGTTCGCCTTTAGGTCCTTTTACAGTAACAACATTATCCTTGTTAATGATTTCAACACCTGCAGGCAATGTAATTACTTTATTACCAATACGTGACATGTTTATTTTCTCCTGTTAAATTGTCAAGCTGCTTGAGCAACTAGTTTTCACGGGGACTCATGAGACCACAGGATTATACTGTGAGTCAATGAGCATTTTAGGTAAAATTTTACCAAATATATGCAAGTACTTCTCCACCAATATTTTTTTGGCGAGCTTCTTTGTCAGTCAAAAGACCTTCAGAAGTTGATACAATTGCAATACCAAGTCCGTTAAGAACTTTAGGCATATCTTCATGTTTAGTATAAACACGAAGACCTGGTTTTGAAATACGTTTCAAGTTAGTGATAACACGTTCACCATTTTGTCCATATTTAAGGAACACACGGATGATGCCTTGTTTGTCATCTTCAATAACTTCAACGTTTTTTACAAAACCTTCACGTTTAAGGATATCAGCAATCCCTTTTTTAATGTTTGATGCAGGTACTTCTAACACTTCATGTTTTGCTTGGTTAGCATTACGAATACGAGTTAAAAAGTCTGCAATTGGGTCAGTCATAACCATTTTTTAATTCTCCTCTTATTAGCAGTTTGAATTTAATCACTTGCTAATTAATGAGTCCTTACGGACGTTGTAAGACTAGGTCTTAGTATATTTGCGTTTAAAAATCAGTGCCATTATCAATGACACCTTTTAAACACAAAGCATCATTAATTTATTACCAAGATGCTTTAGTTACGCCTGGTACTTGACCTTTATAAGCCAAGTCACGGAAGCAAACACGGCAAAGTTGGAATTTGCGGTAAACTGAGTGTGGACGTCCGCATTTTTCACAACGAGTGTAAGCTTGCGTAGAGAACTTCGCTGGGCGTTTGTTCTTAGCAATCATAGATTTTTTAGCCAATTTATTTACCTCCTAGATTACTTTGCAAAAGGCATTCCAAGGCCTTTTAGCAATTCACGTGACTCTTCATCAGTGTTAGCAGTAGTAACGATAACGATATCAAGACCACGTACTTTATCAACGTCATCAAAGTTGATTTCTGGGAAGATCAATTGTTCTTTAACTCCAAGAGTGTAGTTTCCACGTCCATCAAATGATTTCGTTGGAACACCATGGAAGTCACGTACACGTGGAAGTGAAACAGAAACTAATTTATCCAAGAATTCGTACATACGTTCACCACGGAGGGTAACTTTTGCACCGATCGCTACACCTTCACGAAGACGGAAGCCAGCGATTGATTTCTTAGCTTTAGTAATAAGTGGTTTTTGACCTGAAATAAGTGCTAACTCAGCAGCAGCTTTCTCAAGATTTTTAGCGTTTGATACAGCATCACCAACACCCATGTTAAGAACGATTTTCTCAACTTTTGGCACAGCCATAACAGATGAATAGTTAAATTTTTCTGTCAACGCAGGAACAACTTCATTAGTATATTTTTCTTTTAAGCGATTTGCCATTATGCTTCTCCTTTCCTTCGTGATTAATCAAGCACTTCGCCTGATTTTTTGTTGTAACGAACTTTTTTGCCGTCAACAACTTTGTAACCAACACGTCCTGCTACACCATTTTTATCAAGAACTTGAACGTTTGACACATGGATTGGAGCTTCTTTTTCAACGATAGCGCCTTGAGGGTTTTCGTTATTTGGTTTTTGATGTTTCTTGATGAGGGCTACGCCTTCAACAACAACTTTGTTTACTTTTGGAAGAGCTTTGAGAACTACAGCTTCAGTGCCTTTGTCCTTACCAGCAATAACGCGAACTTTGTCGCCTTTTTTTACAAACATTTGAGTTTTTCTCCTATTTTTCTTACGCCTCGAAAGGCACCCTAGGAAATCCTAGGGGACTACGTTTGTTAATCTGAGATTAAAGTACTTCTGGTGCCAATGAAACGATCTTCATGTAGCCACCTTCACGCAATTCACGTGCAACTGGGCCAAAGATACGAGTTCCGCGAGGAGTTTTATCGTCACGGATGATTACAGCAGCATTATCGTCAAATTTGATGTATGAACCGTCTGGGCGGCGTGCACCAGTTTTTGTACGAACGATAACAGCTTTAACCACATCACCTTTTTTAACTGCTCCACCAGGAGTAGCTTGTTTTACAGAAGCAACGATTACGTCACCGATGTTAGCGAATTTACGTCCTGAACCACCAAGTACTTTGATAGTCAAGATCTCACGAGCACCGCTATTATCAGCAACTTTCAAGCGAGTTTCTTGTTGAATCATTTCAATTTTCTCCTTTTAGTTTGATTAGATAATAACAGCTTTTTCCACTACTTCCACAAGACGGAAACGTTTTGTAGCTGAAAGTGGGCGAGTTTCCATGATACGAACGATATCGCCTTCTTTAGCAACGTTGTTTTCATCATGTGCTTTATATTTTTTAGAATAGTTGATACGTTTACCATAGACTGGGTGGTTACGTTTAGTTTCAACTACAACTGTGATTGTTTTGTCCATCTTGTCAGACACTACGCGTCCGTAAAGAGTTTTACGTTGATTACGTTCCATTTAGAATTTCTCCTTTCCCAATCTATTATTTCATTTCTGATTGCACAGTTTTAACACGTGCAATTTGTTTCTTAACTTCGTCAAGGCGAGCAGTCTTTTCAAGTTGACCTGCTGCAGCTTGGAAACGAAGATCAAACAATTCTTTTTTGAGTTCGTTTTCTTTCTTAGCAAGTTCTTCTTGAGACAATCCACGAAGCTCTTTAACAAAATCTTTAATTTCTTGAAGTTTCATGTCTTCTCCTTATTCTGCTTCACGTTTTACGAATTTGCATTTAACTGGTAATTTGTGGCTAGCAAGACGTAATGCTTCACGTGCAACTTCTTCAGAAACACCAGCAATTTCAAACATCACTTTACCACGTTTAACTGGTGCTACCCAACCTTCAGGTGCCCCTTTACCAGAACCCATACGTACACCGATAGCTTTTGCAGTGTATGATTTGTGTGGGAAGATTTTAATCCAAACTTTACCACCACGTTTCATGTAACGAGTCATCGCAATACGGGCAGCTTCGATTTGACGGTTTGTAATCCAGTGGCTAGTTGTAGCTTGAAGTCCGTATTCACCGAATGAAACTTCTTTACCACCTTTAGCCTCACCGCGCATTTTTCCACGGAATTCGCGACGGTGTTTAACACGTTTAGGTACTAACATTTGTTATTTGCCTCCTTTAGTGTTTTTACGAGCTGGAAGAACTTCTCCACGGTAAATCCAAACTTTAACGCCAAGTTTACCATAAGTTGTGTCAGCTTCTTCCCAAGCATAGTCGATATCAGCACGAAGCGTGTGAAGTGGAACAGTTCCTTCTGAATAACCTTCAGCACGAGCGATATCAGCACCGTTCAAACGACCAGAAACTTGAGTTTTAATACCTTTAGCTCCTGCACGCATTGTACGTTGGATTGCTTGTTTTTGAGCACGACGGAAAGCAACACGTTGCTCTAATTGACGAGCAATGTTTTCACCAACAAGGTGAGCATCTAAATCAGGTTGTTTGATTTCAATGATGTTGATGTGTACTTGTTTTCCAGTTAATTTGTTAAGTTGACCACGAAGAGCGTCAACGTTTGCTCCACCTTTACCGATAACTATACCTGGTTTAGCAGTGTGAAGTGAAACAATAACTTTGTTTACTGCACGTTCAATTTCAATAGTTGAAACTGATGCGTCAGCTAATTCTTTATTAATGAATTTACGGATTGCAAGATCTTCATGAAGGTAATCCGCGTATTCTTTTTCAGCATACCATTTCGCATCCCAGTCACGGATGATTCCGACACGCATACCAATTGGATGTACTTTTTGACCCACGATTTTACCTCCTTATTTTTCTGATACAACTACAGTTACGTGAGTTGTACGTTTGTTGATTGGTGAAGCTGAACCTTTCGCACGTGGACGGAAACGTTTCATTGTTGGTCCTTCGTTAGCGAATGTTTCAGATACTACCAAGTTTGCTTTTTCCAAACCAAAATTGTTTTCTGCATTTGCAATTGCTGAGTTAAGAGTTTTCTCAATAACACGAGCTGCTTTGTTTGGAGTGAATTTTAAGATTGCGATTGCGTCAGCAACATTCTTACCACGGATAAGATCAAGTACTAAACGTGTTTTACGAGGTGAAACACGCACTGTACGAGCCATTGCTTTAGCTGAAGTAATTTCTGCCATTGTGTCCTCCTCCTATTAACGACGTGTTTTCTTGTCGTCAGCTGCGTGACCTTTGTAAGTACGTGTTGGTGCAAATTCACCAAGTTTGTGACCTACCATGTCCTCTTGGATATAAACAGGAACATGTTTACGTCCATCATAAACTGCGATTGTGTATCCGATGAAACTTGGGAAAATCGTTGAACGACGTGACCAAGTTTTGATTACTTTTTTCTTTTCGTCATTTGCTTGAGCTTCAACTTTTTTCATTAAATGCTCGTCGACGAAAGGTCCTTTTTTAAGACTACGTCCCATTTTGTAGTTTTCTCCTTTAAATAATGTACCACAACGGCCTGTACACTATAGTGTACTACCGAGCTGGCGGATTTGTATAAGATTATGCTATTAACCTATTATTTTTGGTTACGACGACGAACAATAAGTTTGTCTGATTTAGCTTTCTTATTACGAGTTTTAAGTCCAAGCGCAGGTTTACCCCATGGAGTAGATGGTGCTTTACGACCAACTGGTGCTTTACCTTCACCACCACCGTGTGGGTGATCGTTAGGGTTCATTACAGAACCACGAACTGTAGGGCGAACACCTTTCCAACGATTACGTCCTGCTT
The DNA here is from genome assembly GCF_000186445.1 of Streptococcus agalactiae ATCC 13813. Taxonomy (GTDB): domain Bacteria; phylum Bacillota; class Bacilli; order Lactobacillales; family Streptococcaceae; genus Streptococcus; species Streptococcus agalactiae. The sequence continues at coordinate 2,187,236 of NZ_GL636070.1, forward strand.
TACCAATGTTAACAAGTGATTGTTGTTCATTACCAACAGTACCAATTGTTGCACGGCAAGTACCAAGGATCATACGTACTTCACCTGATTGAAGGCGAACAAGAACATATTTACCTTCTTGACCAAGTACTTGAGCAGAAGCACCAGCGGCACGAATCAATTCAGCACCTTTACCTGGTTGCAATTCAATATTATGGATAACTGTACCGACTGGAATGTTAGCAAGCGGAAGTGCGTTACCAACTTTGATGTCTGCTTCTGGACCAGAAATAATGCGTTGACCTACTTCAAGGCCTTTAGGCGCAAGGATGTAAGCTTTAACACCATCAGTATAGTGTACAAGAGCAATATTTGCAGTACGATTTGGATCGTATTCAATTGTTTTAACAACTGCTTCAACACCATCTTTATTACGTTTGAAGTCAATCAAACGGTAATGACGTTTGTGTCCACCACCTTGGTGACGAACAGTAATACGTCCGTTGTTGTTACGTCCTGCTTTATTCTTTAGTGAAACAAGCAATGATTTCTCAGGAGTGTTTGTAGTGATTTCTGCAAAATCCAAAGAAGTCATATTACGACGGCCATTTGTCGTTGGTTTATAAACTTTAATACCCACGTTATTTCCTCCTTAGATTATTCAGCTTCAGCAGCAAACAACTCGATTGCTTTTGAATCAGCTGTAAGAGTGATGATAGCTTTTTTAGTTTTTGAAGTGAAACCTGTGTAACGACCAACACGTTTTGCTTTTGGTTTAACTGTCACAGTGTTTACACTTGCAACTTTTACTCCGTCAAATGCAGCTTCAACAGCTTGTTTGATCAAAAGTTTGTGTGCACGTGTGTCAACTTCAAATGTATATTTCCCTGCTTCAAGAGCAACCATTGATTTCTCAGTGATAACAGGTTTTTTGATTACGTCATACAAATTCATTATGCAAGAACCCCCTCGATTGTAGAGATTGCTTCTTTAGTAACAAGAAGTTTGTCTGCGTTAACGATATCAAGAACACTTGCAGTAGTTGCAGTAGCAACTGTAACGTTTGGAAGGTTACGCGCTGAAAGTGCAGCAAATTCGTTACCTTCTTCAAGGATTACAAGTACTTTTGAATCAATGCTAAGTGCTGAAAGAACTGACGCAAATTCAGCAGTTTTTGGAGCTGCAAATGAAAGGTTTTCTACAGCTACAAATTTATCTTCAGCAACTTTTGCTGAATAAACTGATTTCAACGCAAGGCGACGAACTTTTTGTGGAAGTTTGTAGCCGTATGAACGTGGAGTTGGTCCAAAGACAACACCACCACCACGCCATTGTGGTGAGCGGATAGAACCTTGACGAGCGCGTCCAGTTCCTTTTTGACGCCATGGTTTACGTCCACCACCAGATACTGCTGAACGGTTTTTAACCGCGTGAGTTCCTTGGCGAAGGCTAGCGCGTTGGCTGATTACAACATCAAAAACAACTGATTCGTTTGGTTCAATACCGAAGATAGCTTCGTTAAGCTCAACTGAGCTAACTTCTTTACCAGTTTGGTCAAATAGTTTAACGTTTGCCATTTTAACTGTTTTCTCCTTTCTTATTATTTAGCAGCTTTAACTGCTGATTTGATAGTGATAAGAGATTTCTTAGCACCTGGTACGTTACCTTTGATGAGGACAACGTTTTTCTCTGGGATAACTTGTACAATTTCAAGGTTTTGAACTGTTACACGGTTACCACCCATACGTCCTGCCAAGCGTTTGTTTTTGAAAACGCGGTTAGGCGCAACAGGTCCCATAGAACCTGGACGACGATGGTAACGAGAACCGTGAGCCATAGGACCACGTGATTGACCATGGCGTTTGATAACACCTTGGAAACCTTTACCTTTTGATGTCCCTGTGACGTCAACAACATCACCAGCTTCAAATTGTTCTACAGATAATTCTGCACCAACTTCTAAGCCTTCAATGTTTTTGAATTCACGAATGAAGCGCTTAGGAGCTGTGTTTGCTTTTGCAACATGGCCTTTGGCAGGTTTGTTACTCAATACTTCACGTTTGTCATCAAAACCAACCTGAACTGCTTCGTAACCGTCTGTTTCAACAGTTTTAACTTGAAGCACAACGTTTGGAGTTGCTTCAATGACAGTAACAGGGATGAATTCGCCTGATTCAGTGAAGATTTGAGTCATTCCCACTTTTTTCCCTAAGATTCCTTTTGTCATGAGAAAATATTTCCTTTTCTTATTTTATTTCAAAAAGTTTTTTATGAGCGTTTTTTGTGCTCAAAAAAGTTTTTTACGAGCGTTTTTTGTGCTCAGAAATCAAATTAAAGTTTGATTTCTACGTTGACACCACTTGGAAGATCAAGTTTCATCAAAGCATCAACAGTTTTTTGTGTTGGGTTGATGATGTCTACCAAACGTTTGTGTGTACGCATTTCAAACTGTTCGCGAGAATCTTTATATTTGTGAGTCGCACGAATAATTGTGTAAAGACTGCGTTCAGTTGGAAGCGGAACTGGTCCAGCAACTGTAGCACCTGTACGTGTTGCAGTTTCAACGATTTTTTCTGCCGCTGTATCAAGTGTACGGTGTTCGTACGCTTTCAAACGGATACGGATTTTTTTGTTTGCCATCTTTTCTCCTCTCGTCTATTTACGATAATAGGCTAGCTCCTCAAGAAAACCAACACGAGTTGCGTGGCAATGCAACCTAGCGTGTCGCAACCTCTTGCATCATAGCTAAAGCTGTTCATACACAGCACCAGTATATGATATCAAAAAAAAACAGCACACGCAAGCATTATTTTATTTTTTTTCAAAAAAAATGCAACCATTTCTGGTTACATTTTTTGAATATATCGATGATAGCGAACTTTCAAAAACAGCCACCTAAAGATATTATCTGCTATCGTAGCCATCCAAACCCCAAGCAAACCTAATTCAAAAACTATTCCTAATAAATAACCAAGAACTACTCTGATTAACCACATGCCTATAGTCGTTGTGTAAAATGGGAGTTTAGCATTTCCTAATCCTTGCCAAGCTGCTGTATAAACCAAGGTCCCAATAGTAGCAGGTACTCCTACGAAAGATAGCAAAATAACAATCAAACTTCCTTTAATGGCAGAAGGATTATTTGTAAATAACTGTGTCAATGGTTTGCCTGCAAGAAGCATAAAACTTGATATAAGGATCATTAGAACTAAGCCAATATAATACGAACTTTGAATAGTTTCTTCTATAGATTCTCTATTTTTTTGTCCTACATATTTTGCAGTTAGGATAATTGTAGCAGTTGCGATGCCAAGTCCTGGCATATAATTAAATTGTGTCAAGGTTTCTCCAATAGCATTTCCCGCTACAACATTTGTACCTAACTGAACAACAATAGCAACTATAACAACATCTCCAGCTCGCATCATCAGACGTTCTCCTGCTGATGGTAAGGCAAGATTCCAAATTTGTGCACTGATTTTCCAAGTCATTCTTTTTATTATCTTTTTAATAGGAAGATACTTCGCAAGGATACAAATACCAATTAATCTTGCGATAAGAGTTGATACTGCCACTCCGACCAAACCATAGCGCCACTCAAAAATAGCAAAACCTGATAAGACTGCATTGAGGAAATTGACAAAAATACTGACATACATTGGTAAACGAGGTTGCCCTTGCACACGTAAAAATGAGCCTAGGGTGGTTAACATTCCTAAAGTAACAACACCTCCACCCACAATTGCTAAATATAAACCACCAACTTGTGCGACACTTTTTGTTGTCCCTAAAAGTTTAAAGAAAGTTTGTCCAAAAACAATCGAGATAATTCCTAACACTGCCCCTATCAGTAATGTTAGGAAAATGGCTTGAGAACATACTAAAATTGCATCATCTTTCTCACTACCTGCTAACGACTTGGCCAATAGACTTGCTATACTCGCCCCTAAAGCTATAAAAATAGCTTGATAAACAGTAATTATATTATTAGCAACTGAAACACCTGATACTGCTACAACACCTAACTGAGCCACTAGATAATTATCAACTACTCCCATGAGCATTTGTAAGATATTTTCAATCATAGCTGGTATAGCTAACTGAATAATCTCTTTACTATAACGCACAGTATCTCCTTTCTATTACCCAGAATCATTAAAAAGAGAGTGATGGGAAAATTTCTAAAATGTTTCTTTCTCACTCTAAATATTTTAAAACAATCGTATTTTTATTATTGTTTCAAACCTAGACACTCTTCAACCGTTTCTCGCATATTTGAGGTAGGTACTACCGTTCTATGGATTACTTCGGCCTTTTGTAGATCTGTAACCGCCCTAGGTAAAGAAACACCTGACAAATCGTTTAAGATTGAAATAGCAGCGAAATCCTGTATCTCTTCTTTATTTGTAATAGCCTTTGTAACAACACACGGGAACTTATAAGGACTTGCTGTCGACACAATTACTGTTGGAGTTTGATCTTTAGTTTCTGTCTGATAAGCTTGATAAACAGCTGATGCTACAGCTGTATGCGGATCCTCTATATACTGATACTGGTCAAATAAACGTTTGATGTCTAATTCAACAAATTGTTCTGTCGCAAATCCCGCTACAAAGCTCTCTAAAATATTTGCTTGCCTAGCCTCTAAGGCATACTCCCCAGTAGTCACTAAATCTTCCATTAATTTTTTAGTCGTTTCTGCATCATCGCCTAAAAGGTGAAAGATTAATCGTTCTAGATTAGAGGAGACCAAAATATCCATAGAGGGACTTGATGTCACTTTAAATTCTCGATTTTTATCGTAGGTTTGTGTCTTAAAAAAATCTGTTAGAACGTTATTATCATTTGAGGCACAAATGAGTTTGGTAACAGGTAATCCAATTTGACTAGCATAATATGCTGCTAAAATATTACCAAAATTTCCTGTAGGTACACTAAAATTAATTGGTTGACCAATTGAGATTTCCTTTGACTTAACTAATTGAGCATATGCATATATATAGTAAACAATTTGAGGAACAAGGCGACCGATGTTCATTGAATTGGCTGATGATAACTGCATATGCTGCTGTGATAATTTTGATCGAAGAATGGAATTATTGAACATTTCTTTAACCGAAGTCTGTGCATCATCAAAATTTCCTTCAATCGCAACAACATGAGTATTTTGCCCGGCTTGTGTTATCATCTGCAATTCTTGAATATAACTAACACCATTTTTAGGATAAAAGACAATAATCTCAGTTCCTGGAACATCTGCAAAACCTGCCATCGCTGCCTTGCCAGTGTCACCTGATGTTGCTGTTAAAATAACTATTTTATTATCAACCCCTTGTTTTTTGGCTGCTGTTGTTAGCAAATAAGGAAGAATGGATAAAGCCATATCTTTAAATGCAATTGTAGGACCGTGAAATAATTCAAGGTGATACCGGTCTCCAATCTTTACTATCGGGGCTATTTCAGTTGTATCAAATTTAGTATCATAAGCTTGACTAATACAGTAATCCAATTCTTGTTCAGTAAAATCATCAAAAAAAGCTGACAAAACGAGTTTAGCCACTTCTTGGTAGGAAGCATCCTTAAGTTTAGTGAAATCTAAATCAACTTTTGGAAATGTGATGGGGGTAAAGAGTCCTCCATCGTCAGCTAATCCCTTTAGAATCGCTTGACTAGCTGTCACTTTATTACTAGCATCACGTGTTGATTGATATACTATTGCCATAAGAATCCCTCTTTATATAAATATCTTTTAGTTATTGTAACACAATTTAATAACATGTCCATTGTTCGTTATATAATTAACCCCCTTTATTAAAATAAAGGGGGTTCGTAACATCATTATCACTTTGTAAAGTCAAGAACTTTACGTCCTTGAATCAATCCTCTTTCCATTTCATCGAATACTTGAGGAGCTGTATCCACAGGCACTTTTTCAACCACCGGTACTACCAAGCCTTCTGCTCCAAATGCGAAGGCTTCTTCTAAGTCTTTACGAGTTCCAACTAAGGAACCAACCACGCGAATCCCATCAAGTACTGTTTTTACAATACTCAATTCCATATATTCTGATGGAAGACCAACAGCTACCACTGTACCTCCAGCACGAACGCTGTCAATCGCCTGATTAAACGCAACTTTAGAAACAGCAGTCACAACCACTCCATGACAACCGCCTGTCTTTTCTTGAATATAGGCCGCAACATCTTTTATTTCTTTGCCATTAACTGTCAAATCTGCTCCAACCTCTTTAGCTAATTGAAGTTTATCTGCGTTAATATCAACAGCTACAACATGAGCATTGAATACTTTTTTTGCATATTGGACTGCTAAGTTTCCAAGACCACCTGCACCATACACTGCAATCCACTGACCAGGAGCAGCTCCAGCTTCTTTGATAGCCTTGTATGTTGTTACTCCAGCACAAGTGATTGATGATGCTTGAGCTGGGTCTAATCCCTCAGGAACCTTAACCGCATAGTCCGCGGTAACAATAGCGTATTCACTCATACCACCATCAACACTGTATCCAGCATTTTTAACACTACGACAAAGCGTCTCACGTCCTGTAGTACAGTATTCGCAATGACCGCACCCTTCAAAGAACCATGCAATAGAGACACGATCACCAACCCTCAAAGACGTTACGCCTTCTCCAATTTCTTCTACTATACCAATGCCTTCGTGACCCAAAATGCGTCCTGGTACCTGTCCGAAATCTCCATGTGCAACGTGTAAATCAGTATGGCATACACCACAGTATTCTACTTTTACAAGCGCTTCACCATGACCAACTTTTGGAAGATCATGCTCAACAACTTCAACACCTGTACTAGCTTGATTAACAACAACCGCTTTCATGATAAAACCTCCTAGAAATAAATATATCTTATTTTGTAATCGTTTACATTTTATATTGTATTATTCTTCACAAACTATGTCAAGTGATTTTCAGAAAATTTTTTGAAAATGTTCTTAACTGGTTAATCTTTTTGAAACTAAAAATCCCACTCAATAGAGTGAGATTCTTCGACTGTTGTTACTTACGGCGTCCTGGACGTTCCTCATAACCATAATAAGCATCTTCGATGATTTCTTGCATGTGATCTACCATCGGAAGGCGTGGATTTGCTGGTGAACATTGATCTTCATATGCTAAGAAAGCTAGTTCACGAGATTTTTCTTTCCATTCTTTTTCATCAATGCCTTGGTCGCGGAAATTCATCTTAATACCTAAACGTGTTCCAAGGTCATACACAGCTTTTGCATATGATTCGACAGCTTCTTCTGGTGTTGCTGCTGGTAAGCCGAGTAATTTAGCGATATCTTGATACTTTTCATCAGCACGATAGTAATTGTACTTAGGCCATGTTGCTGTTTTAGCTGGACGAGTTCCATTATAGCGGATAACATACGGCAAAAGAATTGCATTTGTACGTCCGTGTACGGTATGGAATTGTGCGCCAATTTTATGCGCCATTGAGTGAGAAATACCTAAGAATGCATTGGCGAAAGCCATACCTGCCATAGTTGACGCATTGTGCATCTTTTCACGTGCTTCAAAATCAGCATCTTTTACTGAGCGTTCTAAGTAGTCAAACACAATTTTAATTGCTTGAAGGGCAAGTCCGTCTGTATAATCATTTGCCATCTGTGAAACATAAGCCTCTGTTGCATGTGTCAATACATCCATACCCGTATCAGCCGCAATAAAACCAGGAACAGTCATAACAAGGGCCGGATCAACGATAGCTACAGTTGGTGTTAATGAATAATCAGCGATTGGATATTTACGATTATTTGCTTTGTCAGAAATAACGGCAAATGGTGTCACTTCAGAACCTGTTCCAGAAGTTGTTGGAATAGCAACAAATTTTGTTTTCTTACCAAGTTCTGGGAATTTGAACGCACGTTTACGGATATCCATGAATTTTTGAACGAGGTCATGGAAATCAACTTCTGGTTGTTCATAGAAGAGCCACATAACTTTCGCAGCATCCATAGGAGAACCACCACCTAATGCAATAATAGTGTCTGGTTTGAAGGTACGCATCAAATCTGTTCCTTTCATTACTGTTGTAATGTCTGGATCTGGTTCTACTTCAGCAAAAATCTGATAAACAACTTTATTGCGACGAAGATCAAGTTGTTCAATGATACGATCCAAGAAACCAAGCTCAACCATGGCGTGATCTGTAACAATCATGACACGTTCAACATCGCGACATTTTTGCAAATATTGAATAGAATCACGTTCGAAGTATGTTTTTGAAGGGACTTTAAACCATTGCATATTATTTCTACGTCTTCCTACTTTTTTGATATTCAAGAGATTTATAGCACTAACGTTATCACCAACTGAGTTACGTCCATACGAACCACAACCAAGAGTCAATGATGGCAAGAAAGCATTGTAAACATCCCCAATACCACCAAAAGTAGAAGGAGAATTCCAAATAACACGGATAGCACGAATTCTAGTTCCAAATTCACGAGCTAAGTCTGCATCTTTTGTATGAATAGCAGCTGAGTGCCCTAGACCATTAAACTCAACCATTTGACGAGCTTTTTCAACACCATCTTCTGTAGATTCAGCTTTCAATACTGCAATAACAGGTGATAGTTTTTCACGTGTCAAAGGTTCTTTTTCACTAACTTCAGTACATTCTGCGGCAAGAATATTTGTTCCTTCTGGAACAGTAAATCCAGCTTGTTCAGCAATCCAAACTGCTGATTTTCCAACAATATTTGGATTTAATTTTGCACCAGCACAGTTTTTGCTATTTGCTTTTGCACCAAAACAGAATTCTTCAAGAAGAGCTTTTTCTTTCTTATTAACGAAATAGGTATGATAAGATTTAAATTCTTCAACAAATTCTTTATAAATTTCTTTATCAATAATAACAGCCTGTTCTGATGCACATACCATACCGTTATCAAATGATTTAGACATAACAATATCGTGAGCAGCTTGACGGATATTAGCTGATTTTTCAACATAAGCTGGAACATTCCCAGCACCTACACCAAGGGCAGGTTTCCCACATGAGTAGGCAGCTTTAACCATCGCATTACCACCTGTCGCAAGGATAGTGGCAATACCATCATGATTCATCAAAGCATTAGTTGCATCAATCGATGGTTGTTCAATCCATTGGACACAATTTTCAGGAGCTCCAGCAGCAATAGCAGCATCACGAACAATACGTGCTGCATGTGCTGATGATTCTTGTGCTGATGGGTGGAAGGCAAAAATAATTGGATTACGTGTTTTAAGAGAGATTAATGACTTGAAAATAGCAGTTGAAGTCGGGTTGGTTGTTGGCGTAATACCACAGACAACTCCCACTGGTTCAGCAATTAATGTCAAGCCTGTGACATCGTCTTCTTCAATAACTCCCACTGTCTTTGTATGACGCATGTTGTTAACGACGTGTTCACATGCAAATAAATTTTTTGTCGCTTTATCTTCAAAGACACCACGACCAGTTTCTTCTACTGCATGAAGAGCAAGTTCTCCATGGGCATCCAAGGCTGCAACAGAAGCTTTAGCTACAATATAATCAACTTGTTCTTGATTAAGTTGACGCATCTCATCAAGTGCTTTTAAACCATTTTGAACCAATGTATCAATTGCAAGAGCAACATCTGTAGTTTCTACTGCTTTAGTTTTTTCAGTCATTTGAGACTCCTTTTGATTTGTTAAATGTTTCACAAATTTGTTTACGAGATTATTATAGCATATTTAAAAACTTTGTAAATAGTTTCACAACTTTTTTGTGAACTTTTTTTCAATCTTTCGGAAATATTTCTTGAAAGCGCTTTAATTATATTTGTTTTTTCATTACTAATTTTCAGATTAAAGCCAATCGATTTCATTTGTATCACCATAAACGGAGATATCTATTATTCGTTTTCACAAAAAAAGCCGAGTACATGACTCGGACTTGTTTATTTTGCAGCTCGTTGAGCTGATTTTTGAATAGCTTTTTTGACGTTACTAACATATAAATCAGCCCCTGTAGTATCGCTATCACTATAATGCACACCATCTGTATTTCCCCAGATTTCTGGATGTTCTGTCGCAACCTTATACCAGTCAGCAACCGTTATGTAATTATATTTTTTCATTAGCGAGAGTTCATAATCACGCACTGTCGTAACTTGACTCATATTTTTAGCATTATAAGGTGTTACTATAATCAAACGGTGTCCCTTAGGCAAAGATTTAATAAATTGGCTCAAGTCTGTCTTGTAGTTATCTAATGAATTCACACCAACTGCCAAAACAACAATTTTGGACAAGGCTTTATTTTGAATACGGTTTTCAAAAATATCAAATGATTTACTAAAATTACGACTCACCGCAGCATCTAATTGTACTTCTGGTAACAATTTATTAAAAGCAGCACTTGACCTTAAGGCAACTGAATCTCCGATTACTGTCACATCACTAAGAGCACCTGCATCCCCTGCGGCTAGTGTATGTGTTCGGTTAGTATTTGTTCTAGCTTGTTGTAACGAATTCTGCAATAATTCTGTCTCAAAACTACCTATACTTGGAGCTGTCAACATTGTCACTACAGTAATAAGAGTTAGTACCCCTCCGATACTAAATAACCACTTTTTGTAAGGCAACAAGTCAAATTCATAATCAAGGAATTTAGGTTTTCTACCTAAAATAAAAGGTTCAATGATATAAAATGATAATGTTGAGAAGACTGCTGATAATACTACTGTCAAAATAACAGCTATCCAGTTTGGGGATAAACGACTAAAAATAATATAAAATGGCCAATGAAAAAGGTACATACCGTAACTGATATCAGCAAGATAAGTAATCACGAAAGGTTCTGAAATATCTGGTGTATGCTCGTGTAAAATACGTGCATTGTAAATCATTACACTAGCAAAAATGCTAGACAATACAAAACCAAAAAGATATGTTAGCCGATTATCAAAATCAAGTGCAAAAGTTAAAATCATTAGACCAGCAAAAGCACTACCCATCATGATTAAATTATGCTTCAAAGTCAGATTTTTGATATTTTTCTTGAATCGTCCGGTGATCTCTCGAATACCAGATATTGTAGCCACCATCGCTCCTAAAAAGAACGGAAATATATGTGATAATGTAGAGAAATATATCGTTGAAAAATTATCAACGAAAAAGGCTCTAACAAACATGGTAAGGAAACTGACTCCAAAAACTCCCATGGAAATAAGGAACAAAGTCCCCCTCAATTGCTTTTGATCTTTTGATCTTTTTGATAAGAGCCATACCGTTAAGCCCCATAAAACATAAAAATGGACTTCAATAGAAAGACTCCAGGTATGCACAAATAAGTGAGGGATAAATTGACTTTCGTAGTTACCACCAGTCAAGATTTCGTAAAAGTTGCTGGTAAAACCTAAAGCAGTCATAATTTGAGAGCCAATACTTGCTCTAAAATCGCTTTTAACCAGAAATACAAAAGGTATTGTCAGCAAAACCATCAATACTAATGGTGGGAAAATACGGTAAAAACGTCTACGACAAAAACTAACAAAATCAATTTTTTTCGTTTTAGAAAATTCATCAATCAACAAGGCCGTAATCAGAAAACCAGAAAATGTAAAGAAGATGTCAACACCAACAAATCCTCCTGGAAAACTATTCTTAAAGAAATGGTAAAGTAAAACAAGTAGTAGTCCTGTTATACGTACCAAAGAAAACCATTTTATTCTCATTTTTGATAAATCCCCTGTTTAAATGTCCCCTTATAGACTTTCTTATTTTTAGCATTGAGGCGACCTTGTCCATCAGGTTGACCTTTTTTAAAGTCACCTGTATAAGACCAGCCATGAACTGAAACAAATGTTCCTTTCCCTTCAAAGACCCCATTTACAAAATCGCCCTTATAGTAATCCCCATTCTCATAGGTTAATTTACCTTTACCAGTCATATGGTGATTAACAATAGAGCCCACATATTTTATCTTACCGCCATCATAGCTAAGGACTCCTTGACTAGAAGTCGTTAAGGTAAATACTGATAAACCAAAAACAACAATAATTATCAAAGATAATATTTCTAGATGAGTTCGTGTTATTTTAAAATTCTTCATTTCTACTTAATCTCTACTATTATTTATTAGCGTTAACCACTGTTTACAGCCATCATTGACTAGACGATAGGTTTCCTCAAAATCACCAGTATACCATGGATCAGGAACACCACCATCACAAAAAAGGCTAATCTTATCATCATAGGTTCCTTGTGATAGAGCTTTTAAATCCTTGACATTTTGCTCATCCATACCGATGATATAATCAAAATATGCTAAATCGTCTTTAGAAATAGGTTGTGACCCTTTATCGTTAGTGTAAGGAATTTGATAACGCTGCAAAATCGCTTGCGTTCCCCTATGTATAGGATTTCCATGCTCCCATGTTGAAGTCGCACGACTCTCAACCGAGAGGCTATCCTCCTTATCTAAATTCGCCATAACAAACTCAGCCATAGGGCTACGGCAGATATTTCCAAGACAAACAAAACAGACTTTCTTCATAGCAAACTCCTTTTGGTCTATTATAACAGAAAAAAGGTACTTATAATACGTTTAACTGCTCAAAGAATAACTACAACATATCTAATACTTAACATTGCATGAAAATTAAAAAATTAAGACTAGATACCCTAGCCTTAAAATGACTTATGTTTTATTTATCAAATCGCTGATAACCTAAATGTTCGTATGCCTTATCCGTAGCTACACGACCGGTACGGGTACGCATAATAAAACCTTTTTGAATTAAATAAGGTTCGTACATGTCTTCAACAGTATCTCGTTCTTCAGCAATATTAACGGATAGAGTTCCTAAACCAACAGGACCTCCATTATACATTTCAATCATGGTTCTTAAGATTTTTTGATCGACGTAATCAAGCCCCTCGTGATCAACATCTAACATCGTTAATGCTTTATCTGTAATATTGTCATCTATCAAACCATCTCCCATGATTTGAGCATAATCTCGAACACGTTTCAATAAACGGTTAGCGATACGTGGCGTTCCACGACTGCGACGCGCTAATTCAGAAGCAGCTTCATAAGTAATTTTCATTTCAAAAATGTCTGCTGTACGCTCAATAATTTCTGTCAAATCATTTTCTTCATAATACTCCATATGCCCTGTAATACCAAAGCGAGCACGTAAGGGATTAGATAACATACCTGCACGTGTCGTTGCACCAATTAAGGTAAAGGGCGGCAAATCTAGATGAACACTTCTACTAGTTTCTCCTGCACCGATCATAATGTCAATATAAAAGTCTTCCATTGCACTATAGAGCACCTCTTCAACCGCCATCGGCATACGATGAATTTCATCAATAAAAAGAACATCACCTGGTTCTAAATCATTTAAAATGGCTACTAAATCCCCTGATTTTTCAATTGCAGGACCTGATGTTTGTTTGAGATTGACACCCAACTCATTAGCAATTACAAATGCCATGGTTGTTTTCCCTAAACCAGGAGGGCCAAATAATAACACATGATCCAATGACTCATCACGCAATTTAGCAGCTTCAATAAATATTTTTAGCTGATCTTTAACCTTATCTTGTCCAATATACTCTCTTAAATACTGCGGACGAAGTGTACGTTCTACCAATTCTTCGTCACCCATTGCATCACTATCTAAAAATCTTGTCATGATATTATTATAACATTTGTATAGGAAAAGTTAAGAACTAAGTTGGTGTATTAGTATCTCCCTTATTTAAAGAAGGTAAGTGATACATATAATTTATCTACACTAACAAACGATAGATAGGGTGGACTATGCTAAACTACTTTAAAATATTTAGAAGTCATAGACCCCACCACCCCATTGTTAACAAAGTTCCAACAAGTTTAATAACTAAAGTCATCTGATTTACTCCTTACTTAATTTGTAAACACAGTATATCAATGACTGACATTTATCTACATGACATCCTTGTCATGTTAAATCTTTATTCCACTCCTCTATTAATTTTCCTTTTAAATATAGATCACCTATTAACTCTGCAAATAGAATTGATTGTTTAAAACATGTTTCTGCTTTTGTTCTATCTTTTTCAATAATTAATAAATATTTCCACTCTATTAAGCTTAGTATTGGTCTTTTTTGAAAATCATGGATTTCTGTCATAATAGCATTACTTCTATGAATAATTTGCTGTACATATTTTTTCTGCTTAAATTGAAAAGCTAATTCGACATGATTTAATAAAACGTTGTTCAATTGAAAATTATCCTCAGGAAGTAAATTATCTTGCTCTAACAATTTTGACATAATAAAATGATAGTTCTCTAAAGAATACAAGCTCTTCATTCCATAGTTAATAGAAAAGCAAAGTAAATATAAATCTATCATAACAAAATCATTTGTGGTATATTCCTTTTTTTTCTTAATTTGATCAAAGTAGTCATGTAAAATAGTGATTCCAAAATTATCATTAACAGAAAAATGAACATCTAATTTTGATTGCATACAATCAATAATTAGTCTTTCATCTTCTGGGAGCTCCTCATAAAATACTTCATAGATTTCATCAAAATATGCTTCTCTAACTGCAAGTCTATTAGCATCTCCGTAAGTCGGGGTACGCAACAATTTGTACTTCAACTCTTTATACCGTTTAGGTAATTCTAAGCTCTCTCCTCCTGTTAAAATATCCAATTTTACATTCAATTGTTTAGCTATGTAGTGAGCTTTAGTCAAGTTTGGAATTGACTGTCCACTTTCAATCCTAGCTAATTGTCTTACAGATAACTCAGTTTCATCACCACAAAAATCTTCGCGAGTAATATTTCTAGTTACTCTCAAATTTCTTACTTTACTACCAAAATGTTTTAACATTTTCCTTTAAAAACTAACTCCTAAATTTTTCTTCTTATTATATATTATCATAATAAACTCATTTTAAGTATGTTTTTTTAATATTAATTCCTTTTAAATCAATAAAAATTCCATTACTGGTTAAAAAAACGTTAACCGGTAATGGAATTTTCTTATTTTTCTAATCCTAGTCTTTCAAAAATATCATCAACACGTTTTGTGTAATAAATCGGATTAAATAGTTCATCAAGTTCTTCCTGTGTAAGACAAGAGGTAACTTTGGTGTCTTCTTCTAAAAGTGGTTTGAAATCCACTTGATTGTCCCAGGAATAAGCTGTCTTAGGTTGAACTAAGTCATAAGCTTCTTCTCGTGTCATTCCTTTTTCAATCAATTTGAGCATAACACGTTGACTATAAATCAAACCAAAAGTTGATTCCATATTGCGCATCATATTTTCCGGGAAGACAGTCAAGTTCTTAACAATATTGCCAAAACGGTTGAGCATGTAGTCAATCAAGATAGTTGTGTCTGGTGTGATGATACGCTCAGCTGATGAGTGCGAAATGTCACGCTCGTGCCAAAGTGCCACGTTCTCATAAGCTGTCACCATGTGACCACGAATCACGCGCGCTAGCCCAGTCATGTTCTCTGAACCGATCGGGTTGCGTTTGTGAGGCATAGCAGAGCTACCTTTCTGACCTTTGGCAAAGAACTCTTCAACTTCACGTTGTTCTGATTTTTGCAGACCACGAATCTCTGTCGCCATACGTTCGATAGATGTTGCAATACTTGCAAGCACTGCAAAATATTCTGCGTGGAGATCACGTGGAAGAACCTGTGTTGAAATTTCTTGCGGACGGATGCCTAATTTGTCACAGACATATTGTTCCACGAATGGAGGAATGTTAGCAAAGTTACCAACGGCACCTGAAATCTTACCAGCTTCCACACCTGCGGCAGCATGTTCAAAACGCTCAATATTACGTTTCATCTCGCTGTACCAAGTCGCCAACTTAAGACCGAAAGTCGTTGGCTCAGCGTGAACACCGTGGGTACGACCCATCATGATGGTGAACTTGTGCTCCTTAGCCTTGTCAGCCACGATATTTGTGAAATTCTCAAGATCACGACGGATAATGTCGTTAGCCTGCTTGTAGAGGTAACCGTAGGCAGTGTCCACCACGTCAGTCGATGTCAAACCGTAGTGCACCCACTTGCGCTCCTCACCAAGCGTCTCAGAAACCGCACGAGTGAAAGCCACCACATCGTGACGCGTGTCCTGCTCAATCTCAAGAATGCGGTCAATGTCAAAATCCGCCTTCTCACGAATCTTAGCCACATCCTCCTTAGGAATCTCACCCAACTCGGCCCATGCCTCGTCAGCCAAAATCTCGACCTCCAACCAAGCACGGTATTTATTTTCCTCTGTCCAAATTGCCGCCATCTCAGGGCGTGAATAACGTTCGATCATGTTATTGACTCCTTTATTTCTTTTTGTTTGATTGAAATATACAAACTTATGCCATCTGTCAGTTTATCTATATACTCTTGATATACGATATAGTTGTCTGGATAAGTGAATTTGTCATCATCCCCTTTTTTCCAACCTCATCAATATTATCAAGCAACTGTTTTAGTAATTCGAATATTACTGGAGCTTTTCCATCATTACTGTCTTTATCACCCAGAACTTCAAGTATTTCATAATTTTTTAATTTAGCCTGTTCTTGACTTTTTTTAGCTTCCATATATTTATTATGTAGTTCTCCACACATTTCATGAGGTGACTTAGGGTCCAAACTCTCCTTAATATTTAATTTTGGTAAATTGTTCATATCTGGATTTTCCTCAACAAATAAAACTCTAAGATATGTCACACATCCTATAAAATCCGCATAGGCATTTTCTTTTTCTTCTGAAAACGTTCCTCTTGGTGAAGAATAATCTGCCTTTAATATAAAACGATATGATTTTAAAATATCAATAAGACCTTGGCTCGTGTCGTTAATCCATTTTTGTTGAGATTTAAGTAAAATATCAGATTTTATTTGTCTTTTTAAATTTTCTTCGGAAGCTAAAATTTGTCTTTCATTATTTTCTTTAGTTTCAGCTAATTGACGATTCAAATTTTCCTGTGAGGCTTTATTTTGTTTTTTCGTTGTGTGCAATGTTAACCACGTATTAGCAATAAGAGCTAGTACAGTTAATAATGAAGTTATTGAAGACCAAAGAAAAACTCCGTTTTGATCAAAAAAAATTTTTCCCCAATTCATCATTATTCCCCTTTCTCTTCCTTCCCACTCTTCTTCCCTTCTCTCCCCTTATAACGTTTACGTATCGTATTCAGTTGGACTTTAAGATTTTGCAGATCTACATTATTTTGTTGTCCGTAAGCAAGGATGGCGATAAGGTCAATCAGGTAGTCGTAGCTTGCTCTTAGTAATTTTTTCTGCTTGAGACTTGCTCCGACTTTAGTGTCTGTCTGCTCTTCCAAGCGTGCTTGGTTGGTTTTGGTAAATTGTTGCTGCGCAGCTTTTAGATTGTCAAAATGAACAGTAAGGTTTAGACTTGTCAAGGCTGCTTGCTTTTCAGGCTCTGCCATTTTCTCAAAAAAGCGTGTCAACTGAGCTGTCTCTTCTTCATAGGTTAAGTTGGTGACATTCTTATGTTCGGCAAGCACTTGAGAGAGCTGTTTATAGGCTTGTCAATCTCTTTCCCCTCAACATAGGCGTAGGATTTCACAAAATTGACCAGCGTTTGATAAGCTCTGTCACGTTTTTTGTCTGCTTCGTCCAAGTCCTTCACCAAATCAGAGGCTACCTTGCCTTTTTGCACCGCTTGAAAATCCGCTTGTGCTGTCTGCAAGTTGTTAGCGTGAGCGGTCAAGAGCAACTCTCCCTTGTGGTCTTTGACATAAGCCAAGACTGCTGTCGCTGTATCGGCAGAAAGTTGAGAGAGTTCGTCGGATTTTAGACTTTGTGTGACTAAATTCTCTATACCATACGTTTTTAAGTTCATTCCTTTTCTCCTATCTATTTAAAGTTATTATCATGAGTTTTTAGCAACTTAGTACTGCTATCAGTTTATAATAGCTTCTTTTCCCATCAAACAGACTAGTTTAACTTTATAATGGTTCAAACTTATCTTCAGGCTAACCTGTATAACTTTATATTGGTCTATTTTATGGTTAAACCAACCTTTATAAAGTTAGGGTGGTGTGGTTTAGGGGTGGGGAGAACGTTTATTTTCTTAATACTCTCCTTGTTAGTTTAACCTATAATTTTTTACTATTAACTCCTAAATTAATTTTTTGAGCACTAATATAAATATTCTAACAACTTGAGAGGGATATTTTATCCACCATGTACTCTCCACATATTTATCATACTTCCCTTCTTCACTTAAAATAATATTTTCAAAGATTTCGTTCCCCATTATCCTATTCTCATACTTCTCTCCTCCATAAAAAATACAATCTCTCAGCTCACAATATTGTACATCACTTGATAACTTAATTCTTGAACAGATATCTTTTGCTTTTGATTCACCCAATTTAATTTTCAAAGTAATGATTATTGTTCCAAGTGAGTATGATGCCAATACTAAAAATCTTACTACCGATAATTCAGAAGTTGCTGAATTAAGTTCATAAGAAACAGAAAGTTCTCTAAACCTATTCATAATATCGAGAATACCTGGATGTTCTTTTACAAAAGATAAAATATCAGAAGATATATTTGCACTCTCAAGTAGTGGAATTGTTATTGGCTGAGCTGCAAAACTGTCTTTTAAAGTATCTAACATATAGTATTTAAAAATATACTCTAAAAGAAGAGGAACTAACAAGGTAGTCAGAACACCAAAAATCCATGTACTACTAGTTATCTTTCGTAATGAATGTAAGGGCAATAATATTGTTAAAATAATATACGAAATCAAAACGACTATAATATAAATAACAATTGCTTCAATACTAGAATATGAACCAACATAATCTACAGTACAAACTATTACCAGCCAAGGTAAGAGATAATAATAAAGTCCAGTTAAATAATTCCGAACAGCAAGTACAATTCCAAACATTGCTATATAAAGAGCTCCAATTATCAGTAACTGTCCCCACCCCATAGATTGAATATCGAAGAGTTTAGTTATTATTGAAAAAATAAAGACTACTATAATAAATGCAATATTTGTTAAAGCATAAACCGCATTACCTAATTCACGACGTTTTTGTAAATCTGTTTTGTAGCCTTTTTCCGTAACAAAAAAATAATCTCTATTTCTAATATGTTTAAACAATTCATACTTTAATTTTATCCATTGAAATAAGTTATTTCTCCAAACAAATACTAATCCAACAATGATAATTACAGCTAAAAATTTAGAAAAAAATTATTTTGTACAAAGAGGTATGCTGCTAAATAACCCATCCCGTAAGAAATTAAGTGTTTTGTTTCTTGTCTCAAATCTCTTCCCCTAAAACTCCTCCACCTCATCAGGCACATCACTAAACACCGTCACATGTCCCATTTTGCGGTTATGTTTCGCTTCTAGTTTACCATACATGTGGAGGTGGGCGCTAGGGTTTTCGACAATATAGTCAGTTGCTTGCTGAACGTGTTGTCCGAGAACATTGAGCATGACGGCTGGAGCATGGAATTTGATTGGTGGGAGAGGTTGCCCCAGTACACCCAAGATGTGGGTGTCAAACTGTGAAAAGTCGCAGGCTTCGATAGAATAGTGCCCTGAGTTGTGGGGGCGTGGGGCGATTTCATTGACGATGATGTCGTCTGCGGTCGCAAACATTTCCACACAGAGGGTTCCTGATAGCTGGAGTTTCTTGGCAATCTGCACCGCCATTTCCTTAGCCATGTCAGCTAGTTGGTCTGAGATGCGAGCTGGTACGATGGTTTTTGAAAGGATATTGTTGCGATGGATATTTTCCTGAACTGGAAAGACCGTCACATCCTGACCATTTCCAGACACGATGACTGAGATCTCAAGATCGAAATTGACAAACTCTTCCAAGACACACTCGGCTGAGTTGGCTAATTGCTGCGCCTCTGGCAGGTCTTCTGCTGAGCGGAGAACCTTTTGCCCATGACCATCATAACCACCTGTCGCTGTCTTGAGGACATAGGTCTTGGTCAAGTCAAGCCCCTCTAGGTCAAGGCTAGACGTCACCACCTTGTAAGGAGCGACAGTCACACCAGCCTTATTTGCCAGAAAGTCTTTTTCAAAGATACGGTTTTGAGAAATGCGGAGCAAATCAGTCCCCTGCGGTAGCTGACCAGCCGATACAACGGCATCCAGACCGTCGGCATCGACATTCTC
Source organism: Streptococcus agalactiae ATCC 13813 (assembly GCF_000186445.1). Lineage (GTDB taxonomy): Bacteria > Bacillota > Bacilli > Lactobacillales > Streptococcaceae > Streptococcus > Streptococcus agalactiae. The sequence goes on from NZ_GL636070.1 coordinate 2,207,421, forward strand.
AAACTCATAAGTCAAAACATTACAACGCGCAGCTAATTGTCCCAAAGCCTCAACATCATCGTAAGGCGCCACAATCACCTCGCTAACGCGGGAGGCAGGGCAGTCGCTAGCAGGATCCAGCGTGATAACCTTGTGGCCCATGTAGATAGCCGCAATCGCCATCATCTGCCCCAGCTGACCACCACCGATAATCCCAATGGTCTTAAATGAGTTCATTGCTTGACTCCTCTGCGATTTTTCCTTGTCCCTCATGGAAATGAGCTAGCGCATCAGCCAGATTTTGGTCCTCGATAGAGAGGATACGGAGGGCTGTCAGGGCAGCGTTAGTCGCTCCCGCTTCTCCGATAGCCATGGTTGCCACAGGCACACCGCCAGGCATCTGCACAATGGAATAGAGCGAATCCAAACCTGAAAGGGCACGTGATTTGACAGGCACACCAATAACAGGCAGGGTTGTTTTAGCTGCCACCATACCAGGCAAGTGGGCTGCCCCACCTGCTCCAGCGATGATAATCTTGATACCACGACCACGTGCCTCCTCAGCATGCTTGAACATGAGGTCAGGCGTGCGGTGGGCAGAGACGACTTTCTTCTCGTAAGCAATGCCAAAGTTATCTAGAACTTCAGTCGTTTTTTGCATGGTTGTCCAGTCGGATTTGGAACCCATGATAATAGAAATAATTGGTTGCATAATATTAAGATACAAAGGGACGTTTCGACTTGTCGAAAATTTTCGTAGAAAAATATGCGGTAAGTCCGAAATCTTTGATTTCGAAGACGCACCCACGTCAGGGCGACTAGGTGCTTTAGCAGCAGACGCCTACGACGCAAAAATCTGACGAAGATGCTTTAGCATCTAGGATGATTTATCTTTTTCACTAGAAAATTAGTCCCGTGTTCAGTTCCTTTCTTCTTTCTTTTTGGAGCGACCTTCGGTCGCTGATTGCTGACGCTAATATTTGAATGAGTAGTCTTATTACTTAATAGCTTTGCTTCCGATGTCGTTTCGGTAGAAGAGGCCTGTGGTGTCTTGTTGGGCTAGTTGGGTATAGATTTTGTCCTGCCCTGCTTTGACGCTGTCTTCTGTGGTGACAAGCATATAGACTCGTCCACCGTTTGAGAGCAGTGCTTTGCCATTTTCCGCAAACTTAGCTCCCGCATAGTAGGTGATGATGTCGCCGTCGGTCTTTTCAGGCAATGGCACGCCTTTCTCGTAATCGAGCGGATAGCCTTCAGAAGCAACGACAACGCCAAGAGTCACGCCGTCCTTCCCCCAAGTGATGTAAGGCTCGATGCCCATCATGATGTCGTCAATGTTCTGAGCGAAATCGGAAGTCAGGCGAGGGAGGATAACCTGAGTTTCAGGGTCACCGAAACGTGAGTTGAACTCGATAACCTTAGGACCATCAGCTGTCAGGATAAGCCCCGCATAGAGGATACCTAGATAAGGACGCCCTTCGGCAATCATACCCTCAAGGACAGGCTTAACAATAGTCTCAACCGCCGTATCCACCACGCTCTGAGGCAGGTGGGGAACTGGCGCATAGGCACCCATACCGCCTGTGTTTGGCCCCTTGTCACCGTCATAAGCACGCTTGTGATCCTGAGCTGTCGGCATGATGTAGAACTTGTCGCCATTAGCGAAGGCAAAGAGGGAGAACTCCTCGCCATCCAAGAATTCCTCGATAACCACACGCGCTCCTGAGTCGCCAAACTTGTTGTCTAGAAGCATCTCTTGCGCCGCCTCTACCGCCTGCTCAACGGTTTCAGCCACGACCACACCCTTGCCTAACGCCAAGCCGTCAGCCTTGACCACGATTGGTGCGCCCTGCTCTTCGATGTAGGCTTTAGCTTTTTCAAAATCTGAAAATGTGCCATAGGCTGCTGTTGGGACATTGTATTTAACCATGATTTCCTTGGCAAAGTCTTTTGACCACTCTAGCTCCGCTGCTGCCTTGGTTGGACCAAAAGCTCTGAGTCCAGCACTGTTGAAATCATCAACGATACCAGCTGCTAGCGCATCATCAGGACCAATAAAGGTCCAAGCAATCTCATTCTCCTTAGCAAAGTCAATCAGCCTAGAATGTTCGTAAATTCCGATGTTTACCAAGTCTAGACCATCCAAGGTCATACCATCATTACCAGGTGCCACAAAAACCTGATCCACATTCTTAGACGCTAACAACTTCTTAGCAATCGCATGCTCACGACCACCAGAACCAACAACAAGCAATTTCATATCAGAGTAACTCCTATTAAATAATATAAAAAGAAATTTACAATAAAAACGTATTATTTATAAAATTATAACACATTTGTTCGCTTTTAAGTTTTTTTATTGCATCTTTTTTGAAAAATTAATAACATAACATATACTTCACATATATTATGTTATTAATCCTTCATATTGCTATTTAAAACTTATCATTGCTGTTTCTTAGAACTTAGTTTGGTCCCTCGCTAACTTTATGTTATACTGAATATGTTAAGCGCTTTCTTAAAGAGGAGAGGACCGTGTATTATGACTATTTATGACCAAATTGAGTCTGCTCTTGATTTAATGACTGATTTAGAACGTGAAATTGCTTGTTATTTTATGGGGCAACCCATTTCAAAAGACGCTCTTGCTTCTACCATTGTCACTAAGCAACTACACATTTCACAAGCAGCCTTAACGCGTTTTGCTAAAAAATGTGGGTTTAAAGGCTATCGTGAATTTGTTTTTGAATATTTAAAAAGCCATGAGACCATCAGTCAACAATTATACGGTCTTCAAAATGACAACACTAAGAAAGTATTTATGAATTATCAAGAGATGGTTTCTAAATCCGCTGATATTATTGATGAAGAACAGCTTCTAGAAGTATCACATATGATTGAGCAAGCTGATCGTGTTTATTTTTATGGCAAAGGGAGCTCATCGCTAGTAGCTAAAGAATTTAAAATACGCCTTATGAGGCTGGGAGTGATTTGTGAGGCTTTGGATGATACAGATAGTTTCTCATGGACTAATAGTATTGTTAATGATAGATGCCTCGTCATTGCCTTCTCACTTTCTGGGAACACCAACTCTGTTATTGGTGCCTTAAAAATCGCAAGTTGTCACGGAGCTAAAACCGTTCTATTTACAAAACAACCTCACACAATTGACTATGCTTTTGACAAGATTATTCAGGTGGCCTCTGCTAGGCATTTAGACTACGGCAATAGAATTTCGCCTCAGATCCCAATGTTAATCATGGTAGATATTATCTATGCACAATTTTTAGATATTAATAAAATAGAAAAAGAGCGAATTTTTAGAGAAACCATTATTCAACGCTAAATGAAAATCGAGTAGAAATAATCTACTCGATTTTTTGCTTCGTAAATTGACTTCCTGTCAGTTGATCAAAAATATAGTCTTTTACTTGCACTGTCATTGGATCATGTCCATAGTCTGGTAATAAAAGATGCTTTTTAGTTGATGTCAGACGGTTAAAAATGGCAAATTGAGTTGATGGAGGACAAATATCATCTTTTAAGGCTGTTAGTAAAACAACTGGGCAAGAAATCCTATGTGCAAAATTTTTAACATCAATATAAGCCAAAGTTTTTAACACACTATTCTCTGTTTTATGAAAAGGATCGCTATATTTAAAATAGCGGAAGAGTTCGTCATAAGGCTCACTGACATTCCCTAAATCTAATACTCGTCTAAAGTCTGACAAAAATGGGTAAACAGCAACGGTCTTGACGATTTTGGGATTAAGAGCTGCAGCTATCAAAGCAAGTGCTCCACCTTGAGACCAGCCATAACTATAAAGTTGATTACTATCAACACTCTCTAATGTAGCAATGATATCAATCAATTGGAAAACATCAAGATAAATGTCTTTATAAAAAAGATGATTTGGTCCTGAGATCATTCCTCGCACAATCTGGCCCTTAACTGTAATGCCATCAAAATGCCCCTTGTCTTGAGACTGTCCAGCTTGACCTCGAACATCCATTGAAACAACGCCGTAACCTGCTGCTACATAATTAAGTTGGTCACTCCAGTCAGGACTTTGGTTTTGGTAACCATGAAAATAAAAAACTACAGGATAGGGTTTATTTGTTTTAGGGAATAAACATTTGGCATAGACAATAGAGTTATTGCTGCCTTTAAAATGAAGATCATAAGCTTGTGCAAAAGTAATATTGAAATCTTTTTTGTCTAGACGATACTCAATATTCCCTTGATATTTCATTGTTTGTTTTTTCCAGAAGTCATCAAAATCCTCGGGAATTTGGTCTTGACCTAGGTATTCTCTCATGTCATCTAGCGACATTGTTTCAATCATATACCCGTCACCCCCTGTTTTTAAAATGGTAGTAAGCTCCTAGCATACCAGCTTGGTTTTCGTGTTGTGCAAAAACTATTGTTGTTTTTTCAGCAAGACTTGTCACAAGATTTCGTTTCAAAGATTCACTAAGTTTATCTTGTAAATAATCTTTTTGAGCCATGATTCCACCACCTAAAACAACTTTTTCAGGATTTACCACATAAACCATATTAGCGATTCCTTGGCCAAGGTAGTTTATCATACGATCTATACTTGCAATACATTTTTCATTGCCTTCTTTAGCCTCCTGAAAAATACGACGTCCATCCCATCGGCTAATTTCATCTCCATGCGCTTTAGCAACATCAGCAATCAGTGCAGTTGTAGAGGCTAAATCTTGAAAATCACCATCTGAAAGGTGCATATAGCCAACTTCACAAGCAGAATTACTAAAGCCATGAAAAACTGTTTTATCAATAATCAGACAACCACCAATACCTGTTCCAATAGTAAGACAAAGCGCTATTGAACTATCTTTGGCACTACCTGAGACAGCTTCAGCTAATCCTGCACAATTAACATCATTTTCAATTTCTGTGCGTACTTGATAAGTGTCTTCTAAAACTTTCTTAAATTGTGTCCCAGCATAGTTTGGAATTTGAGGACCAGAGTAAAATATAC
>NZ_GL636070.1:2214282-2236063 GCF_000186445.1 Streptococcus agalactiae ATCC 13813
CTCCTTCATCTGGATCTACCATGCCAGCAGATGAGATAGCAATTCCATCAATGCTCCCTTCTGCTAGATAGTTATCGATAATTTGACAAACTTTTTGTAAAATGCCTGGACCACCTTTGTAGGCTTCTGTGGCAAGCTCACTTGCCTCAACAATACAACCTAAATTATCCACAATGCCATGCTTAATCATTGTACCGCCAATATCAATTGCTACTGTTCTGGTCATAATTATCTACCTCACTTTAACAAAACTGTTTTTTAGCATGTCTAATCATTTCTGCTGCCTCTTTAATAATAGGTTTATCTTCTTCTGTTACAGATGCTAAAGGTAACCGAACGGAACCTATAGTTAGTTGCTCATTGATTTCCAATACAGCTTTGATCACAGCATACATATTACCATGACCCGAACAAAGCTTTGTGATAATATCGTTAATTGTAAATTGAAGTTCACGCGCTTTTTCTAAATCTTTATCAACAATTAACTGATTTAAAGTCAAGTATAATTCTGGCATTACGCCATAGGTACCACCAATACCTGCAGCGGCTCCCATGAGACGACCACCCAAAAATTGTTCATCTGGACCATTAAAAACAATATGATTTTCTCCTCCAATAGCCACAAAATTCTGAATGTCTTGAACTGGCATGGAAGAATTTTTAACACCAATTACTTGCGGATTTTGTAACATTTTTCGATATAAATCCGATGTCAAAGCAACCCCTGCCAATTGAGGAATATTGTAAATAATAAAATCAGTTTGTGGTGCTGCTTGACTAATAGTATTCCAATAATCTGCTATGGCATACTCTGGTAATCGAAAATAAATTGGTGGAATTGCTGCAATAGCATCAACACCTATAGCTTCAGCATGCATAGCCAACTCTACGCTATCCTTAGTATTATTACATGCCACATGCGCTATTACTGTTAGTTTACCCTTAGCAACGGACATAACATTTTCCAGTACAAGTTTACGATCTGCTACACTTTGGTAAATACATTCTCCGGATGAACCATTAACATAAAGTCCTTGAACACCTTTATCAATAAAATAATTGGTCAGGGCTTTTACTCGTTCGGGACAAATATCACCCTTATCATCATAGCAAGCATAAAATGCAGGAATAATTCCTTGATATTTTTGTAAATCTTTCATTGATAATCTCCTTGTTGTTTGCTGAAATAGGCAAATTGTTTTTGTAAAATAATAATTTTAAAGTAAGCAAAGGCGGTATAAGCAAAAATAAATATAGCTGACACTGTAAGCATAAATAAGAGACTAGACTGCACCATAATAAACCAAGTCATGATTAATAAAAACATCAATACACCAGTCCATTTCAAGTTTAAACATGCCATTATAAAGCTCTTTTTCACGGTATCTAAAAGAGACATTTCGTAGCGGGCAGCCATAGGAAATAGGTATATGCTCGTCATCACAGTCAATAACAAAAAGGCGTAACAAATTATCTTCAAGAAAGACACAATGAAACCTATTTGATAATGAAGAATTGTTAAATCAAATATGATCACAACCAAAATACTTAGTTCAACCAAACCTAAAAGCATACCTTGGAACCACTCTTTTTTTAGGTGTTTTATATACAATATTAAAAGATTTGTCTGATCGCCTTCTAATTTTTGCCACAACGTTCGATACAAACTAATTTTAGCAGCACCAATAGTTACCAATGGTAGGCAAGTTATCATAAAAAGAAGGTTTAGTAATGCTAGATCAAAAACAACATTGCAACCTTGCATAAAGGGGTTGTTAACATCAAAAATCGCTGCTATTAATTGATTTGCTTTTTTCACAATATACTCCCTGTATTTCTTACGCCATTAACACTTTCAATACCCCTTTTTTGACATAATTACCTAGACTTCCCATACCATTTGGCTGATGAGCTTCTTCTGGGAAAAAGAAGGCTATATAATTATCTCTCAAATCAAAAGAAGCCTCTTCTGAGCACTTGATAAATCCTATATCGCCTAAGTATTCCTCTACCTCTACCTTATCACCTTTTCCCAATTTGATAACTTCATGTCCTTCAATGACATAATGTATATCAAGGTATTTTTTATGGTATTCAAAAATATGATCAAATGACTCACCAAGTTGATTTGATTGGACCATGAGTATCACTTCTGGGCTAATATGATAGGTGCCTACATCTAAATTCCTTAAATCATGACTTAGTAGATAATCAATCGCTAAATCTAAATTATGATTAATATCTTTATAATGCGTTAAATTCAATAAATGATCGTAAATCATAATAAATCCTACCTATCCTTTAACAGCTCCCATTGTAATCCCCTGAGTAAAGGATTTTTGGAAAACTAAGAATACTGTCACAATAGGAACAGCAGCTAAGGCTGCACCTGCCATAATTAAGCCATAGTTTGTTGCCATTTCAGCCTGCATAGTAGCTACCCCAAGAGAAATGGTCAGATTATTTCTAGAAGTTAGCATAACTAATTGCATAAAATAGTCATTCCAAGTATTGATAAATGTGAAAATAGCTAGGGCAGCAAATCCAGGTTTGACAATTGGAAATGCTACATTAATAAATGTTCGAATCTCTCCACAACCATCAATTTTAGCTGATTCCAGTAATTCTGTTGGAATATTTTCAGAAAACTGTTTCATCAAGAAGACCCCAAAAGGCCAACCAACAAGAGGTAAAATAACCGCCCATAAGGTATCATGTATCCCCATAAAATTGATAATTCTAACTAATGGCACTAAAACAACCTGTTTAGGTAAAGCCATAGCAGCAATAAAAAGGGAGAACAATATTTTTTGACCGTAAAATCGTTTCTTAGCTAAAACATAGCCTGCCATTGACGATGTACAGCAAACTAGGAACATTGTCATAATTGAGATAAAGACACTATTCCAAAGCCATCTCAAAGCTGGGTTTTGTACAGTTAAAGCTTTAAAATTTTCTAAGGTCGGTGCTTTGAGCCACCATTGTGGGGGGATGATAATAGTATCAGGTTGAGATTTAAAAGCTCCTGTCATAATCCAATAAAATGGAAAGATAAAAAGCACTGTCAAAAGACAAAGGATAAGAGCCGTTAAAAAGTTATAAGCACTGAATGTTTTCTTTTTCATGTTTTCCTCCTAATATTCCACATCATTTCCTAAAATCTTAAATTGAGCAAAACTTATTAAAGCAATCATTACTGCTAGGAATACTCCCATAGTATTAGCATAGCCATATTCTGATAGTTTAAAGGCTTTTTCATAAAGATAATACATCAAAGTGCTTGTTGAATAATTTGGTCCACCAGACGTTAGGAGCTGGATTAAGGCAAAACATTGAAATGAATTAATTGTTGTTATAACTGCAATATAGAGTGTAGTTGGTAAGAGACTCGGCCATTTAATTTGCCAAAAAACTTGCATTTCATTGGCTCCATCAACACGCGCAGCTTCGCAAAGAGAATTATCAATATTTCCCATCGCCGCAATATATAGAATAATAGGTTGACCAACTGAGGTCGTTAGCAAAATAATAATAATAGCAAGTAATGCCCAGTGCTTATCACCAAGCCAGCTAATATTCTGTTCAATGACATGACCTGATTTCAAAATGTAATTTAAAATTCCGGACATAGGGTCATAAATCCATTTCCAAACAACTGTGACTGCAACACTACCAGTTACTACTGGCAAGAAGAAGACACAACGGTAGAAAGAGCGTGAAAAAACATTTTTTTCATAAGTATTTGCAGCAACAAAAAGTGAGAAGAAAACCACTACTGGCACAGAGCCAATCACAATGATTACTGTATTTATCAAGGATTTCACGAAAATAGAATCATGAAACATACGATTGTAATTAGCTAGCCCAATAAAAGTGAACTGTGTCATAGAATAATTAAAAAAACTAGTGACAAAGCCCATAACCATCGGTGCAAAAACAAAAATTAAGAAAAATAAGAGAATAGGCGCTAGAAAAGCATAAGCTATCATCGTTTCCCTCATCTTTAACTTATTAGTACGCATACGGTACTCTCCTTTACATCTTAACTTGACTAAAAACTCCCCTTCTATCCCAATATGTGATTGACCATAGAAAAGGAGTCTCCTTAATTATTTAGCTGCTTTTTTAATGGTATCATTTGCTTTTTGAGTAAAGTCTTTCAAAGCATCTGCTGGTTTTTCATCACCATTGGATACAGATTGAACCATTGGGAACCATAAGGTTCTCATTTCAGAAAATCCATCGATAGTGTTGTAATATGGTGAATAATATTGAGTCCATTTTGAAATCTTCATCATACGTTTATCACCTTTATAAAGATCCCCAAATGATGTTCTAACTGGGAAAGCACCTGTACGTATAACATCTTTTGGTCCCCATTTTTTATCGTCAGCAATAAAAGTGATAAATTTCTTAGAGGCTTTTACTTTGTTTTCATCTTTATTATTAAAGACCGCAAAACCATTAACAAGGTATTCTAAATCTGGTTTTCCATCTTCTGATGGGAATGGCACTTCAAGGTAATCCACTTTACTTGACTCTAATAATTTTGCTTGAGTTTTTGGTTGAGCTGGAGCCCATAGGATAGTGAAAGCAGTTTGTCCATTGGCAAAGTTTTGAATGTCAGCTGAGCCATCATACTGAGACCCATTCATCAAGTAGCCTTTCTTAATCCATTCAACTATTTTTTTCATTGATTTTACAGAATTTTTAGTGTCAGTGGTATATTTTGTTATTTCTTTATCTGTTATTGGAGCACTATAAAGATTAGCAAAAAATGCACGTGGTCCTTGATCTCCTCCTTGCCCGTTTGCAAAGAATGAACCTGGTGTATAGCCTTTATTTTTTAGTGCTTTTAGTACTTTTTCAAAATCACTAGTAGTCCAACCTTCTTTTACAAGTTTCAAAACTCCTGCATCTTTAAGCATTTTTTTATTGAACGCCATATAAAATGGGGCAGAACTTATTGGATACATGTAGGCTTTATCGCCAGACTTAGAAGCTTGAATGATGTTCTTATTATTGACATCCTTAATAAATTGGTCTGTAAATAAATCATTCAAATCTGCTAATTTACCATTTTTACCATATTGAATAATTCGCCCTGGTGCATCAAAAAGCACATCAGGTGCTGTCCCTGCTTCAATTGCTGTAGTGATTTTTTCAGGTCCAGATGTGAAATCAATTGTCTCTAGTTTTACTTTTATATTAGGATTTTTCTTTTCAAAAGCCTTGATGACTTTTTTCTCATAAGTACCTACTCCATCCTTAGCCTTTTCTTGAGTAAAGGTTGGAAAAGCCCACCACGTAATTTCGACTTTATCCTTCCCGGAAGCCATAACAGATTGACTACTGTCTACACAAGCAAACATTGATAATGCTGCAGCTCCGAGGCAAAAACCAATCACACTTTTTTTGATACTCATAACTATTCCCCTTTTTTATTTTGATTTTGATTTTTGAGTAACACTTTTAACTAAGTCCTGAGATGAAACGCTCCGCTATTTCTTTTGGTCTAGTGATAGCACCACCAACTACAATTCCTGCAACACCTATATGATTAATTTCATTAGCCTGCTTAGGAGTATGAATTTTACCTTCCGCAATCACATCTATACCGGCTTGACAAAGCTTATTAAGGAGTTCTATATCCGGTCCTTCTTCTTGGCGGCTGTAATCTGTGTATCCCGATAGAGTTGTACCCACAAAATCAACTCCTGCTTCAAAAGCATTTTTGCCTTCTTCAAAAGTACTTATATCAGCCATTAACAACTGTTCAGGATATTTCCTTTTTATCTTTTGAATAAACTCAGCTACACTCAAACCATCATGACGCTCTCTAAGTGTACAATCTAAGGCTATTACTGCAATATCTAAACTAGCTAATTGATCCACCTCTGTCATCGTAGCAGTGATAAATGGTTCTTGTGGAGGATATTCACGTTTAATAATGCCGATGATAGGTAAATTAGTAACTTCTTGAATTTCCTTAATGTCGCGGACACTATTGGCTCTTATACCAACCGCTCCTGCTTCTTGAGCTGCCAAAGCTAAAAGAGGCATAACACCTCCACTTTCAGTATAAAGAGGCTCCCCAGGCAAAGCTTGACATGACACAATAATGCCATTTTTTATTTGCTTTTTAAAAGCGTCTTTACTTAGATGTGGCATATTCTCACTTCCTTATCTTTTTTAATTTTAGATATCTACAAACCTTATTATATCTGTTTTTAAAGCGTTTTCAATAATCTTTACAGACTTAGATTTTAGTTTTAACGTTTTGATTTAGTCACGGTTAACGTGAAAGTAGTTTCAGACTTATAGCTTAATCTCCTCAATTTAATAAAAATTAGATAAGAACCTTGAAAGTCTATTCAAGGCATATAAAAAAGAAGCCAAATAGCTTCCTTTTTTATATTATTTGTTAAATGATACGTGAACGTGGTCATAGTGGTTGGCAGTAACGCCACCACGATCTGGCATTGCATTCCAAGTATTAGCAGGTCCATAAATACTATTTGTATTTGAGTAAAACTTTTGTTGCCAGATAACATATGAAATGTTATTTGCTGCCATATTTTGTGTAGAGTACTGTGCAACTTTATTGCCAAGTGCTTGATTAGTACCTACAATAAAGTCAACTGCTAAACCTTTACCATGATCACCTGGATCACCTGCACGGTATGTACTGAATTCATTAACTCCATAAGTTGACGCTACTTTTTCTTTATAAGCTGCAACATGAGGTTGGAGCCCTGCATTTTCAGGATGTGCAGCTACTGCATTTGTTGTTGAAGCTGGTTGTGCTACCGGTGTTGCTGTTGGAGCTTTTTGTGCCACCGGAACGCTCTTAACTTCAGTCGCTTGTAACTTACTGTCTGTAGCTGGTGAAGTCGTAGTCACAGGAACTGCTGGAGCTGATACATGCTCTGGTGATGCACCAGTTTCTACTTTAGGAGTGACTACTTTAGCACTTGCCACTCTAGGGGCTGCTACAGTTCTTACCGGTGCTACTTTAGCTACTGGAGCTGGTGTTTCAGCGGCAACAGAAGCTGGTGATACTGTTGTTGACTGACTGACTGACGTCTGAGTTGGTTTAACTTCCTCTTTAGCTGCTGGAACTTCTGAAGTAATCGACTTCACAGGAGCTGGTGATACCTGTTCATTAGCTGCTACTTGACTAACAGCTTGCTCTTTTGCTAATACTTCTTTTGATTTCAAAGCTGGCGCAGAAGAATATGTCTTCATTGGCGAAACAATCGTTGTTGCTGCTTCTGGTGTCATACCTTCCGAAATTGTATTGAGAGAAACTTTTTGGTCTGCAACAAAAACTTGATTGGTTTTCAAATCGACAGTAGCTGTTGTTTGACCAGCAGCATTTGTTGCTGGTGTTTCTATTTTCATTGAAGTGGCAGTATGACTCTTCTGATCGTAAGTTACTGTCAGTGTTGTCTCAGGATAAATAAGATTGATATCTGCAATGTTATTAATTTTTGCTAAGACATTCATATCAATTGACATTGCTTCTGAAATAACGCTTAGTGTATCACCATATTTCACAGTATATGATGATTTATTGTCTTGCTTTACCAAATCAGCCTTTACCTCTGAAACAGTACGTGCTGTCCACGTCGTATCTGTTTCTTGTGCTTGAACACTTGCGACTGATAATAGCGAAGCTGCCATTGTCGATGTCAATAGTACCTTTTTATTCATTTTCATTGCTTCAATTCCTATTTCCTTTTTATTAGTCCGAGACTATAATATCACACTTTACTGGACTATAAAATTATTTTCAGACGGTTTAAAGAAATTGTACTTAGTTAGTAACAAAACTGTCATTTAAAACAATGAATCAATACCTCAAACTATTTGTAAAGCAGTTCTTGACTGTTGTCAACGCGAAGCCAAACTGAACTACCATTAGCAAAGCGTGTCTTAGCCCAAGTTAAACCAGCTGTTCCTTGGATGGGTTTTTCTACAGTCTTAAGAGTTTTAGGATTAAAGATAAAGTAACCACCTTTTTGAAGAACCTGGTCAGCTGTCAAATTACCATTAGCATCAACCTCATCAATTTCTGATGCTGGTATACCATTATCGTTCCAATCAAACCCAGTCGGCGTTAGGGTGTTATTTTTGACTAACCAAACACCATTAACCTTTTGTAATTCATCTACTCGATACACTTTTAATCGACTAGATTGATTCTGTACAGGAGTTGATTGTAATGGCTTAATGCTTGGAGCTGATGCTTGCGTTTTTCCACTAAAGGTCGCAACATTAGCAATTAGTGACGTTGGATTGATACGTCCATGGAAACCATTTTGAAAATTAGGGTTAGCTGGTAAAAATTCAAAATGAAGGTGAGGTCCCGTCGCCATACCAGTTGCTCCTACGTAACCGATGATATCTCCTTGTTTGACTTTTTCCCCAGTCCTAGCCACCACACGTGACATATGAGCGTAACCACTATGCATTCCATCCGCATGTTGAATCATGACACAATTTCCTGCTAAGTCTGTCATCCAAGAAAAGTTGGCTCCAGCTCCTGCAAATTTCACAGTACCATCTGCCACTGCCCTAATAATCGTTCCAGTCGGAACAGCATAATCCACCCCACAATGTCCAGGATAACCATTGAAACCTGTTGTAATTCTACCATTATCAATTGGACGGACATAAGTATCCGCTAAAACTCGGGAACCCGCAGATAAAACCATACCACCTAAAACAACTAAGGAACTTGCCTTAACTAACCATTTATTCAAGAAAAACCTCCAAATAGAATTAATATAATGAAGTGCTCAAACACTTGCAATTAACTTATTCGAAAATTTAAATCAAAATATCAAAAAAAGTACTCACCTTGATGAGTACTTAGGAGGTTTAATAAAAAGAAAAGTTTTTAGGATATACGTAGTATACCTGAGTTAACTTAAGAAAACCTAAACTACTATTTTTTAATGTCTAAAATGTCTCACGCCTGTGAAGATCATGGTCAAGCCATGTTTGTTTGCGGCGTCAATAGATTCTTGGTCACGAACTGAACCACCTGGTTGGATGATTGCTTTGATCCCTGCGGCAGCGATTTCTTCAATGTTGTCCGCAAATGGGAAGAAGGCATCTGATGCTAGAACGGCACCGTCAAGATGGTCCTTAGCCTGCTCGATAGCAATCTTAACAGACGCCACACGGTTAGTTTGACCTGGTCCAACTCCCAAAGTCATGTGGTCGTTGGCAACCAAGATCCCGTTAGACTTGACATACTTGATAGCCTTCCAAGCAAACTCAAGGGCAGTTGCTTCTTGTTCTGTTGGTTGGCGGTCTGTCACCACTTGCCAGTCAGCTGGATTTTCAGCCACAACGTCTTGGTTTTGCACCAAAAGTCCACCAACTACGCCAGTGTACTCAGCTTCCACTTCGCTAGCAGCTTGAGCATCGAAAGGCAACTCAAGGATACGCAAGTTTTTCTTTTTATTTGTGAGAATAGCTAGCGCTTCTTCTGAGTATGATGGTGCGATGATGATTTCCAAGAAGATAGGGTGCATCTTCTCAGCTGTCGCTGCGTCAACTTCACGGTTAAGGACAACAATTCCACCGAAGATTGAAACTGGGTCAGCTTCATAAGCATAATCCCAAGCAGTCTCAATGTCATCAGCCTGTCCGATACCACATGGGTTCATATGCTTGAGGGCAACAACCGTTGGACGGTCTTTGAAATCGCGAATAATACGGATCGCTGCATCGGCATCACGGATATTATTGAAGGACAATTCTTTTCCGTTGAGCTGTTTAGCTGAAGCGATTGAGTAGTCTGTTGGCAAGGCTTTTTGGTAGAAATCAGCGTCTTGCTGTGGATTTTCTCCGTAACGCATAGCCTGTTTAAGGTCATAAGTGATGGTCAATTTTTCAGGCTTAGCCTCTCCCACTTGAGCTGTGAAGTACTCAGCAATCAAAGCGTCGTAGGCTGCCGTATGACGGAAGGCCTTAGCTGCCAAGCGTTGACGAGTTTTAAATGTCGTCTGACTAGCGTCAGCCAATTCTCCCAAAACAGTGGCATAGTCAGCTGGATCAACCACAACGGTTACGCTAGCGTGGTTTTTAGCAGCTGAGCGAAGCATTGATGGACCGCCGATGTCGATATTTTCCACCGCCAAATCGTAGGTCACGTCTGGGCGAAGGATGGTCTCCTTGAAGGGATAGAGGTTGACAACCACGAGGTCAATCAGCTCGATATTATTGTCCTTAGCAGCCTGAAGGTGGCTGTCAGCGTCGCGACGAGCCAGAAGCCCACCGTGAATGTTTGGGTGGAGGGTCTTAACACGACCGTCCATCATTTCTGGGAATCCAGTCACATCGTCGATGGCAATGGTCTCAACACCAGCATCATCTAGGGAAACCTTAGTCCCACCAGTTGAGATAATATCCCAACCCAAGTTTTTTAATTCTTTTGCAAAGTCAACAATTCCTGACTTATCAGAAACTGAGATTAAAGCACGTTTAGTCATGAGTTCTCCTTTTCTTACTTCAATCTATTTCATAGGCTATGTATTCATGAGAAAATTCATAACCGAGTTTTTCAGCTAAATTTAATGAAGTCCTTGTATGAGCATCCCAGCTAGGATAAATTCCCTTGTCTAAACAAGTTAGTATCAACTGAGCTGCAACTATTTTTGCTAAACCACGCCGACGAAAATCTGGATGCGTATCTACTTCTATCTCAATCCCATTTTTATAGGTTGAATAAGATGAAGCTCCTGCAATGATATTCCCCTGATAATATACAACATAACCTATACCTTGTTTTTTATAGTACTGATAAGTAGCGTAATTTGCTACTAAATCCTGTGACCATTCCTTTTCTAAACAAGAGTTGTAAACTTTCTCATCAATAACACGTAATTCAAAATCATTTGGCAACTGAGTAACAAACTTCTCTAACCTACTTCGCTCAAACAAAGTATCTTTTTTCGTCGCATAACGCTTAAAAGAATGAGCATTCTGACCATAAGTTGATTCAATCAAATCGGACCATCCTTTATGCTGAGGAACAAGAATAATATCCTCCCCAGAGCAAACTTCTAGTAGAAATAAAGTAGGCTGACCTGCTAGAAAACCAAAAGATGATTTCCTTCCCAATTTTGCCAAAGAAGATTTTGGTTTGTCTAAACTATCTACAAAAACTTCTCCCATAATACCTTGGACACACGACCAGATTATGGTCTCGTCCCAATCACCAAAAATAGATTCTATTATCTCTAAATTTTTCACTAGTTTCATTAGCTTATTATAACAAATTTTACTATTTTCTCTTTATACCCAAACTATCTAAAACAGCTGGATAGAGTTGATATTCAGTTTCGTGGATACGGGTTTCAAAGCTTTCTAGGCTATCGTCTGCTAGGCGTGGCACGCGCACTTGTTGGATGACCTGACCGGTATCCACACCAGAATCAACCCAGTGGATGGTCACGCCAGACTGGTCAACACCAGCTTCCCAAGCATCCTCGATACCGTGGGCACCTGGAAATTCAGGCAGGTAGGCTGGGTGAATATTGATGATACGCCCTTCATAGGCTGAGAGCAAGGTTTCTCCAACAATCTTCATATAGCCCGCCAGACAGACTAAGTCAATCTCGTGTTTGTCCAACAAATCAACGATGGCTTGCTCGTAAGCCGCCTTGTTCTCAAACTCCTTGAGTTCAAAAGCGAAGCTTGGAATGGCTAAGTTCTGAGCACGCTCTAAAACATAGGCATCACGATGATCTGAAAAGACGAAAATAACTGGAAACTGCTCTGCTATGACCTGAAAGTTGGAACCATTACCAGAAGCAAAAACAGCGATTTTTTTCATATTCGATACAGAGGGACGTTTCGGTTTACCGAATATTTTTTTAGAAAAATAGGAAAACGAACGACGACGCTTACGTCTAACTCGCTTTATCTTTTTTTCTAAAAAATGAGTCCCGTGTTCAGTTCGGATTCCAAACTAAACTTCCTTTCTTTTAGGATATAGTCTGGGCATTTGCTTTTAGAACTAGGCAAGGAGCTGCAGACAGTACTGAAGTACGACAAGGCGACTTAACGCCGTTATAAAAGACAAAGGCACGACTATATTATTTGATCACCACACTAGCGTCAACCTTCTTGATAATACGGCCGATTTCATAAACTGGTTCGTCCAGGAGTTCTTTAACACGGTCAACATTTTCAGGACTGACAGCCAGCATAAGACCGACACCCATATTGAAGATTTCAAACATTTCTTCGTGCTTGATGTCACCATATTTTTCAAGCGCCTTGAAAATCGGAAGTACTGGCACCTTGTCCTCATCAATTTCCGCAGCCAAATCATCCGCAAACATACGAGGGACATTCTCGATAAAACCACCACCCGTAATGTGGGCGATACCGTTGACTAGTTCTTCCTTGATCAATGGCAGAGCTGCTTTAACATAGATACGAGTTGGTTCAAGAAGGACATCCTTGAGTTGTTTGCCTTCAAGCTCTGGAAGCACCTCATCACCAGTGTAGTCAGCAAAGACACGACGCACCAATGAGTAACCATTTGAGTGGATACCACTTGAAGCAAGTCCAAGAAGGATATCACCCTCTTTTACTTTTGAACCGTCGATAATTTGAGATTTTTCAGCCACACCAACCGCAAAGCCGGCAAGGTCATAGTCATCTTGACCATACATACCAGGCATCTCAGCTGTTTCACCACCGACAAGAGCTGCGCCAGCTTGAACACAACCTTCAGCCACACCAGCGACAACCTGCTCCAATTTGGCAGGTTCATTTTTTCCAGTCGCTACATAATCAAGGAAGTAAAGGGGCTCAGCACCTGCTGCAATAATATCGTTGACACACATGGCAACACAGTCTTGACCGATTGTGTCGTGCTTGTCGTACTTGATCGCAAGCATGAGTTTTGTTCCGACACCGTCAGTCCCTGAAATCAAGACAGGTTCTTTAACACCTGTTTGTGACAGGTCAAACATCCCACCAAAGCCACCGAGAGCTCCCATGACACCTGCACGCTGAGTCCGCGCCACGTGTTTCTTGATCCGTTCGACAACTTCGTAGCCCGCTTCAACGTCAACACCAGACTGGGCATAAGCATTTTTATTTTCAGACATTTTTTCTCCTTATATAATTAGCAGAGCTTATTTCACTTTTTGAATATAAAAACTTGTTTTTTCTTCTAGACTTCTGAGGTATTCTTCTTCATAATCATAAAGCGGTGTTGGATAATGTCCATCAAAGTAAGCTACGCATAAACCACCATTTGGTGCTTTTGTTTCGAGTCCAATTGATTCAATCAACCCATCTAGTGAGAGATAGGTCAGACTATCTGCGCCAATAATATCACACACTTCGTCAGCAGCGTGATTTGCTGAAATTAATTCTCGTCTTGTTTGAATATCAATACCATAAAAACAAGGATACTTTAATTCTGGACTAGCTATAGCAACATGTACTTCACTAGCTCCTGCTTCTCTTAATAATCCGACAATCCTTCTAGAAGTCGTTCCTCTTACAATTGAGTCATCAATCATAACAACGCGCTTTCCTTTGACAACACCAGATACCGCTGATAGTTTCATTCGAACACCTTGTTCCCTTAATTCTTGCGTCGGTTGAATAAAGGTTCGCTGCGTATACTGATTTTTTACAAGACCCATCTCATTTGGTAATCCGGATTCTTCAGCAAAGCCCATAGCAGCCGATAAGGACGAATTTGGGACACCAATTACAATATCAGCATCCTGTTTAAATTCTTGTGCAAGACGCTTTCCCATATTTTTTCGAGCCGTATGAACATTAACACCATGTATAGTTGAATCCGGCCTTGCAAAATAGACATATTCCATCGAACAAATTGCCAGTTGCGTTTCATCAGTATAACGATCACATTGAATACCACTATCGTCTATAAGGATAACTTCGCCAGGTTCAACATCTCTAACCCATTTTGCGCCTACCACCTCAAAAGCACAGGTCTCACTGGAAATAACCCAAGCACCATTTTGCATTTGTCCAATTGACAAAGGACGAAAGGCATTAGGGTCAAGAGCAGCAATTAATTTATCTTCTGTCATCAGTAGATAGGCGAAGCCTCCCTTTACAGTGCTTAAAGCTTCTTTTACCTTCCCCATAAAACTTGGGTTATGGCTTCGACGAATCAAGTGCATCAAAATTTCAGTATCTGAGGAGGCATTGAAAATTGCACCTTGCTTTTCTAATTCTTTCCTTAAAGAAATAGCATTTGTCAAATTACCATTATGGCATAAAGCAAATTGCCCGTCATGAAATTTATAAAGAAAAGGCTGAATATTGCGAATATCTGCAGAACCTGCAGTAGCATACCGAACATGTCCAATAGCCGCATTCCCAGTTAAATTATCTAATTCAGATTGATTCTTAAAAACTTCAGAAAGGAGCCCAACATTTCGATAACCATAGAGTTTCCCATTATCATTCGAAACAATACCAGCACCTTCTTGACCGCGATGTTGAAGGCTATGAAGCCCAAAGTAAGTGACTTGAGCTGCCTGAGGATGCCCCCAGATACCAAAGACTCCACATTCTTCATTTAGAGATTTTACTTCGTATGTCATTCTTTTTTCCTAATTCTTTTTGTATCTCTTCTTAAGTAGCTTTGATGATTTTCTCAATTTTGGATCTATCGTCACCAATGCCAACATCAAAATAGAAAATCTATCAAGCTATTTTCAAGCTAATCATTGAGTCTTAGCCTCAACGGCTCCCAAATACCACTACGACAGAAAGATACAGTTAAGCTCGCTTCGCTCTTGTTTCCTTATCTGTTTTATGAAAAAATTTGAAAAAATTATTTTCCTGTAAAATATTTTACTGCACTAGCAAACAAGGCTTGGTCTTTGTTACCAGGAATATTTTGGAAGAGTCCGTCTTCCCAGCGTTCTGAGTGTCCCATCTTACCGATGATTTGACCATTCTTGCTGGTAATTCCTTCGATGGCATTGACAGAGCCGTTTGGATTGTATTTAGAATCCATAGATGGTTGTCCGTCAAAGTCCACAT
This sequence comes from Streptococcus agalactiae ATCC 13813, assembly GCF_000186445.1. GTDB lineage: Bacteria > Bacillota > Bacilli > Lactobacillales > Streptococcaceae > Streptococcus > Streptococcus agalactiae. The sequence continues at coordinate 2,229,352 of NZ_GL636070.1, forward strand.
ATTGGCTCCAGATTTGACCATTGTCTCTTAGCTCTGCAAATTCAGAAGCGCTGACAACAAATTTACCTTCACCGTGTGAAACTGGAATGGCATGAATATCGCCGACCTCAACTCCTGCCAACCAAGGTGAGTTGGTATTTGCGATACGAGTCTCAACCATCTTTGCAACGTGCTGGTTAGCATCGTTATAGAAGAGGGTTGGACTTGTCTCACCAGCTTCCTCGAAGTTTCCGTATGGAAGAAGACCTGACTTAACAAGGGCTTGAAAACCATTACAGATACCGATGATAAGGCCACCTTTTTCGATGAAGCTGTCAATAGCTGCGCGAACCTTCTCGTTAAGCAAGATATTGACGATAAACTTAGCAGACCCATCTGGTTCATCCGCTGCTGAGAATCCTCCAGCAAAGAAGATGATATTTGCCTTAGCAATATTAGCGACCATTGTGTCAACTGAGTCAGCAATAGCAGCCTCATTCAAGGTTACAAATGCTACCAAGTTGACACTAGCTCCAACCTGTTCAAAGGCCTTAGCTGAATCATATTCTGAGTTGGTACCAGGGAAGACTGGAATGTAAACCACTGGTTTTTCAATTGTTTCCTTAGCCTTGATAACAGTATCTGATACCACAGCAGGAACTTCTTCAAGAGCGTCTGCCTGTTCAAACTCTGTTGGATAAACCTCTTCCAATTTACCTTCGAAGGCTGCTAGAAGGCTAGCGCCAGCAAGGTCATTTCCATTGACAGTGACTGTAAAGTCTGCCTGAGTTTGACCGATTTTCACAGCGCCAGCGATTTCCTCAGCTGATGTAAAGACAAAGCCTCCGAGTTGAGCTGTCAAGCTGCTGTCAAGCTCTGCAATTTCAACAGAAGCACCTATACGGTTACCAAAAGTCATGAGAGCAAGACTCTCTAGGGCACCACCGTATTTAACGGCTGAAGCAGCGGTAATCTTATGTTGAGCTTGAATAGCCTCAAACTGGCTAAAGTTAGCCTTGATAAGGTCAAAATCAATATCTTCTGAAATAGCTTGACCTGGAATGTAGTAGATATTCTCACCAGCCGCTTTAAACTCAGGAGAGAGAACCTTGCGGCTGTCCGCTGTTGTCACACCAAAAGCTACCAAGGTTGGTGGCACTGTCAATTCTTCGAAAGTACCAGACATAGAGTCCTTACCACCGATTGATGGCAAGCCAAGTTGAATCTGAGCCTCAATAGAACCAAGAAGAGCTGATACTGGCTGACCAAAACGCTCTGCCTGTTTATCCATACGCTTGAAATACTCTTGGTAAGAGAAGCGTGCACGAGACCAGTCAGCACCCGTTGCTACCAAGCGAGCTGTCGCTTCAATAACAGCATAGGCAGCACCGTGATAAGGTGACCACTCTGCAATATAAGGATTGTAACCTTGAGCCATAACAGATGCTGTTGTTGTCACACCATATTGAACTGGCAATTTTTGAACAGAACTTTCTGTCGGTGTGATTTGGTAACGACCACCGATTGGGTGGTTAACGGTTGAACGACCAACAGATGAGTCAAAGATAGTTTGAAGACCTTTTTGACTAGCGTGATTGAGGTCAGACAAGACCTTAAGCGTATCTGCTTCAAGTGTCTCTGCTGATGTTGTGCGCGCTTCTGGAACTGTCAAGTCCTTGTCAACGACTTTAGCATCAACAACGACACGGACACCGTTGGTATCAAGGAAACGGCGTTCCAAATCAACAATTGTTTCATCATTCCAAGTCATGACAAGGTTTGGTTTTGCAGTAACAGTCGCAACCACAACGGCATCGATATTTTCCTTGTTGCAGGCTGCGATGAAGGCATCCACATCACTAGGACGAACAACGACTGACATACGCTCTTGTGATTCTGAGATTGCAATTTCAGTACCATTAAGACCTTGGTATTTAAGTGGCACCTTGTCCAAATCGATTTCAAGACCATCAGCTAATTCACCGATGGCAACACAGACACCACCTGCACCGAAGTCATTTGATTTCTTGATTAGGCGAGTGACATTACCATCACGGAAAAGGCGTTGAATCTTACGTTCTTCGATGGCATTCCCTTTTTGTACCTCTGCGCCAGCTGTTTCCACAGATTCAACCGTTTGAACCTTAGATGAACCTGTCGCACCGCCGACACCGTCACGACCTGTTTTACCACCGAGCAAGATGACCACATCGCCTGCTTCTGGTTTTTCACGAACCACATTTTCCTTAGGTGCAGCACCAACCACAGCTCCAAGCTCCATGCGTTTGGCTACAAAGCCAGGGTGAAAGTACTCACGCACATAAGTTGTCGCAAGCCCAATTTGGTTACCATATGAAGAATAGCCGTGCGCCGCAGTCTTAGAAATAACCTGTTGCGGCAATTTACCAGCACGTGTTTCCGCAATCGGAGTCGTAATATCACCTGCGCCTGAAATACGCATAGCCTGATAAACGTATGAACGTCCTGACAATGGGTCACGAATGGCACCACCGATACAAGTCGCCGCTCCACCGAATGGCTCAATTTCTGTTGGGTGATTGTGAGTCTCATTCTTAAACATGAGGAGCCAAGGCTCTTTCACACCATCAACATCTACTTCAATTTCAACTGAGCAGGCATTGATTTCATCTGAGACTTCCATATCATCCAGTCGTCCATTGGCACGTTCATAACGACCAAAGATAGTCGCCATATCCATAAGTGTCTGCGGCTTTTCAGAACGACCAAGTTCATCACGCATGGCGATATATTTGTCATAAGTCGCCTGCAATTGTTTTTGGAATTTAGAAGCTGAAAAGTCGATGTTTTTCAACTCAGTTTCAAAGGTTGTGTGACGGCAGTGGTCTGACCAGTAAGTATCCAAAACTTTCAACTCAGTCTCAGTTGGCACACGCCCGATTGATTTGAAATAATCTTGGATGAAGAGAAGATCATCGACCTCCATAGCCAAGCCCTGCTCTGCCTTATAGGCCGCAAAATCGTCAGCCTTATAAGTTTCAAAGAAATCAAGACTAGGGATTGTCTTATCAGACACAGAGAAAGCCTGCTCTTCAAGCGGCAAGGTAATGTCCTTGAAACGTGAATCAACAGGATTCAAAAGATAGTTCTTAACGGCTTCAAGCTCTGCTTCTGCAATATCCTTATTGACCAAGTAAAGCTGGGCTGTATTGACCTTAACCTGACTGTCACTTCCAAGCAATAGCAAAGCTTCTTGCGAACTAGCAGCACGTTGGTCAAATTGACCAGGAAGCGCCTCAATCGCAAAGAAGGCAACCTTATCAAGCTCCGCAGCGATTTCAGTTTCCGTCAAAAGACAGTCTGTCACCTGCTCAGAGAAAATATGCTTCTCAGCACGCGCCAGCAAATCCTCAGCCAAATTGAAGACATCATAGACCTGCACAATACGCAAATCCTTCAAAGAAGTCAGTTGTAGATTATGCGTCAACTCTTTCACAAGACTAGCCGATTTAATGCCAAAGTCAGCCTTTTTCTCAACAAAAATACGTTTATTCATATAAGATACCAAGTCCGACAAGGGAGCGACTGGAAAATAGGAGGATGTCTGAAATTGAGATTTCAGTAAGCCCAACCTTTTTTCTGAGTTTCCCGAACCGATTCAATTCCTTCCTCTTCTAATTACAATGCTATCAACTTCTCAAGTACAACTTGATAGACATCGGTCAAGCTACCAAGATCTCTACGAAAAACATCCTTGTCCATATGATTACCATCAGCATCCCAGAGACGGCAGTTGTCAGGTGAGAACTCATCAGCCAAGATGATTTTGCCATCCTTGTCAAATCCGAACTCCAACTTGAAGTCAATCAAGTTAAGCCCAATCTGAGCAAACCAATCTTTCAAGAGTTCATTAATACGGCGAGTCTCTCCTTTCAGATAAGCAATCTCCTCATCATTAACAATACCCAAAAACTTCACATGCTCATCATTGATAAAAGGATCATTCAGATCATCATTTTTGTAGTAAAATTCCACGATTGGAGTTTCAAGAACGAGTCCTTCTTCCACTCCAAAACGTTTTGAGAATGAGCCTGCTGTCACATTCCGTAACACCACCTCAAGTGGAATAATATCAACTTTTTTATTCAATTGTTCGTTTTTTGAAATTTGCTCAATATAATGTGTCACCACACCAGCCATATTTAATTTCTCAAAAATAAGAGATGAAATCTGATTATTTAGTGCTCCCTTGCCATCAATAGTCTCCTTACGAGCTCCATTCAACATAGTAGCTTGGTCTTTATAGACCGTTCTAATCACATTTTCATCTTTTGTACTATAAATATCTTTCGCTTTTCCTGTATAAATAAGCTGGTTAGTCACTTGATTATTCGCCTTTCTCTTATTTTAAGAGTTATTCTAACACACAACATTATCTAATACAACAAAAACTTTATTTAAAATCAAAAAAAGAAGAAACGTTCGTATTTTCTTCCTTTTTATTATTACTTATGTTCAATGATATAATCTAATAGTTGTTGGACGCTTGACATGTGTTCGACAGCCTCATCTGGAATCTCTAGATGAAACACATCTTCCAAATTGATAATAAACTCTGTTAAAGCGATAGAGTCAATTGCTAAATCATCATGTAACGATGACTCTGGTGTGATATCTAACTGTGGGTCACCAAGTTGCTGCCTTAATAATTCCAGCATCTTTTCAAAAACTTCATCTCTTGACATGAGTTCACTCCTATTCATCTGTAAAGGCATCCACTAATTGATCCACTACTTGAGTTTCCAACATTGTACGAACTTGCTTCAAAGTAGAATAAACAGCTTTAGAATCACTTGATCCATGGCATTTTACTATTGGAGCTTTTAAACCAAAAAGAACCGCACCACCCGCGCTTGAATAGTCCATACTATCTTTTAGCTGATATAGGCTATCTTTTAATAGAAGTGCTCCTAATTTAGCTTTCACGCCACCTGATTTAATTGAAGATTTTAGGCTTCCCATAATACTCATAGCTGTACCTTCCATTGTCTTTAGAACAGCATTTCCAGTAAAACCATCAGTGACAGCAACATCTGCTACACTAGACATCAAATCACGTGCTTCAATATTTCCAATAAAATTAATAGAAGGCTCTGCTGCTAACAGTTTATAAGCTTCTTTATGAAGAGAATCGCCTTTTGTTTCTTCCGTTCCGTTATTTAAGAGACCTACACGAGGAACTTCAATACCACGGACATTTTTTGCATAAAACGAACCTAAAATAGCATATTGATGAAGATGAGAAGCTGTGTTTTCTGCATTAGCTCCTAAATCAAGCATATCAAAACCCACACCATCTAACGTAGGCATAGTTGACATTAAGCCTGGTCGATCAACACCTTTTATACGTCCTACTACAAACAAACCAGCAGCTAATAAAGCTCCTGTATTCCCTGCAGAAATAAAGGCCTGTGCAACACCATCTTTGACTGCCTTAGCTCCTAAGACCATCGAAGACTGTTTTTTACGACGAACAGCTTTAGCAGGCTCATCATCAGAATTAATTTTTTCTTCAGTATGAATAATACTAACTCGCTCCGTTACTGTTAAATATTTCTCAATTTTTTTCTGATCGCCATAGAGTTGTACTTCAATATCACTAAAATCTGAAATAGCTTGATTAACACCCTCTACAATAGCTTTGGGAGCGTAATCTCCACCCATAGCATCTACAGCAATTTTCTTCATGAATGAACTCCTCATAAAAACTTAGTGGCTATATTATAGCACGTTTCTTTATTTTTTTCACAAGAAGGCAATAATAGCTAATATCTAACAGATACTCTCACTCTTTCCAAAGAAAAGTATGCTAAACAACCTACTAATATCAAAGAACATAGTACTCCCCCTTCAAAACCAAAATCCCCACCACTCCAAAGAGCAAAGCTAGAATTTTCAGTAATTCTAAAAAGAGAAACAGGAGAATACCCCCCACTAACCTTATTACCTAATACACATCCCATAGTAAAATTCCATGTAGTATGAACTCCTGTAACAAAAAGAATATTTTTGGTCATATTAAAAAGAATAGAAAAAATAATACCAAGTAAAAATAAATTAAAAAGTGCTATTGCTGTGATACCATAGTTTCTAAAGTGGATAAAGGAAAACAACATAGAATTGCATAAAACACCTGCAAAACTACCTTTAAATTTGGTAACTGTTGTCATAACATATCCTCTAAATAAAATTTCCTCTGTCAAGCTTTGGATAAAGTATGCAAGAAATAAAAAGAAAAAAGGTCCAAAAGAAAAGGAATTGCTGGAAGAAATTTCCACAAAACCTGATAACCAGTGGCAAATATAAATAAAAAACATCAGTAAACTACCAGTAATAAATCCTGAGATCGTTGTTAAAACATTATTATCTTTAGTAAATCCCAAGGAAGTAAAATCCCTTTTTTGGAAATAGATTAAAAATAGTAAAATACTTGCCAAAATAGGAACAAATAGTAAAAGCGCAATGTATAAATTGAATTTATAATCATCAGGTAGCAATTTTACTACAAGGCGTCTACTTACAATGATGCCGATAACTTGAATTAGAACTGCACCAATAACTGGCACAAACCAGTTAGCAAAAAAGAGTTTATTGGTAATGTATAATGTTTTTTTCATCTCAAATATCCTAAAAATTAATTCCATATTAGTTTATCCTAATATTAAAAAAAAGAACATGACACTAATGTCATGTC
>NZ_GL636070.1:2240754-2243750 GCF_000186445.1 Streptococcus agalactiae ATCC 13813
AAACCTGTTAATAACAGGTTTTTTATCATTTTAGTTTATTCATTTCAAATAATGGTGATAAAGGACGTTTCTCGTGAATACGGATAATAGCTTCACCAATCAATTCCGCAATTGAAATTTGTTCAATCTTATCAATCAAACGTTCTTCAGGGAGGTAAATCGTATCTAACACAATTAATTTTTCAATAGCTGAATTTTGAATATTATCCAAAGCCGGCCCTGATAAAACAGGGTGAGTACATGAAGCATAAACAGCTGTTGCCCCTGCTTCAGCTAAAGCGTCTGCAGCATGGCAAATAGTACCTGCAGTATCAATCATATCATCAATTAAAATACATTTTTTACCTTTGATATTACCAATAATATTCATTACTTCAGATGTATTCATTTTAGTAACACTACGGCGCTTATCAATGATAGCAATCGGTGTCTTTAAACACTGTGCCAGCTTACGTGCACGTGTTACGCCACCATGATCAGGACTAACGACAACAACATCATCACCAACTAATCCCTGACGATCAAAGTAATCTGCAATAAGGGGAGCCCCCATAAGGTGATCAACGGGAATATCAAAGAATCCCTGAATTTGAGCTGCATGTAAATCAACTGTTAAAAGACGATCAACACCAGCAACTTCTAGCATGTTCGCAACGAGTTTCGAAGTAATAGGTTCACGAGAACGTGCCTTGCGATCTTGACGAGCATACCCATAGTAAGGCATTACCACACTAACAGACTCCGCACTAGCACGCTTTAAAGCATCAACCATAATTAAAATTTCCATCAAATTATCATTAACTGGTGAGCTTGTTGATTGTAAAATAAAAACATGATGGCCACGAATAGACTCTTCAATATTAACTTGAATCTCACCATCAGAAAATTGGCGAACTGTCGATTGACCTAGCGGAATTCCAATCGTCTGAGACACTTTTTTCGCTAGTTCTTTGTTTGATGACAGTGCAAACAATTTTAAATTAGAATAAGACATGATTTCCTCCAAAACTTTAGTCCTATACCATTTTAACGCTTTTTACACAATTTTTCAATCCAAAATAAACCATACCTAATTAATAAACAAAAAGGAGACCACGAAAGATCTCCTTAGTATTCATTAATTTGGGTAAATATAGTAAACAGAGCCAGAAGCACTAGGATTAAATGAACCACGGTAATTGCCAATGCTCATATTTCCAGCATAGTTTGATTCCATAACTTGGATAGATGAATTGTTAGCCACTGACGTTACTACTGCAACGTGCCCGTAACCACCACCATCATATGGCCAAACAGCTACTGCACCAACACGAGGAGTAGTTCCTACAGAATAACCAGCTGCACGTGCACTAGCACCCCACTGATTAGCATTTCCCCAATAGTTACCAACCCAAGAAGCCATTGACTTAGCTCCCCAAGTACATTGTCCCATTGGGTATGTGTTACTTGAATCATAACTTCTGACAACAGGTTTTGATACCGCTCTAGGTGTTGAAGAAACAACTGCTTTAGGTGCTTCAACTGCTTTAGTTACTACAGAAGGTTGAGCAACTTTTGGCTCATTAATAGCTGTAGTTTTAGCAACAGTAGTTGCCGAAGAAGTAGCCGTAAGATTAGAAGGCTTTATTTCAGTTCTCGGTTGTGTTTGAACTGTTTCAGTAGGAGCTGTGGCAGACTCAACTTGTGCTGCTGCCTGTGCTTTTGCTACAGACTCAGCTTGTGCTTTCGCTTCTGCTTGTGCTTTCGCTTCTGCTGCTGCTTGTGCTTCAGCTGCCTTACGCGCAGCTTCCTCAGCTTGTGCTTTTGCCTGAATTAAAGATGCTTTTTCATTTTGGACTGTAGTCAATTGAGCAGATAACTCTAATTGTGCTGCTTCTAATTGTGCTCTTTGTGTTGCTAAGGCTGCTTTATTATTTTCGATAGCTTGCTTGTTAGCTGCTACAGTATTTATAGCATTTTGATTTTCAATTTGTTTAGCTTCTAAGGCCGCTTTGTCAGCTTCTTGTTGTGCTAACATCTTTTCATTAGCTGAAACAACCTCACGAATAGCAACAACACGATTAACAGCATCAGATACTGATTTCGAATTTAAAATAGTATTAATATAGTTAGTCAAGTTACCCTTTTGAGCACTACGAACTTGCTTTTTCAAAGATTCGTTACGTGCAACAATTTTATTAGAAAGAGTTTGAATCTCTTGACCTAACTGCTGAGATACAGCCTCAAGTTGAGCATTTTGCGCTTCTAATTCTGATTGTTGAGACTCTAAAGCACCAACTTGTCCTTTAATAGCAGTCACCTGGTTTTGTGCTGCTGCTTGTTGCCCTGATAAAGTATTGATTACTGAATCAGTAGCAGCAATTTTCGAGTCAAAGTCATCAGCGTTTACTGTTACGGCAGCAGTTCCAAGAGTTACTCCACTCACAAGGACTGCTGATAATATTCTTTTTTTCATTTTTATTAAACTACTCCTTTACGATAAGACATTAAATATTTTACCAAAAAATTCACGAAATTATATTACGTCATTGTTACATTTATATTTGAAATCAACTATTTCTAAATGAACCATAATCAAATCTAGAAAACGATAACCTTCTTCTATTCACTCTATCAATATAATTGCTCCATAGTGAAACTAAAAGAGAAATAAAAAAAGAGTATAATTACTCTTAAAATTATAATATTTACGGAGAATAAGGGATTCGAACCCTTGCGCCAGTTACCCGACCTAACGATTTAGCAAACCGTCCTCTTCAGCCTCTTGAGTAATTCTCCAAATTAATATTGATGGGCACGAGTGGACTCGAACCACCGACCTCACGCTTATCAGGCGTGCGCTCTAACCACCTGAGCTACGCGCCCAAGCAAATGCTTGGTTTTACTTTTATGTAAAGTAAGCGGGTGACGAGAATCGAACTCGCGACAACAGCTTGGAAGGCTGTAGTTTTACCACTAAACTACACCCGCTAAAAAACTTATATAATAAATGGCGC
>NZ_GL636071.1 GCF_000186445.1 Streptococcus agalactiae ATCC 13813
AAGGACATCTGCCAACTCTCGAACTTCGTTCATCAGTTTGTCGATTTCCTCATCTAGCAAATCATATCTCTTTTTAGCCAACACCTTTTTGACTTTGTTAGCTTGGTCTGCGACCGCATGGTAACTATCCCACGCTACACTTTCCCATTGTTCCGCTTCTTTCACTTGAGCCAGTAGTCTGTCTCGTTTAGCTTTCAACTCTGCAATATCGTTAATCAGCTCATTTCTATCAGTCATCGCTACCCTCACTCAAAATCTCACCTGTCTCTTGATTAACATTAGAGATATTACTGCCATACTTACGTTCTTGATAGACAGCATCAAAATACAGACGTATTAACCCAGTGTGCGAACGTAAAACTGAATTTATAATTTTGATACTCGGTAAACCATGTTCAGCCCCATGAAGTTTAATAAACCGTCTCAATTCACGCATATTTGCAATATCATACTCATCGATAAGATCACAAACCTCATTGAGCATATCGTCTTTCTCTTCGACGTCAAGCGTTAAATAACGGTCTATATCAAAGTTACTAAGCAAAGTTATGTCAGCCTTATCATAGACGTGCTTTTTCTTTTCGATAGCGTCCTTTGATTCATGCGTAAGATATAAATACGTGTTCTCAATGCTAGTTCTAATTATCTGAACTAGAGCAACGCTATTATCTCCAAGTGACCTCTTGATTTTCATTCTCACACTATCTGCCGTGACTGGATTTTTTGAAACATAAATCACGTGATAGTGCGGTTTTTTATATTGTTGTCCCTCAACCTCACTCTTGTCTCTATCATGCAAAGGGCTGACTGCAATAGGTACACCCAGCAATTCTAATTTTAATTCCCAATCACTAGGGATTGACTCAGGGTAGAGTAAAAAAGTGAAGTATCTTGCTTTTTCTTTAGCCATAAGTTATAATTAACTCAAGTTATAATACTTTTAAAAGCCCGCCTGCCAGCTCGGCTTTTTTTTATTTTACTTGACCTTTCTTGTAGTTTTCCAAGGCAACTGAAATCATTGCAGATTTTGACAACCCCATCTCTTTTGCCATTTTTTCAAGATTTTCAAGCACCGATTCACTGAGTGTTATCGTCAATCTTTTTTTCATGTTCCACCTCTCAAAAATTTATAAAACCATAGTAGCACAACTGTGCATTCATTGCAACGTTTTTTGTATTTTTTGCTTTTTGTCGCCAAAAATGTCGCCGAAATGTCGCCGCAGGGTAGCATGATCTAAAACCTTGATATATCTAGTTTCATGGAACTTTTTGTCGCAATTTGGCACTCGGCACTTAAAAGGGGGGTCGTAGTAGCCCCCCAGATTTTAAATTTTTCTTACGCACCTATTTTTGACACTTATGACCACTACATGATATAATTACCTTACGAAAATGTGATGCGCAAGCACACCGAAGCCCCTAAGGAATGCCAGTTCCCTAGGGGCTTTTTTGTCGGTGTTGGGCTAGCTTCAGCGTTTGTCCTTGCTATCTAACCACTTGCAAATGTAATGTGCCGTTACTTCTGCCACAATAGCAAGTAAGACGTCGAAAATGTAATGCACTCGCTCCACCTCCTTTCGCATAGACTTGCGGAAGGTTTTGCTTCAGCATTCGATATTATAACAAATACGCTTAATTTATTCCATGGTCTATTTGATAACAAATCACCTATATTTTAGTTCTTTCAAAACTCTGACAAATTTAGTTTCCCTAAAAAAGCAAAGAGACCATACGCTTATTGATAAAAAGTGTCTCTTTTGACAAAAATACTATTTTTTTATAAAATGTAAGCGTAAACAAATAAGTTATTCCATCTTGCTAGAAAGAACAACGGAAACTATATTGCATTTGGAATCACATTACATCAAATATATTTATACAAAAGAGAGGAGAACAATATGAAAAACAAAAAAATTGTAACTTTAGGGTTAGCCACTATAATACTAATGCCCAGTCTTATAACTCCTACTTTAACTTATACGGTATACGCAAATGATTTAGAAAACACTACCAAAGTAATTTCTCCCAACGATATTCCCGATATCTATTCAAATACTTTCACTGACGAACAAAAAAGGAAAATAGGGCTAATGTTTAAATTGAGTCCTGAGCTTAAATTAACCGATGAAGGGAAATTATATTTAAACAGTGATACCGAAAGCATCAAAAAAAACTTACTCTATGAATCAAGAAGACCTTGATTTCGTAACTAATTCAATAAATAATTATAATAACGCTATTTCTACTCCAGTATATACTACTAGAGCTAGTTATAGTGGTGGATATATCCACTTAAGCTACAGTGAAGTAGTTAATATTGTTAATCTTGCAGCAAGTTATGGACCTGGAGTTATAGCAGGTGCAATGTCTGCTATACTTTCATTTTATCCTGGAATAGGTACTATCATTGGAGGAATAGTAGGATATGTCGGTTCAGCAACAATCTTACAAGCTATGAGTGACGCTGCTCATCAGAAAAAAGGGATTAAAATTGGTATAGGTGGTATATCTGCAGAATAAGGAGGTAAGAATGAAAGAATTCATTATAGTAATTACACTGACTATAGTATTTTATCTGCTTCACTATTTTTATCCTGTTCTATATCAAAATTTACAATTTATATTTTTCGGACCTCTATTAGCATATATAATATATAAAATATTTCAGTTTATATATAGTTATGTTAAATCTAAAAGTTAATTCATGATTAGTATTTAACAAAGAAAAAATAAAAAGCCGTTATTGGGCTTTTTATTTTTCTCAAATTTTTCAATTATGACCAAAAAATCGACTTTACTTCTTCAGTTCCATATTTCCGCTTACTTTATTCCAATTTCCTCTTGCTAGAAAGTAACCTATGCTGAAATCAGACTGTCGTGTTCGGCCGTCAAGCTTTCAGCCTGTCGACTCGACCCCTACTAGTCTATTTCGCATAGCTTCCTAGCAAGAGTTTTCTCGGCATAAATCGCTTAGAGTCCTAAACCTTTTTCAATAACTCTTTTAACTATTTTCACGATAGGTTTGATTGATTTAAGTTCAGAAATAAAATTATTTAACACTTTGTCAGGCATTAATTCCTTTAACTTACTAAACATCTTGTCATTTTGTTGCCTTAAAATAGAATTTTCGTTTTTTAGTCCTCTAATTTCGCTTTTAAGGCGGTCTATGCTTTCTCCCTTGCTTTCCTCCTTGGCTCGTTGCAGACTTTCCTCAAAACCGTTTTTAGAGCGTTTGAGAGGCATTTGTTGCCTTAACTGATTATTCTCTAACTCTTTTTGATGAACAAGATGTTTGCTTCGGTATATCAGACCTTTGAGTTTTTCAAACTGCTCTTTGGTCAACTCAACATACTCTTTTCCAAACATGCCTTTTTTTGCCTGAATTTCAGCCAATTCTTTTTCAGACATGATTTTCAAGTCACTTAATCGAGCATTTTGTTTAGCTAGTCTTAAATATTCGTTCTCTAACCCCCCTATTTTACTCTCTAAGGCGTTTGAATGTTCTTCTAGGGTATTTATATACCCTTCGGCTTTAGATAGCTCTGAGAGGCTCTCAGAGGTTCGTAGCTCGATTTTATCCAATTCTTCGTATTTTTCTCTAAGTACTTCATTCAAAGCTCTTATTTCCTCTTCTAGGGGCGTTTTAGAAAATTCTAACGTTTGTAGCTGTTCTTTCTGTTGCCATTTTACCCAACCCAACTTTTCTTGATACGTTGTTTCTCTAGCTACTTGTCCTAAGTTTTCTTCTCTCGGAAATTCAGTGAAATTATGGTATTCAATACGGTCATAAAATTCACCTGTCGTTTCGTTAATGTACTCTGGTGCTCCATATTCTTTAACCAACTGTTTTTCAAGTTCTTTACTAGCCATTTCTTGCTTAAATTCAGCAACCGTCTTGTGTTTGGCTTCGCTATTTAGCTCGCCACGCTCCAAATCAAAGCCATACTCGCCCATGTATTTTGGCAAATCATCTTGTATTTTCTTGAGTTCCTCTTTGTTAAACATTGCCTTTGACGATAATTTTCCGTCTTGAAACGGTACTACTCCCAGGTGCATATGCGGGGTACTCTCATCAAGGTGTACACTCGCATAAGCTATATTTTCTTCGCCATAGTTTTCAGCAAAATAATTTTTAGCCGTCTCAAAAAAATCTCTCGTTTCTTCCTCACTCAGTTTCTCAAAGAATGGCTTATCAGACGTGATAAGCCATTCATCGCACAAAACAGCATCTTTCCGAATAGCTCGATTAGATATTTTATTTTCGTTCACATAGTCCTTAATTTGCCGTTCATACGACACCGAGCGGTCACGATCCGTCAACTCATAGTTGAGGTGTGACCTGCTCACGTCTATATCTTTATTTGAATGTTTCTTAAAAATACGTTCATTGTGTCTATAAGCTCCTCCCAAATTACCAATTTTCATTTTCTCCATTCTCGCAACTATGTAACTCATTATCTTACCCCCTTACCTGTGTCAGTCGAATAACGACTGACAGACGAGCCGACAAGTCTATTGCTCGTCTAAAATACGAAATAACTTAACTTGTATTCTAGCACAATTTTCGGCGCTACTTCCAAGTAAAGTATAACGCACTATACTTTACTTCGTAAATGTGCGTTCTCCGAAGGGTCTTGCAGACAGCTTACTCGCCACAAAGGAAAGGTGGCGAGGTAACAAAAAAGCCCTCGAAGCACAAGGACATTTTTGTCATGTTGGCCGATTTCCCCAAGTCGACCAAAGTCATTTTTTTCAAAATGACTAGTCGGACAGCTCCGCTATTGTCCGACAAAAAAGCCGACCCCAAAAGGTCGACTCATCCTATATCAAAAAAAATAAATAATTACTAGCAGGGCTAATATTATCAAGACAGTCAATAGTGCTAACTTATAACTTTTCAAAGATGACTTATTTTCATAATACCTGCGAATATAGTAATCATTGTCGCTTGCCAATCTATTAACTCTGTCTTGAAAACCCTTTTTTTCTTTTAGCCAACCATCAAATTCATCGTTTTTTGATTCCAGTAAAAGTTGATTTTTCTTCTGTTCGTTCAAAAGCAATTGCTGAGATTGGTCAAGAAGCTGATGTAGTCGTTCAACCTCTTTTCCCTTTATTTCCAACTGTTCACGGACATATCGGAAACTAGTTTCTAATTCAGTTTCCGATTTTTGGTTTCTGATATTCTCTTCTTCTCTTGTCTCACTTGGGATTGATGACATATCGGAAACTAATTTTCTAGTTTCCGATTTCTTGTTTCCGATATTGCCCTCAAGTATTGATATGAGTGCTTTTTCGTCCGTATCGGAAACTACTTTTTTATTTCCCTTTTTTCGACCTAGATTATTTTGAGCTAAAATCCGATTAAGATATTGTTTACTTAGTCCTAACTCCTCAGACAATTCTGAAACTGTTTTACTCATCAGAAACCCCCTCCGCAGTTAGAGCGAAGAAAGGAAAATCAAGAGGGAGCTCGTCAATCTCAATCCC
>NZ_GL636072.1 GCF_000186445.1 Streptococcus agalactiae ATCC 13813
ACATGACACTAATGTCATGTTCCTCTTTACAACTTAATCTGATTTCATAATACTTCCCCAACTAGACAAATCATCAATAAATTTTTTACTTTTAAGATGAATCCCTACATATTCATCGTAAATCATGTCCAAAAATTGACGAATTTTAAGTTTCATCTCAGGTTTCACAGAAATTGTTTGTAAATCATCAAATTGAATTGACTGAAAACGATTGATTAAGTACAGCATATTAGGATCTAGGTGGTTTCTTCTCTCGTCTTTATAATAATGGTTTGGACATAATAATCCAGAATATTTGTGTGAAAAATCAAAAGGTAATCCTGCCCTATGACAAAAAACACAATCATGAAAATTTAAAGCAACACCGAACCTCTCTAGTAGTTGTACTTCAAAAATATTCGTTAGAATCTCATAATCTAAACCGTCCTCAATCAATTCTAACGTTTTCTTTAGGAAAATAAATAATTGAGCATCCGCTACATTATCACTAATAGCCACATCAGCCAAAGAAGTAATATAACTCGCATATGACAACTTAAACAAGTCTGAATTAATTTCTTGAAATGCTAAAACTTCTTTATAATCATCAATATAAGAAAGACCATTATCATTAATTTTTAAAATAAAATGAGCAATAGTCAAAGGTTGGAGCACAGCATTGAATTTTGACTTTGAAGCATGCTTTACAAAAAACATCCTTTTTCCCTCAGTCTCCGTAAAGATTTTAAGTAATTTATCATCTTCACGATAATTACGATTATACAAAACGAGACCGTATGTTTGACTAACCCTCATATGATTCCATAAAAACTTTCAATCTAGCCATTGCTGTTTCAATAACTTCCATACTAGCAGCATAAGAAAGACGTATATATCCTTCACCATATTTACCAAAAGCCACCCCTGGAATAATAGCTACTGCTTGTTGATAAGCAAAATCCTGACAAAACTTAAAAGAATCCTGTGGATAACTATCAGGTATTTTAGCAAAGATATAAAAAGCGCCACTCGGTTTAATTATTTTGAAACCAAGTTTAGACATTTTATCAATGATATAATCTCTACGTTTAATATATTCTTGACGCATAGGTAACGTATCATTTTTACCCACAGATAAGGCTTCTACCCCAGCAAATTGCGAAATAGTACTAGCAGCTGTCACCATGTATTGATGACTTTTAATGATTTGAGCAGTAAATGCTTCAGGAGCATACACCAATCCAACTCTCCAACCAGTCATAGCATGTGATTTTGATAAGCCATTAATTAAGATAGTTTGGTTAGGTAAATATTCTGCAATTGAAACATGCTGCTGACCAGTGTAAGTTAACTCAGAATAAACTTCATCACTAATAACAAAAATATCATATTTTTTAAAGACTTCAGCTAATGCAGCAATTTCTTGCCTTGAATAGGTAATACCTGTAGGGTTAGTAGGATAATTAAGTAAAACAGCCTTTAATTTTTCACCTTGTTGGATAATAGCCGTTTCTAACATTTCAGGAGTTAGTCTAAAGTCATTTTCTCTAGTATCAATTTCTACGATATCAGCTCCTACAAGGTTAACTATTGGCTCATATCCTGGATAAGCGGGGGCGGGTAATAGAACAACATCACCAGCTTCTAAAATAGCTATAAGAGATGCAGACAGAGCTTCTGTGGCACCTATCGTAACCAAGATCTCACTATCAGGATTATAAGTAAGATTATATTTATCCTTTGCAAAATCTGCAGCAGCTTGCCTTAGAGCTAATAAACCGCTCATACCAGTATAATACGATTGATTCGCATCAATAGCTGATTTAGCTGCTTCTTTAACATGATCAGGAGTGGTAAAATCTGGTTCTCCAAGAGTTAATTTTACCATTCCAGGTATATCTGAAATAGATTGATCAAACTGACGAATTAAGGAGACCTCTATTCTATCTAAGTACTTATTAAATCGTTTCTCTAATGTCATCATAACCTCCTGATAAGAAATAATATATTTAATTATACAAGAAAAATAATTTGTGTCCAGTTTTCCGTCATTAAATGATAAAAAACCTGTTAATAACAGGTTTC
>NZ_GL636073.1 GCF_000186445.1 Streptococcus agalactiae ATCC 13813
CCGGTGGGAGTTTAAAAAGTATTGTTATATCAATGATTAATAAAATTTGTGGCTCTTTTTGGGTCTCTTTTTTTAAAAATCAATATATTTAGAGAATTTAGTTCCAATTTCATCTTTTGCAGTTTCAGTAATATGTACATAGGTATTCATGGTTGTTTTCAAATCTTCGTGACCTAGACGATGCTGCACTTGTTTTAGAGTAAGTCCAGATTCAAACAACAAACTAGCGTGTGTATGTCTGAATCCATGTATTCGTATTGGTTCGAGTTTTGATATTGAATCCCTTAATATTTGTACAAGCCATCTTCTAGGTTGTGTAGGCGAAATCCACCTACCTGAAGCTGATTCAAGAATATATTTCGTTTTTGGATATGTTTTGTGAAGGTTGTCAAGTACATTCATCGTCTCGGGGTCCAAGCTAATTAATCTGTCGCTTGACTTATTTTTTGTGGGACCAATGTGCTCACCAGCGATATCTCTTGTAATAGCTTTATTAACGTCTAGCGTTCCATTTCTATAATCTTTCCATGTCAAAGCTAGCATTTCTCCTTTTCGCAAACCAGTGAATGCTAAGAGCCTAAAAGTTGCTATTATATTAATGTCATCAGTATTATATACTAATTGCACAAACTCTTTTAGCTCGTCTTTATTATAGTAATCCTTTTTCTTGTTTATCGTTCTTTGAATTTTAGGGGCAGAGACTGGAGCTGATGGATTGGAAGTGATGTACTGGAATTTAACAGCGTGGTTTAAAATATTGCGTACAATGCCAACAATCTTCGAGCTATATTTGAGTTTAGTTGACCACTCATCAGCGTATTTCTGGATAATCAAGGGTGTCAAATCTTTTATTTGATAACTGCCAAGGGAAGGTAAAATATGATTTTCGATATTTCTTTTTGTCTTTAAATATGTGCTGCCTTGAACGGTTTTTTCATAATTATCTAGCCAGATTTTTGTTAAATCTTTAAATAATAACGTTGACTTGTCTTTTGGGTTTTCTATTTCCTGTTGTAGATTTATTAACGCTTGCTTTGCCAGCTTTTTAGATGTAAAACCACTACGCTTTATATATTTCTTCTTTCCATCAATAACACCTATATATACTCGAAAACGATAAGCAGTAGTACCGTTTTTCTTTTTATATGATTCTATTCGCATTGGTTATCATCTCCAAATTTAACTAATAAGGTATAGTAAAAGACCTTATTAAAGGTCAATTACAGTTTTACTTCACGCTCTCCTCGACCAAAATTTGAGCGTGGGGCTTTTTGTTTATCATTTATTTTAATCCGTTGCTTGATTTAGAATCAACAACTAGTACGCCATTTTTTTGAATAAAATGAATAGATACGCTTGCATAATACGAACCATCATTCAAGTCCCAACCACAATCTTTTGAAGGTACCTCAGCATCTGTTTCAATATCGTAGTCCGTGCTGTCAGATACACTATTAGGTCTTCCAACTTTTGCAACAACTTCGTCGTAAGTTGTTTGACCTTTGATCAATGAATTGAAATAAGATTCTGACCATTTAAATTTAGCGTCCGCATTTTTAACTTTTGCTCTAGAAGAAGAAGCTTCGATAGAAGAAGACTTGCTATAAGAGGATTCGTATGATTTTGATGTTTTATCGAATGATTTGCTTGCGGTATCGATCACTTTACCATACATTGATTGTGTAACTAGAACAATTATCATTGCTAAAATTGAAATAACGATACTAACATAAGTTAGTGTTTTTTTGCGTTTTCTATTAAAAAATAACGCAAAAAATCCAATAATTAACGCAATTATAGCAATAACAAACGATCCGTTGTTAATGAATGGCATCCATGAGCTAATTAACGCAATTGCGCCAATTATAATTGCAATAATAGGCAAAACTTTCTTTTCAGATTGTTCCATAAAAATCTCCCTGCCAGCTTTTTACGTGGATCAGGTATTGCACGTTATTATTTAAATTAATTTTTTAAACTCATTGACAACCATAGCTTCGTTCGCTATTGTTTTTAATTTGTAAACTTTCATAAATCTGTAAACGTTAAAGTCTTTAACGTCGTCTAACGTGGTTCAGATATTACACATAGTTATTAATTTCCGAGATTAAGCGTTCAACTTTTTCCAGCATATTAATTCTCCCTGTAACTACCCATAACTTCGCCAATAATCCTAAAATCACTATCTCTATCGATTTGGATATCACTATATTTATCGTTTAGACTATGTAAAAACGCTCCCTCATTGTTTATAAGCAACTGTTTGATATAAGCGTCACCGTAATACTCAAACACTCCTATATCGCCATCTACGAGCTCTACGGATAGCTTTACGAAGACATAGTCACCAGAATGATAATCGGGCTCCATAGAATCACCATAGACCGGAATAACAAAATCAGCGTCATAATCAACTGGTAATTCAATTGTTTCTACTTG
>NZ_GL636074.1 GCF_000186445.1 Streptococcus agalactiae ATCC 13813
TGCATCTCCTCCTCTTTTGTGTTATAATCTAAGTAGTTATTTTCGTAAGTCGCTGTCCCCGCAGTGGCTTTTTTTCTTATCTAAATTCGTCTAAGCTGATACCTTGATTTCATCTTCACATCAAGAATTCAAAATGCCGTTTGTCTACTTGTTTACAGACCAAATAATCGGTGTTTCGCTTGGGAAATATTCGATTGGTCAGTAATCTCTAGTTTCTCGGCTAGCGTTTTGGAATCTACTGTTACCGCAATAGATTCTTTTTTATTTCCGCTATACGGATATTGTTTTGGTCTCATATGGTTCTCCTTTCGTTAGTTTTGTTTCTTTCTTACCCAATCAGTTCAAGTTCAGTCTGTTTGTTCAACAGATTAATTTTTCGTTTAGTATTCGTGCACGGTTCCCACATAGCGATATATTCAAGCGCCTCTTCTTTCTTAGATTTAGACAATTCAGCGTAGCTATTGAGATCAAATTCTGCTTTGAAATCAAGTTCCATTTCTCGGAATACTTCACTTGAAAAACGATGCTTTCTGCCTTCCTCGTCTACTTTAAAGGTTTTATAAGCTTTTGCAGATTTTCCGCCCATACAATCAATGACACGTTTACGACGTTTTTTAGTAATCATATTAATAATTCCAGGATGTAAATAAGATGTATCCATGATTTCTTGAATATCATTCTGCGCTTGCAATAATCCTTTTTCTAAGTTATCAACCTTTTCTAAAGTCACTGTCTGCATTTTTGACATTTCAATCAGTTGTTGAGTTGTTGTTAGTTCATTCATAAGACTTCTCCTTCTAAAATTTCAGTGTTCTTACGCTTCATATCAAGGTCTTTAAAGAGCTTTAGACCTCTATCGACCAAGCTATCGAACTCTTGCTTAATAAGCCCGTCACGCTGGATATAGTGCGTTTCATCAGCATAGATAAGTCCGCTCATTTCAAGTAATAGCAAATCGCCTTTTTTGAGTAGTTCAGTGATATTCTTGTATGATGCAATCTTCTTTTGATAGCTATTGAGTTTACCTTCTGACTGTTTAATCGCTTCTGTTAGCTCATCATACTTAGCTGATTTATGATTGACCTCATCACGCTTAGCATAGAATTCTTTAAGTTGACTTTTTAAATACTCCTCGTGCTGCAAGGCATCATCAACCATCTTACTTAGTTCTTTATTCTTGCCAAGCAAAGTCTGATTAAGTTGCTTAGTGCTTTCATAATCATCAGGAATAACTTCTTTGATAACTTCTTTTTCAACGATTTTAGCACTCAAGGCTTGCTCTGCTAAATTCTCTTTTTGTTGCTCTAAACGAGTATTTTCAGCTTTTAGTCGGTTGTTCTCTCGCTTGATTTCTTGCAACTCTCTGACAGTTGGGTTATCGCCACTTTCAATCCGTTCAATCTGTTCTTGCTTTTGCTCGTCTGGTAGGGTGGCTATGAGGTAGAGGGCTGTGCTACCTAAATTACTCAACGTTGAAGAATTTGGAAGTTCATTCGCCACTTTCATCATGCGATTAGCTTCAGGTTGATTTATTCCGAGTTTTCCAACCCATTCCATAAATTGCCCATGCGCTAAGTCGTTCTCTTTAACGTGGTTTAACCGTCTGCCAATTTCCCAAATAGACTGCCCTGCAATCTGCTTGTGATGATTAATTTCTAATTCAATTTGTTGCAAGTTATTTGATAATGTTACTTCATTCATATTGTCCTTTCTAGCAATGTGTTGATTTAAGTTCCCATTTTGGTGACTTTCTAGGTAAAAAAATTTGAGCAATTGGCATTTTAAAAAAATCTGCAATTGCAAACATCTCATCTTGCGTAAACTGCGCTTCTCCTCTTTCTTTTTTACCATATTGATTTACACTGACATGAATGACAGACGACAACACTTCTTGAGATAATCCTTTTTCTTTTCGCAGTTTATACAGAAGAATTTGCATTCCCCCACCCCCTTTCTATCTGTTTTTAGTACCTCTAATCTGCTATAATGTGAGCAGAAAGGAGGTGATTATATGGATAAATTAACAAAAGATGCCAAGTTTCTTTTAAGTTCAATGTATGTCAAATACAACGAGAGACGTAAAGATAAAATTTCTAAAGAAGAGTCTCGCAATTTCGAAGATATTCAATTCATCAAAGAAAATATCATGAATGAATGGTCTGAAGAAGATGTATTAGATACTTGTTTTGAACTTAGAAAACATGGTT
>NZ_GL636075.1 GCF_000186445.1 Streptococcus agalactiae ATCC 13813
CCGTAGTTAATTCAACATACTCCTTACCAAATAGCCCCTTTTTAGGTTGAATATCAGCTAAATCTTTTTCAGACATAATTTTTAGATCAACCAATTGAGCATATTGTTTTTCTAAAAGTAAACTATTATGTTCTAAACGCTCTATTTTTGTTTCTAAGCCCTTTGAATGATTTTCCAAGGTATTTATATACTCTTCGGCCTTAGATAGTTCTGAGAGGCTCTCAGAGGCTCGTAGATCGATTTTATCCAATTCCTTGTATTTTTCCCTAATAACTTCTTTTAACGCTCTTATTTCGTCTTCTAGGGGCTTTCTTGAGTCTTCTAGCTTTTGCAACTCTTCTTGCTGATGTGATTTCACCCAATCCAGTTTTTCTTTGAAAGTTGTTTCTCGCCAAGAAAAGCCAGAATCTACAAAAAGACTACCCAAATCATTTTGATACCATTCATAAGCCTCTTGAAATTCTTCTCTAGTCACAGATTCGCCTAAACCATTAATATATTCTGGTGCTCCATAGTTCAAAATTAACTCTTGCTCTAATTCCTTATTCGCCATTTCTTGTTTAAATTCAGCCACCGTCTTGTGCTTAGCTTCGCTATTCAGCTCACCACGTTCTACATCAAAACCATGCTCACTCATATATTTTGGCAAGGTATCTTGAATATTTTTTAACGCTTCACGGTCAAACATTGTTTTAGAGGATAATTTCCCGTCTGTCATTGGAACTACTCCCATGTGCATATGCGGCGTATTTTCGTCAAAATGCACACTAGCATAAACGATATTTTTCTCGCCATAATTTTCAGCAAAATAATTTTTAGCTGTTTCAAAAAATTCTCGCGTTTGCTCAGGGGTCAAGCTCTCAAAGAATTGTTTATCAGACGTGATAATCCATTCATCACACAAAACTGCATCTTTCCGAATAGCTCTACTAGAAACTTTATTTGTATTTACATAGTCCTTTATCTGTTTTTCATAGGACACAGATTGGTCACGATCAGTTAACTCATAGTTGAGGTGTGACCTACTTGAGTCTATATCTTTATTTGAATGCGTCTCAAAAACACGCTCATTATGCTTATAAGCCCCTCCCAAATTACCAACTTTCATCTTCTGCATTCTCGCAACCATATAGCTCAAAACTTTTCCTCCTCAAAAGCCGTCCTTCGAATAGCGAAGGACAGACGAGCCGACAAGTCTAATGCTCGTCTAAATACGCAATATCTTATCTAGTAGTTTAGCATATTTTCGGCACTACTTCCAAGTAAAGTATAACGCACTATACTTTACTTCGTAAATGTGCGTTCTCCGAAGGGTCTTGCAGACAGCTGTCGTGCGAATCAACGCACGAAAAACACCCTTCGAAAAGGGTATGATTGTCCCTTAAGGACAATCTAGTCAGACCGCTTTGCTATTATCTGACAAAAAGCTGACCCCAAAAGGTCAGCTTATCTATTCTCCGAAAAAGTAGAACCATCCTAAAAACAATAATAGCACCAATAAAATAGCCGACACTCCCACAACTAAGTAGAACATTTTCTCTCTTTCTTCAGCATAAGTATAATTATTATCTGCTCTTCGCTCAGCATCTGTAAAAGCCTTTTGGTATTCTTCTAAATCTTTCTGAAATTTTATTTTTTCACTTTTCCAGTCCTCAGGTTCTTTCTCCGATTTATTTTCCAACATTAATTGAGTTTTCTTTTGCTCATTCAATAATAGTTGTTGGTTATGATCTAGTAAATCATGAAGACGATTAATTTCATTATCTTTTTGAATTAATTGATTTTCAAGAATAGATAATTTAGTATCAAAACTAGTTTCCGTTTTAGTTTCTGAACTAGTTTCCGAGGTTTCTGTCTTAGTTTCTAACTTTTCTTTTTTTTTGCCTTTAAGTATTGATATTAAAAGCTTTTCATCAGAACCTGAAATTAGTTTCTTGTTTCCGATTTTGTTTCCAAGTTGATTTCTGTTCAATACTCGATTCAGATACTGAGGACTTAATCCCAATTCTTTAGACAATTCTGATACTGTTTTACTCATCAGCACCCCCCTCTGCAGGAAGAGCAAAAAACGGAAAATCCATAGATAGTTCATTAACTTCAATACCAAGTACATCTGCTAATTGACAAACCTCAAACATCAATTTATCCACTTCTTCATCTAGCAACTCATAACGCTTTTTAAATAATACTTTTTTTACTTTGTTAGATTGGTCAATTACAAATTCAATTTGAGTCTGAATATCTCCTTGCGAATTATTCCAATAATTCCTAGCTATCTTTTGCTTTTTCTCTAAGGCATTCACATGATCTACGACAGCGTAATAACTATCCCAAGCCACGCTCTCCCACTGTTCAGCCTCTTTAATTTGAGCCAATAATCTATTTCGTTTATCTTTAAGTTTTGCAATATCAGTAATTAACTCATTTCTATCAATCATCCCGTAATTTCACCCGTCTCTATATCTACATCCTGACCATATTTACATTCTTGATATACATCGTCAAAAATACAGCATGAGAACGTATATATCTTAATTTCTCAACAATTTCTTTAATAATAGTTATTATTAATGTTTTTTCGATCATCAATAATTTCTAATTCATATCCAGTAACTTTTCTCCCCTTTTTTTTGTAGTAAGAGTAATACTTGTGTTAATTTTTCGTTCTAATTCCTTTATTGCTTTCTCAAGGACACTTCTTTTAAACTCTCCGGCACTAATATATCTTTCTTTCCCTAAAAACCAACTTTGCCATTCCTCTATTGTTCCTTCAAGGATAGTTACTTTATTATTTTTATATCTTTTAGCTTCCCAAAGTTTTAGTAAAATTAGTGTGTATTTTCCTTTTATACTTGCTAATTCTCTCAAATGAAAGGAGTAAAAATCTCGATGTAAGTTAAAAACATAGGGTTGCGCTAGTTCTGAAAATTTAAATTCTACTTGTCCATTATCTATATATTCAATATAGCTAAATAATTGAGTCATAATAATAGATTTACGGCCATCTTTTCTTGTTTTAGGAAGATATATGGCTGTATTTTCATTTAATGTTTTAAATGCTTCAGCCACACGCTTATAGTTTTCACCACTATCATTTAGTTGAAAAAATTTCAATATTTCTGTAGAACTAACACTAAATACTTCTTCTGGAAAACTCTCTTTTTTTACTAGAGAAAAACAGTAATCTAAAACTTTATGCTCGAAGGCTCTTAGATTTCCAAATGATTTGGCTAAGTCATTTCCTTGGACAACAAGATAATTTTCTCGTGAAATTAAGTCCTGTAACATATCACTTTTTATTTTTTGATCCATATTTATGCTTTCTAGATAAATCCTTGATAAATGTATGATATCATATTTTTTCCAAAATCCTCCCATTTTTACAAAAAAATACATCAATCCCGTAGAAAAAATACATCAATCCCGTAGAAAAAATACATCAATCCCGTAGAAAAAATACATCAATCCCGTAGAAAAAATACATCAATCCCGTAGAAAAAATACACTTATATAGCTATAGATTACTAATTTCATTGACTTTTAAAGGACTACAAAGTAATTAATAAAGTAATTAATAAAGTAATTAATAAAGTAATTAATAAAGTAAGTAGTTAAATAATTAAAAATTTTTTTTAATAGCAACTAATGTTACTCCATTAATTTAGTTAAAAAATAGATGTCTGTAAAAACCATTTTTTTGAAGAAGATAATCATGATCCCCTTTTTCAATAATTTGTCCTTTTTCAAAAACAAAAATCTCATCAACTTTTTCTGCTATAGTTAGTCTGTGTGCTATAAAAATTATTGTTATATCTAAAGAAATTAAGTTATTAATAATATTTTTTTCAGTTAATACATCTAAGTTACTAGTTGATTCATCTAAAATCAATACAGAAGGATTTGCCAATAAAGCACGTGCTAATGCAATTCTTTGAAGCTGACCTCCAGACAAGTTTAAGTTTTCTGAGCTAAGCTGAGTGTTATATTTAAGTGGGAGTTTTTCTATATCATATCTTATTTCTGCAATTTCTACAGCCTTTAGAATCTCTTTTTCTGTTATATTTTCCCTAGATCCTAGTACTAAATTTTCTAGGATAGTTCCACTAAAAATATAAGGTTGCTGTGGTAAATAATTAATAAATTGACGAAGCTCTTGTTTGTTGATAGTATCAATAGATATATTATTTAATGTAATGTTACCATTAGTAGGCTCAAAAAAATTAACAAGGAGTTTAGCCAAAGTACTTTTTCCAGAACCAGAGGCTCCTACAAAAGCAACTTTCTTACCTTGATTTATTTTGAGATTTATATTTGATAACACATAATTACCATATCCATATCTATAACTGATTTCTTTAAATACAATCTCCTTAAATGGATCAGGTAGAGAAATATTGTTTTTATTAGAAAACTCAGAATTAACTAAATAAACTTCATTTAATCGATTATTTGCGACACTTGCAGTTTGCAATTTTACTTGTAGGTTTATAATATTTTCCAAAGGAGTTGTGAAATAAACTAACAACATATTATATGTAATCAGTTGACCAAGACTTATTTGTTTATGAATAACAAGTTTTGAACCAATCCATAAAATAGTCACATTCAAGATTAATTGAAATAATTTTTTTAATGCTCTCTGAATGCTTTCAGTTTGACTATATTTGAAAGATTTTTCCAGATAGTCTAAGAATTCATTTTCTACTTTTTTATATCTATTTTTTTCACTGGTCAACGATTTTATACTTTCTATTGCTTTTATATCTTCAATAATGGAAGAGGACATAACAGCATTAGCTTCCATTCTCTGACGATTTAAAACTTCAAACTTTTTTATAAAAGAAAATATGATTATTATATAAATTGGAATTGCTGATAAGCTAATTAAAAATAAATTTTTATTTTGAAGAAGTAGGAATATAGATACAATAATGACTGTAGAAATATCTAGAAAAACTGATAAAATAGTACTAGCTAGAGCGTCAACTATAGAATTAGCATCAGTGAATCTTGAAATTAAGTCTCCTGTTTGTCGCGTAAAGAAGAAGGACATGGGCAATTTAAAAATATGTTTAATATATGCTAAGATGACATCAATAGTTAATCTTTGCTCTAAACGTAATAGTAGAAATTCTTGTCCATATGACAATATTTGCTGAAATGCATAAGCGACAACGAGTCCCAGAGAGATAATACTTAAAGTATTAACCATTTTATTTGGTATATAATTATCAATTATTGATTGAAGATAATATGAACCAACGATGTTGATAGCAGTTACAAGCAGTGTTAATAATACAATAGTTAATATAAGTCTGACATGCTTTAACAATATAGGTAAAAGATTAAATAAATTATTTTTTTTTCTAAGTGTGGAGTATATTCAGAATTTGGAGTTGGAATAATTGCTATCCCAGTCCATTCGTTTTCAAATACTTCACACGAAATTTTTCGTATTTTAACAGATGGGTCAGGATCAGCAATATAAATAAAATCTTTTTCTTGATCAATAACTACATAGTAATGCAATAAATTACTTTCTTTTTTTATCACGTGAACTATAAATGGAAAAGGGAGTTCTGAATTTCTAAATAAATTTATATTTGCCTTTATAGAAGAAACTTCAAAGTGTAATTCTGATAAAGTTTTTACTATTGCAAGAGCTGTCGTTCCTTCATCGCTTGTTTTTGTGAGCTCTCGTAATGTTGACAGAGAATAATGAGAACCGTAATATTCCAAAATCATAGCTATGACTGCAACACCGCAGTCCCTACTATCCACTTGAGAGCGATAATGTTTCTTTGTAAATTTCATACTTTCTCCTATAAAATATTCTATTCTCTTATAATAAACTATTCTTAATAGAATACAAAAAGTTTATTATAAGAGAATAGAAAGCGGTTTTGCAAAAAGTATTGACAAATCTATTTTATAGATATATAACTTACCTTATAAAAAAGAAAGGATCTATTGACATGATTAATAATTTTGAGTATGAAGTTCTGACAGATGAAGAGCTTTCTTCAGTAGTAGGAGGAAGTACTGCTTCAAATATCAAAGATGGTATGTATATTGGTGCCATTTTTGGAGGCGTAAAAGGCGCTATTGCTGGTGGTGTCCTAGGATGGGCTTTTACACCGACAAAAGTATCTTAGTTTTATAGATTTTTCTAAAGAGGAATGTATTCCTCTTTTTGCTTTTTTTATAGTATAAGTATATAATTATTTTTTAGAATGAATAATTGAGGACATAGAATGTTGAAAAATATTATTAGCTTACTAAGTAATTCAATAACTATTGGAATAATGTATTATCTGGGAATGATTGGAATTTTATTTAGTTCTCTGTATCATTTCTTCTTTGATAATATCCCATCAGTATATACAGCTTCAACAATATCAGCAATTGTTTCGTTGATATTAGTTGCCATTTCTGTCTTAATTGGTATTTTTTCTGACATTAATGAAAAAGATAAGTATTTTGAAACAGAAACAGTAACAAGAGTTACTGGAGCATTTACTTTATTTGTTATAGTAGTTATATTTTTATTAATTATTATTCCTAAATAATTATAACAATAAATATATTTCCGGAAAATTACAATTTTTCGGAAAGTTAAAAAGGCTTAAGATCGGGATCTTAAGCCTTTTTTATATTTTTTACGCCCCTTAGTCAGTCCAATTGGCCTAAAAATCAGATTTTAGTATTAGTTTCAAAATATATTTTTATATTTTGAAACTACGATGTGTTGCTTGAAAAATAAGTACTTCTTTGACAGCTATACCCCTGCGTGTTATAATGAAAGTACGAAAAGGTAGCTTAAAACTACACCAAATCCCAAGAGAATGGCCGTTCTCTTGGGATTTTTTGACGTATCTAATTAGATTTAACGGGTGTTTACAGGCTAGCTATCGCTTTTGTCCTTAGCGTCTAGCCATTTGCAAATGAAATAGGCCAATACATTTGCCAGGACACTAAGTAAGAGCTCGAAAAGGTAACTCAAAACCATCACCTCCTTTCATATCTCTTTTGGAGATACGACCGGTTTACCGATAGCGTTATTATTATATCATGAAAAACAGCACAAAAAATCATAATACTGATCTTTTGTGCTGTTTTTGTCTTCTAACTTGTTATGGGCCCATCAACAATAGCATTTGATAAATTATTTAACATATTTCCAAGCAAAAGATATACCTGTACTGGTTGGATTATTCGGATCTACAATAATAACATACTCCATACCCCAACCATTTCTTGCTGTAGTACGAAACTCACTCTCGTTAAAATACGTAAGAGCAGAATACAAATTACCTACTAATGGCACCATCCCAATAAGTGTAGATGATAGTTCGTAGTAGCCCCCCCTTTTTTATTGTTAACAGTAAAAATCACTAATTTTTAATTCCAAAGCAAATAATTGAATTTAAAACTCCAAAGTACTAAAATTATAAAAAAAAGAAAGGAATCTAACATTATGAAAAATGAAGGTTCTAAAAAAAGTTTACCAAAAAAAATTGGTTGGTTCATCATTCTAATCATTGTTGGTATATTAGGCGGTGTAGGTGGTAAATTACATGAATAATAAAAAGCGGTAATTTTTACCGCTTTTTATTATGTTAATTTATGCATGAAACATTTACAATCATACCATTTACTGATGTTACTCTGGTTTCAACTCTGTTATACCATCTTATTGCATAAGTTTTTCCAGTATTTATTTTTCCATATTTTGCTAGAACCGCTCTCCTTGAAGCAGCATCTAAATTTTGAGTTCCAGGAAGACTTTTAGCAGCCCACGAATTCAACTGTGAACCCTTAACATTATAAACAAATGGGCCATACGTTACAATTGTTGGACCTGTACTTGATGCCCTCATCATTCCACGAGATACATTTTCTCGTGGAATTGTACCAATTATCGGAACAAAATCATTTGACGGCGTTACTACCATGCCAAGATCATAATTATTTTCTACAACTACATCATCAGCTTTAACACTATGAGGGATTGTAAACATCATAAAACTAACAGAAAATATTGTTAAAATAGCTGTAAAAATTTTTTTCATAAGTTTTCTCCTAAAATTTGTTTAGGGCTTTCACACCGACTTCTCCTCCCTCCTATGTATTTTGAAAGCCTTTTCAAAATACATTATATTATTCTTCAAATTTTTTTCAAATAAAAAGATTATTCTTCAAATTTTTTGTTAATTCTCACCTAATGCGCTTACTTTATTCCAATTTCCTCTTGCTAGGAAGTAACCTATGCTGAAATCTGACTGTCGTGTTCGGTCGTCAAGCTTTCAGCCTGTCGACTCGACCCCTACTAGTCTATTTCGCATAGCTTCCTAGCAAGAGTTTTCTCGGCATAAATCGCTTAGAGCCCTAAGCCTTTTTCAATAACTCTTTTTACTATCTTCACGATAGGTTTTATTGATTTAAGTTCAGAAATAAAATTATTTAACGCTTTATCAGGCATTAATTCCTTTAACTTACTAAACATCTTGTCATTTTGTTGCCTCAAAATAGAGTTTTCGTTTTTAAGGCCTTTAATTTCATTTTTTAAACGTTCTATACTTTCTCCTTTAGTTTTTTCCTTAGCTCGTTCTAAACTATCATCAAAGCTGTTTTTAGAAGCTCTTAAAGGCACTAATCGTCTTAATTGATCATTTTCTATCTCTTTTTGATGAATCACAGTCCTACTTCGATATATCAACCCTTTCAATTCTTCAAATTGTT
>NZ_GL636076.1 GCF_000186445.1 Streptococcus agalactiae ATCC 13813
TATTAAAAACTTCTCCTGACGATATGTCTGGCTATCAGGGTATGGCAGTTGCACCAATTATCAAGGGTAAAGTAGATTATAACAGTGTTGCAGTTATATCCGCCGCAACAGATTCAAGTAATTATAAAGATTTAATTGGCGCAGTTTCATCTGCTCAACCACATCAAAGTTCAACTCAATTAAAATCAGCTGATAAATTTTTAAAAGAAGTACAGTCACATGATAAATGGACCGTGACTCAGCTTTCAGGCTATTCTCAATCTGCATATATGCTAAAATTAGGTGCTAAATATCATATCCCGACTACAGTATTTAATGGATGGTTTAGGTATAGCACTTTAAATGAAGATGAAAAAAAATTTATGGCTAAGCATCCTGAATATTTTGCTAATTTTCGACATAAAGAGGATAACGTAACTTGGTGGAACGATTTTAATAAACTAGATGATAAAGATTATGGTACCGTGAAATGGGTAAATGGTAAAAGTCATAAAATAGAGAGTTGGAAATTTACTGATGATGGTAAGTTAAAAGATGAAAAAGGTAACATCGTAAATCCTAAGTCACTAGCTATTCAGTCTGTTCTTTATGAAGAAGTTCATTTTCAAAAAGCTAAAGCTAAATTAAAAAAATCTGGAGGCAAACTTAGTCATAGTGAAAAAGTATATTTAGATTCTGAACAGGCTATATTTATTGCTAACGGTTTAACCACGGCATCTCAAACAGCTTCTGATGATATCAAGAAGAATGCTGAATTAGCTAAAGAAAAAGCATCAGAACTATTTGCAAAAACTAAAGTGATGCCTCCTGGTATAACAGATTTAAGTCCGGAAGAATTAGCTGATGCATATAGTGAGGGCGGAGTTAGAGAGGACACCATAGTAACACCAATTGAAACTTTCTTTGATGAAAAAGTTACTAATGCACAAGAGATCACAACTTCATATATTAATCTTCAAAAACAAATTGAATCTGGTGTTCAAAAATTGCTGGAAGAGGATTCCAAATTAGCAGGAGAATTTAAGGAATGGTCACAGTACTAGATCAAAAAGAAAACAAATTTAATAGTCTAAAAATAAAGCTAGAAAAATTGGAAGATAATTATCATCGCGAAAATATGGAGATAGAAAATAAATTATATAGCCTTGAGGATAAAAAGAATGAGTTAGAGACTTATTTACAAGAAGTCTATGAAGAGACAAGTCACTTTTTGAGACAAAATGATTCAGATGGTTCGACTTTTATGAGTTTAAATCGAATAATCGAAAGTTATCAAATGGAATTAATTGATGAATATGAAAACTATAAACAGACTATCATCGTCCAAGAGGAAAATAGTCGGACACAGTTTCTAAAAGACCGAGTAAAATTAGAAAATGACATTTCTAGTTTAGAAGGAAGAAAATACTACTAATTTAGATGGACTATAAAGTGAAAGAGGCAATAAATGAGTTCAATAGGCGCTGTATTGAAAGGAACCAAAGAAGACAAAGAATTCAAAAAGCAAATTCAAAGAGCTTTAGTAAGGATTGTCTATGCCCCTGAAATAGTAGAAGAAGCTGATTCTATTAAGATGACTTATAGTGACAAGATTGATAATGTTTCTGAGACGGCCAAATCATCAATTAAAACGATAGCAAATCAAATAGATTCAGGACTTGTAGGACAATTTGGGGAAAAAGTAAAGGCACAGGTAGATTTAAATAAAGGTAGTTATGATGATTTATAATCGAGTGAAAATGTTGAGGTAGCTTACTATCCTGATAGTTATTATAGATATGAAAATAATCAAGTTGGATTAGAAGACATAACATTTTACATGAAGGATAACAAAGTTTATTATTTACATTTTGGTAAAGTAATAGATAAAAATGAAGCTAAAAATGGTAAGTATCTCAATCAAATTATAAATAATTAATTTCTTTATTTTATAAGCCCCGAAAACAAATTTTTTGATAACCTCTCCGTGAACATATTGTAATACATAGTGCACTTTTGGGATATAAATTGTTGATTTTTAGCTAGTTTATACCATATAACACCATATATTACAGTTGTCAGAGAAAACCAGGTTTAAAAAAAGCCCGTAAAGCATCACAATCCTCAAAACGTTAATATATACCTATATATCAGCGATTGGAAGCACTTCATGGTTCACACCATGGGGTGTTTTTTGTGTAATATTCAAAAATTGTCCTAAAGTCATTTTTAAAACC
>NZ_GL636077.1 GCF_000186445.1 Streptococcus agalactiae ATCC 13813
AGTCGAGTAGGTTAGTGGTATTACTACCACCTTCCTCTCTAAGAACCGTACGTGAGAGTTTCCCCTCATACGGCTCAAGCATTTCATCACTCTTTCGAGCGGCTCTCAATAAATAATCGCTGACAGTAGCTATGCACATAAGCCATATTATCAACTTCTTCCACACCTCCCTTTGATTTTGGAACTTTAAAGAAAATTTCTCTATCTTCTCCAAGTTCCATTGGGAGACCACAATGATGACAGCGTCCGTTTTGTTTCTTCCAAACAAGTTTAAAACGACCTGTCAAACGCTTCATACCATGATTAAAGGTTCGTTGAGCAAAATATTCTGTATCCAAGTAAGGATTAGCGTTTTCTCTGACCTTTGTGTGTCTGACGATAGCAGTATGGTCAACTCGAATGAGTTCTTTATCGCCTGAAGCGAATACCCAACTTCGATTGCCTCTTCTATGCCAATACTTGGTCGAAACCCACCACTGGCCTTTCTTTGGATGACGACGTTTTGCCCATCGCCACAATAATTCGTATAAATGATAGTCCAGATAGGAGAAGGCTTCACTAGCACACACGGATTGGTGGTAGTTTGTCCATCCTCTTATCTGTTGATTTAGTTTCATGATTAAGACTTCTTGCTCCCATGCTTTTCCTCGCTTGAGGATGGTTTCTGAGAATTTACCAATAACAGTTTGAATAGAATTCTTAGATGGTTTTACAATCAATTTCCCCTTGTACTTCCGAAAATTCCAACCAAGTAGGTCGAAACCATCGTTGATATGAGTTACCAATGTCTTTTCCTCTGACAGCTCTAAACCTCGTCCAAGCAGAAACTCTCTAATCAATTCTTTAGCCTCTAATGCAATTTCTTGTGTCGCAGCTGTGACGATAAAATCGTCCGCATAACGGACAAAATTGACCTTATGGCTATTTTTGAATCGAAGGTCGATTTTTCCTAAACGATTGGTATGAAATCTATCTGATAAGACTTGTTGTAATCCATCGAGTGCCATATTGGCAAGGATAGGCGAAATGATACCGCCTTGTGGCGTGCCGTCTTCCGTTGGGAATAACTCACCCTTGAACACAAAACCTGCTTTAAGGAATTGTTTTAAGATAGATTTATCCATCGGAATGTTCTCTAAGAGCCAGTCATGACTGATGTTGTCAAAACAGCCTTTGATGTCGCCTTCTAAAATCCACTGAGGAGAAGCTTTTCGTGATAGTGCTGTGAAGATATATTCACAAGCATCTTGACAGCTTCTTCCTTTTCGGAAGCCGAATGATTTAGTATCCGCGGTTGTCTCTGCAACAGGTTCTAATGCTAAAGCATAGAGTGCCTGCATAGCTCTGTCGTACATAGTCGGAATCCCTAATGGACGTTTCTTCTTTTTCCCCTTTTTGTCGATGTAAACCCGTCTTAACGGACTGGCTTTATAGCCTTTGTCAGTTAGAGATAGGAGAGCCTCCATCTTTTGAGTAGGGGTCGTCCACAGTTCACCATCTACACCAGCTGTTTTCTTACCTTTGTTAGTCGTTACTCGACGAACGGCAAGTGCCTTGGCATAGAACGAATGGGTTAGTAAATATTGAAGTCTCTTCACTGTGTTAGTGTGTTTGGCTTGAGTAGCCTTGACAATCCTGATTTGTAGCCTATTCACTTCTTGTTCTGCTCTCTTCCAATCAATGCTTTTCCATTGTTTCGCAAGCAGTTGCTTGTGTGATAACTTCTCAGCTGGTGCTGTCGTTGAATGTTTATCATTCATAGGTTTACCTCCATTTTTGTCATGAAATACCATAGGATAAGTCTGCACCCTTTCAGGTCAGGGCAAAGTTTGAACCCCTATCTCCTACCATTACAGTTGGAGCATTCGCTTTTTATCCTTTCCTCTACCCTCTGTATCGTCTATCCCTCTTACGAGTTCAATACCTTCTATCGATTAAAAGGAATACATAGGGCTTACCAAGTTCCGTGTTATAAATAATTGTGAATACCTTAGGTGCCATCTTTGAGCCGGGAAGAATGTGTCCATTTGTCATCAGGTTATGAAAGCCCCAATGACCTCCTCCGTACCTTTTGGTGTAAGTGTATCAGCCTTATTTCACTTAGTCCCTGTAACGACTCTTGCGATGGTTCACGTCTGTTCACCATAGTATTCTTATCCTAACAGTCCATCCGATTTTAGGCTATCAGACTTTCCATATTGTCCCACAGGCTTCCCAACATAACCGTTACCAGTCAAGCAGGCTGTGGTAGGATTACCCCAAATGGATAGAGTAGCTAAACTAGCAATTTACAACACGACTTCTTGTCGCA
>NZ_GL636078.1 GCF_000186445.1 Streptococcus agalactiae ATCC 13813
AGACCTTTGAAAACTGAACAAGACGAACGAATGTGCAGGGTGGATTTACATTGTAAATCCGTCAATGACAAAAAACAATAAATCTGTCAGCGAGACAGAAACGAGCAAAGCTCAAACTTTTAATGAGAGTTTGATCCTGGCTCAGGACGAACGCTGGCGGCGTGCCTAATACATGCAAGTAGAACGCTGAGGTTTGGTGTTTACACTAGACTGATGAGTTGCGAACGGGTGAGTAACGCGTAGGTAACCTGCCTCATAGCGGGGGATAACTATTGGAAACGATAGCTAATACCGCATAAGAGTAATTAACACATGTTAGTTATTTAAAAGGAGCAATTGCTTCACTGTGAGATGGACCTGCGTTGTATTAGCTAGTTGGTGAGGTAAAGGCTCACCAAGGCGACGATACATAGCCGACCTGAGAGGGTGATCGGCCACACTGGGACTGAGACACGGCCCAGACTCCTACGGGAGGCAGCAGTAGGGAATCTTCGGCAATGGACGGAAGTCTGACCGAGCAACGCCGCGTGAGTGAAGAAGGTTTTCGGATCGTAAAGCTCTGTTGTTAGAGAAGAACGTTGGTAGGAGTGGAAAATCTACCAAGTGACGGTAACTAACCAGAAAGGGACGGCTAACTACGTGCCAGCAGCCGCGGTAATACGTAGGTCCCGAGCGTTGTCCGGATTTATTGGGCGTAAAGCGAGCGCAGGCGGTTCTTTAAGTCTGAAGTTAAAGGCAGTGGCTTAACCATTGTACGCTTTGGAAACTGGAGGACTTGAGTGCAGAAGGGGAGAGTGGAATTCCATGTGTAGCGGTGAAATGCGTAGATATATGGAGGAACACCGGTGGCGAAAGCGGCTCTCTGGTCTGTAACTGACGCTGAGGCTCGAAAGCGTGGGGAGCAAACAGGATTAGATACCCTGGTAGTCCACGCCGTAAACGATGAGTGCTAGGTGTTAGGCCCTTTCCGGGGCTTAGTGCCGCAGCTAACGCATTAAGCACTCCGCCTGGGGAGTACGACCGCAAGGTTGAAACTCAAAGGAATTGACGGGGGCCCGCACAAGCGGTGGAGCATGTGGTTTAATTCGAAGCAACGCGAAGAACCTTACCAGGTCTTGACATCCTTCTGACCGGCCTAGAGATAGGCTTTCTCTTCGGAGCAGAAGTGACAGGTGGTGCATGGTTGTCGTCAGCTCGTGTCGTGAGATGTTGGGTTAAGTCCCGCAACGAGCGCAACCCCTATTGTTAGTTGCCATCATTAAGTTGGGCACTCTAGCGAGACTGCCGGTAATAAACCGGAGGAAGGTGGGGATGACGTCAAATCATCATGCCCCTTATGACCTGGGCTACACACGTGCTACAATGGTTGGTACAACGAGTCGCAAGCCGGTGACGGCAAGCTAATCTCTTAAAGCCAATCTCAGTTCGGATTGTAGGCTGCAACTCGCCTACATGAAGTCGGAATCGCTAGTAATCGCGGATCAGCACGCCGCGGTGAATACGTTCCCGGGCCTTGTACACACCGCCCGTCACACCACGAGAGTTTGTAACACCCGAAGTCGGTGAGGTAACCTTTTAGGAGCCAGCCGCCTAAGGTGGGATAGATGATTGGGGTGAAGTCGTAACAAGGTAGCCGTATCGGAAGGTGCGGCTGGATCACCTCCTTTCTAAGGATAAGGAAACCTGCCATTTGCGTCTTGTTTAGTTTTGAGAGGTCTTGTGGGGCCTTAGCTCAGCTGGGAGAGCGCCTGCTTTGCACGCAGGAGGTCAGCGGTTCGATCCCGCTAGGCTCCATTGAATCGAAAGGTTCAAATTGTTCATTGAAAATTGAATATCTATATCAAATTCCACGATCTAGAAATAGATTGTAGAAAGTAACAAGAAAATAAACCGAAAACGCTGTGAATATTTAATGAGTTTTCTAGTTTTAAAGAAACTAGGTTAATAAGGTTAAGTTAATAAGGGCGCACGGTGGATGCCTTGGCACTAGAAGCCGAAGAAGGACGTGACTAACGACGAAATGCTTTGGGGAGCTGTAAGTAAGCGCTGATCCAGAGATGTCCGAATGGGGGAACCCACTAGTTAATGACTAGTATCCATATCTGTTAAGGATATGAGAAGGAAGACGCAGTGAACTGAAACATCTAAGTAGCTGCAGGAAGAGAAAGCAAAAGCGATTGCCTTAGTAGCGGCGAGCGAAACGGCAGGAGGGCAAACCGAAGTGTTTACACTTCGGGGTTGTAGGACTGCGATATAGGATTAATCATTATAGAAGAATTACCTGGGAAGGTAAGCCAAAGAGAGTAACAGCCTCGTATTTAAAATGATAGATTAACCTTAGCAGTATCCTGAGTACGGCGAGACACGCGAAATCTCGTCGGAATCTGGGAGGACCATCTCCCAACCCTAAATACTCTCTAGTGACCGATAGTGAACCAGTACCGTGAGGGAAAGGTGAAAAGCACCCCGGGAGGGGAGTGAAATAGAACCTGAAACCGTGTGCCTACAACAAGTTCGAGCCCGTTAATGGGTGAGAGCGTGCCTTTTGTAGAATGAACCGGCGAGTTACGATATGATGCGAGGTTAAGTTGAAGAGACGGAGCCGTAGGGAAACCGAGTCTTAATAGGGCGCCATAGTATCATGTTGTAGACCCGAAACCATGTGACCTACCCATGAGCAGGTTGAAGGTGAGGTAAAACTCACTGGAGGACCGAACCAGGGCACGTTGAAAAGTGCTTGGATGACTTGTGGGTAGCGGAGAAATTCCAAACGAACTTGGAGATAGCTGGTTCTCTCCGAAATAGCTTTAGGGCTAGCGTCGATGTTAAGTCTCTTGGAGGTAGAGCACTGTTTGGGTGAGGGGTCCATCCCGGATTACCAATCTCAGATAAACTCCGAATGCCAACGAGATATAATCGGCAGTCAGACTGCGAGTGCTAAGATCCGTAGTCGAAAGGGAAACAGCCCAGACCACCAGCTAAGGTCCCAAAATATATGTTAAGTGGAAAAGGATGTGGGGTTGCACAGACAACTAGGATGTTAGCTTAGAAGCAGCTATTCATTCAAAGAGTGCGTAATAGCTCACTAGTCGAGTGACCCTGCGCCGAAAATGTACCGGGGCTAAAACATATTACCGAAGCTGTGGATGACACAAAAGTGTCATGGTAGGAGAGCGTTCTATGTGTGAAGAAGGTGTACCGTGAGGAGCGCTGGAACGCATAGAAGTGAGAATGCCGGTATGAGTAGCGCAAGACAGGTGAGAATCCTGTCCACCGTAAGACTAAGGTTTCCAGGGGAAGGCTCGTCCGCCCTGGGTTAGTCGGGACCTAAGGAGAGACCGAAAGGTGTATCCGATGGACAACAGGTTGATATTCCTGTACTAGAGTATATAGTGATGGAGGGACGCAGTAGGCTAACTAAACCAGACGATTGGAAGTGTCTGGTCAAACAGTGAGGTGTGATATGAGTCAAATGCTTATATCTTTAACATTGAGCTGTGACGAGGAGCGAAGTTTAGTAGCGAAGTTAGTGATGTCACACTGCCAAGAAAAGCTTCTAGCGATACATATACTCTACCCGTACCGCAAACCGACACAGGTAGTCGAGGCGAGTAGCCTCAGGTGAGCGAGAGAACTCTCGTTAAGGAACTCGGCAAAATGGCCCCGTAACTTCGGGAGAAGGGGCGCTGATTTTAGATCAGCCGCAGTGAATAGGCCCAAGCAACTGTTTATCAAAAACACAGCTCTCTGCTAAATCGTAAGATGATGTATAGGGGGTGACGCCTGCCCGGTGCTGGAAGGTTAAGAGGAGTGCTTAGCGTAAGCGAAGGTATGAATTGAAGCCCCAGTAAACGGCGGCCGTAACTATAACGGTCCTAAGGTAGCGAAATTCCTTGTCGGGTAAGTTCCGACCCGCACGAAAGGCGTAATGATTTGGGCACTGTCTCAACGAGAGACTCGGTGAAATTTTAGTACCTGTGAAGATGCAGGTTACCCGCGACAGGACGGAAAGACCCCATGGAGCTTTACTGCAGTTTGATATTGAGTATCTGTACCACATGTACAGGATAGGTAGGAGCCTATGATAACGGGACGCCAGTTTCGTTTGAGGCGTTGTTGGGATACTACCCTTGTGTTATGGCTACTCTAACCCAGATAGGCAATCCCTATCGGAGACAGTGTCTGACGGGCAGTTTGACTGGGGCGGTCGCCTCCTAAAAGGTAACGGAGGCGCCCAAAGGTTCCCTCAGACTGGTTGGAAATCAGTCGTAGAGTGTAAAGGTATAAGGGAGCTTGACTGCGAGAGCTACAACTCGAGCAGGGACGAAAGTCGGGCTTAGTGATCCGGTGGTTCCGTATGGAAGGGCCATCGCTCAACGGATAAAAGCTACCCTGGGGATAACAGGCTTATCTCCCCCAAGAGTTCACATCGACGGGGAGGTTTGGCACCTCGATGTCGGCTCGTCGCATCCTGGGGCTGTAGTCGGTCCCAAGGGTTGGGCTGTTCGCCCATTAAAGCGGCACGCGAGCTGGGTTCAGAACGTCGTGAGACAGTTCGGTCCCTATCCGTCGCGGGCGTAGGAAATTTGAGAGGATCTGCTCCTAGTACGAGAGGACCAGAGTGGACTTACCGCTGGTGTACCAGTTGTCTTGCCAAAGGCATCGCTGGGTAGCTATGTAGGGAAGGGATAAGCGCTGAAAGCATCTAAGTGCGAAGCCCACCTCAAGATGAGATTTCCCATGATTTTATATCAGTAAGAGCCCTGAGAGATGATCAGGTAGATAGGTTAGGAGTGTAATTGTGGTGACACATTTAGCGGACTAATACTAATAGCTCGAGGACTTATCCAAAAAGAGATATTGACAACGTTACGGTTTCTTGT
Organism: Streptococcus agalactiae ATCC 13813; assembly: GCF_000186445.1. GTDB lineage: Bacteria > Bacillota > Bacilli > Lactobacillales > Streptococcaceae > Streptococcus > Streptococcus agalactiae. Next base: position 4,884 of record NZ_GL636078.1, read on the forward strand.
TAGACTATAGATATTCAATTTTGAGTGAATAAGACTCAATAGTTAAGTGATAATTGCCTAGGAGATACACCTGTTCTCATGCCGAACACAGAAGTTAAGCCCTAGAACGCCGGAAGTAGTTGGGGGTTGCCCCCTGTGAGATAAGGT
>NZ_GL636079.1 GCF_000186445.1 Streptococcus agalactiae ATCC 13813
AGGTAGTCGTAACCTATATACGTAAATCACGAGAGTAAACGAGGAAAGATGTCCGACTTATCCCGTGAGGTCCTGTCGAGGGTAAAACCTAATAACAACGAACGACAAGAAGTCAGCCGAACCCATAGTAGTGATGAAGTTTCTGTAATGGAAATGGAACGAAGGGGTGAACAACTAATCGAAGTAATCCTACTTCACTTGTGTCTGTAAAACAAACGGTCTGATAGAACTAGATGCGGTTACGTATTGACTAGAGGAAGGTTCACCAATGTAAGATATCATGCAGACAACGAAAAAAGAAAGGAATACGCACATGTCAGAATTGCTAGATAAGATATTATCTCGGAACAATATGCTCGAAGCTTACAAGCAAGTGAAATCAAATAAAGGTTCTGCTGGTATCGATGGGGTCACTATCGAGCAGATGGATGACTATCTTCACCAAAATTGGCGAGAAACCAAGCAACTCATCAAAGAGAGGAGCTATAAACCTCAACCGGTTCTCAGGGTTGAAATCCCAAAACCAAACGGAGGAGTTCGTAACCTAGGTATCCCGACGGCTATGGATAGAATGATTCAGCAGGCCATCGTTCAAGTTTTGAGTCCACTCTGCGAAAAACATTTTTCAGAGTATAGCTATGGGTTCAGACCCAATCGCTCCTGCGAAACAGCCATTGTTCAGCTACTTGAGTATTTAAACGATGGCTACGAGTGGATTGTGGACATTGACTTGGAAAAGTTCTTCGATACTGTTCCGCAAGACAGATTGATGTCCCTGGTTCATAATATCATTCAAGATGGCGATACGGAGTCACTGATTCGTAAGTACCTCCATTCGGGAGTTGTTATTAACGGACAGCGACATAAGACTTTAGTCGGGACACCTCAAGGCGGGAATCTATCACCCCTCCTATCTAATATTATGCTTAATGAGTTAGACAAAGAGTTGGAAAAGCGAGGTCTTCGCTTTGTCCGTTACGCCGATGACTGTGTCATCACTGTCGGAAGCGAAGCAGCTGCTAAGCGGGTCATGCATTCGGTCAGTAGCTATATTGAGAAGCGATTAGGGTTGAAAGTCAACATGACTAAGACCAAGATTGTCAGACCGAACAAACTCAAATACCTCGGATTTGGTTTCTGGAAATCTCCAAAAGGTTGGAAGTGTCGTCCTCACCAAGACAGCGTTCAGAGCTTTAAGCGAAAACTGAAGCAACTGACGATGAGGAAATGGAGCATTGACCTGATAACTCGCATTGAACGATTGAACTGGGTCATTCGAGGATGGATAAACTATTTCTCGCTTGGCAATATGAAGAGTATCATGACACAAATAGATGAGCGTCTGCGAACCCGTATTCGAGTGATTATCTGGAAGCAATGGAAGAAGAAAGCAAAGCGCCTATGGGGACTCTTAAAACTAGGAGTTGCTAGATGGATAGCCGATAAAGTTTCTGGATGGGGTGACCACTATCAGTTGGTAGCTCAGAAGTCGGTACTCAAACGTGCTATATCAAAACCAGCCCTCGCAAAGCGAGGACTGGTCAGTTGCTTAGATTACTATCTTGAACGACATGCGTTAAAAGTTAGTTGAACCGCCGTATGCCGAACGGCACGTACGGTGGTGTGAGAGGGGCTAGAGATTAGCCTCTACTCGATTT
>NZ_GL636080.1 GCF_000186445.1 Streptococcus agalactiae ATCC 13813
CACATCATTCAGATACTGACCTGTACCAGCTGAAGCTGCGTGGTCGTAGTAGTTGTAAGAGAATAATTCTACTACTGTATTCTTACTGTTTTCTACTGTGTTTTGTTGTTCTAATAATTTATCACCGTATGAAATCCAATCACTGTGACGAGGTTCCTTGAGTTTTTTGTCTAATAGAGCGACTTTGTTGTTGATTTCTGTGGTGCTAGATTGCTGTTGAAGTTGTACGGCAGTTTCTTTGGTTATAGGAGGGAAGAAATCATCAATCGTTTTTTCAAATAGGTCAGACAAAGCAAACAAAACATCTTGATTTGCTTTTCTATCGCCTTTTTCATATCTACTTATTGTTTGTTTGGTTGTATCAAGAAGATCTGCGAGTTGGGTTTGAGTTAATTTTTTCTCTAATCTGAATTGTTTTATTTTATTGCCTACATACTGATTGAGCTCCATTGGTGTTTTCTCCTTTTGATTTGCTAATATTATATCACTAAATCACCAAAAAGGAAACTTTTTTTACAAAAATACAACTTTAGTGTTGACTGGTCACCAAAATGGTGATATACTATAATCAAGCTTAAGGAATTAAGCAAAACGAAAGGAGGTAGCCACTGATGGAAAGTAGGCGAAATAAAAAACCTAAACACAAAGAACTCGAATTCGAAATACAGATTCTTTGGTTTAGGCTCAAAATAAAATATCTGATTACGAGGTAATCGGATAGGGGGTTGAAAATCCCCCACCCCTTAAAGGGGTTATACTTACTATATCATAGTGGTTACTTTCTTTCAAGAAAATAGAGAGGAATAAAAAAATGACTGATATTGAAAGTCAACGTGCTTTTATAGCTAATATCAAAAAAATGTTTTCAGATATTGAAGAAGCATACGCAAAAGAAAAAGACCCAATCGCTAGGTGCGAGCTAGCAATAGGGTATCTTAAATTAGGAAGCTATTTAGAAGATTTCGGCATTTTATCTACCAAATGTATCTAAAAACGCTTCAACGTCCTTTGCTCGTCGTTCGTTTTCAGCTTCAATGATAGGCTTATTGTGAGCCTCTACAGCTTCATAGGCGTCTTCGTAAAGTTTGATTTTATCTTCGATAGACAAAGTAGGGCTAGAAGAAGCGACAATAGCGAGAGCTAAATCTTTTGAATTAGAAATTTTCATTAGCTTATCCTCCTTTCTGCTAGGATAAGTTGATTATAACATTTTTAGGAGGTACAAAATGAATTGGAAAAAACTAATGCTAGGCGATTTAGAACACACGTTTACTAGTCGTGATGGCAAGGAAAAAACAAGTATTGAATTTGAAGGCGGCGTATTGCCAGCACTGTTAGTGCTAGGTGGTATTTCTTGGTTAGTAGCTTGGTTTATTACAAAATAAAAAGCCCGTTAGGGCGGAAAGGAGGGAAGGCATGGAAAAAATTAAATACGGTGTACTAGGTTCTTCC
>NZ_GL636081.1 GCF_000186445.1 Streptococcus agalactiae ATCC 13813
GAACTGCACCCCAAAAGTTAGACAAAAAATCTAACGATTGGGGTGCTTTTCTGATGAAATTAAGTTATGAAGATAAACTAGAAATATACGAGTTAAGAAAGATCGGGATGTCCTGGTCTCAGATTAGTCAACGATATGATGTTCGTATCTCGAATCTTAAATACATGATAAAACTCATGGATCGGTATGGTGTAGAAATCGTCGAAAAAGGTAGAAATGAGTATTATCCACCTGAATTAAAGCAGGAAATGATAGATAAAGTCTTGATTCATGGTTGTTCTCAACTCTCTGTTTCTCTTGATTATGCTCTCTCTAATTGTTCTATACTCACAAATTGGCTTTCCCAATTTAAGAAAAATGGTTATACTATTGTTGAGAAAACAAGAGGGAGACCGAGTAAAATGGGACGTAAGCGTAAGAAAACTTGGGAAGAAATGACAGAGCTCGAGCGACTTCAGGAAGAAAATGAGCGCTTGAGAACGGAGAATGCCTTTCTAAAAAAGTTAAGGGATTTGCGCTTGAGGGACGAAGCCTTACAGAGCGAACGGCAGAAACAATTAGAGAAATGGTCACAGGAGGATTCCGACTAGACCTCTTACTTGAGATAACTAAGATAGCTCGTGCAACTTACTATTATCAACTAAAGAAACTGAATAAACCAAATAAAGACAAAGCAATCAAATCTGACATTCAATCCATTTATGATGAACATAGAGGAAACTATGGCTATCGTCGGATTTATTTAGAACTGCGAAATCGTGGCTTTGTCATCAACCACAAAAGGGTGCAAGGCTTGATGAAAAGTATGGGCTTGACTGCTCGTATTCGTCGTAAGCGCAAGTATGCCTCTTACAAAGGTGAGGTTGGTAAGAAGGCTGATAACCTGATTCAACGCCAGTTTGAGGGGTCGAAGCCCTATGAGAAGTGCTATACCGATGTGACGGAGTTTGCTTTACCTGAAGGGAAACTTTATCTATCGCCTGTTCTTGATGGCTATAACAGTGAGATAATTGATTTTACCCTGTCTCGGTCTCCTGACTTGAAACAGGTTCAAACCATGCTTGAGAGGGCTTTTCCTGCGGCTTCATACAGCGAAACCATTCTCCACAGCGACCAAGGCTGGCAGTACCAGCACAAGTCCTACCATCAATTTCTGGAGGACAAAGGCATTCGTCCTTCTATGTCACGGAAGGGGAACAGTCCTGACAACGGAATGATGGAATCTTTCTTTGGGATTCTAAAGTCTGAGATGTTCTATGGCTTGGAGAAGTCTTACAAATCACTTGATGACCTTGAGCAAGCTATCACAGATTACATTTTTTACTACAACAACAAGCGAATCAAAGCAAAACTAAAAGGACTTAGTCCTGTGCAATACAGAACTAAATCCTTCACTTAAAATAAATTGTCCAACTTTTGGGGGTCAGTAC
>NZ_GL636082.1 GCF_000186445.1 Streptococcus agalactiae ATCC 13813
GAGTCTGTCAATAATCTTGTGTAAACACTCTAGCAAAGCTGATATTGTTAATCAAATAGGCTTTCAAGTGTGTCCGTACATTGGCCAAAACCTTTGTGGATTCGTTGTCCTTGCTTGAAGTTGTAATCACTAAATAGTGTGACGAGATAGCGTTCTAGGGATTCTTCATTGGGAAAGACGACTTTCTTTTTGGTTTGACGTTTGATTTCTTTGTTAAGTGATTCAATAAGGTTGGTCGAGTAGATACTTCCCCAGATCTGATGAGGAAATTCATAAAAGATCAATAGATTTTCGATTGATTCTAAGGTCTCTATTACCTTCTTGTAGTGTGGTTTCCACTCATTGATAAAGCTATCTAAGGCTTGCTTTGCTTCCTCTACATTGATCGCGCGATAAATTGTTTTAAACTGCTCCAAAATTAGAGCACGATCTGCTCGTTTCACCTTACTTGCAATATTTCGGCCAATATGGACAAGGCAACGCTGTTGTTTGGCCATTGGGAAGGCTTGCTGGATAAGCTGATCAAGTCCATTAAAACCATCAGTCACAACAAGAGAGACTTGTTGTACACCTTGACCCTTAAGTCTTTCTAGAAGGTCTGACCACGAAGCATTGTTTTCATTGGGTGCGATGTCATATCCAAGGATAGCCTTATGCCCATATGATGTGACGCCTAGTGCAATGTGGATGCATTCCTTACTAACTGTACCACGTCTCAGAGGAAGGTAAGTCCCATCAAGATATAATACGGTATAGTTAGCTTCTAAGGAACGTTCATGAAAGCTAGCCACGTTTTCCTGTGTCGCTTTCGAGATATTAGATACTGTTGCTGGACTGTAATGATGACCATACATACGCTCAATGATGTCGCTGATTTCACGTGTTGTGACTCCAGTTTGATAAAGCTTGATAACCATTTCTTCTAAATGATTGTCTCGACGACCGTAACTTGGGATTAAGGCTGGACTGAACTCCCCGTTTCGATCTCTAGGGATCAACAAATTAACAACACCATACTTGGTCTCAAATCGACGTGTATAAGCACCATTACGACTATTACCGGTGTTGTAACCTGCCTTATCGTATGGTTCATAGCCAAGGAAGGCGGATAGCTCCACTTGGAGAAGGTCATTCATGGCAGTTTCAAGAGACGAACGGAAAAATTCATCAATATCTTGTTTTTGAGCTAGGAAGTTAAGTAATTCTGTGGTAAACTGGGTCATGGGAATAAATCTCTTTCTAGTGAAGTCTCGCAACTCTACTATACAGGATTTATTCCTTTTTGTGTTTACACAAGATATTTTACACTAC
>NZ_GL636083.1 GCF_000186445.1 Streptococcus agalactiae ATCC 13813
TTATACCAAGTCCTGCAAGAAGCTCTCTCCAATCATCGCAGTATCAACACCAAAGTTATCCGCAACTGTTGCTGAAATATCTGCGAAATGCCCTACTGGGATAAGGCCGTTTCCTGTGAAAGATGGGCTATAGGCTAAGAGAGGAATGTATTCTCTTGTATGGTCTGTGCCTGCATAAGTTGGGTCATTACCATGATCGGCAGTGATCAAAAGTAAGTCTTTGTCACGCATTACTGAAATGATCTCTGGGAGGCGCTCATCAAACTCATGAAGACAATCACGATAGCCATGAGGATCACGACGGTGACCATAGAGAGCATCAAAGTCAACCAAATTAGTAAAGGAGAAGCCTTTTTCAAACTCTGATAACCCCATTGTTTTTATCAAAGTATCAATACCATGACTATTTGATTTGTTATGTCCCATATCATGATTAATGCCTGAACCATTGAAAATATCATTGATTTTACCAACAGCATAAGTATCGATGCCAGCTTGATCTAGTTTATTTAATACGGTATCTTCAAATGGTGATACTGCATAGTCGTGACGGTTGGCTGTACGCGTAAAGTTGTCTGGTTCACCTACATATGGACGAGCGATAATACGACCAAGGAGAGCTGGACGCTCCATTGTGATACTACGAGCATATTCACAAATACGGTAGAGTTCTTCTAGAGGAATGATATCCTCATGAGCTGCAATTTGTAGGACTGGGTCAGCTGAGGTATAGATGATGAGCTCACCAGTTTCCATTTGGCGTGGTCCGAAGTCATCAATAACAGCTGTCCCTGAATAAGGTTTATTCGCTTCACGAATAACTTTACGTCCTGAAAAATCCTCAATCTTTGTGATAATATCTTCTGGAAAACCATTCCAGAAAGTATCAAATGGCTCTGTAATATTTAAGCCCATGATCTCCCAATGTCCTGTCATTGTATCTTTACCAAGTGATACTTCTTGTAACTTCGTCGCGTAGCCACTTGGATTTTCTTCTGCAGGAACGGTTTTAAGCGCTTGGGGACGAGGAATATTACCAAGTCCAATTTTAGCCATGTTTGGCACCGCAAGTCCAACTGTTTTTGAAATGTGGCCAAGCGTGTCTGAAGCACCATCAGGAACTCCTGCATTGACAAAATCATT
>NZ_GL636084.1 GCF_000186445.1 Streptococcus agalactiae ATCC 13813
AAGATATTTCACACAAGAAAATCTGCTCTCACTCATGCAAATCTTTTAGGATATCCTCGTAGTGCGGTTTTTTTGATAATTCCACAGGGAATGACGCAGAAAATGATTGATAAGGTGAATTAACATATCCTGCTTTATTAGCTTTAAATAGTTTTTTCTTTTTAGCTACTTTAAAAGCAACAAAGAGTCTATCTGTGATTTCAGATGTTTGTATGATTAAATCCATCCTTGTCATACTGTGGGCTTTTAATACTCCACAATCTGCCTCTGGAACCTCGATAAGGATTGTATTGCCATCAGGCTGTACTGCGGCTATAGCCTCTCTACCTGTTAAATCGTTAATTATATTATTTTGCTTTTGGTAATAATGCTGATATTTTCTGTTTTTATCAAAAACAATCAAGTCGAAGTAGCTTACATCAACATTAGAAGGATTGATGATTTTAATGTTAGCTCTTAATGTACCATTTGGATTATATATGCTTTCACCGTTGTCTAAAATAACGCTCAAAATCCAATCTGAAACAGGAGCAGCAATTAACTCGACTTGTAAGTTATTTCTTCGGTAGTTTGAATAAGATAGAAACAGAGCTATTAAAGCTATCCAATTTTTTATTAGATATTCACTTGTAAACTTAAAAACACACAATAAAAAATTAAAAAAATTCATTTCAACCTCACAATTTTTATTTAAATTATACCACAGAAAATTTTAAAGCTATGTTGTTTTAGATAATTCCAAATTAGAAAGGAGGTGGGGAATTATGAAAGAAATTTTGTCAAGTATAGCAAAAAGCCTTGAATCCATTGCGACTGAATTCAAAGCTCAAAATTCTTACAGAGAAGAAATGAAACAAAACATGGAACAAATGGAAAAAATAATATTAGATATTCAATCAGATCCATTTGGACTCAAACACTTAAAAGATAAAGCGTTGTCCGAAAAAGCTTCTAAGCAAAAGGGATAGCATCCTTTATTTTCTTAGCAAACTCAAGCCAATATTCTATCCTGCCAGATAAAGTCTTGGCTTGGTCTTGTTTTTCAAGTTCAGCGATAGCTTCGGTTGTTAACGAAATTAGATAAAGCGTATCGCTTGCAGCCGTCGCTGAAATAT
>NZ_GL636085.1 GCF_000186445.1 Streptococcus agalactiae ATCC 13813
GGATGTATACTATAAAAGTAGACAGAACTTTGTGTGTTATAATCTGTTTTAAAAGACACAAAAACGAAAGGACAACCTATGTCAACATTTAAACGCTACGACGAAGAATTTAAACAATCCCTTGTCAACCTTTATCAAACTGGAAAAACTCAGTCTGAACTCTGTAAAGACTATGGGGTATCCACTTCTGCGCTTGCAAAATGGATCAAACAGTATTCTCAAGTCAAACTCGAAGATAATTCTGTACTTACTGCCAAGCAAATACAAGAGTTACAAAAACGTAATGCACAGCTTGAAGAGGAGAACCTTATCCTAAAAAAAGCAAGTGCCATATTCATGCAAAACTTAAAGTAAGACTCCTCGCTGTCTATCGGTTACGCTTTGAACACGCCACAACAACCTTGTGTCGTGTTTTACGTGTCAATCGCTCCACTTACTATAAATTTCTAAAACATAAGCCCTCAAAAAGAGAATTGGATAATCAAATTTATAGAAAACAAATACTTGAGATTTATACCAAAGCGAACAAAAGACTTGGTGTGAAGTCTATCAAGGTCATTCTTCAAAGAGACTACGACACAAAAATCTCTGAAGGAAGAATTTACCGTCTAATGAAGAATATGGCGCTCCCTAAAATGGCAACCGTTAAGACAAAACGAGCTCTTAAAGAAGCTCAAAAAAACTCCCCTCAAAACTTACTCAAGCAAAAATTTAATCCTGACCAACCAAATCAAGTCTGGACAACAGACTTCACCTATATTTCTATCGGATATAAGAAATATGTCTATCTCTGCGCAATACTTGATCTCTATTCTAGAAAATGTATTGCTTGGAAATTGAGTCATCGTATGGATGCAAAGTTAGCATGTGACACTCTAGAATTAGCTCTTAATAAAAGAAAGATTGAAGGAAACTTCTCTTTCATTCCGACCAAGGGTCACAATTTAAGGCCAGCGAATTTAGAAAAATTATTGATGACAACAATATCATGCATTCTTTTTCTAATCCTGGATATCCTTATGATAATGCCGTAACGGAAGCATTTTTCAAGTATTTAAAGCATAGACAAATCAACCGAAAACATTATCAAAATATCAAACAGGTTCAA
>NZ_GL636086.1 GCF_000186445.1 Streptococcus agalactiae ATCC 13813
GAGATTGGAGATATATCTCCAATCTTTTTTTATTTTTAATTCAAAAAATTTTTCAAAATATCACCGCCATAAATCCACAAATAGCTATAACCGATGATAGAAATAGGTTTCGTTATCATAATGATTGTCACAAAGCGCTTAATAGACATATTAGATAGACCGGTAATCATCACCATGATGTCCGCTGGTGAAATGGGAGATGCCATACAAAAGATAAAAAACTTTTCATATCCGGATGTTTCTAGCTTAGACTCATATTTATCAAATGTCTTCTGATCCATAAATAGCAAAACGAATTTTCGTCCATAAAATTTGACTAACCAAAAAAGGATGACACTTCCGATGATAATCCCAATATAGTTATAAATAAAGCCTAAGGTAGGACCAAAAATTAAGAAACCTGCTACTGTTGTAACACCTCCAGGAATTACTGGAAAAACAATCTGTACAATTTGAGCCACAATAAAAATCATTGGACCCCAAAATTCATACTTGTGTACTAGGTCTTTTAATTCATTGCTATCATTCAAAATACCAAGTTTGTACAAATAAACAACTAAGACAAGGGTCGCTATTAACGCTAAGACACCCAAAGCCTTAATGACCTTCTGCCAAAAGCGGTAACGTTTTGATAATTTCATATTCATGCTTTAATCATAACACAACTGTTAAATTTTTGCTATTTTAAATAGTATTTGTTATACTATATTGGTAAGTTTTTATGCTTTATTCTACTTTTGGGGTCGTTACGGATTCGACAGGCATTATGAGGTATATTTTGCGACTCATCGGCAGATGTAAAATGCCAGTTAAATATAACTGCAAAAAATACAAATTCTTACGCATTAGCTGCCTAAAAAACAGCCTGCGTGATCTTCACAAGATTGTTTGCGTTTTGCTAGAAGGTCTTATTTATCAGCAAACTACGTTTGGCTACTGTCTAGTTAGTTAAAAAGAGATTTATAGACTCGCTATGTGAGGGCTTGAGTTATGTGTCATCACCTAGTTAAATCAATACATAACCTATAGTTGTAGACAAATATATTAGCAGATGTTTGGACGTGGGTTCGACTCCC
>NZ_GL636087.1 GCF_000186445.1 Streptococcus agalactiae ATCC 13813
CCCAAATTGTCAAATTAAGCTAGACATTTTACGTAACTCAGAAAAACCTGATATGGTGTTCGATAATTTAAAGATTTCCTAGGAATTCTATTTCGTTTATCAGTGATAGCTGATAAATATTTCTGAGGAATACCATTGAAATCCATTTGCTTTGGTAGTCCATGACGTCTTAATAAACCATTTGAATGTTCATTTAACCCACGTTGACCAGGGCAACCTGGATCCGCAAAGAAAATATCAATGTCGTGTTGGTTGGCTATTGTCTTCCAATTAGAGAATTCTTTCCCACAATCAAAAGTGACAGATTTAAAGAGATGTTTTGGGAATTGTGACAGCCATCTATTTAGTGACTGCTCAATGTCGCTAGCTTTTCGACCATTGGTTTGAAGTGTGATAATAGCTTTAGATTGCTTCTCTACCAAGGTGACAACAGCACTTTTGTGATGTTTACCAACGATTGTATCTCCTTCAAGATGTCCAAATTCTGTATCAAAATCTGGATAGATTTCTGAACGCTCACGGATATCCCTCCTAAAAGCTTGTTTGCCACGTTTTTCGGCTATACCATTTGGTTTGCGTTTTCCCTTCCATGGTAAATCAGCTTTCTTGAAGATACCACGGTCAGCTAGGCGATAAAGAGTTCTCATAGAACAAGGGATTTTATCGGGATAAGTTCCTTTGACAACATCCAAACTCCAATTAAGTTCTAAATGCCTTTGAATAAAATCTTGTTCACTTTGAGTGAGTTGGGTCTGACGACGACCACAACGTTTCTTGTTAGCTTTGTAGTCCTTGTAGTAATCATAAGCAGTGTGGCCAGCCTTGAGATAAGCAATGACCTTATGAATCGTTTGTCTTGATCTTTTGAGGGATTGACAAATATGGCTAACGGCTATTCCTTCTTTGTAATAAGCCTCTATCATGACAAGTTCATTTGTGGTAAGATGGGTATAGGTCATTTATGTTAGTTCCTTTCAGACAAATGTGGTGTTTATCTGAGCCTAACATAAATGGCTTTTTTCTGTCTAGCTTAATTTTACAAATTA
>NZ_GL636088.1 GCF_000186445.1 Streptococcus agalactiae ATCC 13813
AGATTGAAGACAAACTGGAATGTTAATCCAGCTTGTCTTTTCTTTTACTATTGTTATCACAATTGGTCTTGATATGATCACTTTTAGGCAAACTAAAAAGACTATTCCAGCCATTATCTTACTATATTTTTTCATATTTAAGCACGCTAAAGTCAGCCCAAGGGTTGCCTCCATTTTGGACTTTCCTCTTAATCTCGTGTAACGTAAGTTGTGGTATTCTTTAGCTGTTCCAAACAAACGCTCAATGGTTTCTTTGCGCTGTTGATAGCGTTCCTTCATCCCTCTTTGGTGTCGGATGTCTTCACAGACCTCTAAATCATCTTTCCAGAGATGACGAGTGATTACTTTTTGATGGTTTTTTGATTGGGTACAAACCGATAATAAGGGACAAGACTGGCATACAGCTGGATTACTTTTATACTCACGATAGCCATCTCGAGTAGTCGTTGAATAGGATAAGGGGTGATTTTCTGGACAGAGGTAAACATCATAATACTCATCATAAATAAAGTCTTTTAGCCGAAGCATACCCTTTTTACTACGAGGTCTAGTATAAGAAAAAACTGGTATGATACCTATAGTTAATAGGTAATGCGCGATGCTTGGAGTTTTATAACCAGAATCAGCGATGAGATAGTGAGGAGTCAATGCTTTGATTTTGTCAAAGAGTTCAGGAAATGCCTGACTATCATGGACATTCCCTGCGTGGATACTATAGCCTAGTGCCCAACCATACTTATCACAAGCTACCTGGGCATTATAAGCAAAAACTTGCTTATGTTCTCCCTTATGAAACCAACCACTATCAGGGTCGGTTGTAGAGATTTTCTTACTTATGGGCTCTTTTTCTTTGGCGATTCCTAGCGACTTTTTTCCATGTTTTTCCCTATCTTTAGCAATTTCCTTCTCCAACTGATCACTCATAAATTTAGCTTGTGCATCGACTTC
>NZ_GL636089.1 GCF_000186445.1 Streptococcus agalactiae ATCC 13813
CTTTGAGCAAATTGCTCAAAGTTTTTTTAGTTATTCATCATTGTACTGATTAACACGCTATAAGCAAGAGCATTGTTAATAAAATGAACCATTATACTATATTCTAAGTGCTCAGTTTTATAATAAACAAAAGATAAAATAGCACCCATCCCAGCATAAATAATAAAACTACCTATATCAGAAGGGGAATGAATAAGAGCAAAAGCTAAAGTACCGATTACAAAACCCCATTTTTGATGTTTCGCAAAAAGTTCTTTAGGGATAATATAGCGAAATATAATTTCTTCCATAATAGGGGCACCAATTATGGCAAAAATTAACATCAAAGCTAGTGGAAGTTGCTTTGTTAATTCCATAATTACTGTTTGATTTGCTGTATCTTTAACCCCTTGCATAGTCATAATGAGGTAACCAATAATTTGTGGAACCCTCAATGATAACCAACCTAAGAGAATAGTAACTAATGCTTTCCTTGTCAATAATACTTTCCATCTGATTATTTGTTTAACCTTGGCATAATAAAGGAAAAGAGCAATAATAAGTAATTCTAAGCCAATTAACAATATACTAGTAAAAGGCGTTTGATAGTGATTCTTTAGGAGCCACACAGCCAATATAGGAACAAGTTGATTAATAACTAAAAATGCTATTAGCAAAGCTAAAATTTTGCCTTTTTTAATAATAAATGACACAAAAACCTCCAAAATAAATTATTAACTTTTTTCTATCATAACATATTTTCAAATCTTATAGACTTATCG
>NZ_GL636090.1 GCF_000186445.1 Streptococcus agalactiae ATCC 13813
CGTAACTTCGATTCACTCATGTGACATTCTTTAGCTATTTCTTCTGTTTTAATAAAGCGATTTAGATTATTTTCAAGATATCGAATCACTGCGACAATAGTTTGAGAATGAGGGGTTTCGAGATGTTTTTTTAAAGAATGAACTTGTTGAGTATAGAATAAGATAGCAGTATCACGTAATTTTAAAACTTCATTTAGACTTATAGTTGACTCGTTTCTTTTATAAAACGATCTCGTGCTCGATAAGCTGTTTCGATATCAAGTCCTGCTTGGATGGTAGCCTGTGAGAGACGATCATAAATCATGATGGAGTAGTTTTTTTCAGATCGCAATTCATCTCCACTGATTATAGGTACGATAGAATTGCTAAAGTGTTCCACTGTTTCTTTCAAAAGAAATTCACTACCTGATTTAACAGCTTTTAGAATATTATTTTCAAAATGATACTGATATTTGTAAGAACTCATATTCTGTTTAGAAAATTGCTTAATTTTATCTAGATCAAAGGAGTTGCTCCACCCTTTCGTGTAGTAATGTAAGGGCTCTGATAATTTATCTTTCACAACCCCAGTTAGACAATAATTGGTTACTATTAG